>CAVVDD010000006.1:0-671091 GCA_963746915.1 uncultured Bacteroidota bacterium | reverse complement strand
ACATGGCGTATTGCTATAAGATAATTGAGCTACTACCTAAACAAATATAACTGACACTAAGACTAACGACTGGTGCTGCAGTTACATTGATTGTTCCAGTTGCATTTACAGTACCACAACCTCCCGTTAATGGGATGCTGTAGTTAAATGTACCTGATGCGGTCGGTGTGCCGCTGATCGTAATGACATTTGCTGCCCATGAAGCCGACACTCCTGCAGGCAAGCCATTTGCACCTTGTATTCCGTTATTTGATATACCCGTTGCTCCTGTTGAGCAATGGTAATAGTTGGAGACAATGGAGTGAGGATACATAACGTCGGTGTTGAAGAAGGGCTTCCTGCTGTATTGTTGGCATTTACCGTAACTACAGTTGACTTACCGGTAAGTGAAGTAAAGCAGCTTGCTCCGGGAAGTTTGATCTCCGTAATTTCCACAGTTGATGGACCTGTTAATCCTGAAACAGGAAATGATGCAGCTCCGCTTGTGAAGCTTACATTATTAACTGTTGTTGGCCCACCTGCGGGGTTCGTTGTAGTATATTTTATATCATAATTGCCATCAGCAATCGTGGTTGAGTTAAGATTAATAGTTGCATTGGTACCTGAACATATTGGTGAATTTGATGAAACAGTGAAATTGGATGCGTCTACCCATGAAATTATTATTTGTCCATCAGCACCTTCTCCACCATTATAGTCATTACTGTTTGTAGTACGGGCACCGCCACCGGCACCGCCTGAACCGCTACCTGAAGAGCCAGTGCCTGTGCCAGATTGCCCATTACCCCCGTCACCTCCCCCTACCGGATCTCCATCTCCCCCCGTTTGATTTGATGCAGGATCGCCATTATATGGAGAAATTGGGCCGGCACCACTACCGCCACCGCCACTATAGTTGCTTCCTGTTGAACCGCCGGAACCATCACCGCCACTTGCACTTACATCCTGTGTAACACCTGTGAAAGTATTGGTACCATTGGAACCTGTTTGTCCGCCGGCTGCGCTATTGCTATTACTGTTTATTCCATTACCGCCATTACCACCAGCAGCAATAATATTGATCCCATTGCCGGCAAATGAGGAAGTGCCGCCATCACCGCCATCTTGAGAACTTGTAGTTCCCGCTGCACCGGCTGTACCTACTGTAACTGTATAAGTTTGGCCAGGAGTAACCGTGAAGGTATTTGTTCGCACAAAAGAGCCGCCTTTTCCTCCACCTGCCGCTTTTTCAGCACTCTGTCCATTTACAGCACCGCCACCACCACCGCCGCCCCATGCTGCTACTTTAATACAAGTAACGCCGGCAGGAACTTTAAAGGTATAAGTACCCGCAGAATTGAGTGTAGTTGTATTGACTTGTAAAGTAACATTATCAAAAAACGCTGTGTTGTTTGCTGCTGTATTTCCTTGCCACCATGCACCCATTAGGGGTAATGATGTTCCTGTATTTGTATTATCAACAGCAGTCCCTTGTGAAGTTAATGACCCTGTCAAAGGATCTGCAAATGCTGAAGCTCCATCATTTCTTACGAATAACTCCCAAGTATTATTGGAAGGATTATATGTAACTTTTACACTTAAGTATTCATTACCAAAATCTGTTAACCCTAGATACCAAGAAATGATTAGTGACAGTTCCCTGAACACCGCTAGAATACTTAACCAATCTCACTGGGTCTGTAGTGCCCGAATTTCCCAAAGCTACAGCATAACCACTTCCAACAGTAGCAGTAGTAGTTGATTGACCAGCCAAAATAAATGCTACAGCATAATTTGCTGCTGAACTAATATCACCGGGATCCGTTTGGATTTGTCTCATGTTAAATGTCCAAGTGACTAATCCGGAATTGAACTCAATGTAGAATTATATGGACTTAATGATGAAGTAGAAGTGCTCACTAATACCCAACCACTAACATTGCCGACGCACTCGCATCATTTGTCAATTCTAATTGTTGAGTAAGTTGGGGAAATTCCTGCTCCCCAATCTTGTCCCCAATTGAAATAGACCAGCCTGTATAGTTCCCGAAGTAGAATAAGAAGAACTTGTGCTCGTACTAAAGTTGTCACTGAATACAACTACTTGTGCAGAACTAAACTTTACAAAAAATAAATTCGCAATCAAAAAAGCAATAGCGAACACAAAGACTTAGGTAAAAATGTTTTCATAAAAGAGTTCTTTGTGGTGCGTGAATTTTCGAACTATCACGTAGTTTTCATATACAGCATGGTTAGTTGTTGGTCATTAATTTTTTTATCATCGCTGATGACGGAGTCACTGATAAAGAAACTATCATTTAATATTTTCTTAGCAGTTGGTGTGGCTTGTGTTTTCATTGTCATTAACATTTTCATTTCAGAATATGGTTCCATCATCATTTGAAATAACTATTGAACAGATTTGGATTCGCATCCGTTACTGTCCTTTACCCTTATTTTATATTGTCCCGGGGCAAGACTGGAAAAAGTATTGCTTGATTGATACGCCCCGCCATTTATAGAATATTCGTAAAGACCTATGCCGCCTGTTACAGAGTTTACTACAATTTGGCCATCGTTTGCATTAAAGCAGTTGATGGGTGAAATGATCGTTGTAAATGTGATTGTGGGGCAAACAGTATAGGTAATTTTAATTTGTCCCGAAGCACCAACTCCAGAAGTATTTCCAGATCCGCTTTGCCTACCACCACCACCACCACCTGGTACGGAGCCATTAGCACCGTCTCCACTAGTCGAGCTGCTTCCTCCTACACCGCCAGCCGCACCTGCAATAAGGCTTCCTGCAATTCCCCGGGCCATCCCCGCCGAAGGTGCTGCGCCTGCAGTTCCACCATCTCCACCACCACCTGCAGAACCACCACCACCCCCTCCAGCGGTAGTACCATTTATTTCACCGCCATTTCCACCACTCCATGCACCAACAATAGGATTGCAATTTGTATTTAGACCCCCAAGCCCAACTACAGTAGAAGCAGTTGATCCTGCAGCAGCATTGACTTGATTTCCGGTTGAATTACCTGGACTTGTATTTCCAAAATAAGAATTAGATGCAGTTCCTCCGACAGTATAATTATAAACTTGACCTGAACTAACTGCAATAGTTTTTGTTGCAAAAGCGCCTCCGCCTCCGCCACGTTGTGACACACCAGTAGTAGCATTGCCTGATCCCCCACCTCCCCAAGCTTGCACTGTTATTGAAGTAACATTCGCTGGTACAGTGAATGTGTAATTCCCCGGGGTAGATTGTATTACTGTTTGTCCGAATGTATTATTAAAAAACAAATTCGCAATCAGCAATGCGATAGCGAAAGCAAATGATCTGTTGAGAAAAGTCTTCATTGTTGTTGTTCGTTTATTTGGTGGATATGTTTTCATTACTGGTATAAATATTTTTTATTGTACTGATTTGGATTCGCAATTGTTACTGTCTTTTACTCTTATTTTATATTGCACATTCGCCTGTAAGCCTGTAAATTGAAATGTAAAAGGTGGAACGATTGCTGGAGAAGATGTCCAGTTAATCCCGTTGTCTTTCGAATAAGAATAAGGGGCTGTGCCTCCGCTTGCGGAGATTGTTATCGTGCCATCATTGGCTGCAAAACAGGATAGATTGGATTGGCCGGTAACTGTTGCTGTGAGTGGGACAAGCAACCCAAGTGATAACAACCTTACCGTCTCTGCCAGAGCCACCAGATTGAGATCCAAAGCCAAATCCGCCTCCACCGCCACCACCAGGTGCGTCTCCTTAGTGACCCACCTCCATTTCCACCTTTACCCCCACCTGTAACTGCTGCTGCTCCCGTTCCAGAAGTTGCAGTAATTCCATTGGTACCTGCACCTCAACCCCTGCCCTGCGCTACTCCCTCCTCCACCGCCATAGCCAAAAGCTACACCTGTTGCACCCGCACCACCAGTGAATCCGCCAGCACCACCTGAGCCCCCAGCTCCACCAGCGCCGTTAACTCCGCCACCGCCGCCAGCGCCACCTGTTGCTGAAACAATAGTGGCTCCAAAAAGTGCCAGATGATAATCCACCTGCTTGTCCGTTAGTAGCAGCACCTGAACCACCCGCACCTACAACAATTGTATATTGAGTACCCGGAACAACGGTGACGTCAATTACTTTTTTATAACCACCACCGCCGCCGCCGCCAGAAGCAACAGTATTGCCACCTCCACCCGCACCACCAGCACCCCAAACTTCTACTGTTATTTTTGTAACTCCCGCCGGAGCTGTAAATCCATTTACGCCTGAGAAAGTTCCAGGTGTAGAAAAAGTCTGGCTTTGTGCAAAAAGATTATGTATAAAAAACAAATTAGCAATCATCAATACGACAACATATACATATGTTCTATGAAGTGATGTATTCAATTTCGTTGTCCTTTTATTTCCGGCGTATGATTTCATCATTGGAGTAATTTTTTTATTGAAATAAACCATACAAAAATGAAAATGCCGGATCTGCGAAGTGATGTTTTTAAGAAAGAATTTTTAGCAGGATATAAATCCACCTTCGCTAAAGCTCTTCCTTCGCTAAGGCTTCGGAAGACAGGTCGGTGGACATAAATGAAAATGACCCTGTTGATACAGGATCATTGTTATAATAATTTTTATTTTTTGTTGTTACACTGCAGCAAGAACCATTACGTTTTCCGTAATAGCAGCAGGACAAAATAAAGCAGTCCACTTTCTTAAGCAGTGTCAATAGTCTCATAATGGTGGCTCAGTTAATAGAAAATAAATTCCACACTACATGTTCACGAACCTTTTCTTTTCAGAATTGGATTTTCTTTCTTAACTGGTTTTTAAACGGATCATTAGCTTACAAACATCACCTGTCTTTACGCCTACATACAAGCTTTTGAGTAATTTACGGGTGGATCATTCGGAGGAGAAAGGATTTGAAGAAGACTTGTTGTGCAATTGTTAAATACACAACGGGCAACGAAAATATATATGTTTTCTGATACAAACAACTCCCACGTATATTTCCTAATAAAGTTTTAATGAGATTTTAATGAGATCTTTCCACACAACCCCGCTGTTTTAATGTTGGGAATTTGACCTCACGAGATCATGATCGGCTTCCGGCATCCTAATTACAGCGATGCAAACTGCTGATAATTCAACGACCCGCCACTTGCAGCAATATTTTTGCCGGCTGCCGTAATCTATTTAAGATTGTCTATATCGTCTATATCACGTGGACGTCCCGACTCTTTCTTGTTTTTTAGCAAATCCTGATATCCAATAAAGCTCACTTGTAAATTGCCGATGGTAACTTCTTTTCTATTTTCAAAGCATTCGTTAAAAGTAACGCCGTCAATTTCTGTAAGTAAATCAATTCTAAGAGGCGGGTAACCCAATTGAATAACGTTACCCGGTTTGGTGAAATCTTCAAGACTGAGTTTAAATGATGAAAATCCGAATTCGTTTACAGACTTTAATATTAATTCTGCATTCTGTTGTGTTGGATTCAACCAGATATCTAAATCACCCGTATATCTTGGATGTCCGTGTATGCCAACTGCATAGCCCCCAACAATTAAATATTCAGCTTTGTTTTTGATTAATAATTCTATAAACTCTTTGAAGTCTTGGCTGAACATCGTTTTTGTAATTTATATATTGCTGTCTTAATGTTTCAACAGCTTGAAGTCTTTCAATTTCACTCTTCGAAATCCAATAAAGGAAGTCTGTATTCCTATCCTTCAGCTGAACTATTTTCAGGCTCTTTTCCATATTTCAAATGTAATGAAAATTTCAATGATCATGGCAGCCAGCCCCCTGCTTGTGGTCTTATTGAGGGCACAGTATATGGGGATGATAGATGAATTGCATTTCCCCTAAAATAATAGTAACTATGTTTTATTTTTTATGAGCAAGCAGAAGCCAGGATCCAACACTCAAAAAAAACCGGAACGGGTAACACTAAGTAAGATATCTTCCGCTTCACCCGGTATCAACAGTATGATGAACTGGCTGCTTGCATTGATAGTGATCCTTCCTTTTTTATACTCAGAGATTCCGCTTGATACCGTTGTTTCTGTTCGCTATATTTTTCTTTGTGGCTTTATGCTGCTTTTTGTTCTCTACTTTTTTGCCTGGAAAAAAAGAATGGTCACTGTTCCTCCCCGCCTGGCTAAAATTGTTTTTATTACCGGGGCGGCTTTTGCAGCATGGAGCTTGCTGAGCTTAACAGTCGCCATCAATTACCGCGAAGGATATTGGGAGATCAGCCGGCACCTGCTTCATCTTATTTTGCTTTTTATAATAATGACGGCGGTAGCACAGGAACCGGCACAATTGCTGAAAATTTGTTGCGTCATCACGATCATTTCTTTGCTGCATGGCCTTGTGGGTATTTTGCAATTCTATGAAATTGCTTTTACCAGTCTGCCGGGTAATTATAAGCCTTATGGTTTTATGACCAACCGTAATCTTTTTGGTTCGGCACAGGCATTTCTTTTGCCCTTTGTCATCTATACTTTTTATGCGGGAAAAAGATCATGGAAAGTGATGGCAGGGTTTGCACTCATCGTGATCGTTGTATCGCTTTTACTTTCACAAACACGTTCATCATGGTTATCCGGCGCCGCTGTCTTTATCGTTTCCCTGTTGCTGGTTTTGATCTTTGTGCCTTCACTTAGAAAAAGATGGATGCTATCCTCATTGGCAGCCATTGTTGTTGCTGCTGCTGTTATCAGCTTATTGATATTCTCCGATACAGAAAGTGAATTGGCTAAGTCGGTAACGGAACGGGCAGCAAGCCTCACGGTAAATACCACACCCCGATCTGCGGCTGATGTAAACACTTCTGAAAGATTAAAGATGTGGAAGAAAACATTGTCAATGATAAAAGATCATCCATTGACAGGTGTTGGTTCCGGCAACTGGAAAGTAGTGATCCCTTCTTATGGACTTGCCAATACTGTTTTCGCCAAAGGATATTTTGCACCGGACCGGGTGCATAATGTCTACCTGCAAATAGCTTCTGAAACTGGTGTTCCCGGCGCCATCTTTTATTTTGGCATGTGGATGATCATTGCCGTGATGGGATCTATCGTGATACGCAAAACAACCAGCAATGATAAAAAGATACTGGTGATACTTATGCTGGCAGGATTAAGTGCCGTGGCTGTTGACAGTTTTTTCAGTTTCGCAGTTGAACGAATAGAACATTCTATTTATATGCTGCTGATGGGTGGCATCATACTGGGTCT
This sequence comes from uncultured Bacteroidota bacterium, assembly GCA_963746915.1. Taxonomy (GTDB): domain Bacteria; phylum Bacteroidota; class Bacteroidia; order Chitinophagales; family Chitinophagaceae; genus VBAS01. The sequence goes on along the minus strand of CAVVDD010000006.1, from coordinate 663,867 downwards.
TTATGCACAGGAAGCTGGAACTGCTAATTTAAAAATGAGGTCAATAAAAAAAATAATACTGGTACCGGTTGTGCTTTTGATATTTTTTAATTTATTGCTGGGGAAAAAGAAATTTGATTTTGAAAACCACCTGAAGCTTGCGATCTACTACAATGAACAAAAACGTTTTCCGGAAACGATCAATGAAGCAAAGAGTGCAAAGAATAGTTTTTTTACAATTGATATAACTGCCAACCCGGTTGAGATGAACAGCGGCGCGGCTTATAGAGAAATGAAGAATTATGATGCGGCGATCAAAGAACTTAAAACCGCATTAGCCTACAGTCCTTACAATAACCGAATATATAATAACCTCGGGGCCGTTTATTTCGATCTTAAACAATACCAGAATGCAATAGATAATTATAAAAAGTCACTTGCGTATGTACCGGAGTTTGAAACCGTGCTGAAGAATATTGCAGTGACTTATTATCTCGCCGGTGATTATGCCGCTTGTATTGAAACAATGGGAAAATTTAAAACCGAAGGAGACGAGGTGATGACCAATGTGCTGAATGATGCGAAGAAGAAACTGGCGGGGCAATGAGAATTTCGAAAGAGTCATTCTGACTGCGATATCAATGGCGAATACACCTGCCTTACCATAAACAATATTAATTTTGAGATCATGCTTACCCGTGACAAAATATTAGAAACCCTGCGACGCAATAAACCTTATTTTGAAAAGGAACTGGGCGTCATTCGCATTGGCCTGTTTGGCAGTTATGCTAAAGAACAACAAGTGAATGACAGCGATGTGGATATCTGGTAGAACTGGCTCCCCCAATTGCTGACAACTATTTTAGTCTTTGGATTAACCTGGAAAAACAATTTAAGAACAAGGTTGATCTTGTAAGAAAGGGAGAACATTTATCGCTAAAATTTTTACAAACTGTGGAAAAGGAGATCATTTATGCATGATCCTTTTATCAAAGAAAAGCTTGATCATATCCTGGAACATGCCCTGAAGATCTCTGTATATTATAATGGAATAAATCAACCCGGTGACTTTAAAACCACCGAAGAGGGGGTAATGAAGCTTGATGCTATAACAACCCGCCTCCAGGCGCTGGCAGAAAATTTTAAAAAAATTGAAAAGGTACAGCCTGGTTTCACTGAAAAAAATATTACTGCCGATATTGAAAAGATCATAAAATTCAGAGATTTTATTTCGCATCATTACGATAAACTTGATCATGTAATTATTTTTGAGATCTGCAGGGATAATATTCCTGAATTAATTCCTTCGATACAGAATTATCTGCGTAACCTGTAATTTCAAGGACCGGCCTCACCCCATCATCAGTATTATTTTTGAAGAGTCTTTATCCCCTCTTCCGAAGGCTACCCTTAGGACACATCTTCGAATACAAGATGCAGGAACACGGATGACACGGATTGAACTGATTTTATTGATTTAAACTTATTAAAAAGATAAAAACCTGTACCTATTTCTATAAAAAAATTTAAACAGAATTGGATAAACACAGATCTATTCTGCTTTGCAGAATAAAAAATCCGTTATCATCCGTCCAACCCGTGTCATCCGTGTGCCAAAAATATTTGTGTCCTAACCGTAGCTCCTGAAGGAGAAAGAAGCGGCGCAGCTTTATCGATCGAACTGGTAAATGTAATAAAAGGTAGAATTAATTTGCAGCATGGCCCAATGCCTTGAAGAAACAAAAGGATACCATATTATCAGTGACTGGCTTGCTTCGAAAGACAGGAACCCTTTTTTATTTCAGCAACAAACATGGCAGCATATCATCAATGGTGAAAGCGGACTTGGTGAATGCGCCAACCGGCTGCGGTAAAACTTATTCTGTTTTTCTTGGTGCACTTATTGACTTCATCAATCATCATCCGGATGATCATCAAAAAATAAAAAATTGCGGACTTCAACTTTTATGGATAACTCCACTGCGGGCACTGGCAACTGATATCGGTCGTGCAATGGAAGAAGTGGTGAAGGAATTGGGAATTAATTGGAGAATAGGAATTCGGAATGGCGATACTTCTACTACTGAAAGAGCAAAGCAGAAAAAACAAATGCCGGAAGTACTGATCATTACCCCGGAAAGTCTTCATTTATTAATTGGTCAAAAAGATTATGCTGAAATTTTTTCTTCTTTAAAAATTATTGCGGTTGATGAATGGCATGAGCTGCTGGGCAGTCAAAGCGAGGGGTGCAGGTGGAACTGGCGATTGCAAGGATAGTCGAGTCGACAGCTATAGTCGATAGTCAATGCTCAAATACTCACAACTGATAACTCACACTCCCATTTGGGGTATTAGTGCAACGATCGGGAATCTTGAAGAGGCAAAGGAAGTCCTATTGGCCCCATTAAATAGAAAAAAAATCAGCCCGTTGGGGTCTCAAGTCTCACCCTTCGGGGGAGATTTAGAGGGGGCCGGAGTGATCGTGCATGCTGAAATGAAAAAGCAGATAGAAATTGAATCTGTTTTTCCTGATGAAATTGAAAAATATCCCTGGGCCGGTCATCTTGGAATTAAACTCGTTCATAAGATCCTCCCGATCATTCATGAAAGCAAGACCACACTCATTTTTATAAATACCCGCGGCATGAGTGAGATATGGTACCAGCAGATATTAAATGCATCTCCTGATCTTGCCGGCGCCATCGCACTTCACCATGGCAGCGTTGAAAGAGAATTGCGTGAATGGGTGGAAGAAAATTTACACAGCGGGAAATTGAAAGCAGTTGTTTGCACCGCATCACTTGATCTTGGCGTTGATTTTCGTCCCGTTGAAACAGTGATACAGGTTGGATCACCAAAAGGTGTTGCCCGTTTTTTACAACGTGCCGGTCGCAGTGGTCACCAGCCTGATGCTGTTAGTAAAATATATTTTTTACCAACACATTCTCTTGAACTGATAGAAGCGGCTGCCTTAAAATCTGCGATCAAAGAAGAATTAATTGAAAGCCGTGTGCCGATGTTATTATGTTATGATGTACTGATGCAATGGCTTTGCACACTGGCGATCTCGGATGGTTTTGTTGCTGATGAAATGTTTGAAGAAATAAGATCGACCTATTGTTATCGTGAAATAACAAAAGATGAATGGCAACAAATTCTTACACAATCTTACTTCCGGGTGGTAATGCTCTGCAACAATATGATGAATATAAAAAAGTAGAAATAATTGATAATGTGTACAGGGTCACTTCCAGAAAGATCGCGATGCGTCATCGCCTGCATATTGGCACTATTGTGAGCGAACCGATGATGAGAGTGCAATTATTGAATGGCGGTTTTATTGGTGTGATCGAAGAATGGTTCATCAGCCGGCTAACACCCGGTGATGTATTTTCTTTAGCCGGAAGAAAACTGGAATATGTTTCTTCAAAAGATATGACGGCTTATGTTCGCAGATCAACTGCAAAAAAATCCATTGTTCCAAGCTGGCAAGGCGGCCGCATGCCATTGAGTGCAAATTTGGGAAAGAAGCTGAGGGAGACTTTAGACAAGTCTTTAGTCAGGAGTCAGGAGTCGGGAGTCAATGACCAGTCTCTGAACCCTGAACTCAGAACTCCAGACTCCGAACTAACCACTCTGAAGCCTCTCTTTGAATTACAACAAGAACTTTCTCATTTACCAAAAGCAAATGAATTGCTGATAGAACAAATTGAAACGGATGAAGGGTCATCATTTATTTGTTTATCCTTTTGAAGGAAGATTGGTGCATGAGGCAATGGCGGCTATTCTTGCTTACCGCATCAGCCGCATCACTCCTATCACTTTTTCATTTGCCATGAATGATTATGGTTTTGAATTACTGAGCGATCAACCGATACCATTGGATGATTCAAATGTGTATGAATTATTTTCTCCTGAAAATTTATTTGAAGACATTCAACGCAGCGTGAACAGTACAGAAATGGCTAAAAGAAAATTTCGTGATATCGCCACCATCGGTGGTTTAATATTCCAGGGCATGCCGGGTGAAAGAAAAAAAGCACGGCATCTCCAGGCTTCTGCTTCTTTATTATTCAATGTCTTTAATGAATATGAGCCGCATAATTTATTGCTGCGACAAGCATACAATGAAGTTTTTGCCCAGCAAATGGAAGAAACAAGATTGCGTGATATGCTGAACCGTATTCAACATTCAAAGATCATTCTCACTTTTCCTGAACGGTATACTCCATTTTGTTTTCCTATAAAAGTGGATAGCATGCGGGAAGATCTTTCTTCAGAAAAACTTGAAGACAGGGTGAGGAAGATGCAGGCGGAATTGATGAGATGATCTTGCTGGTTTCCGGTTACCCGTTACCGGTATCTGGTAACCGGGAACTTGCTATTACTCCATATTTGATAAAGGATTAATTTAGCTTCCTTCTTATGAATGCCCTTGTTGCCTATACCATTAATGAAAACGATTTTGTTTTAAGTCCCGAACGGGTGATGTATTGGGAAAAACAAAAGACCCTGATCATTGCTGATCTGCATATTGGCAAAACCGGTCATTTCAGGAAATCCGGGATACCGGTGCCGCAAAATGTTTTTAAAGAAGATCTTCAACGACTGTTTACCCAAATACTTTTTTTTAAAGCAGAGAAACTGATCATCGCCGGCGATCTTTCGCATAGCCGGTCAAACAAGGAAATGGATCTTTTTAAAAAATGGAGAAACGACCTTGATGCTTTGGAAATGATCCTGGTAAATGGCAATCATGATATATTGGAAAAAGCCTGGTATGATGAAATGCGGATTAAAACAATAGATCGCCTTGATATTGGTGATTTCTCTTTTTGTCATGATCCTGGTGATGCCTCTATAAAAGACCGGTCACATTACACTTTCTGCGGTCATCTTCACCCGGGCATCAGCATTCGTGGCCGTGGAAGACAATCTTTGCAATTCCCCTGTTTTTATTTTGGAAATAATGTTGGGATACTTCCCGCATTCAGTCGCTTTACCGGCTTCGTAAATGTAGCTGCACAAAAAGGAGAAAATGTTTTTGCTATTGTTGAGAACGGGATCATGCAAGTGCAGTGATCAATGCTTTTTTCGCAGCGAGTTGAAATCAATAAAATAAATAAAGCGAAGTGTCAATTCATTGCCATGTCGGAGGTCAATCGTTTGGCTAAGGTTATTCAAATACTTTTTGTACGTCATACCATCAACATACTCATCATTCCCCAAAAAATTTTTCCATCCAAATACAAGTCGGCTACCGAGGCGAAAATCCCATGTGAAGAAAGCATCGACATTAAAAAAGTTCACATTCTCATCCTGGTCAGGAATAAATGCACGGGGAATATCCTTTCCATTTTCATCTACGTTTGCAAAACGTTTATAAGTTACTTTGCTCCAGTTATGCCGTACCCGCATTGTCAAATTCATTCGTGGTGTAAAGTTGTAAACACCCGAATAAATAGAAGTGATATCATTAAAGTCAACAAAACTTATTATTGGTTCTCCATTTGATTCCCTGCCTGCAAAAACAATATAATCTGTTTCTGATTCACCTGCATTGCTTAGTTCCATTGTTATTTTATTACTGAAGCGATAGCGAACCCCCAATAAATATTTGTAATAGTCATGGTCCTCAGGAATATGAAACACCGAACCAAGAAGATCATAACTGATAAAAAGTTTTTTCCTGCTATCGGTACTTCCTGATACTTCAGCAAAACTAAAAGGCGGTCGTTTTGCATAGCGGCCGGGAGTATTTAAAACAAAATAATCATTTTCTCCAAAGGGTAAGGTACCAACCGTAAGACTGACATCCCAAAAATTTCTAAAGATCCAAAAACCCTGTCCCGTTATCCGCAAATAATTATATGCATAAGGTTTGTAAAGCCATCCATAGCTCGACGTTAGCTTATAATTATAAGTAAGAAAATTCCCTTTAGGAGTAAATTGATTGTAGCTGATCTGCCCGGTATAAGAAACTTCATTTGCGGCGGGCAAGATCCCAAGATCATTCGGGTCATATTTATCTGATTCAATAAGGTTCGAAAGATAATACTGGAGCTTGCCACTTACTTTACCTACACGCAGGCTGGTGCTGAAACCATCATAACCTGCAGTGCCAAAAATTTTACTGTATCGTGCAGCGCCGCGAACATTATAATTATTTTCCTTATCAAAAAAACTAAAATCAAAAGCAGAAACATTTGCATCCCGGTTAATATATTCCCGCATTACATTCGTATTGGTAAATGTCACATAGGACCGGTTCTTTAATGCCTTGTCAACTACAATAATATTATAATTAGCAAGCGCCTCGGTTACAATACTGGTGTCTTTACCGTCGGTTGTATTTCTAAGAATTGCTTTTTCTTTCTGTGCTATTGCATTAAAAAAGCCAAGTCCCCAATTGTTTTTTGTACGACCTGAAAATTTGATCGCATTATATAAACTGGTTACTGCCGGGTTTTCAATGATCTCATAATTCGTATTGTTTTGAGCAAATTTTTGAACGGCGTTGAATCTTTGCGGCATCTCTCCCACTCTTCTTGAATAAAATAATCCTGCTTTATTAAAAAGCTCCGTGCCTTCAGTAAAGAAAGGACGGTTCTCCGCAAACTTAATTTCGTACGGAGTGAGATTATTTACCACGTTATCTGAAACCACTTGTCCAAAATCGGGAATGATCGTTGCATCAAGTGTAAAGCTTTCACTAATTCCGTACTTCACATCCATACCGCCGCTTTTCAACCACTCTGTTTTATTGCCATTAGAAGTCGGTGAAATATTAACTCCACCAGATAAATAGGGAGAGAAACTTAACCGCAATGGCGGTTCAATATTTTTAAGCCCTGTAAGATCCCCAAACTGGTTTAGAAAACCATTTACATTCGGATCAAAAAAATTCCAGCAAGAACGTTCATTATTTTTTCTGGTAAACCGCATTAATTGTATGCCCCAATCCTGTATTTCTTTTTTTGAGAACCGTAAAGAGAAATAAGGGATCCGCATTTCCACCGACCATCCATTATCAAGCATTTTTGTTTTACTTTCCCAAACAGCATCCCATGTTTTATCGCCATACTCGCCAAAATCACCACTGAAACTCGGTGATAACTTAGCATCTGTTTGCACATTTGCAGAAGTAACCAGGAATTGGAAACCATTTTGATTGTCGTTATAAGTATCAAAAAAAACAGAAAAATAATCTACGTCTGATTGTTGTTCCTCATCCCTTGCCGTTAATTGCTTTCTTATTGAAGCAGGATCATCATAAAGCATAGCTGCAATGTATATGGATGAATTGTCGTAAAGAATTCTTACTTCGGTTTTTACAATTGCAAGCTCACCTGCTTTGGGAAAATTTTGAATAAAATCAGTAGCGACCGGGGCTTTTTGCCAGACTGTATCATCAAGAATCCCATCAATTTTTGGGGAATGGTCAGTTTTAACTGCAGGCATGTTCCTGGTTTGAGAAAAACCAAATAGAAACATTACCATCAAAATGGGTACGAGAAAAAGGCGTTGAATAGCCATGCAGTTAGTTAATTAGCTAACGACAAATATAATTCAATAAAGCTTGCCCGCATAAGTAATATTGCTATCCCCGAACAAAAGCTAATTGATTGATGTCAAGCTAGTTCATCTTCTTTTTCAAGGTGCTCACCTGCTGATGTAAATTGGTAACAATATTGGCCAATTGATTGATGTCCCATCGTTGTTGAGACACTGCACGGCTGATAACAACGGATGCCTGCCACAATTCCAGTACATCTTCTGAGTTTATATGATAAGGCTGGTAAGAAGGATTATCACTTACAAGGGTAAGCTTGTTTTTGGCCTTGTTGTTTTTATCAATTCTTTTATAAACGATACCCTCAGATCTTGGATACAACTATATATGTATAGTTATTTTTTACCTCGTCAAGTGTCTCTACTTTTTCTCCAACAATTATTGATCCGCTTGGCGTTGGCAGCATTGAATCACCCATGATTTCAAATGCCCGGTAATTGCCACCTGATAACATCGGTAAAGTAAATGTGTTCAATTCATCAATATAATCCGGATCCGCATAGCCATTTAAATAACCAGCTGCTGCTTTCATTGGCACAAAAGGAATATCAGGCCTTCCGCCTGCAAGTTTCAACGCTCTTCTTTTTGCGAGGTAGTTGCCTTTGTTCTCACTAAGGTCCTTTCTTAAAATATCATCCATAGAAAGTTTGAAAATATCGCAAACGATCTCAAGCACTTCAAAATTCGGCTTTGCTCTTTCTTCTTCATAAGCCCCCAGCAATGACCGCTTGATACGAAGTTTGTCAGCAAATTCCTGTTGTGTCCAGCCACGGAGCTTACGCAGGTATTTCAGATTTTGATTGGCAATATTCATAAGAAACTAATTGAGTTAGCTGCAAAATACTAATTTTTTTGGTTTTACAAAAAACATTTTTTTTCTGTGTAGCACACGGATGACACTGATCAAACGGATTTTCACAGATTTACTTTGTGCAGCTTGGTGTCTTGGTGACTTAGTGGTTCAAGCCAAACCGACACACTATCTTTAATAATTCCATTTGGTAAGCCGGAAAAAACAAAACATTTTTGCTTTAGAATAAGAACCTATGTCAAAAACTAAGAAACCAGCAAAAGCAACGGTAAAAAGATCAACAGCTAAGAAAAAAGAAAAACCAGTAATCCTTATCACCAACGATGATGGCGTATCGGCGCCGGGTATCAGGAACCTGGTGGAAGCCGTAAAGGATCTTGGAAAAATAATTGTAGTGGCGCCTGATAAACCTCAATCAGGAATGGGCCATGCGATCACTATCGGATCGCCGTTAAGATTACACCCCGTAAATTTTTTTGAAGGAATAGAAGCTTATTCATGCACGGGTACGCCGGTGGATTGTGTGAAGCTGGCCGTTGATAAAGTGCTTCATCGCAAACCTGATCTTTGTTTAAGCGGTATCAACCATGGCGCCAATCACAGCATCAATGTTATTTATTCTGGAACTATGTCCGCGGCTGTTGAAGCGGCCATCGAAAGCATCCCTTCTGTTGGTTTTTCATTGCTTGATTATAGCATTGAAGCCGATTTTGAACCAGCAAAAAAATATGCCCGCATCATTGTTGAAAAATTGCTTTCAGCCGAACAGGACAAGCACATGATCCTGAACGTAAATATTCCGTTGGCAACAATTGAAGAGATAAAAGGAATAATGATCTGCCGCCAGGCCTATGCAAAATATGAAGAGGATTTTATTGAGCGACATGATCCGCATGGTCGTAAATATTTCTGGCTTACCGGCGAATTTGTAAATTTTGATAAAGGCAAGGATACTGATGTATGGGCTTTGGCAAATAATTATATAAGCGTAGTTCCCGTACAATTTGATATGACCAATTACGTTCTTAAATCTAAATTTGAAAAAACGTGGCAACATTTATCCTGAAAAGAGATGACCTTAAGCTTGGATTAGTTCTTGGACTAATGGGACCTGTACTTGGACTTATCGTTGTTTATTTCCTTAAATTTTCTTCATTTGGCTTCATGGACTTCCTTGACTATTTTTTCAATACAAGGGGGCTGATCACTTCTGTCGGAGCTCTTTGCCTTTTAGCCAATGCAGTTTTGTTTACTATATATATAAATACACAACGCGACAAAACGGCTAAAGGAATTTTTGCCACTACACTTGTATATGGTATAGCGATCCTGATCATTAAAGTTTTTATTTAATTTTTCCGGCAACAGTAATTCTATTTATCGTTCCTTGCGACGCTCCGTTCAAGGTTCTGCTCATTATTCAACAAAAACGTCACAGTTTACCCAGACACTGAGTTTGTCGAAGTGGAAGGGTCGCATTTATCCACCGAAGCTTTAGCGTAGGCGGACTCTTGTACATTCTTATCGCTATTCAGCAAATGCTTATTTTGCAAACCATTATTAATTTCCAAAACTCCCCTTTAGGGGCTGGGGGTTTATGAAGTATTACATAATAGCAGGTGAAGCATCAGGTGATCTGCATGGCAGCAATCTTATCAAAGAATTGAAGAAGCTTGATACTTCAGCAATGATCCGCTGCTGGGGTGGTGATAAAATGCAGCAAGCCGGTGGTGAACTGGTAAAGCATTACCGTGATCTTGCTTTTATGGGTTTTTGGGAAGTGATAAAAAACATTTTTACCATTCTTCGCAATCTGAAGTTTTGCAAAAAAGATATTGAACAATTTCAACCTGATACTTTAATTCTAATTGACTATCCCGGCTTTAATCTCCGCATTGCAAAATGGGCAAAACAAAAAGGGATCCGCATCATTTATTATATATCGCCACAAGTTTGGGCATGGAAAGAGAACCGGGTGAAGATGATGAAAGAAACGATCGATAAAATGATCGTCATTCTTCCTTTTGAAAAAGATTATTTCAAAAACAAATGGAACTGGGAGGTGGAGTATGTGGGGCATCCGTTGGTGGAAGTAGTCGACAGTCAACAGTCCATGAGTCCATAGCTCACGGTTTTCTGATAAACCAATTATTGCGCTACTGCCCGGAAGTCGTAAACAGGAAATTTTAAAAAAACTTCCGGTAATGCTTGAAGTAAGCAAAGCATTTCCTTCTTATCAATTTATAGTTGCCAAAGCTCCGGGTGTTGATGATGATTTTTATTCTTCTTTACTGGCTCCATATAATAATGTAAGCGCCGTGTCGGGAAAAACTTATGATCTGCTGATGCAGGCTAAAGCAGCATTAGTAACATCAGGAACGGCGACACTTGAAACCGCTTTGTTTGGCGTGCCGGAAGTAGTTTGTTATAAAGGTTCCTTTCTTTCATATGAGATCGGCAAACGATTGGTGAAAGTAAAATTCATTTCACTGGTAAATCTTATCATGGATAAATTGGTGGTGAAAGAATTGATACAACATGATATGAATGTGAAGAACCTGGAACAGGAATTACAAGAATTACTGACGAATGAAAAACGAATTACGGAATTGAAAAAAGATTATGCTGATCTGAAAAATATATTAAGTGAAAAAGGAAACGCCTCTTCAAAAGCCGCACAACACATCTACAATTTTACCTTAGGAAAATAATTTTATTGCCAATATGATCAGGCAAAGAATAAATATCAGGATGCTTGTCCTGTTTATCCAATGCATTTTTCTAATAAAATTCGTATTAGGCCTGTCAGGATCCGGCTTACGGATATAAAGATATTCCGCTATTTGTTTTAAGACTCCCATAAAATTGAGTTCAAAGTTACGTTGAAACAACAATCAGCCATTCTTACTTATTTGTTTTCTGATTTTATCAACAAAATTCAGACGTTCATCAAAAAAAGCAATTGTGAATAATGAAGAAGTTGTACCTTTTTCGTCCAAAAAATTTATTTTATGAAACGAATAACCATTGCCATCGCAGCAGCATTTATATTGGCTTCCTGCGAAAACGAGAAAAAACCTGATGAAATTAAAGCTGACGCTACAGTTTCATCTGCTACAGACTCAAAACCCAAAGAAGAACCCTGGGTAGCTGTTGATTCTGCTACTGCTATGAAAAACTGGATGGAATATTCTACACCTGGCGAACCGCAAAAAATGCTTGCTAAATCAAACGGTACCTGGAATGGTGAAGTAACAATGTGGATGGCTCTTGATGCACCTCCTTCTACCAGCACAATGACGATGGTAAATAAAATGGTGATGGATGGCCGTTACCAGGTTTCAGAAGCAAAAGGAAATATGATGGGAATGCCATTTAACGGCATGAGCACAACCGGGTATGACAATCATAAAAAAGTATATATGAGTACATGGATCGATAATATGGGAACAGGTGTCTTGAAAATGGAGGGGCCATGGGATGATGCTACGAAATCCACAACGCTGACAGGCAAAATGATCGACCCTTCTACCGGGAGAGAATGTGACTTTAAAGAAGTATATAAAATAATAGATGATAATCATCAAGTGATGGAAATGTATGGACCTGATCCAAAAACCGGAAATCAATTTAAAACAATGGAAATAAAGCTTACCCGGAAAAAATGATCGGACAGAAATAATATTGAAAACCCTGGATGAATGTTCAGGGTTTTTTATTTCCATTTTTAAATAGTTGTTTTAATTTTTAGAACCTATAGCAAATAAAGAAGTCGTATCTTTTTTAATCAAAAATCTTTTATGAAACTAACTGTTATTGCTATCAGCACAGTCGCCTTATTCATTTCATGTACGGAAAATAATAATGCTGAAAAAGATAAAAAACCGGTTGTCACCACAACAACAATTACTGAAACTGAAGAGCTGCCTGATCCAACGGAATATTTTATTCCCGGCCCGATGCATAAATGGCTGGCAAGTTTTACCGGTACATGGGAAGCGGATGTGATCGGTTATATGGATCCGACAAAACCTGATACTTCTAAACTCATACAAACTTATTCTATGATATTAAATGGTCTTTACCAGGAAGCAAAGCTTACAGGTACCATGATGGGAATGCCGTTTGAGGGACGAAGCATTAATGCTTATGATAATGCCAAAAAGAAATTTCAAACTGTTTGGATCGATGTTTTTAGTTCCGGTTTTACTTATATGAATGGCGATTATGATTCAACTTCAAAAACCTTGAATTTAAAAGGGACGCAGCCAAACCCTTCGGGTAAAACCGACATGAACATAAGGCAAGTAATGAAGATGATAGATAATGATACTTACACATTAACGATGTACGGCGATGGCCCTGAAGGAAAAGAAATAAAATTCATGGAAGGGACATTTAAACGAAAAAAATGATCAAATAAAAATCCCCGATGCAAATTGAGGATCGTAATTATTGGCTCTCCAATACCTGTTTTAATTTCTGCAGATCATTTTCCTGTCGCTTTTTAAACTCACCTTTCATCAATGGGCCAATTTGTTTCCAAAAAAATCCTTTGAATTGTGTGTCGGACGAAAGTGAATATTCTGTTTTATTATTTCCCAGGTCATTAAAATAATTTGTTACTGTGTTCACCATCATTGGCGAGCCAAGTGTACCCAGGAATTTCTTTTCGTGAATTACTTCTATAATTTCTTCCTCAAGCACTAACTCCTTTCCTCTTTCAAGAAAATAATGTTTTGCTTTGGCGCCAACTGTTCCGGGTATTCCGCTCACCTGCTCAAATCGTTGAAAACCTCCAAGCCATTGTTTGAGGGTATTGGGATCTTTAAAAAAATCCCATACCTCTTTAATAGGTCTATTAATAATGACAGTTGATTGGGTAAGCATGTAAAGTGGCTATACTAAAAATGAATCATTCCTTCTTTGTTTTTTCCATCGGCAATTCAGGCATACGGCTCCACTCCTGCATTGAGCCGTCGTACACTTTTACATTATAACCGAGTGAACGTCCAGTAAGATAAATTACACTGGCAGTTTGACCGATGAAACAGTAAGTAACAACTTCTTTATTCTTATCTGGCAATACAGCCTGGAAGTTTTTTAATAATACTTCAGTTGGCTTAATATTATTTGCTGAATCGATCATATCCGTATAAGCAAGATTCAACGCACCGGTAATATGACCATCACGGGGATTACCTGTTGGGTCGCCATCATAAAATCTTTTCATTCTTGCATCAACAATTTCAGCCGATCTTGTTTTCAATGATTGAAGCACATAATCTTTATCAACCAATAAAGGAACAGAAGCAGTTGCTACAAAATTTCCTTTCTTAACGACCGGTAATTCTTTAGTGACCGGGAAACCTGCTTTTTTCCATGCCACCAATCCACCATTTAAAAAAGAAACCCTGTCTCTTAATCCAAGATTTTCCAATGTAATAAACATTCTTGCAGTAATGCTGACATCACCAAATGCATGACATAAAACAACTTTGGAATTTTTATTAATACCAAGATCCTGCAAAACTTTAGTTGCTGCTTTGGGTTCAGGTGGATTATAAGTTCCTTCCGGCGAATTTGCCGTTAACCAATCAGGCCACAAATATCTTGCGCCTTTGATGTGTTCATTATCATAATCAAGTTTTAAAAAACTTGGTTGAATGATCACAAGATCCGGATCGCTCATGTTATCATTCACCCATTGCGGAGAGACAATTATATTTTGTGCAGAAACAGTTATTGAAAGACCAATTACTGTCATCACTAAAAATAGCTTTCTCATAAATTGCATTTTGTTGAAAATAAGTTTTCAGAAAGGTAATCTTACAACCTTCGTAAAGGAAAGCTATTTATGACAGACGGTGATAAGATACTTTCAAAAGAGTGCATCCCAAATTTTCGCAATCTCATTTTGAGTTAGCCCCCATCCCCTAAAGGGGAGCATCAGTCCGAAAGTTTGTAATTCCCCTTTAGGGGATAGGGGCAAAAGCGAAAATTTGGGCTGCACCCTTTCAAAAGGCTAGTATCCGGAAAAATTCAGGCCATGGCCCCATCTCTTCTTTGTATTGCTTCGCCATCACCCTTGTTATTTGCGCAATGTGAGTAAGATCATGCACCACCCAGGTAGCCAATAAATTTCTTAATGTTACTTCCCCGAGTTTTGGATGCATCCCTTTTTTATCGAGATCGGTTTCTGTTAACTTCAGTGATCTGAACCATATTACATTTCCTGTTCTCACCTTTTCAAATTCGTCAAGCAATTGCTGTAATGTTTTGCCTTTGCTTTCTTCATATTGGGCAAAGCGATCCCATGGAACAAATGGTTTTGACAAGCCAAACTCTAAAATAATTTTTGCTCTTGCTGTCCAATCTGTTTTTTCTCCATGAATTAAATGCCCGATCACATCATAAGGAGAAAACGTATCGGGTCCTTCATTATTCATTACCCAACCATCATCCAGATCACTTAGCAATGCCTTGAGAACTGAAGGAGTTCTTTCAAGGATTTGATATGATCTTTCAAGACTGTATTTCATTTCTTTTTCTTTACCGCCTTCTTCTTGCTTGCTTTTGCGATCTTATTATATTCTAATGCAAGCGATATCCAATACTCCAATTTCTTTTTTGTGGTCAATACATCTGCATCTACAAAAACAAATCCTTTCATCACTTTGCCGGTAAAATCCATTGGCCTGCATCCATCTTTTTCTATTACTTCCTCATACTTCGCAGGGTCAAGTCTTACCATCAATCTTTCTTTTTCTACACCAACGCACATTTTATCATTTACCATAAAACATAAGCCGCCGAACATTGCTTTCTCTTCTACTTTTTTATGTGTTAGAGCAATAAGTTCTCTTGTCATGTCGGCAAGTTTTTCGTTGTATGCCATAGCCTCATCCCTCCTGTCCCTTCTCCTTCAGAGAAGGGACGGTTCATTTGTATTTTAATCAGCATTGGTTCTTCCACTTCAACTTATGAATTTCATTCATCTTCATTAGCTAATTAAAAGTGTTAAGATTTTTACGCATTCAACATATTTTGCAATTGCTCATTCTTATTTATAAGATCAATTCCGCCAAAGCCCCTTTAGGGGTTTGGGGTTTATTGTTTAGGAACGGAATGCAAACCAATGCGATTCCCTTCTGTATCTATTATCACCGCCATATAACCATATTCAGGACTGACCTCCGTTTTCGGAACCATGATCTTTCCACCGGCAGCTTCCACTTTATCCAATACATTTTGCACATCAGGATTTCCATTCAGGTAGATCAAGGGTCCATCTGTGGAAGATGGTTTATGAAACCCGTTTGTAAATACTAATGCGCCGCCTACTCCTGTCATCATATTATCCAATGGGAACATTCGCATTTTTATATTTTCAAGATCAAGCGGACTCAGCTTTAATTCCAAAAATTGTTTCATAAAATTTTGTTGCCCTGTCAAGATCGGTAGTTCCAATTTCGAACCAGCTTATTGCATTGTTCATGGTGTATTTATTTATAGTTAAAATTTATTGTTGCTGATATAATCGTTCATTGCAATCGTTTTTCTTCACCTGGTCTTTCCAAACACTCATACCGCCCAGCATATTGGTCACTTTCTTAAATCCATTTTGCGTAAGCATATAACTGGCCCTGGGGCTACGATGACTATGTGAACAATAAACGATGATCTCTTTATCCTTATACTTTTCCAGTTCGCTTATCCTTGACTCCAGTTCCTGTACTGGAATATTGATCGCATTTTTTATTGCGCCAAATTTATCTTTGGCAGTGCCATTAAATTCCGCAGCTGTACGAACATCGAGGAACACAACATTCTTTTCATCAAGGGAACACATTTTAACGGGTTCAATATCCTTATGTACAATTGTTGACTTGTCAACGAGCTTCATATTGCAGTGACTGCATGTGCCCGGCTTATCATAAACTGCCGAATCACAACCCGACCCGCAGGGAAGACAGGCATACACAATTGCAATTGAATTTTCTTTTTTCTTAATGGAAAAAGAATATAGCGAGATAACAAGCAATGAAGTGATCAATAAAACAATTGATGTTTTTTTCATTGATAAAGAATTTATTATTGATTAATATCTTTCCCTTCTTTCAGCTTTGCAATCATTGTATTTACTGCAGCCTTTTGCGGTTCAGGCGCCTGGGCCAATGCCTTGTTTGCATAATCCAATGCTTTTGTAAAATCTCCTTTTGCAGAATAATATGACATAAATCCGGCATTTACCTGGAACACATCTCCATTTTTTTTCTGGCTTGCGTTAAAAACTTCCAATGACCTGTCTAATCTTTTTGCCGTTATTAAACTTCTGCCATAATTAAGGTATTGTCCCACATTTGCAAATACTAATGCTTCATTCATAGCAGAATCAGCTTCTTTTAACCTGTTCAATTTTGTATAAGCTGTTCCCAATGTATTTAACGTGGAAAAACTTTTGAAGCTGGCAGCTCTTTGACTCCATGCCAGGGCTTCATCAAGATTTATATTCTTATTTATAAAATAATTTGCTGCTGCAGTAAGAAGAAGTGGATTGAAACCCCGCTGGCCGTTTACCTGGTCTCTCATTCTTGCCAAAACGATATTGTCAACATCAACATCCACCCTGAATGGAATGGATAATTTTTCCCATTGCAATGCGATCACACAATATTTTTCTTTTTGCTCAATAAATTCATACTTCAACCATTCAACACTTTTGTCCAATGCAACAGGCTTTACATCTACACGCAATACATCATTTTTTTCCTCATAGAAAAAACTGCCCCAATTATCTGCTTGCTTAGAAAAAATGATGGTGGCTTTCTCAGGCCAAACAGCCATATACAAACCATAAGTGCCAGCTTTTATATCTTTTCCTTCTACTTTCACATCATGTTCAAATGTTATCATTGTTGTTTCATTGGCGCCTGCACGCCAGGGCATATCATTCTTATTTGTATTTAAGTTTTGCGATGTAAATCCATACGTCACCAGTGTACCCCATATCTTTCCTTCTCTTCCGTTTACATCGGGTCTTGAATATTTTAGGGTAATGCTTGTAATGCCCACTTCTTCAGAAATGGTGGCTCTTGGGTTACCACCACTTGGCGGCAGATCCATTTGCGCCTTTGAAGTTTGAATAATTGTAAAGAATAAAATAAAGGCGGCAGTAATTTTTTTCATAACAGTAGTTTTGTTTTATAAAAATTATTTCGTTTGTTGGGAGAACGGGTTATCGCTATTTGATCTCACTAAAGGTCAGGAAAATTCAAATCCCCGCAAATGCCGTCCATCACGGCTACTTTTCATTTAAAATGTAAATCTATTGGAGAAGTTATTTATTTCTTCTGTATTCCAGGTCGTATTCGGCTGTCCATGTTTTTCCTTCATCATCACTTCGTTCACCAAACTGTCTTACTTTATCAGTATTTAATTTGGTAAAAGTTAGTCTTCGCATAAAGCTTTTTCCCTGCGGATCCATTACTTTATCAGCATAGTAAACGATCTTACCATCATTACCTGTTCCTCTTAAGAATTCAGTTGTATTGCCTGTATTATCCACCCATGTCTGCTGCCACTGTTTGGTAGCAACATTATACATATTAAAACTTTTGCCGGAATAAGTTAATCCCTGCTGTGAAGAAGCACTTGTCCATTCTTCCAATATCACACAGCTATCAAGCATAATACTGATCTTACTATCCCCTGCTTTTTTTCCATTAGTGGTAAACGCTTCCCAATTGCCTACCCAAAAATCAAACTGGCGAAATACGGGAAGACTGCATGGCTTTTGTGCAAATATTGATTGTGATAAAAGAAGAAACAACACAGGAAATAATTTTTTCATACAGTTAGTTTATTTCAAGACCCTGCTTGCCTTCGACATGTTGTTTTACTTATCATTAATTTTTCCCCTTCATCAAGTGGATGTTAATTTGTTTTTGCTCACTGATTACACGGATGAACACAGATTAAGCAAAAGAAACGCTTAATCAACAAGAAAAAAGGTCACGGATACGATCCAGTTAAAGGTTGGATTGAACAAATTGCTTTTGCAGATAAAAACATCCGCCTTCTTTTCCTTTACCATCCCACTGGCCATCGATAAAGCTGGATGTGCGGTTAAGATTGCCATATAAAATTACTTCCGGAGATCTTTTATCATCAGGCAGGCAGGAAATAACGATAGCAGAATCGCCAATGAGTTTGTACGTACCACTTGTTTTTAAACTGGCCCCATTGTAGTAAAATATTTCTGCTTTATTCTGTGGACTGATCTTAATGATGATGGAGTTGATCTCAGTTTCTGTTCCATAATATCCCCGCCAGGTTCCGCAAACCGTTTCGGTTTTGGGATCGGAGCTTTTCATGAACGATGAAAACAAAATGGCAAGGATGACTACTAAAAATTTCAAGTTATAACGGATTAGCTACTAATACTACACAAATCTAAGGATTGGATTCAATCCTCAAAATAGTAAATGAACTATCTGGTAAAAAGATGATAAAAATCATGCCGGGAGTTTGTTTATGCGATACGCAATCGTTTTCGTTGAACTTTCTTTTGTCTTTGGGGTAAATAATAAAATTTGCTGTTGTTCTTCAACAAAGTGTGAGATAACTGAGTAAGAACACAAATAAAAAAGCCCGCAGATCTGCGGGCCTTATTTTGTTAGTGGAGGTTACCGGAGTCGAACCGGTGACCCTTTGCATGCCATGCAAATACTCTAGCCAACTGAGCTAAACCCCCAAATGGGTAGCAAAAATAAGTGAATGAGATTTCCCATCAAACTCCGAAAATTTTGCATTAACTGCGGCGGATTGTACTTAAAAAAAAACTTCCTTGCACATTGACTTATCCACTTGTTTTACCCGGTATAGGACTTTTACGATACGCAACTAAAGAGGTTGAAAAAAAATTGGAAATTAATGAATGATTTCATACCGGAAACCAGAATTAGTTTAGTAGTTTTATCGCCCTGCTTAAAATCCTGTTTATTAGGAAACTAAGCTAAACCCAATTACTGTGAGAAGCTGTATTTATTAACCATAAAAACAGCAAGTATGAAAGCTCTGACCTTTCTTAACGAACATATTTCTTTTTTGTCTTCATTTATTTTTCAATGAAGACAGATCCCAAGATACATAAGTGAATAAATCTTCAGCATTCAATGCTGACCATCCTTTTCCGAATATCCTTTTTTGAATCTCCAACCACATTCTGATTTAGTGCGAAAAAATTAAAAGCGTTTTTGATTACGCAAATCCATTCCTGTGTAACTGCCCATACCCATGAGGCTTTTATGAACTAAAAGTTTATAAAGTGAATTTGACTGTTGAAGTAACAAATACCATTGTTGTTAAACCTGCACCTGAAAATGAGTTTAAAAACTTTCTTAGCAAAGGGAGGAAGATCTCTATTGCATTACTTCTTAGTGTTGTTTCGTTTTCATTTAATCTCACTCTTAATTCACAAATATACTTCAACAGCTGGTGGTGGTAACTGGAGTGCAACAACTACATGGGTAGGTGGAGTTGTTCCTGGGCCTACTGATGATGTAACTATAGTTGGAGGATCAACAGTTACAGTTGATGCAGCAGCAGCATGTAAGAGTATTACAATAAGCGGTACATTAAGTTTTAGTGCAGGAATTAACCTGGATGTAAATGGGAATTGGACAAATAACGGAACCTTTAATGCATCTACAGGTTCAGTAACATTTAAAGGAGCTACAAGTAATACAATAAATGGAAGTTCCCCAACCTCATTCAATAACATCATTGTAAACAAAGGAACTGATATAACATCTGTTCTTGAAGCAAATGGCGCTGGTGCTATAACAAATACTGGAAACATTACAATCACAAACGGATTGTTTAAAATGACAACCGGTACTTTTCAATTTAATGCCGCACCAACAATACCCGCTACAGGAGGTTTATGGATAAGTGGAGCTACATTAAACGGCGGAAATTTTTCTACAACAACAAATGGATTACTTCGAATTACAAGCGGGACCGCAAACTTCGGAACTAATTCAGGTAATGCTTTAGAAGTAAATAATAATGGAGCAGGAACTCCCTATGCCTTTCTTGATATGCAGGGAGGAACAATGAATGTTTCAGGCAGATTATTTATTAACAACCACGGAACAATAATGATGTCCAATGGTCTGATAAATATTTGCACTGCCGGGCTAAGCAATTCAAGTTTTGCGAGTTTTGAAGTTACTGCTACCTCACATATCAATACAATAAACGGGGGAACAATAGTATTTCAAAATGTAAATTCCGGAACCGGTGGAGATCTTTTGATCACTGCAGGGGCGGGAACAAAAAGTATTACCGGCGGAACATTCCAGTTTGGTAATGCAAGCACACCTGCCGCTCAAACATTCCGGGTAGACAGTGATATTCCTGTATACAATCTTTTAATAAATAGTTTTAATTCTCCTGTCGTTAGACTGGAAGTTAGTGACCTCACTATAAACAATCAGCTTACATTAAACGGCGGCAACCTCGATGCAGCAACCAATGTAAGAACAGTTATTGTAACCAATAGTGCAGTTGGATCCATATCAAGAACCAACGGACATGTAACCGAGTAACTTTACGCAGAGCCATAGCAACGGGTTCTCTTACTTACAATTTTCCGATCGGAACAACTATTGCTTATACTCCTGTCAGCTTACAATTTAGTAATGTAACTACAGCCGGCAATCTTACCGGTCTTGCTACAAATGGTGATCATCCTTCATTAGGTCTTGATCCTGCAAGAAGCGTCAATACTTATTGGACATTTACCAACGGCGGAATTGTTTCTTACCAGTTACAATGCAACATTTAATTATCCTTCAGGCATTGTAGACGGAGCACCAACAGATCCCGCCAACTTCAGGGTTGGAAAATATAATGCACCCAACTGGACATATCCCACGATCAGTGGCGTTCCAACAAATACCGCCACTTCAATAACAGGGGTAAATTCTTTTAGCGGTTTTGCGATCGCCGCTTGTCCACCACTAAGCTTCTAATGTAACTGGCGGTAATAATACTATTTGCCTGGGTACATACTGTACATCTTGGTCTGGATGGTTCTGAAATCAGGAGTAAACTATGAATTGATCCATAATACTAATGGAACATGGCAGGCCCTATCCCGGGAACTGGCTCAGCAATAGATTTTGGTCTGTTTGGTACTGGCAGGCACTTATACGGTTGTTGCTACCAATATTACCCCTTCCTGTTCTGCAACTATGAATGGTAATGCAACAATTACTGTTCTTACGCCTCCATGCCACACCAATTACATCTTAATTGGCGCCCACTCCTTTTTGTGCGGGAGGAGGTGTTCAGTGCTTACAACAGCACCAGGCTCTAACCTACCAATGGAATCTCAATGGAACACCGCTAACAAACAATTCTATTTATTCTGGAGTAACCACTAACACACTTACTATTTCAAATGCAACACCTGCTCAAAGTGGTTCTTATACAGTAACTGTAGCTAATGCTGATCTCTGCCCTGCAACTTCTGTCCCTACGATAGTAACTGTCTATCAAACAATACGGTAACAGCGGCTTCATCAACACCAACAGTATGTATCAATACAGCAATAACCGAATATTACTTATACAACAACAGGAGCAACCGGTAGCGACGTTCAGCGGATTTACCTGCAGGAGTAACAGGCAACTGGGCAGCTAATATAGTAACCATAAGTGGTACACCAACTGCAACGGGAACATTTAATTATACAGTAACATTGACAGGAGGTTGTGGTACAGTGAATGCAACAGGAACGATCACTGTAACACCGAACAACACCATCACACTTACATCAGCGGCCGGTCATCAACACCAAACAGTATGTATCAATACTGCGATTAACCAACTATTACTTATACAACAACTGGAGCAACCGGTAGCAACGTTCAGCTGGATTACCAGCAGGAGTAACAGGTAACTGGGCAGCCAATATGGTAACGATCAGTGGTACACCAACAGCAACTGTTGGAACATTTAACTATACAGTTACCATTAACAGGTGGTTGTGGTACTGTGACTGCAACAGGAACGATAACTGTAACACCGAACAATACGATCAGCTTAGCATCAGCAGCTGGTATCAATGCACCAAACAGTTTGTATCAATACAGCGATTAACCAACTATTACTTATACAACAACAGGAGCAACAGGAGCAACGTTCAGCTGGATTACCAGCAGGAGTAACAGGCAACTGGGCAGCTAATGTTGTAACGATAAGTGGCACACCAACTGCAACTGTGGAAGTCCATTTAACTATACAGTACCATTGACAGGAGGTTGTGGTACTGTGACATGCAACTGGAACGATCACTGTAACACCAAACAATACGATCACTTAACATCAGTGCGGTACAAATGCACAAACAGTATGTATCAATACAGCGATTAACCTACTATTACTTATACAACAACAGGAGCAACGGAGCAACGTTCAGCTGGATTACCAGCAGGAGTAACAGGCAACTGGGCAGCGAAATGTTGTAACGATAAGTGGTACACCAACTGCAACGGGAACATTTAACTACAGCAGTACCATTAACAGGTGGTTGCGGTAGTGTTACTGCAACAGGAACGATCACTGTAACACCAAACAATACGGTGACTGCAGCATCATCAACACCAACATTGTGTATCAATACTGCATTAAGTCCAGCTATCACACATACAACAACAGGAGCTACAGGCATTGGTGCGCCAACAGGTTTACCAGCCGGAGTAACTGCAGCCTGGGCAGCCAATACGATTACGATAAGTGGTACACCGACTGCATCAGGAACATTTAACTACAGCATACCATTGACAGGTGGTTGCGGTAAGTGTAAATGCAACAGGTTCGATCACCGTAACACCGAACAATACGATCAGCTTGACATCAGCTGTCGGTACAATGCACCAACAGTTTGTATCAATACTGCGATTACCGAACATTATCACTTATACAACAACAGGAGCAACGGGAGCAACAGTTCAACTGGATTACCAGCAGGAGTAACAGGCAACTGGGCAGCGAAACGTTGTAACGATAAGCGGTACACCAACTGCATCAGGAACATTTAACTACAGCATTACCATTGACCGGTGGTTGTGGTAACTGTTACTGCAACAGGAACGATCACCGTAACACCGAACAATACGATCAGCTTAACATCCGCAGTCGGTACCAATGCACAAACAGTATGTATCAATACTGCGATTAACCGAATATCACGTATACAACAACAGGTGCAACAGGAGCAACAGTTACAGGATTGCCATGCAGGAGTAACAGGTAACTGGGCAGCTAATATGGTAACGATAAGTGGTACACCGACTGCATCAGGAACATTTAACTACACAGTAACATTAACCGGAGGTTGTGGTACGTTACAGCAAAGGTTCGATAACCGTAACACCGAACAATACGATCACGTGACATCAGCAGCGGTACCAATGCACAAACAGTTTGTATCAATACTGCGATTAACGAATATTACATATACAACAACAGGTGCAACAGGAGCAACATTCAGCTGGATTACCAGCAGGAGTAACTGGAACTGGGCAGCTAATATTGTAACGATAAGCGGTACACCGACTGCATCAGGAACATTTAACTACACAGTACATTGACCGGTGGTTGTGGTAACTGTAACTGCAACAGGAACGATCACTGTAACACCGAACAATACCATCAGCTGACATCAGCAGCTGCATCAACACCAACAGTTTGTATCAATACAGCGATTAACGAATATCACTTATACAACAACAGGTGCAACGGGAGCAACGTTCAGCTGGATTACCAGCAGGAGTAACAGGAAACTGGGCAGCTAATATTGTAACGATAAGTGGTACACCAACTGCAACGGGAACATTTAATTACAGCATAACATTGACAGGTGGTTGTGGTACTGTGAATGCAACAGGAACGATCACTGTGAACCCGAACAATACAGTGAGTGCTGCATCATCAACACCAACATTGTGTATCAATACTGCATTAATCCGATATCACACATACAACAACAGGAGCTACTGGTATTGGTGCGCCGATCAATTTACCAGCAGGAGTAACAGCAACATGGGCAGCAAACACGATAACGATAAGTGGTACACCGACTGCATCGGGAACATTTAACTACAGCATACCACTGACAGGAGGTTGTGGTACATGTGAATGCAACAGGAACGATCACTGTAACACCGAATAACACCATCACGCTAACCTCCGCTGCTGGTACCAATGCACAAGCAGTTTGTATCAACATCAGCGATAACGAACATTACATATACAACAACAGGAGCAACGGGAGCAACATTCAGCGGATTGCCAGCCGGGAGTAACGGGTAACTGGGCAGGTAATGTTGTAACGATAAGCGGCACACCAACAACAACTGTTGGAAGTCCGTTTGGTTATACAATTACATTGACAGGAGGTTGTGGTAACATAACATCCAACGGAACCATTACCGTAAATCCTCTGCCAACAATCACCCTCGGTCCGAATCCAACCGTTTGTTTAGGAGCCCAACAGCGAGTCTTACTTATTCCGCTACTACAGGTAGCCCGAATCAATATAGCGTTGTTTATGATGCAGCTGCTCTTGCTGCAGGATTCGTAAACATTACAAATGCTGCACTTCCGGTTAGTCCGATAAACTTACCGATACCCGGTGCAGTGCCTGCAGGAGTATATAATGCAACCTTTACAGTAAGAAACAGCAGCACCTCGTGTACGAGCAGTTATCCAATAACGATAACGATAAATCCAAATCCGACAGTGACTGTAAACTCGGTTTCAAAATGTGCAAGTGATCCTGCTGTAACAATTACTGCAACTCCAACTCCTGCCGGAACATATAACTATGTATGGACAGTACCCGGTGGAGCAACTAATCCTGGTAATGTAGCAAGTTTTTCAGCTACTGTTGCCGGAACATATAGTGTAATAATTACAGATCCGGTTACGGGTTGCCAGGGTACTGGTGCCGGTAATCTTACAGTGAATGCTAATCCATCTGTAACTGTGAATTTAAGTCCTGCTGTAATATGTGCTACTGGTCCTGCGTCAACAATTTCTACCATCACTATACCTGCCGGTAGTTACACTTATACCTGGACAGTACCTGCTGGTGCTACCAATCCTGGTAATGTGTCAAATTTTCCAGCTACGGTTGGTGGCCTGTATAGTGTGACAATAACAAATGCCGTTGGTTGTGCAGGTAGCGGATCAGGAACGCTTACAGTAAATCCAACACCGGCTGTTGATCCGATCAGTAATCAAACAGTATGTAACGGAGCATCAACTGCTGCCATTACATTCACTGGTACTGGTACTTCTTATACATGGACAAATAATACTCCTGGTATTGGCCTTGCTGCAAGTGGTACGGGTAACATTGCAGCATTTGCAGCCATCAATGCCGGCTCTTCACCTGTTACTGCAACAATAACAGTAACGCCACACTTTACAGGTGGTAGTGTAACCTGCGATGGCCCGACACAAACATTTACAATTACTGTTAATCCAACTCCAACTGTAACTGATCCGCCTGATCAAACTCTTTGTAATGGTGCGGCAACTGCGGCAGTGAACTTTACGGGTGCTGTTGGCTCCACAACTTTTAACTGGACAAATGATAATACTTCCATTGGACTTGCAGCAAGTGGTACAGGTAATATCGCTTCATTCACTGCTATCAATAATGGCACAACACCTGTTGTTGCTACTATCACTGTTACTACTGTTGCCAATGGTTGTGCCGGTGCTTCACAAACTTTTACTATAACTGTTAATCCAACTCCAACTGTTACTGATCCGGCTGATCAAACTCTTTGCAATGGTGCGACAACTGCGGCAGTAAATTTTACGGGTGGTGTTGGCTCCACAACTTTTAACTGGACAAATAATAACACTTCCATTGGGCTTGCAGCAAGTGGCACAGGTAATATCGCTTCCTTCACTGCTATCAATAACGGCACAACACCTGTTGTTGCTACTATCACTGTTACTCCTGTTGCCAATGGCTGCACAGGTCCTTCGCAAACTTTTACGATTACAGTTAACCCAGCACCAACTGTAACTGATCCGCCTGATCAAACTCTTTGTAATGGTGCGGCAACTGCGGCAGTGAACTTTACGGGTGCTGTTGGCTCCACAACTTTTAACTGGACAAATGATAATACTTCCATTGGGCTTGCAGCAAGTGGTACAGGTAATATCGCTTCATTCACTGCTATCAATAATGGCACAACACCTGTTGTTGCTACTATCACTGTTACTACTGTTGCCAATGGTTGTCCCGGTGCTTCACAAACTTTTACTATAACTGTTAATCCAACTCCAACTGTTACTGATCCGGCTGATCAAACTCTTTGCAATGGTGCGACAACTGCGGCAGTAAATTTTACGGGTGCTGTTGGCTCCACAACTTTTAACTGGACAAATAATAACACTTCCATTGGGCTTGCAGCAAGTGGCACAGGTAATATCGCTTCATTCACTGCTATCAATAACGGCACTACACCTGTTGTTGCTACTATCACTGTTACTCCTGTTGCCAATGGTTGCACCGGTACTTCGCAAACTTTTACAATTACAGTCAATCCCAATGGAACAATTACATTAACATCAGCAGCTGGAACAACTACCCAAACTGTTTGTATCAATAATGCAATTACGAACATCACTTATGCAATTGGCGGAAATGCCACAGGTGCTTCTATTTCTGCAGGTGCATTGCCTGCCGGTGTTACTGGTTCATTTGCTGCCGGCGTATTTACTATCAGTGGCACGCCTACAGTTTCCGGTACGTTTCCTTATACAGTTACAACAACCGGGTCATCTTGTAACAATCCTTCATTGAGCGGAACAATAACTGTCACAGCTGATCCAACGATCACCTTAACATCAGCAGTTGGAACAAATGCCCAGACTGTTTGTATCAGTACTGCGAT
Organism: uncultured Bacteroidota bacterium; assembly: GCA_963746915.1. Lineage (GTDB taxonomy): Bacteria > Bacteroidota > Bacteroidia > Chitinophagales > Chitinophagaceae > VBAS01. The sequence continues at coordinate 636,511 of CAVVDD010000006.1, read as the reverse complement.
CACCAACATCACTTATGCAATTGGTGGTAGCGGTACAGGTGCATCTATCACTGCTGGTGCATTACCAACTGGTGTTACAGGTTCGTTTGCCGCAGGAGTATTTACTATCAGCGGAACACCTACTGTAGCCGGTACATTTAATTATACAATAACAACTACAGGGCCTTGTGTTAATGCTACTGCAACCGGAACTATCACTGTCACTCCTAATTCAACAATTACACTGACTTCAGGGGCACCATCAATTGCTCAGAATGTTTGTATTGGCAATGCAATCACCAACATCACTTATACCATTGGCGGCAGCGGCACAGGGGCATCGATCACTGCAGGTGCATTGCCAACTGGTGTTACAGGTTCATTTGCCGCAGGAGTATTTACTATCAGTGGTACACCTACTGTAAGTGGCGTATTCAATTATACAGTAACAACTACAGGTCCTTGCGGTAATGTTTCTGCAAGTGGAACAATAACAGTAACTGCTAATGCCACGATTACACTGACATCGTTGCCAGCAACTACTACTCAAACAGTTTGTATTAATACTGCAATCACCAACATCACTTATTTAGTTGGTGGCGGAGGGACAGGTGCAACGGTATCAGGATTGCCAGCAGGTGTTACAGGATCTTATTTGCAGGTGACAAAAGTATTTACTATCAGCGGCTACACCTACTGTAAGTGGAACTCCTTTAACTATACAGTAACGACAACAGGTGCATGCGTCAATGCTACTGCAACCGGAACTATTACAGTAAATGCTAACTCAACAATTACATTGACCTCTGGTGCAGGAACAAACGCACAGACTGTTTGTGTCGGTAATCCAATAACAAATATCACTTATGCAATTGGAGGTGGTGGTACCGGGGCATCGATCACAGCCGGGGCATTACCCGCAGGTGTTACAGGGTCATTTGCTGCCGGCGTATTCACTATTAGTGGCACGCCAACAACAGCTGTTGGAAGTCCATTTAATTATACAGTTACAACAACCGGACCTTGTAATAATGTTACTGCAAGTGGAACGATCACAATTCCTACCTTGCCAACTACTTCCAATGCAGGGCCTGACCAAACTATTTGCTATAAAACTCCATAACACCATTAGCAGCAAATACTCCAGGGGCGGCTCGACTGGAGCATGGACAATTGTAGCAGGTAGTCCAAGTACAAACACTTACACAAATAAGCAATACTTACCAGCCCAACAGCAACCTTTACACCTGCCGGTGGCCCGGGTACTTATGTTTTGAATTGGACCATTTCAAAACCACCATGTGCCCCATCTGTTGACGAAGTAATTATTACTGTCAATCCTCAGCCGGTGGTTACCGTAATAACGGACTTTTGTCAAATTCCCGGAAAAGTTGTGTTGACTGCAAATCCTGCTTTTTCATCTTACCAGTGGAGTTTGAATGGGGTACCTATCAGCTGGGGCCACTACTCAATCCATTACTGTGGATATTGCAGGAATATATTCGGTTAATGTGACCGATGCATTTGGCTGTACAGGGTTTGGTTCAAATTCTGTATCAAATGATCTTGTTACTAATGGAAATTTTTCAGCCGGAAATACAGGGTTTACCAGTGGGTATACATATTGGCCGGATGTGGGATGGTAATAGCGAATTGTGTACCTGATAATGGAACAAATGGATATAGCGTTACTACAAATGGGCAAAATGTGCATCCTAATTTTTGGGGACATGATCACACAACCGGCACCGGTAATTTCATGACGGTTAACGGACATGGTACCACTTATAGTATGGAGTCAAACGATAGTAGTACAACCAAACACCAATTATTATTTTGCAGCATGGGCAATGAGTCTGAATAGTGTTGGGCCTTATGCACAACTTGCAATTTAATGTGAACGGAGCATTAGTTGGAACAACTGCTGTTTTGGCAGCCCATGGTCAAACTGCCGCATCTCCTGATAACTGGATCCGCTTTTATGGTGTCATGGAATTCAGGTGCTGTTTCAGGCCCTATCACTATTTCAATAGTGGATTTAGAAACAGCTGCCGGCGGTAATGATTTTGGAATAGATGATATTTCCTTTGGTACGATAGATCCGTTTCCTGTTGCTACTAACCCAACTGCCGGTACCAATGGTGTTGCCTGCCTGGGACAAACAACAACATTATCAGCCAATATAACCGGTGGAAAACCACCGATCACTTATGCATGGACTACTGTCAGCGGCCCCAACACTCCCGTAATTACGAATCCCACAGCTGCTAACACTACCGTTACCGGGTTGGTAGTGGGTACTTATGTTTTCCAGGTGGTAGTTACTGATAGCTATAATTGCGGTAATGCCACCGCAACTACAACATTAACCGTAAACCCGGCAATAATCTGTACAGGGTAATCTGCTTATCTGTCCCGGCGGAACATCACAATTAACAGGTACACCTCCACCGGCTGCCAGCAATCCATGGATTTCTGCAACACCATCAGTGGCTACGGTAAATAATACAGGTTTGGTAACAGGAGTATCGGCAGGTACCAGTGTAATAAGTTATACGAATAATGCGGGTTGTATTGTAACGGCAACAATGGTAGTTGATCAGCCAACTATAACAGGTGGTTTAAGTACCTGTGTTGGATCAACAACTCAATTAGCAGGTTCAGGCACTCCTGTTCGCACCTACTGCATGGACATCAGCATCACCGGGTGTTGCTACGGTAAACAATAGCGGTTTAGTAACAGGAGTTTCTGCCGGCACCAGTGTAATAACTTATACAAATAGCAATGGTTGCAGTAACACTGTAACAATAACTATTAATGCAAATCCGACTGCAACTGGAATTACTATTTGCCAGGGAGGCAGTGGATCGCTGACCTCTCCAACAATATGTCCTTCCGATTGGCCCATCTACTGTCAGGACCGAATTCTGCAGGTACAGGTGCAACTGTGACAGGCATTGGAACTTTAGCATGGTCAAATCCTGGAAATATTATTTCCGAAATGGAGTTAATGCAACTATGCAACTGTTTCTAGTGGCGGCACTACACGGTTACGACAAACTATCTTCAAGCATCAAATTTTGGATTTACTATTCCAGCAACTGCAACTATCACTGGTATTCAGGTTTCAATTGGAACGGTTTTAGATCATCATACTGACGGTTCACTTGATGTTCAGGATAATGCCGTACGATTAATAAAAGCAGGTGTTGTTACAGGCAATAACAATGTCAGCTGGCAGGCAACTGGCCTACAGCAACAACCACAGCTCAATTATGGAGGTGTTGCAGATCTGTGGGGTACAACCTGGACTCCGGCTGAAATAAATGCTGCAAACTTTGGTGTTGCTTTGGTAGCAAATATTAGCAGGACTTCTGGTAATGACGGAACAGCATCAGTTGATTATATACAGATCACAGTAACTTATACTATCACTGGTGTTTTGAACTGGTATACTGTATCCATCAGGTGGTACTGTTGTTCAAACAGGCTCGCCTTTTAATCCTATTAATGATCCGGAAGTGATAGCAGCAGGTGGCATTTATGCTAACTTAACTAATACAAACACTCCGGGTACTTATACTTTCTATACAGAATGTTCATCTGTTCCCGGTTGCCGCACTGCCGTTGATTTTATAATTAATCCATCACCAACTATAACTGGCACCTTAACTGTTTGCCAGGGATCAACTACACAATTAACAGGTTCAGGCACTCCTAAAGCACCTGTTGCATGGACCTCTGCATCGCCTGCTGTTGCCACGGTAGATAATACCGGTTTAGTGACAGGAGTTTCAGCCGGTACAAGTGTAATAACTTATACAAACAGCAATAATTGCAGTGTAACAGCGACTGTTACTGTAAATGCTCTTCCTGTTACAACAGGAGTTACGATTTGCGTGGGAGGTAGTGGTTCGTTGGTATCATCAACAACCTGCCCCGGTGGAGGAACATTTACAGCTGGACCAACAATCGCTGGAACAGGTACAAATGTAAACGGCCCCGGAACTATTGCATGGACAAATCCTGGAAATATTGCTGGTGCGGGAAGTGCGACTGCTACTTTAACAGGTACTGCAACATCTGAATACCTGCAGGGTACTAATTATGGTTTTGCTATTCCTGCAACTGCCACTATTTTAGGTATCCAGGCTTCCATTAATCGTTCAAGTAATTCAAATACTGGGAGTATTAGCATAAATGATGTAACAGTCTCACTAATGAAGGCTGGTGCTTTGGTTGGAACGAATTAGGCAGTTGCAACAGATTGGCCACTTGCTTCAGGAGTGGCTAATTATGGGGCTGCAAATAATTTGTGGGGTACAACCTGGACTCCTGCGGAAATTAATGCTGCACGGTTTCGGAGTAGCACTTTCAGTAATTAATCAAAGTACAGTTAGTAGAACAGCATCTGTGGATTACATTCAAATCACTGTAACGTATTCCATATCCGGAACATTAAATTGGTACACCGTTTCATCAGGTGGTACTGTTGTTCAAACAGGCACGCCTTTTAATCCTATTAATGATCCTGAAGTGATAGCAGCAGGTGGTATTTATGCTAACTTAACTAATACCAACACTCCGGGTACTTACACTTTCTATGCAGAATGTTCAGCTAGCCCGGGTTGTCGCACAGCAACTGATTTTGTGATCAATCCAAATCCTGTAGTAACAACAACCAATGCATGTATTGGTGGCGGTACAGTTACATTTACACAAACAGGAGCTGCTGCCGGCGGAACATGGACAGTAAGTGGCGGCGGAACAATTAATATAGCATCAGGAGTGCTGACACCAACAACTGCAGGTTGTTTTACGGCTACTTATACAGCACCAACCACCACCTGTTTTAATACCAGTAGTTTTGTTGTTTTTCCTGCTGCACCGGTTCTTGTTAACCCATCTAATTCATGTAATACAGCTTTCACTTTACCTGCTGTAACAGCAGTAACAGGATTTACAGTTCAATATAGTATCAATGGTGCTGCATTTACAGCAACACCAACTGTTCCTACTACACCAGGATGTTATTCTATAGAAGCACGATATGTTTTGACTGCCGCCTGCGGTGCAACCGCAGCAGGTACAGCAGGCACCGGTCTATGCGGAGTAAGCAACACAGTAAATGTTGTGATATTCCCTGCTGCTCCACCCGCCCCGGTTGTAAATGCTGGTTGTGGTCCTATAACAGTAACTGCTCCTGCATCAGTTGCCGGATTTAATATTGAATATAGTTTTGATAATGGTACTACATGGGGTGCTAATACACCGCCGACTGCAGATAATTGTACAGGTTATCAAATAAGAACCCGGTATACACTTGCAGCTGATTGTGGTTCCATTTTAGCAGGCACTGCCGGTACTGGTCTTTGCGCAGCATCGCCTGCAATAACAAGAGTGCTGGATCAAACTGCCCCTGTCCTTACAACAACAACCGGAAGTCTTGATGCAACATTGGAATGCAGCAATGCAGCAGGATTAACGGCGGCATTAGCGCAGGTTCCAACTGCAACAGATGCATGCGGCACACCAACGATCCATTTAGTAAGTGATGTAACGACACGCCGGAAGTTGTGCGAACGCATATACAAGAGTAAGAACCTGGAACTTTCACCGATGCCTGTAATAATACATCAGTAAGCTTTGTGCAGACCATCACGGTTCAGGATAATACAGCGCCGGTGATCACAACAGCAGCCGGCAGCCTGAATACAACACTTCAATGCAGCGATGCAGCGGGATTAACAGCGGCATTAGCCCAGGCTCCGACCGCAACAGATAATTGCACCGCATCACCAACGATCCATTTAGTAAGTGATGTAACAACACCCGGAACTTGTGCGAACGCATATACAAGAGTAAGGACCTGGAATTTTACCGATGCCTGTAATAATACATCAGTAAGCTTTATACAGAGCATCACAGTTCAGGATAATACAGCACCGGTATGGACAACAGCAGCGGGAGCTCTTAATGCAAGTGTGGAGTGTGATGATGGTGTCGGATTAGCAGCAGCACAAGGATTGTCGCCGGTTGCCACTGACAACTGTGGAACTGTTGTCATTACAAAAACATTTGGAAGTTTTGTCCCAACGGCGTGTGGTGGTACTTATACCAATACATGGGTGGCGACAGATGTATGTGCTAATACAAGTACTGTATTTACACAAATAATTACGATCACGGATAATACTGCACCGGTATGGACAACCACCGCCAATGCATTGAATGTTTCAGTAGAATGCAGCAATGCAGCAGCGCTAACTGCAGCACAGGCGCTTATCGCCAGTAGCTACTGATAATTGCAGTAGTGTAACCTATACAAAAACTTCAGGTGCGTTTGTTGCAGGCAGTATGTGGTGGTACTTATACCAATACATGGGTGGCGACAGATGTATGTGCTAATACAAGTACTGTATTCACACAAATAATTACGATCACGGATAATACGCCACCTGTATGGACAACTGCAGCCGATGCTTTAAATATCTCTGTTGAATGCGGTGATCTTACTGCACTTAACAACGCACAGCTATTGGCGCCATCTGCTGTTGATGCCTGCGGTACAGTAACGAATACTAAAATAAGCGGAAGTTTTGTTGCAGCAGCATGTGGTGGTACTTATACAAATACATGGACGGCGATCGATGGTTGCGGCAATATAAGTGTTGTATTTACACAGGTGATAACGATAATAGATGTTACTCCGCCATTGATCACTGCATCGGGCACAACAAATACTTTAGGATGTAATCCAACTCCAGCTGATATTAATGCTGCTTTAGGTACGGCGACTGCAACAGATGCCTGTGGCGCTGTTACAATAACTTCTTCTGATGTTTCTACTACAGTAAATTGTACTGTAACGCTTGTAAGAACCTTTACTGCTGTGGATGGCTGTGGTAATAATGCTACCACTTCAAGAACAGTGACCTGGACTTCAGATCTTACTCCGCCATCCATCACTGCAACAGGTACAACAACTACTTTAGCATGTAATCCGATCGCAGCTGATATCAATGCTGCTTTAGGTACGGCCACTGCAACGGATGCCTGCGGCGCTGTTACAATAACTTCTTCTGATGCTGCTGCTACTATCTTCTGGTTGTACTGTAACGCAAGTAAGAACCTTTACTGCATGTGGATGGTTGTGGTAATAGCGCTACCACTTCAAGAACTGTTACCTGGACTAATGATCTTACACCTCCATCGATCACTGCAACCGGCACTACAAATACTTTAGGTTGTAATCCAATCGCTGCTGATATCGATGCTGCTTTAGGCACTGCTACTGCAACGGATGCCTGTGGCGCTAACAACTATTACATCAAGTGATGCTGCTGCTACTACGGCTGGTTGTACTGTAACACAAGTAAGAACCTTTACTGCAGTGGATGGTTGTGGTAATAGTGCTACCACTTCAAGAACTGTCACCTGGACCAATGATCTTACTCCTCCATCGATCACTGCAACCGGTACTACAACAACACTTGCATGTAATCCAACTGCTGCACAGATCGATGCTGCTTTAGGCACCGCTACTGCAACGGATGCCTGTGGTGCAACAACTATTACTTCTTCTGATGCAGCTACAACTTCTGGTTGTTCTGTAACGCAGGTAAGAACATTTACTGTAGTGGATGGTTGCGGTAATAACGCTACCACATCAAGAACTGTGACCTGGACTATTGATCTTACTCCCCCATCGATCACTGCATCAGGCACAACAAATACTTTAGGATGTAATCCAACTGCAGCTGATATCGATGCTGCTTTAGGTACTGCCACTGCAACGGATGCATGCGGTGCTGTTACAATAACCTCATCTGATGCGGCTGCTACTACGACAGGTTGTACTGTAACGCAAGTAAGAACCTTTACTGCTGTGGATGGTTGCGGCAATAGTGCTACCACTTCAAGAACTGTTACATGGACCAATGATCTTACACCGCCATTGATCACAGCATCGGGTACAACAACTACTTTAGGATGTACTCCAAATGCCGCTGATATCGATGCTGCTTTAGGTACAGCTACTGCAACAGATGCCTGCGGCGCTGTTACAATAAGTTCTTCTGATGCGGCTGCTACTACTTCAGGTTGTACTGTGACGCAAGTAAGAACCTTTACTGTGGTTGATGGTTGTGGCAACACAGCAACCACTTCAAGAACTGTGACCTGGGCCACTGCTCCAAGTCCGCCTACTCTTATTATTACACCTGTTTCTGTAACCCTTGGCTGTAATCCTTTAGCTACCGATATTACTGCAGCACTCGGATCCGCTACTGCTACTGCAGCATGTAGCACACCTGTCATTACATTTATTGATGGACCTGTAATATTAAATGCATGCAGCGCTTCGCAAACAAGAACATTTACTGCATCCGATGGTTGTGGTAACTCCGTTACAGCTTCAAGAACTGTTAACTGGACTTCTGATAATACACCACCAACGATAATTGGTGTGGGCACCGGTGGTAATGTTGTTTGTCCTGCTGCACCTGTGTTCAGTACACCAACTGCAACCGATGCATGCGGAAGTGCAACGATCACTTCTTCGGATGCAACAACAGCTGGTTCATGTGCTAATTCTTATACCATCACCAGAACATTTACGGCAACCGATGGTTGCGGTAATACCGCCACTGCAACAGAATCATTTAATGTAACGGATAATACACCACCAACGATAATTGGTGTGGGCACCGGTGGTAATGTTGTTTGTCCTGCTGCACCTGTGTTCAGCACACCAACTGCAACCGATGCATGCGGAAGTGCAACGATCACTTCTTCGGATGCTACAACAGCTGGTTCCTGTGCTAACTCTTATACCATCACCAGAACATTTACGGCAACCGATGGTTGCGGTAATACCGCCACTGCATCCGAATCATTTAATGTAACTGATAATACACCACCAACGATAATTGGTGTGGGCACCGGTGGTAATGTTGTTTGTCCTGCTACACCTGTGTTCAGCACACCAACTGCAACCGATGCATGCGGCAGTGCAACGATCACTTCTACCGATGCAACAACAGCTGGTTCCTGTGCTAATGCTTATACCATCACAAGAACATTTACGGCAACCGATGGTTGCGGTAATACCGCCACTGCAACAGAATCATTTAATGTAACGGATAATACACCACCAATGATAACTGGTGTGGGCACCGGTGGTAATGTTGTTTGTCCTGCTACTCCTGTATTCAGTACACCAACTGCAACTGATGCATGCGGCAGTGCAACGATCACATTTACCGATGCAACAACAGCTGGCTCCTGTGCTAATGCTTATACCATCACCAGAACATTTACGGCAACCGATGGTTGTGGTAATACCGCTACTGCAACAGAATCATTTAATGTAACGGATAATACACCACCAACGATAATTGGTGTAGGCACCGGTGGTAATGTTGTTTGTCCTGCTACACCTGTATTCAGCACACCAACTGCAACCGATGCATGCGGCAGTGCAACGATCACTTCTTCCGATGCAACAACAGCTGGCTCCTGTGCTAATGCTTATACCATCACCAGAACATTTACGGCAACCGATGGTTGTGGTAATACCGCCACTGCAACAGAATCATTTAATGTAACGGATAATACACCACCAACGATAATTGGTGTAGGCCCCGGTGGTAATGTTGTTTGTCCTGCTGTTCCTGTATTCAGTACTCCAACTGCAACTGATGCATGCGGTTCAGCAACGATCACATTTACCGATGCAACAACAGCTGGCTCCTGTGCTAATGCTTATACCATCACAAGAACATTTACGGCAACCGATGGTTGCGGTAATACCGCCACTGCAACAGAATCATTTAATGTAACGGATAATACACCGCCAACGATAATTGGTGTGGGCACCGGTGGTAATGTTGTTTGTCCTGCTACTCCTGTGTTCAGCACACCAACTGCAACCGATGCATGCGGCAGTGCAACGATCACTTCTTCCGATGCAACAACAGCTGGTTCCTGTGCTAACTGCTTATACCATCACCAGAACATTTACGGCAACCGATGGTTGCGGTAATACCGCCACTGCAACAGAATCATTTAATGTAACGGATAATACACCGCCAGTGATAACTGGTGTAGGCCCGGTGGTAATGTTGTTTGTCCTGCTACTCCTGTGTTCAGCACACCAACTGCAACCGATGCATGCGGAAGTGCAACGATCACTTCTTCCGATGCAACAACAGCTGGCTCCTGTGCTAATGCTTATACCATCACAAGAACATTTACGGCAACCGATGGTTGCGGTAATACCGCCACTGCAACAGAATCATTTAATGTAACGGATAATACACCACCAACGATCATTGGTGTAGGCACCGGTGGTAATGTTGTTTGTCCTGCTACACCTGTGTTCAGCACACCAACTGCAACCGATGCATGCGGCAGTGCAACGATCACTTCTTCGGATGCAACAACTGCTGGTTCATGTGCTAACTGCTTATACCATCACAAGAACATTTACGGCAACCGATGGTTGCGGTAATACCGCCACTGCATCAGAATCATTTACTGTAACTGATAATACACCACCAACGATAATTGGTGTGGGCACAGGTGGTAATGTTGTTTGTCCTGCTACACCTGTATTCAGTACTCCAACTGCAACCGATGCATGCGGTCAGGCAACGATCACTTCTTCCGATGCAACAACAGCTGGTTCCTGTGCTAATGCTTATACCATCACAAGAACATTTACGGCAACCGATGGTTGCGGTAATACCGCCACTGCAACAGAATCATTTAATGTAACGGATAATACACCACCAACGATAATTGGTGTAGGCGCCGGTGGTAATGTTGTTTGTCCTGCTGTTCCTGTATTCAGCTACACCAACTGCAACCGATGCATGCGGCAGTGCAACGATCACTTCTTCCGATGCAACAACAGCTGGCTCATGTGCTAATGCTTATACCATCACAAGAACATTTACGGCAACCGATGGTTGCGGTAATACCGCTACTGCAACAGAATCATTTAATGTAACGGATAATACACCGCCAACGATAATTGGTGTGGGCACCGGTGGTAATGTTGTTTGTCCTGCTACACCTGTATTCAGCACACCAACTGCAACCGATGCATGCGGCAGTGCAACGATCACTTCTTCCGATGCAACAACAGCTGGTTCATGTGCTAACGCTTATACCATCACCAGAACATTTACGGCAACCGATGGTTGCGGTAATACCGCCACTGCATCCGAATCATTTAATGTAACGGATAATACACCACCAACGATAATTGGTGTGGGCACCGGTGGTAATGTTGTTTGTCCTGCTACACCTGTATTCAGTACACCAACTGCAACCGATGCATGCGGCAGTGCAACGATCACATTTACCGATGCAACAACAGCTGGCTCCTGTGCTAATGCTTATACCATCACCAGAACATTTACGGCAACCGATGGTTGTGGTAATACCGCCACTGCAACAGAATCATTTAATGTAACGGATAATACACCACCAACGATAATTGGTGTAGGCACCGGTGGTAATGTTGTTTGTCCTGCTGTTCCTGTATTCAGTACACCAACTGCAACCGATGCATGCGGTTCAGTGCAACGATCACTTCTTCCGATGCAACAACAGCTGGTTCATGTGCTAATGCTTATACCATCACCAGAACATTTACGGCAACCGATGGTTGTGGTAATACCGCTACTGCAACAGAATCATTTAATGTAACGGATAATACACCACCAACGATAATTGGTGTGGGCCCAGGTGGTAATGTTGTTTGTCCTGCTGTTCCTGTATTCAGTACTCCATCTGCAACTGATGCATGCGGTTCAGCAACGATCACATTCTACCGATGCAACAACAGCTGGCTCCTGTGCTAATGCTTATACCATCACAAGAACATTTACGGCAACCGATGGTTGTGGTAATACCGCCACTGCAACAGAATCATTTAATGTAACGGATAATACACCACCAACGATAATTGGTGTAGGCACCGGTGGTAATGTTGTTTGTCCTGCTGTTCCTGTATTCAGCACTCCATCTGCAACTGATGCATGCGGTTCAGTCAACGATCACATCTATCGGATGCAACAACAGCTGGCTCCTGTGCTAATGCTTATACCATCACCAGAACATTTACGGCAACCGATGGTTGTGGTAATACCGCTACTGCAACAGAATCATTTAATGTAACGGATAATACACCACCAACGATAATTGGTGTAGGCACCAGGTGGTAATGTTGTTTGTCCTGCTGTTCCTGTATTCAGCACTCCAACTGCAACCGATGCATGCGGTTCAGTGCAACGATCACTTCTTCGGATGCAACAACAGCTGGTTCATGTGCTAATTCTTATACCATCACCAGAACATTTACGGCAACCGATGGTTGCGGTAATACCGCTACTGCATCAGAATCATTTAATGTAACTGATAATACACCGCCTGTTATCACTGGTGTAGGCCCCGGTGGTAATGTTGTTTGTCCTGCTGCACCTGTGTTCAGCTACACCAACTGCAACCGATGCATGCGGCAGTGCAACGATCACTTTACCGATGCAACAACAGCTGGCTCCTGTGCTAATGCTTATACCATCACAAGAACATTTACGGCAACCGATGGTTGTGGTAATACCGCTACTGCAACAGAATCATTTAATGTAACGGATAATACACCACCAACGATAATTGGTGTAGGCACCGGTGGTAATGTTGTTTGTCCTGCTGTTCCTGTATTCAGTACTCCATCTGCAACTGATGCATGCGGTTCAGCAACGATCACATCTACCGATGCAACAACAGCTGGCTCCTGTGCTAATGCTTATACCATCACAAGAACATTTACGGCAACCGATGGTTGTGGTAATACCGCTACTGCAACAGAATCATTTAATGTAACGGATAATACACCACCAACGATAATTGGTGTAGGCCCAGGTGGTAATGTTGTTTGTCCTGCTGTTCCTGTATTCAGTACTCCATCTGCAACTGATGCATGCGGTTCAGGCAACGATCACATCTACCGATGCAACAACAGCTGGCTCCTGTGCTAATGCTTATACCATCACAAGAACATTTACGGCAACCGATGGTTGTGGTAATACCGCTACTGCAACAGAATCATTTAATGTAACGGATAATACACCACCAACGATAATTGGTGTAGGCCCAGGTGGTAATGTTGTTTGTCCTGCTGTTCCTGTATTCAGTACTCCATCTGCAACCGATGCATGCGGTTCAGCAACGATCACATCTTCCGATGCAACAACAGCTGGCTCCTGTGCTAATGCTTATACCATCACAAGAACATTTACGGCAACCGATGGTTGTGGTAATACCGCCACTGCAACAGAATCATTTAATGTAACGGATAATACACCACCAACGATAATTGGTGTAGGCACCAGGTGGTAATGTTGTTTGTCCTGCTGTTCCTGTATTCAGTACTCCATCTGCAACTGATGCATGCGGTTCAGCAACGATCACATCTTACCGATGCAACAACAGCTGGCTCCTGTGCTAATGCATATACCATCACAAGAACATTTACGGCAACCGATGGTTGTGGTAATACCGCTACTGCAACAGAATCATTTAATGTAACGGATAATACACCACCAACGATAATTGGTGTAGGCCCCGGTGGTAATGTTGTTTGTCCTGCTGTTCCTGTATTCAGTACACCAACTGCAACCGATGCATGCGGTAAGGCAACGATCACATCTTCCGATGCAACAACAGCTGGCTCCTGTGCTAATGCTTATACCATCACAAGAACATTTACGGCAACCGATGGTTGCGGTAATACCGCTACTGCAACAGAATCATTTAATGTAACGGATAATACACCACCAACGATAATTGGTGTGGGCACCGGTGGTAATGTTGTTTGTCCTGCTGCACCTGTGTTCAGCACACCAACTGCAACCGATGCATGCGGTTCAGTGCAACGATCACTTCTTCCGATGCAACAACAGCTGGCTCCTGTGCTAATGCTTATACCATCACCAGAACATTTACGGCAACCGATGGTTGCGGTAATACCGCCACTGCAACAGAATCATTTAATGTAACGGATAATACACCACCAACGATAATTGGTGTGGGCACCGGTGGTAATGTTGTTTGTCCTGCTACACCTGTATTCAGCACACCAACTGCAACCGATGCATGCGGCAGTGCAACGATCACTTCTTCGGATGCAACAACAGCTGGTTCATGTGCTAATGCTTATACCATCACAAGAACATTTACGGCAACCGATGGTTGCGGTAATACCGCCACTGCATCAGAATCATTTAATGTAACGGATAATACACCACCTGTGATCACTGGTGTAGGCCCCGGTGGTAATGTTGTTTGTCCTGCTACACCTGTGTTCAGTACACCAACTGCAACTGATGCATGCGGCAGTGCAACGATCACTTCTTCCGATGCAACAACAGCTGGTTCATGTGCTAACTCTTATACCATCACCAGAACATTTACAGCAACCGATGGTTGCGGTAATACCGCTACTGCAACAGAATCATTTAATGTAACGGATAATACACCGCCAACGATAATTGGTGTGGGCACCGGTGGTAATGTTGTTTGTCCTGCTACACCTGTGTTCAGCACACCAACTGCAACCGATGCATGCGGCAGTGCAACGATCACTTCTTCGGATGCAACAACAGCTGGTTCATGTGCTAACTGCTTATACCATCACCAGAACATTTACGGCAACCGATGGTTGCGGTAATACCGCCACTGCTTCCGAATCATTTAATGTAACTGATAATACACCACCAACGATAATTGGTGTGGGCACCGGTGGTAATGTTGTTTGTCCTGCTGCACCTGTATTCAGCACACCAACTGCAACCGATGCATGCGGCAGTGCAACGATCACTTCTTCCGATGCAACAACAGCTGGCTCATGTGCTAACGCTTATACCATCACCAGAACATTTACGGCAACCGATGGTTGCGGTAACACCGCTACTGCAACAGAATCATTTAATGTAACGGATAATACACCACCAACGATAATTGGTGTGGGCACCGGTGGTAATGTTGTTTGTCCTGCTACACCTGTGTTCAGCACACCAACTGCAACCGATGCATGCGGCAGTGCAACGATCACTTCTTCGGATGCAACAACAGCTGGTTCATGTGCTAACTCTTATACCATCACCAGAACATTTACGGCAACCGATGGTTGTGGTAATACCGCCACTGCAACAGAATCATTTAATGTAACTGATAATACACCACCAACGATAATTGGTGTGGGCACCGGTGGTAATGTTGTTTGTCCTGCTGCTCCTGTGTTCAGCACACCAACTGCAACCGATGCATGCGGACAGTGCAACGATCACTTCTTCCGATGCAACAACAGCTGGCTCATGTGCTAATGCTTATACCATCACCAGAACATTTACGGCAACCGATGGTTGCGGTAATACCGCCACTGCATCAGAATCATTTAATGTAACGGATAATACACCGCCAATTATAATTGGTGTGGGTACCGGTGGTAATGTTGTTTGTCCTGCTACACCTGTGTTCAGCACACCAACTGCAACTGATGCATGCGGAAGTGCAACGATCACTTCTTCCGATGCAACAACAGCTGGTTCATGTGCTAACTGCTTATACCATCACCAGAACATTTACGGCAACCGATGGTTGCGGTAATACCGCCACTGCAACAGAATCATTTAATGTAACTGATAATACACCACCAACGATAACTGGTGTAGGCACCGGTGGTAATGTTGTTTGTCCTGCTGCTCCTGTGTTCAGCACACCAACTGCAACCGATGCATGCGGCAGTGCAACGATCACTTCTTCGGATGCAACAACAGCTGGTTCATGTGCTAACTCTTATACCATCACCAGAACATTTACGGCAACCGATGGTTGCGGTAATACCGCCACTGCAACAGAATCATTTAATGTAACTGATAATACACCACCAACGATAATTGGTGTAGGCACCGGTGGTAATGTTGTTTGTCCTGCTACACCTGTGTTCAGCACACCAACTGCAACCGATGCATGCGGAAGTGCAACGATCACTTCTTCGCGATGCAACAACAGCTGGTTCATGTGCTAACTGCTTATACCATCACCAGAACATTTACGGCAACCGATGGTTGCGGTAATACCGCCACTGCAACAGAATCATTTAATGTAACTGATAATACACCACCAACGATAATTGGTGTGGGCACCGGTGGTAATGTTGTTTGTCCTGCTACACCTGTGTTCAGCACACCAACTGCAACCGATGCATGCGGAAGTGCAACGATCACTTCTTCCGATGCAACAACAGCTGGTTCATGTGCTAACTCTTATACCATCACCAGAACATTTACGGCAACCGATGGTTGCGGTAATACCGCTACTGCAACAGAATCATTTAATGTAACGGATAATACACCACCAACCATCACATCATGTCCTCCTTCACAAACATTCTGCGAGTCCGTAACAGGAAACTACAGTATTCCATTACTAATTGCAACGGACAACTGCAGTTTGTCTTTAACTATTACATATCAAATCACAGGAGCTACCACAACCTCCGGTACTGGAAATAATGCCAGCGGTACTTTTAATCCTGGTATTTCCATTATTACATGGACAGTGACGGATGAGTGTGGAAACTCTACTACTTGTACAACACAGGTTGCCATCACTGCCCAGGTAACTCCAACATTTAATACGGTTGGTCCGCTTTGTCAGAACAGTGTTGCTCCAGCTTTGCCAACAACTTCTAATAATGGTATCACCGGTACATGGAGTCCTGCTACTATCAATACTCAACTGCCGGCACCACTACTTATACATTTACTCCTGGTGCAAACCAGTGTGCTCTGCCATTTACTATGAGTATTGTGATCACACCTGAGGTCACACCAACGTTTACGCAGATCGGTCCGCTGTGTCAGAACTCAACTGCGCCGCTGTTACCTGGTACTTCTAATAATGGTATCACCGGTACATGGAGTCCTGCTACTATCAATACATCAACTGCCGGCACCACTACTTATACATTTACTCCGGCTGCTAATCAGTGTGCGGTTCCATTTACTATGAGTATTGTGATCACACCTGAGATCACACCAACGTTTACGCAGATCGGTCCGCTGTGTCAGAACTCAACTGCGCCGTTGTTACCTGGTACTTCTAATAATGGTATCACCGGTACATGGTGTCCTGCTACTATCAGCACTGCAACTGCAGGTACTACAACTTATACATTTACTCCGGCTGCTAATCAGTGTGCGGTTCCATTTACTATGAGTATTGTGATCACACCTGAGGTCACACCAACGTTTACGCAGATCGGTCCGCTCTGTCAGAACTCAACTGCACCATTGTTACCTGGTACTTCTAATAATGGTATCACCGGTACATGGAGTCCTGCTACTATCAGCACTGCAACTGCAGGTACTACAACTTATACATTTACTCCTGGTGCAAACCAGTGTGCTCTGCCATTTACTATGAGTATTGTGATCACACCTGAGATCACACCAACGTTTACGCAGATCGGTCCGCTGTGTCAGAACTCAACTGCACCATTGTTACCTGGTACTTCTAATAATGGTATCACCGGTACATGGTGTCCTGCTACTATCAATACATCAACTGCCGGTACCACTACTTATACATTTACGCCGGCTGCTAATCAGTGTGCGGTTCCATTTACTATGAGTATTGTGATCACACCTGAGATCACACCAACGTTTACGCAAATTGGTCCGCTTTGTCAGAACTCAACTGCGCCGTTGTTACCTGGTACTTCTAATAATGGTATCACCGGTACATGGAGTCCTGCTACTATCAGCACTGCAACTGCAGGTACTACAACTTATACATTTACTCCTGCTGCAAATCAGTGTGCGGTTCCATTTACTATGAGTATTGTGATCACACCTGAGATCACACCAACGTTTACGCAAATTGGTCCGCTGTGTCAGAACTCAACTGCACCATTGTTACCTGGTACTTCTAATAATGGTATCACCGGTACATGGTCTCCTGCTACTATCAATACTCAACTGCAGGCACCACTACTTATACATTTACGCCGGCTGCTAATCAGTGTGCGGTTCCATTTACTATGAGTATTGTGATCACACCTGAGATCACACCAACGTTTACGCAGATTGGTCCGCTGTGTCAGAACTCAACTGCACCATTGTTACCTGGTACTTCTAATAATGGTATCACCGGTACATGGAGTCCTGCTACTATCAGCACTGCAACTGCAGGTACTACAACTTATACATTTACTCCTGGTGCAAATCAGTGTGCGGTTCCATTTACTATGAGTATTGTGATCACCCCTGAGGTCACACCAACGTTCACGCAAATTGGTCCGCTGTGTCAGAACTCAACTGCGCCGTTGTTACCTGGTACTTCTAATAATGGTATCACCGGTACATGGTCTCCTGCTACTATCAGCACTGCAACTGCAGGTACTACAACTTATACATTTACGCCGGCTGCTAATCAGTGTGCGGTTCCATTTACTATGAGTATTGTGATCACACCTGAGATCACACCAACGTTTACACAGATCGGTCCGCTGTGTCAGAACTCAACTGCACCGTTGTTACCGGGTACTTCTAATAATGGTATCACCGGTACATGGTCTCCTGCTACTATCAGCACTGCAACTGCAGGTACTACAACTTATACATTTACGCCGGCTGCTAATCAGTGTGCGGTTCCATTTACTATGAGTATTGTGATCACACCTGAGATCACACCAACGTTTACGCAGATCGGTCCGCTGTGTCAGAACTCAACTGCGCCGTTGTTACCTGGTACTTCTAATAATGGTATCACCGGTACATGGTCTCCTGCTACTATCAGCACTGCAACTGCAGGTACTACAACTTATACATTTACGCCGGCTGCTAATCAGTGTGCGGTTCCATTTACTATGAGTATTGTGATCACACCTGAGATCACACCAACGTTTACACAGATTGGTCCGCTGTGTCAGAACTCAACTGCACCATTGTTACCTGGTACTTCTAATAATGGTATCACCGGTACATGGAGTCCTGCTACTATCAGCACTGCAACTGCAGGTACTACAACTTATACATTTACGCCGGCTGCTAATCAGTGTGCGGTTCCATTTACTATGAGTATTGTGATCACACCTGAGATCACACCAACGTTTACACAGATCGGTCCGCTGTGTCAGAACTCAACTGCGCCGTTGTTACCTGGTACTTCTAATAATGGTATCACCGGTACATGGAGTCCTGCTACTATCAGCACTGCAACTGCAGGTACTACAACTTATACATTTACGCCGGCTGCTAATCAGTGTGCGGTTCCATTTACTATGAGTATTGTGATCACACCTGAGATCACACCAACGTTTACACAGATCGGTCCGCTGTGTCAGAACTCAACTGCACCGTTGTTACCTGGTACTTCTAATAATGGTATCACCGGTACATGGTGCTCCTGCTACTATCAGCACTGCAACTGCAGGTACTACAACTTATACATTTACGCCGGCTGCTAATCAGTGTGCGGTTCCATTTACTATGAGTATTGTGATCACACCTGAGATCACACCAACGTTTACACAGATCGGTCCGCTGTGTCAGAACTCAACTGCGCCGTTGTTACCTGGTACTTCTAATAATGGTATCACCGGTACATGGAGTCCTGCTACTATTAATACATCAACTGCAGGTACCACTACTTATACATTTACGCCGGCTGCTAATCAGTGTGCGGTTCCATTTACTATGAGTATTGTGATCACACCTGAGGTCACACCAACGTTTACGCAGATTGGTCCGCTGTGTCAGAACTCAACTGCGCCATTGTTACCGGGTACTTCTAATAATGGTATCACCGGTACATGGTCTCCTGCTACTATCAGCACTGCAACTGCAGGTACTACAACTTATACATTTACGCCGGCTGCTAATCAGTGTGCGGTTCCATTTACTATGAGTATTGTGATCACACCTGAGATCACACCAACGTTTACACAGATCGGTCCGCTGTGTCAGAACTCAACTGCGCCGTTGTTACCTGGTACTTCTAATAATGGTATCACCGGTACATGGTGTCCTGCTACTATCAATACAGCAACTGCAGGTACCACTACTTATACATTTACGCCGGCTGCTAATCAGTGTGCGGTTCCATTTACAATGAGTATTGTGATCACACCTGAGGTCACGCCAACGTTTACGCAAATCGGTCCGCTCTGTCAGAACTCAACTGCACCGTTGTTACCGGGTACTTCTAATAATGGTATCACCGGTACATGGTGTCCTGCTACTATTAATACATCAACTGCAGGCACCACAACTTATACATTTACGCCGGCTGCTAATCAGTGTGCGGTTCCATTTACTATGAGTATTGTGATCACACCTGAGATCACACCAACGTTTACGCAGATTGGTCCGCTGTGTCAGAACTCAACTGCACCGTTGTTACCTGGTACTTCTAATAATGGTATCACCGGTACATGGTCTCCTGCTACTATCAGCACTGCAACTGCAGGTACTACAACTTATACATTTACGCCGGCTGCTAATCAGTGTGCGGTTCCATTTACTATGAGTATTGTGATCACACCTGAGATCACACCAACGTTTACACAGATCGGTCCGCTGTGTCAGAACTCAACTGCGCCATTGTTACCTGGTACTTCTAATAATGGTATCACCGGTACATGGTGTCCTGCTACTATCAATACTGCAACTGCAGGCACCACTACTTATACATTTACGCCGGCTGCTAATCAGTGTGCGGTTCCATTTACTATGAGTATTGTGATCACACCTGAGATCACACCAACGTTTACACAGATCGGTCCGCTGTGTCAGAACTCAACTGCGCCGTTGTTACCTGGTACTTCTAATAATGGTATCACCGGTACATGGTCTCCTGCTACTATCAGCACTGCAACTGCAGGTACTACAACTTATACATTTACGCCGGTGCTAATCAGTGTGCGGTTCCATTTACTATGAGTATTGTGATCACCACACGAGGTCACACCAACGTTTACACAGATCGGTCCGCTGTGTCAGAACTCAACTGCACCATTGTTACCTGGTACTTCTAATAATGGTATCACCGGTACATGGTCTCCTGCTACTATCAGCACTGCAACTGCAGGTACTACAACTTATACATTTACGCCGGCTGCTAATCAGTGTGCGGTTCCATTTACTATGAGTATTGTGATCACCACACAGGTAACACCAACGTTTACGCAGATCGGTCCGCTGTGTCAGAACTCAACTGCACCATTGTTACCTGGTACTTCTAATAATGGTATCACCGGTACATGGTCTCCTGCTACTATCAGCACTGCAACTGCAGGTACTACAACTTATACATTTACTCCTGGTGCAAACCAGTGTGCGGTTCCATTTACTATGAGTATTGTGATCACCACACAGGTAACGCCTACGTTTACACAGATCGGTCCGCTGTGTCAGAACTCAACTGCACCGTTGTTACCGGGTACTTCTAATAATGGTATCACCGGTACATGGTCTCCTGCTACTATTAATACATCAACTGCAGGCACCACAACTTATACATTTACGCCGGCTGCTAATCAGTGTGCGGTTCCATTTACTATGAGTATTGTGATCACCACACAGGTCACGCCTACGTTTACACAGATCGGTCCGCTGTGTCAGAACTCAACTGCGCCGTTGTTACCTGGTACTTCTAATAATGGTATCACCGGTACATGGAGTCCTGCTACTATCAGCACTGCAACTGCAGGTACTACAACTTATACATTTACGCCGGCTGCTAATCAGTGTGCGGTTCCATTTACTATGAGTATTGTGATCACCACACTAGGTAACGCCTACGTTTACGCAGATCGGTCCGCTTTGTCAGAACTCAACTGCGCCATTGTTACCTGGTACTTCTAATAATGGTATCACCGGTACATGGAGTCCTGCTACTATCAGCACTGCAACTGCAGGTACTACAACTTATACATTTACGCCGGCTGCTAATCAGTGTGCGGTTCCATTTACTATGAGTATTGTGATCACACACTGAGATCACGCCAACGTTTACACAGATCGGTCCGCTGTGTCAGAACTCAACTGCACCGTTGTTACCGGGTACTTCTAATAATGGTATCACCGGTACATGGTCTCCTGCTACTATTAATACATCAACTGCAGGCACCACTACTTATACATTTACGCCGGCTGCTAATCAGTGTGCGGTTCCATTTACTATGAGTATTGTGATCACACCTGAGATAACACCAACGTTTACGCAGATCGGTCCGCTGTGTCAGAACTCAACTGCACCATTGTTACCTGGTACTTCTAATAATGGTATCACCGGTACATGGAGTCCTGCTACTATCAGCACTGCAACTGCAGGTACTACTACTTATACATTTACGCCGGCTGCTAATCAGTGTGCGGTTCCATTTACTATGAGTATTGTGATCACCACCTGAGATCACGCCAACGTTTACACAGATCGGTCCGCTGTGTCAGAACTCAACTGCGCCGTTGTTACCTGGTACTTCTAATAATGGTATCACCGGTACATGGAGTCCTGCTACTATCAGCACTGCAACTGCAGGTACTACAACTTATACATTTACGCCGGCTGCTAATCAGTGTGCGGTTCCATTTACTATGAGTATTGTGATCACCCCTGAGGTCACACCAACGTTTACGCAAATTGGTCCGCTGTGTCAGAACTCAACTGCGCCGTTGTTACCTGGTACTTCTAATAATGGTATCACCGGTACATGGTGTCCTGCTACTATCAGCACTGCAACTGCAGGTACTACAACTTATACATTTACGCCGGCTGCTAATCAGTGTGCGGTTCCATTTACTATGAGTATTGTGATCACCACCTAGGTAACGCCAACGTTTACACAGATCGGTCCGCTGTGTCAGAACTCAACTGCACCATTGTTACCTGGTACTTCTATTAATAGTATCACCGGTACATGGAGTCCTGCTACTATCAGCACTGCAACTGCAGGTACTACAACTTATACATTTACGCCGGCTGCTAATCAGTGTGCGGTTCCATTTACTATGAGTATTGTGATCACACCTGAGATCATAGCAACACCTGTGATCACCAATACAACTTGTACTGCTTCTATTGGCGCTATTAATTTAACAGTAAGTGGTGGCACTTCACCTTATACATACTCATGGAGCAATGGAGCAACTACAGAAGATATCACCGGGCTTGCAGCAGGAGATTATACAGTCACCATTACTGATGTGAATGGATGTACTACTAATTTGTCTGTTCACAGTAGGAACGCTAATGTCAACCATTACAGCAACACCTGTCATTACCAATACAACTTGTACTGCTTCTATCGGTGCTATTAATTTAACAGTAAGCGGTGGCACTTCACCGTATACTTACTCATGGAGCAATGGAGCAACTACAGAAGATATCACCGGGCTTGCAGCAGGACATTATACCGTCACCATCACCGATGCTAATGGATGTACTACCAATTTGCCGGTTACAGTGGAAACTGATGTCTCAACCATTACTGCAACACCTGTCATTACCAATACAACTTGTACTGCTTCTATCGGTGCTGATTAATTTAACAGTAAGCGGTGGCACTTCACCTTATACATACTCATGGAGCAATGGAGCTACCACAGAAGATATCACCGGGCTTGCAGCAGGAGATTATACCGTCACCATCACCGATGCTAATGGATGTACTACCAGTTTGCCGGTTACAGTGGAAACTGATGTCTCAACCATTACAGTAACACCTGTCATTACCAATACAACTTGTACTGCTTCGATCGGTGCGATTAATTTAACTGTAAGTGGTGGCACTGCACCTTATACATACTCATGGAGCAATGGAGCTACCACAGAAGATATCACCGGGCTTGCAGCAGGAGATTATACCGTCACCATCACCGATGCTAATGGATGTACTACCAGTAAGCCAGTTACAGTGGAAACTGATGTATCAACCATTACAGTAACACCTGTCATTACCAATACAACTTGTACTGCTTCGATCGGTGCGATTAATTTAACTGTAAGTGGTGGCACTGCACCTTATACATACTCATGGAGCAATGGAGCTACCACAGAAGATATCACCGGGCTTGCAGCAGGAGATTATACCGTCACCATCACCGATGCTAATGGATGTACTACCAGTAAGCCGGTTACAGTGGAAACTGATGTCTCAACCATTACAGTAACACCTGTCATTACCAATACAACTTGTACTGCTTCGATCGGTGCGATTAATTTAACTGTAAGTGGTGGCACTGCACCTTATACATACTCATGGAGCAATGGAGCTACCACAGAAGATATCACCGGGCTTGCAGCAGGAGATTATACCGTCACCATCACCGATGCTAATGGATGTACTACCAGTAAGCCGGTTACAGTAGGAAGCGATAACGTAAACTTTACTGTAACACCTGTTGTTACCAATACAACTTGTACTGCTTCTATCGGTGCTATTGCTTTAATAGTAAGTGGTGGTACTGCACCTTATACATATCTATGGAATAATGGAGCAACGACACCAAACATAAACGGACTTGCAGCAGGAACTTATACCCTCACGATCACCGATGTTAATGGATGTACTACCAATAAGCCGTTCACAGTAGGATCGAATAACATTACCGTTACAACAACCGTCGATACAGTTCTTTGTGCTAACCTTCTTCCATTTATCTGGAACAATATCAACGTTAATGCTGCAGGTGTTTACCCGTTCACTACTCAAAATGCCCTGGGTTGTGATTCTATTACCAGGCTTAATGTAGCGATCAAGTTAATAACCAGATCTGTCACCCGTGATTCAACTTGCGCAAATCAACCTTTTGTATGGAATGGAAATAGCTATACGACATCGGGAACTTATACATCAACACTTGTAAACGCTGCAGGTTGTGATTCAATTGCCACATTAATATTACTCGTGAAGCCAATACCACCATTTGTCATTCACAACCCGCAGGCAGTATGTGAACCACTTACTATAAACCTGACAGATCCATCGATCACGTCAGGAAGCGATCCGGGATTGACCTATACATACTGGATGGATTCACTTGCAACTATTCCATTGTCTAATCCAGGCGCAGTGGGTGTGTCCGGTTCTTACTACATAAAAGCACAGGGCGTAGATAACTGTACGCCGACAAAACCTGTTGCCGTAATAGTTACAATTAAAGACTCGATCGGTGGTGCTCGTTACCCAACTGTAATTGCACAGGAATTCACACCTGCACAACTTAGTGCCAGAAATATAGGGGTGAGCTATAACTGGAGCCCGCCATCAGGATTGAATTTTTCAACCATAAAAGACCCGGTTTTCAATTTCAACAGTGAAACACAATATATCATTGACATAACGAGAGAGAACGGTTGCATTACCACCGACACAGTCCTTGTAAAAA
Source organism: uncultured Bacteroidota bacterium (assembly GCA_963746915.1). Taxonomy (GTDB): domain Bacteria; phylum Bacteroidota; class Bacteroidia; order Chitinophagales; family Chitinophagaceae; genus VBAS01. The sequence goes on along the minus strand of CAVVDD010000006.1, from coordinate 611,065 downwards.
TTGTAGCTGCTCCTCCGGCGGGTCTTCCTAAATCAGATCTGTTTGTACCGAAAGCATGGACACCGAACAATGATGGACATAACGATAAATTATACCCATTAACTGTAAACATCAGGGAATTGAGATACTTCAGAGTATTTAACCGTTGGGGTCAACTGGTATTTGAAACAAATGCGATCGGCACAGGATGGGATGGAATGTTCAATGGAAAACCACAAGTGATGGATGCTTACACATGGACCGCAGAAGCAATAGGTACAGATGGTAAGACCATTAAGAAATCCGGAAGTTCCGTATTAATAAGATAAAATTGACAAAATGAAAAAGCTGAAAAAAATAATGTTGGTTGCTACAGCAATGATGTTGATAAAAACATCATTTGCCCAGGACCCGAGCTTTTCACAATTTTTCTCTTCGCCATTGAATATTAATCCTGCATTAACGGGAAATATCAATGAAAAATGGAGGATCATTTCCAATTACAGGAGTCAATGGAGCGGGGCTACCAATCCATACACAACAGGAACTGTATCCATTGATAATAAGATCTTCCAGAATGTACCGGGAAATTTTGTTGATGAAAACACACGAGTTGCTATCGGCGGCATGATGATGTATGACAAGGTTGCGGGAGGTGCATTAAAAAGTAATTATGCTTCATTTAATGTCACAGGTAATATAAGACTTGCATCACGAGGAGGACTGGAATATACTACAGGAAAACGCATAAGACATAGCAGTCATTTAAATTCAGAAGGTACAGCAGATCATAGATTAGGTGTTGGTCTTGGTATCATTTATGGGAACAAACGATTTGATGTGAACAATCTTAGTTTTGAAGAACAATTTACCGGAACTGGTTTCAACACAAACTTGCCAACCGGTGAAGCAGCTCTGTCACAAATGAAACCATACATGTCAGTAAGCGCAGGGCTTATTTATTCTATTGTGAGTGATATTTCAAACTTAGACATTGGAGTTTCTGCGTTTCACTTTAATAAACCAAAGCAAACTTTTCTCCTGGATGATAAACAATACCTGGCAACAAGATATGTTGCGCATGCTAATTTTGAAACTTATTTATCCAATCAACTTGTTTTGACTACAAACGGTATTTATCAATACCAGTCAGGAGCAAGTTATTTTTCAGTTGGTGGCGCTATGGGTTATATGTTTGAGCAGAATGAAAGAAATGTTATTGTCAATGCGGGTCTTTGGTATTGGTCACAAAACGCAATTATCCCTTATGTAGGATTCGGTTATGGCAACTTCCAGGTGGGGGTTAGTTATGACGTTACTATCTCTAAATTAAATGAAGCAGCAAGAAGACCTAATACATACGAGTTGAGCTTTATCTTCAGAGGTGAAGGCAGAAGTAATGGTGTGATACCGGCACCGTGGAAATAACCCCCTGTCCTCCGCCTGAAGCGGATTGACTTAGATTGAGCATTTTTTTATAATTGAGATCTCATTTTTTATGTAGTAATTGTAATGAAACAAACAACATTACTACTATGGTGCTTTGGTTGCGTCGCACTCTTGTACATCCAGTAATTCTATTCAGCTTTTTGTCCACCCCCCGCTTAAAATTTCCTTTTAACGAAGTGCTTCCCCCGCCAGCGGGGGATAATGAACAGTCCTCATTCAATGCTCCACAGAATTACTTCAGTTGAAGAGTGCGATCCTTCGGGACTTCGTCCGCAAGTTTCAAATAAGCTTCGCTTATTTTCACTTGTGCTCTGGGTAAACTGCGACGCAATTGCTCAAAGATGAAGAAAATGATGAACGGAGCGTCGCAACAAAAGTTTAATAGTAGCAATAAGTTTAGTACATACTCCTACGCTAAAGCTTCGGAGTACAAGTAAATAAAAAAGTTTCTAATAAATAGAAACTTCAATTCTTTAGTCGAATAGCTCGCATCCGCCATAAGCGGATAGTAGCTTTTCTCTCACTCTCCCCAAATATTATCTTTTCCATCAAGCCATAGTTTTACTAATTCAGTGGTTACAGATTTTGGTCTTTCGAGCGGGAAACCTAAAGCCCTTTCCCAACAAAGTGCAGCAAGTACACCGAATGCACGGCTTACAGCAAACAATACAGTATAAAATTCATATTCCACCATGCCATAATGCACAAGCAATGCACCGCTATGTGCATCTACATTTGGCCATGGATTTTTTATTTTTCCCATTGATTGCAATATCGGTGGCACCGTTTCATAAATATTCCAAACAGTTTGTACCAGTGGATCATCTGGCATATGTTTTTTTCCAAATTCCATTTGTGCAGTAAAACGCGGATCTGTTTTTCGTAATACGGCATGTCCATAACCCGGAACCACTTTTCCTTCACTCAATGTTTTCTTTACATATTCTGCAATCTGTTCTTTTGTTGGCATTTCAGTATCCAATTCTTCCCGCATTTCAAATATCCATTTGATCACTTCCTGGTTGGCCAGGCCATGCAAAGGACCTGCAAGACCATTCATACCTGCTGCATAACTTAAATAAGGATCGCTTAATGCAGAACCAACAAGATGCGTTGTATGTGCCGATACATTTCCTCCTTCATGATCTGCATGAATGGTCATATATAAACGCATCAGTTCTTTGAAACTTTCATCTTCATAACCCAGCATATGTGCAAAGTTGCCTGCCCAATCAAGCAAACCATTGGGTTGAATATGATCACCGTTTTTATATTTGCGACGATAGATATAAGCAGCAATCCGGGGCAGTCTTGCAATCAGATCCATTGAATCATCAAACATCGCATTCCAGTAATCTTTTTTATTCATCCCTTTTGCATATTCTTTGGCAAAATGACCTTCTGTTTGCAAAGCCATTACCGCAACCACAAACTGCGTCATCGGGTGTGCATAGGAAGGCAATGCATCAATGGCATCAAACACATGATTTGGTACATGGCTGCGGCGTTGCCATGTAGTTGTGATATGGTGAACATCATCATCATTCGGCAATTCACCAAGAAGCATCAGATAAAAAAATCCTTCGGGTAGTGGTTCAGATCCATCGGGAGCTTTGGGTAGTTTTTCTCTGTAATTCAGGAATTGAATAACCGCGAAAGCGAATGCCTTCCTGCGCATCCAGCAAAGAAGTTTCAGTGACCAAACCGGTCATACCACGCATACCCTGGTAGATCTGGCTGAGTGTAACTTCACCAATAACTTTATTACCATGCTCTTTAATAAATCCCTGATCTCTGCACTTGCTTCATCTGCCTTTACTTTGAATTTATCTTTAATAACTCCCATGACGCTGTGGATTTTTTGATCTGAGTAAGAATGATCAAAGATAAATAATTAGGGTACTGTAAAAGAAAATAATTGAATGAAATGCGGAGACAGGACATACGCTGTCTTTTTTCATTTTGGTGCTCTGCGATACAGCCACCAACAGACGATCGTAAAAAAAAGATTGGGTACCCATGCTGCAAGCAGCGGATGAAAATCTCCTTTGACTGAAAATGTAGATGAGAATTTATCTGCAAGAATAAATATGGCGGCAATTATAAGTCCGATGGCAATGTGCAAACCACTTCCGCCTCTTGTTTTCCGGCTTGCGATAATTGCACCTATAATAGAAAGAAGAAATACAGAAACAGGCGTAGCACTTCGGCGATATCTCTCTACTTTCAATGTATTGAGACCTTCAGTACCCCGCTCCTCTTCCATGTGAATGATATTTACTAATTGAGAAGTCGTCAATTTATCTTTTAAATAATAATCGTATTTGAGATCACCGGGTTTTAAATGAAGATCGATATTATAAATAGGATATGTGTTCACTATTTCTCTTTTTGCTTCCACTTTCCTTTCTATTGCATTTGTCAGTTGCCAATTTCTTTTAGAAGTGTCCCATTTCATGGCATCGGCACGCAGGTTATAAACTACCTGGTTTCCTTTTGTACGATGCATAAAAAAACCGCCGGCAGTTTTATTAATAGAATCATAGTATTTGATACCGATATAAGAATTAGAATCTGAACGTCGATAATATGTATCCTTATAACCGACCTGGCCAAGATCTTGCCTGTCAAAATACTTTACATGAAAATTGCTCCTGATCTCATTGCCTTTTGGGATAAATTCCCTACTGGCAATATAGAGCAATGATGCAAGTATGATACCGCCAAAAACATAGGGTCTTAAAAAACGCAGGTAACTGGTGCCGCCGGCAAGTATGGCGATGATCTCCGAACGCATAGCCAGGCGGCTGGTGGTATAAATGACCGAAATGAATACGAATAAAGGAAAAAGTAAACCCCATATATACGGTATAAATCCAATATAGTATTGGGCAAAGATCTGCCGGGAGCTGAGGCCTGATTTTACAAAATTCTCGGTGTGTTCACTGCTATCAATCGCCACAGCGATCATAGTAAAAAGTATCATGCAAAAGAAAAAAGTAACAAGAACCTTCTTCAATATATACCAATCGATTTTCTTCATTTCGTTTGCAAAGGAAATGAATATTGATGAAAGATTTTGTGAAGAATAATACAGTAAATGGGGTTTGTTTTAAAATAACAAAGCCCTGATTGTTGGGGGCTTTGTTGCAATCTCTTCTTGTTAAGTTATCTTAATTTGAATTACTTGGTTTCGATGCGCTAATTGATGAATTTCCAAAGCCAAAAAGCAAGTTGATTGCCGCGATTACATTACCGGATTTGTATGTAGTACCATCAAAATTTCTGCCAAATGAAAATGTAAGTTTTTGGTTGATTCCAATTTCATATTCAGCATTCAACATTAATCGCCAGGATGAAGTTGCGTTGGCTTTATTCAATATGCTCCGATAAATAGCTTCTCCACTAAAAAGTAATTTTTTTTCCATAGCTGTAAAAATGAACCTGCCACCGAAATCTAATGTATGAAGATTTTCGAGATTTAAATTTGGATCAGATAAAGATGTTTTTGGATTATATAAATACCGCAAAATAAATAGCGAAGAAGAATTTTTTTCTGGCTTATTCCACCCTCCTGTTAACCATGAGCCAACCTTAAATACTCTAGAATTATTAAAATTGTTATCAATAAAATCTATTACCGTTCCTGCCGAAAAATCAAGATTGAATCCCTGACGTTCGATCTTGATCTTTTTTACTTCCATTGATATTTTTTCCTTAACTAATCTGATCTCATCATTTTGTAGACTGTCGAATAAATGCTGTTCAAGATCATCTAGCATATTATTCAGCACCCTTGTTTGTTCATTAAATTGTGGCAATGTCAACAGCCCACTTCTGAACATTTGAACCAACGTTTTTTTGTTGCTTTCTATCGATAGAGAATCTTTGCTTTTAATGCTTTTATATAATTCTGATTGCTGCCTATTTAATTCAATCTGATAATCCCAAATATTATTAAAAGCCTTTTTGGAATTATCATCTATCTCACTTCTTTTAATAGCGAATTTAATTCCAAGTCCGACTTCCGTTTTAGGTTTTGACCCGGCAACACTATCATTCTCTTCCACTTTTTTTATACCTAATGAAACAACAAATGATCGCCGAAAATTTTCCTTGTTCTCAACTAATGATTTCGAGTCAAGTGATCTAAATTTATTTAATAGTTGGAAAGGCGCAAATTCAATGGCATAATTTGATGGAATAGCAGTAAAGTTGTTGGTAGAATTTTTCAAGGAAGCCATGAAGCCAGTTATATCAGTCGGTTTTTCAATATCCGAGGGAGACATATCAAGGAGATTTGAGGCAGGCGAAGACGGTGCCCTTAAAAGATCAATTTTGACAGATGTGTCTTTGACTTGGCCGGAAGGATTCTGAGCTTCAGAATTACTATAATAAAAAAAAAGGCAAAGGCAAAGAAATGTCTGCTTAAGTATCTTATTCGAAAGCATGGCAGTCTATATTAAAGATGAATGTTTCGGTGTCTCCTTCATTAACAACAACTGATTGAAGTTTCTTTTTATACTTGACTGTATTTCCCGCAAAAATTCTCAGTGTTGCTTCGGTCCTATTATTATTCGTGTTATTATTTGTATCCGTAACACTAGTAGTTACTAAAAGTGTTTTATCATCCATTTTCTGGCACTTATCTATAGGTTCCTTATTAAAAGTCCCATTAATGTTTTTAGCCGGGAATGATTGATCGTTACGAATCTCTATTCTTGATGATCCTGTCTGATCAGTTTCACCAATAGTGACACTTACTGACAACATTTCATTATTATTTGGTATAATAACAAAGTCATTTACGATTGTTTGTCTTTTCGTTGTTGCCATAATTGTTTTTTTGCGCCTACTCTATATCCCGTTTTCGGCTTATCGGGTAACTATTGTTTTCGAATCTGTAATAAAAGTCTAATTCATCTTTAAATAGTATAAGAGTAAAAACACCCCGATTTATAAGGTGTTTACACTCTCTAGTCCTATTTAACTGTTATAAATATTTTTTCCCTCTGCAAAGCGGCTTTGATCTTATCAAACAATGCCGTAAAAGCAACACGACTGCTGGCAACCATGTCAGGAGATTTTGTTTTTCCCGGTAAAAGACATCCTTCTGTATCTGCATCAGTATTGCCGGGATGAATGCGGATACCAGCAAAAGCCGGAACATCTAATAATAATGGAAGCATCTTTTGAAACCTGTCGCTGAAGCTCACCACTATTTCATATCTCCCAGTTGGAATAGCTGTTTTGGTTTTTACTTTTAGGGCCATCAATTCTGATGTTGTCATTCCCTGGCGCAAGCCCCTGGTCCCTATCTTCCAGGATAAAACACTCGAATACTCCATTTATCGTTAGTTCTCCAATAGTAGATTTGTTTGACCTGGCAGATCTTGTTAGTTCTAATTCCATAAAAAGCCTTTAAATGAAAGGAGACAAAACAGTTTAAATAATATGAGAAAAATTAGGGCTTCCAGAGGCTGCGGGAAGATGAAGGTAGCCCTGTAAATAAGTAAAGTCAATAACCCCTTTGAGGTATTTTTTGAGAGGAAAAAAGCCTCACTAACCTGAAGTTGAAAGAACGAGATCAGCTCTTCGTCATAGTTTTTGCCTTAACTGAACGATCATACTTTCCTTCCATGATAAAAAATTATCTTCTTTAATTTTTTTTCTTGCTTCAGCTACCAACCACATATAAAAAGCAAGATTATGAATACTGGCAATGGTGAGGCCCAGGATCTCTTTTGACTTCATTAAATGCCGTAAATAAGCCTTGCTGTAATAATTACTCACTTCACAGTCAATTCCATCATCAATAGGAGAAAAATCATGTTCCCATTTTTTATTATCAATATTAATAACGCCTTTGGTAGTAAACAACATTGCATTGCGTCCATTTCGGGTTGGCATTACACAATCAAACATATCAATACCCATGCTAATACATTCCAAAATATTCCATGGCGTGCCAACACCCATTAGATAGCGGGGTTTATCTTTTGGTAAATGATCACAACAAAAATCACAGATCTCATACATCATTGCTTCTGGTTCGCCTACACTTAATCCGCCGATGGCATTACCAGTTGCATTTTTTGAAGCAATATATTCGCATGATTGCTTTTCGTAAGATCTTTATGTGTACCTCCCTTGCACAATTGGAAAAAGATTTTGTGTATAACCATATTTTTCACCGGTAGCATTGAACTGGTTAAAACACCTGTCAAGCCAGCGATGTGTTAACTCCATACTTTTTTTTGCATACTTGTGATCGCTGCCACCAGGCGGACATTCATCAAAAGCCATAATAATATCGGCGCCAATGACTACGTTGAATATCCATTACATTTTCCGGGGTAAACAAATGTTTGCTGCCATCAATATGGCTTTGAAAAGTAACGCCTTCTTCTTTTATTTTTCTTGTTGCCTGCTAATGAAAAAACCTGGTATCCTCCGCTATCAGTAAGGATCGGTTTGTTCCAATTCATGAATTTGATGTAATCCACCTGCTTTTTCAAGTACTTCTAATCCGGGTCGTAAATACAAATGATACGTATTTCCAAGGATGATCTGCGCCTTTACATCATTTACAAGTTGCTGTTGCGTGACTGCTTTTACACTGCCCACCGTACCGACAGGCATAAAAATAGGCGTAGAAATTTCACCATGATCCGTGGTAATTGTTCCGGCTCTGGCTTTAGAATTCTGGTTAGTATGTTGTAATTCAAATTTTAATGAGGGCATAAGCGGATGCAATATAAAATTTATGGCAATCAGAACCTTTTCTTTTCAACACACTGTGAAATCAATTTAAAAACTGTAACATTGCGCTGCTCTATTTTCGCAGCCGCAAGCAACTATGGATCTTACATTTTTACAACACATCAATTGGGGGCAAATAGTTTTTTATGCTTTTGCTGCCGTTACTGTTATCCAATTATTTTATTATCTCTGGTTTTTCAGCCGTGTGGCTTTTTACAAATTAAAAAAGAAAACAAAGACCCAGCAACATCCGGTATCAGTAATTATTTGCGCAAGAGATGAAGATGAAAACCTTGCCCGGCAACCTTCCCGGTGTATTGGTGCAAGAGTATTCCAGCACCTATGAAGTAATTGTAGTAAATGATAATTCGGTAGATGATTCCAAATACATTTTGCAGGAACTGAAAAAAACATTTAAGATCATTGCATGTGGTGGAACTGACACAGGAAGCAAAACTGATCCCTGGAAAAAAATATCCCTTAGTCGATAGGCATTAAAGAAGCAAAATCATGAAGTGCTGCTTTTAACAGATGCCGATTGTGTGCCAGCCAGTGAACATTGGATACAAAAAATGCAGGATGCCTATCAGGATGGATATAGAGATCGTGTTAGGTTATGGCGCTTATCATAAACGGCCAGGGTTGTTAAACAAACTTATCCGTTTTGAAACTTTTCATACGGCTCTTCAATATCTTTCTTTGCACTGGCGGGTATTCCGTATATGGGAGTGGGTAGAAATCTTTCTTATAAAAAAGCATTATTTTTCAGCAACAAAGGATTTTCCTCCATTAATCATATTCCAGGAGGTGATGATGATCTGTTTGTTAATAAAGCAGCCAACAAAAAAAATACGGCAGTAGTGATTGATAAAGATGCGGTCACCCGTGTCAATTCCAAGAAAAACATGGAAGAGCTGGGTGAAACAAAAATCACAGGCATTATACAACGGCCAAATATTATAAACCAGTTCATAAATTTCTCCTGGGCCTATATACTTTTTCTCAATTCCTTTTTTATCCATTACTTATCACGTCTATTTTATTTTATGATTGGCAATTTGCATTAATTGTTTTTGGAACAAGGTTTATAGTGCAGGCATTGATCTATTTTTTTGCCATGAAAAAATTGAATGAAAAAGATCTTTGGCCCTGGTTCCTGTTACTGGATATCTGGATGTTCTTTTATTATATCATATTTGCACCGGTCGCTATGGCAAAAACCACAGCGAAAGCTGGAATTAACGATCAGTCGATAGTCCATAGTCAACAGTCGACAGCCATTACAATACATAAATGGAAATTATTCTTAAATATTTTTCTGAATTTACGCCGATACAACTGAAGCAATTTGCTGCATTGGAACCTTTATATAAAGAATGGAACAGCAAGATCAATGTGATCTCCAGAAAAGATATTGATGGTTTGTATGAAAAACATGTGCTGCATTCCCTGGCTATTGCCGCCGCTTTTCAATTTGAGCCCGGGATGGAGATACATTGATATAGGAACCGGAGGCGGCTTTCCAGGCATTCCTTTAGCAATATTTTTTCCCGAAGTAAAATTTCATTCTTGCTGACAGCATTGCAAAAAAATTAAAAGTGGTGGATGCAGTTGCAGAGGGAGCAGGACTGAAAAATGTAACTACGCAACATATACAGAGCAGAAGAGATCAAAAACAGGAAATTTGATTTCGTGGTTTCCCGTGCTGTTGCACCTTTAAAAGACCTTTGGAGATGGAGTAAGCCGTTGTTAAAAACCAAATATTCCAGAATTCCGAATTCCAGCCAGGTCTCGTTTGCCTGAAAGGTGGCGATCTAACGAGTGAAATTCATGAAAGTGGCACCCGGCCTCGGGTAATGGAAATAGCTGATCTATTTAATGAAGAGTATTTTAAGATGAAATATCTACTTTTTGTACCTCGTTAGGTTGTAAAATATACCGGAAAGTGGTATTGCCGATATTTACCCGAAAGTTACCTTTGAAAAATGAAAGAGATCACTGTTTGCATTGTTGATGATGTGAGTGAATTGAGGCATGCACTTGAAGAGATCGTTTCCTCAGCCGATGGCTATAAGTGTATTGGCACAATGAGCAATACCACAGAAGCTCTTACAAGAATTCCCTTATTGAAGCCCGATGTCGTACTTATGGATATAAACCTTGGTGAAAGCGAAAACGGTATTGACCTGGTGAGAGAATTAAAGCCAACAATGCCTTCTACAAATTTTATGATGTGCACTGTATATGAAGATGATGAAAAGATATTTGAAGCATTAAGCGCCGGGGCCAGCGGATACATTCTTAAAAAAACTGAACCACAAAAACTATTGGAAGCAATAAGGGAACTCCACGAAGGTGGAGCACCGATGAGCAGCCAGATCGCAAGAAAAGTTGTTTTTGCTTTTCGTGATAAACCGATCGCGGCACATCACTCACCGGGTATTGAACAGCTTTCACATCGGGAAAAACAAATTTTGGAAGAGCTTTCCCGCGGATTAATGTATAAGGAGATAGCTAGTGTTTTATTTATTAGTCCCGAAACTGTAAGAAAACACGTCTATCATATTTATGAAAAACTACACGTTACCAACCGGGTAGAAGCCGTAAATAAATATTTTGGTCGTTAAAAATTTCTTTCTTTATCCCCTCGGTATAAAAAATACCACGAAAGTGGTATAGGTGGTGATCATGATGATCTTTATTTTTAATCCCGTTTTAAAGGTCCCTATTATACAACCGTTAATCTTAAGCCTTTTCCGATGGCAATAAAAAAACCCGGGTAATTCCGGGTTTTTTCATTTTATTTTATTCCACTTAAGTCAATTTTGTTATCCTTTCTTTGAACATCGGCTAATCTTTTTGAAGGATCGATCTCACCTATAGAAATATCACTAAGCTTGTGCGATGATTCAATGATATAAGTAGTGTGTGTCCATTTCCATGGTTCATATACTTTTCTGGGAACAGAAGTATCTTCGACGGGTTTTTCTCCAAACATCAGATACATCGGGACATAATGAAGTTCTTTGCTACCGTCTTTAAACGTAAGTTGAAAATCTATTGGCATTGGGATATCTCCAACTCTGCGGATCCTCACTTTGGTTTTGCCGGCTTCTTCCCATAAGCTATCAATACTGTAATCAATAGTTTTTGTGGAGCTGATCCAATATTCACGATACCAATCCAATTTCATATCGCTTACTTTTTCTGCTACTCTTACAAAATCATTTGCGTTAGGATGTTTAAATCTCCACAACCGGTAATATTCAAGCATAATCTTTTTCAAATTTTCTTCTCCCGCAATATATCCTAATTGCGAAAGAAACACACAGCCCTTGGAATAAACAGCGTTACCATATGCAAGGTTCGTATTGAAATGATCGGCATGTGTTGTCAATGGTTCTTCTCTTCCGCTTTTTACCAATGAATAATAACCACCATAATTACCCAGGTGCGCAAAATTAGTATCACTTCTAAGAAATGCTTCCGTTCTATCAGTTGCAAATTCAGTAAAGCCTTCATCCATCCATGCATATTCAGATTCATTTGTGCCAAGCATGCCATAGTACCAATTATGTAGCCATTCATGAAGCCATGCCCCTGGACCTGCAAGCAACGTGGCCATTGGATATTCCATTCCACCATCGCCGCCTGCAATAAATGAAAATTGCTTGTAAGGATAGCCGCCAAAATTCTTTTCAATAAATGGCAAGGCCTTCTCCGCATTATCAAGAACATCTTCCCACTCCTTTACGCTTCCTCTTCCAACTGCTTTGTATAATAAATGAAAAACAAGACTGTCTCTCACCTTTCTCGTTTTATGAATAAATTCAGGATCGGCGGCCCACATAAAGTCATGAACATTGGGGGCAATAAAACGCCAGGATAGTTTATTAGTCGCAGGCTTTGGAACTTTCGCTCCTTCTTTTTCATATCCGAAACCAATTTGATCTGCATTTTGTAAATACCCTGTTCCTCCAAGCAAATATGATTTATCAATATTTATAGTTACATCAAAATCTCCCCATACTCCATAAAATTCTCTTGCGACATAAGGCGTAGGATGCCAGCCTTCATAATCATATTCGCAGATCTTCGGATACCATTGGCTCATTGAGTAGCGAACTTTAGTGCCGGGATTATCTCTTCCACTTCTTCTTACCTGCAATGGAACCTGTGACTGAAACTCCATTTCAAAAACAACTTTTGATTTGGGAAGAATTGGCTTATCAAGTTTCACTTCAAGAATAGTTTCCTGCATCACAAACTGCTGCGGACGTCCATTCATTTTCAAAGAAAGAATTTTATGATACCCTATCTCATCAGGTTTTAAATTTAAGATCCTGTCTTTTACTCTCTGATCCCAATCCTGCCTGTTTCCAAAAAATGTTTGACCAAGTACACGGCTTCTTGTATCCATCATACTGTTTGGCTGGAAAGCATTAAAATATAAATGATAAAAAACACGGGTAAGTGTGTCCGGAGAATTGTTAGAATATTCCAATGACTGTTTGCCGGTAAACTGATTTGTTTGCACATTCATGTCAATATTCATTGTGTACTTAACACGTTGCTGCCAGCGATCGGGTTGAGAAAACAGAACAGAGCCTGATACGAAAAACAATAATGATAAAAGAGAAAATCTTTTCATGAAAAAATTTTTATGAGCGTCGAAAATACAAAGAAATCCTGCTTAATAGCAAGAGGAGTAATAATATTAGCTAATTGATAAGAGTTAGAAAGATTTTTCCTCTTTTCTCATTTCTTTCCTGATCCCTTCTACGAGATCATCATGAGCAAGTTCTTTATTTTCTTTGCTTAAAGCTTTAAGTGTTGCAAACTGCATAACGTTTACGATAGCTGCACCACTTAATTCGAATTGTTCCGCAAGTTTTTCCAATTCCAACCCGCCATTTGATCTTACACTAACTGGTAGTGCCTTACTCCAAAGTTTATATCGCTCCTGTGCATTCGGCATTGGGAAATGAACCACCGAATGAAAGCGGCGTAAAAAAGCTTCGTCAATATTACTTTTATAATTAGATGCAAGAATTAACAAACCAGAAAAATCTTCAATACGTTGAAGCAAGTATGAAACTTCCTGGTTGGCAAACTTATCATGTGAACTCTGCACATTTGTTCTTTTACCAAAAAGAGCATCCGCTTCATCAAAGAAGAGTAACCACTCTTTATGTTCTGCCCGGTCAAATATCCGGCTTAAGATTTTTTTCTGTTTCACCAATATATTTTGATACGATCTGTGAAAGATCGACACGATAAACATCCTTGTCAAATTCTTTTCCTAATAATGTTGCAGTAAGTGTTTTACCTGTGCCCGGCGGACCATAAAACAAAACTCTATATCCTCTATTTATTTTTCGTGAAAGATTATCATCTGAATAAAGAACATCATGAAACTTGATCCATCTTTTTATATCATCAATTTGATCATGTGTATATGGGTGTAGTACAACATCCTCCCATTTCATTTTTGTTGTTGTCAATTTAGCAGGGAAATCATAACTGAATCTTGGTTTTAACTCTTTCCCTTTCAAAATTTTTTCTTCCCACTCAGCAGAAACAATGATACGGCCACTCATAAATGGTTCGCCTTCCTTTACCTGCTCAAGCCATAAAATATCATGTTGAAAAAATAAATGCTGTTCATCAAATAATTCCTGAACGAGAAATCGTTTTGATATATCTCTTCCTGCTAATAAAAACTGAACCGTTTCGCCAGTTGGTAAAATACCACGATGATTTGTTCCCCTTACACCACCAAATTCAGGAAAATCGCCACCCTGTGGCAGAAATTCATGAATGATACTATTATAAAACTCAGGATAAAAATGAGGAACCAATGCTATAAATAAAATAATTTTTTCCTCTGTTGAGAGGTCATTGGTTACCAGATCAATGCTAAATATTTCATCAACTGTTTCTTCAATTAATGTATTTGAAGAAAGCGGAACGATCTCATTAAAGCCAATTGCAATTCTTTGTTTGATGAAATCGTTTAACGAAGCAAGATGCCCGGGTTTGACCATCGTTCTTGTATAAGTATGGAAAGTTAAACGATTTTATAAAAACGGGCAATTACCGAAAAGTGGTATGTCAGGGCTTACATTTTACTTTAGACACTTTTCCCTTTTCTTTATAGAATTGCTCTATCGTTTTTCCAACGCAGTCGACTTTCTGCGTTGATGTTTCTATAGCATCTGAAAGCACTTTACGAAAAGCATTCACCTTAGTAGCATAGTCTGGCAGGGTTTTCTCAAAGTCTCCTTTTGGGTCACCCACTTTTCCAGCAAAAACAGGGTATGGATTTGCTGCAAAATTGTTCTTTATGGCTTCGATAAAAACAGTTCCGTGTGAACCCTCATGAAATCTAAGTGTGGTATTTCCAGCTGTCTTATCGGCGGCAGTAGTACCCGCACCATATCCTGAGGCGCCGGCAGGATCTGCATTAGGGCCATAGTGTGTTTCCACTTTATAAACTACATCAGGTACTGTTGGCATTGGTGTAATGCTTGTGATCTTATCTCCTAACCATTGTAAGCAGGTTTAATAGTATATGTAGGGCTATTGTCTGGTTCCAATTGGGTTTCTCCTGAACCCGCCGACAATGATGCATCATCAAAAACATCGGGCATAACGATAACCTTAATATTGGCAAACTGCAATTCAAATCCTCCGGCTGCTGTAGGAGTTGCTCCCGCCATTGCTGGAGTTGATGGCATTTTTCTGCGGATGTATTCCTGCACCTTGTCATTTTTTATTTTTGTTTTGGCAGCAAGCTTCTGTATATATTCTCCTTTTTTGAAAACATCTAATGCATCTAATTTTCCCGTGATCGTTGTATTTGTCAGATCGTCATTATCAATTCTGTTTTGTTCAAATCGCCAAACATCAATTTTATCAATTTCTGTTTTAATATAAGCTTGTCGCTTTGCAGCATCTTTTTCATCACCATATTTTTTTCCGATTATTATGCGTGGAGCAGAGAAAGAAACCTTTACACCTGCTTCTACAACTTCTCCTTCTTTAAAATCGGTACTCAGATAATTAATTGTATCATCATGATAACTGCCGGCAAGCTTGCGACCATCATCGGGAAAATTTGTTTTCAGGTCCGTCCAAAAAAGTGTTGAAGCATCTCTCTGTTGCTTTCCTTTCTCTATTTCAGCTTGTGTTGGTTGGGGAGGAGAAGGCTTGGGTTGTCTTGCAATAACGTTTTTCCCGTTGTGCAAATGCACATGTGCCAGTTCATGCGCCAGCAATTTGTTTCCTTCTTTTGTACCGGGATTATATTTCCCTTCATTGAACACAATATTATTTTCATAAGTGTATGCATTGGCATTTAATTTTTCTGCGGACTTTGTAGCCTCGCTCTCCCGTATGAATTTTTACATTGTCAAATGAGTAATTGAATTTTGGTTCAAAGAATTGTTTTGTTTCTTTCGGTAAGCTCTTGTGAAGTAGTATTAAATACTTTATTTATTTCTGTACTAATATTATCTTGTTTTCTGGTTGTTGGTGAAAAGAAAACCGAAGAAGCTTGCTTTTTGGCGGCCTAAGTATTTTCTTTGAACCCGAAATCTTTCTTTTGCTTTTTACGCATAATGTGATTTTGAAATCTCATGTAAATAATTTTTCCTAGCTCAATGTAAAGAATGGGCCTGCTATCTTTAATTTCGTTTCGAGCTTCTCGATAAGCCTTTCGATTTGTAATTGCATCTTTGAACTTTTTATGTTCACCAAAGTTCGGTGTTCTGGATAAGTGTTCTCGAATACTTATTGCACCCGGAACTCCATCAATCTCTTTATATAACTTGTCTTTCATTTCAGGAGTTAAAAAGCCAAGTTTACTTTTGTCATAGGTTGCATATAAATTATTCACTTCCTGGTTAATTGATGTCGAAGCCCATGATAAATTATCAAGACTATTCATTTTTGATGATCCAAATATTCCTTCTTACTATACTCTACTGTATGTTCCCATTGATGTAAGGATCTCTGTTTTCGCTGCAATACCTATTCCTCTATAAGTTAAGTCCTCCTCTTGCCTCGGGATAAGAATTCCATTTATCTCTGAACTTAGTGTCGCTTTCTTTATTTGCTTTTCCAATTCTTCATCCGGTATTGGCAACGACTCTTCAGGAACTTTACTATATGCTTTTCCAGAATCAATGAATTTACCAAAATAGATTCCTCGCTTTCCTCACTTCATCTGCTTTAAACTGATCACTAAGGCATACCTGCCATTTCACCAGGCCTTACATCAATTATCTTATAAGTTTTTGTTCCATGTTTGATATAATCCCCTAACAATATTGGTGCGGCTGATACCTTTCGTTGCACATCATGTATCTGTAATACCGTACTTCAGCCATTAATTCAGCAATATTTTCAACCAACTTTAAATTTCTGCCTTTGCAAGTCGGCCTTCTTTTTATCATCGGTTTCAGATGCCAAGTAGTGGTTCTAATGTCTTCATCTCTAAATATTTTCCCTCAGCCCCTGTAATTGCTTTCTCTTCAATCCTGATCGCCTTGTTTTCTCTTCAGGGGGTATTGAGACATATCTTTGTCCAATTCAGTACGCCTGTACTTTAACAGCAGTTGGAAATCTTTTTTCTTCGAAGCAATCATAGCATCGGGTTCTTTTCATTTCCTTCAAAGAACAATGAATGACTTTCTCCTTTGAAGTAAATCCTTTTTTAAATCCAAGTAACCCGATTACTTTTTTAGCGCGCTTATTGCTGCTTTTTCTTTTCCTTTCTCCACTTTATCTTTCGCCCAATCTTTAGCGCCTTGCACCCCACCCTTTCACCTTCTTCACTATCTTATCCAATCCAAGTTTTTTACTTAATGCAATTGCTTTATCCAATACCCAATCTATTGCCTTATTGATCGGAGCTTGTATCGCTTTAATTATCTTCTGAACTTTTTCAGTTATACCGCTTAAGCCAAGTAATGCTGCCAGGAACCCGAGGGTGATCGGTATTAGTTTTGCCAATGCATTTTCTACAAGCTTAGCTGCGCCGGTCAAACTACCTTGTACTATCAATGCAACGCTATCAATGATAGCATTAATAAGATCGAGTATGCGTTTTCCATTCTCTACAAAGAACATCACGATATCATAGATGAGTTTGCATGCCTTTATAAATGCACCGGCCGGATTTAATAACCCGATCACCCACATTATACCAGCTTTCACAATTTTTTCGATCAGGAAATCCTGGATGGCATCGATCACCATAACTTTCAGATCACCGATCTTTTCTTTTATATATCTCCATAATCCCGGCAATCCTTCTTTGCGAACAATCTGGAAAATTTCAAATACTTCTTCCAATGCGGCAACAACAGGTTCACCCAATTTTTTCACTGCCCGCTGTCGTATGTTGACCCAGGTGAGACCCAGTATCTGCATTACAAAATGGAAAATACCCATCAGATCCCATTTATCCGGGAACACAATACCCGGAGGCATATTACCCATCAGCCATTCAAAGAATCCTTTCTTGAAATGTGTTCCAATATTGTCGATGAAATTATTCAAGCCCATTTTCACTGCATCAACAAGATTGCTAAGGAATCCGATCGGGTCGTCGATTATCTGTCCGATCACATGGGCAACCTTTGCCAGCGTTTCAAACAACATGTCTTTTAACTTCAGAATTGTCTTTATCACGGCGGCTATTGCATCAGCCGCTTTGCCTAGCCATCCTTTCTTCGAATCTTTTATTTTGTCAAAAGTTTCCTGCAGCTTATTTACATTCTGAACATATTTATCAGATAATTTTTGGATCAATGCATCGTGCTTGTCTTCAACTGATTTTTCCAACTCATCAAACTTGCCAAGCACTTCATTTTTAGCATCCTCACCAATTTTCTGCAATTCAGGTTTCAGACCTTTCCAATATTCAGTGACCTTGTCTTTACCTGTTTTTATTTCCGTCATTGCATCATTCAATTGCTTAGCCACTTTATCGGAAATAGCAGTAATGGCACTATCCATATTTTCAATGTACCTGTCTCTTTCTTCACGGAAGATCTGGTCAATTTCAGGATCAAGACCGGCGAAGGCTTCTTTAATAGTATCATCTACAGTTGTGATACCATAGAAATCATCCAGCCTTTCGTTTACTTTCTTTTCAAATATTGCATTCGCAGAATTTGCAGCGGTATCAAAATCATCGGTAACTTCTTTCTCAAGTTTGGTAAGAATTTTTTCAACATTAGTTTTGGTTTGAGAATAAATATCCTCCATATCCTTCGCGATCTTCTTCCGGCTTTCCTCATCTTTTCCCTTTGTATCTTTTTTCGAAACATCCACTTTACCAAACATACCGGCTTTTGCTCCGTGCATATCTTCCATCTTGCCTGCAACAGTTGCTTTAGCTTGTTCTTCCGATTTTTTGATCGCCGGATCTTCCTGTTCACGATATTCAGCCGGAGCATTTCTTGCTTCTTGTTGTGCATCTTGTTTACTTTTCAATGCACCGGTAAACTCAGGCTCGTTGGAATTAGCAAGTTGAGTTTCTGTTACATTGCTTGACGCCATTTGTCCATCGAGCTCCTGGGCATCTTTTTCCATTGAGATCTCGCCATCAGTTTTAGGTTTCGGCGCTGTAGCTTCTGCTTTCGGGATATATGATTTTTTACCAGGATCCTCATCCTTCATCGGTACCACTTCTTTTTTCTCTGCAAGACTGTCTTTGTTCGCAGGATCTGCACTTGTTGTTTCTGAAATTGCTTTGCCTGCATTTTCCTTCTCCGCTTTTACATCACCTTTAGCATTGCTCTTTGCTTCTTCCATTCTTTTCTTACCATCATTCGGATGCTCATACATATCCACTGTTTCCTTATCATTCTTTGGTAATGCCTGCTTCACTCTTTCCATCAACTTATCCTTGAATGCCTGTGCATTAAATTTTTGAGCTTGCTGATTACTCATGTCAGCTGTTTGATGCATCTTCGACTGACTGCCTACATGAAGTTCAGCCGGGATGTCTGATGCCATTTGCGCAGCATCTCTTTTTGATTCAGGCGAATCATGTGTTTTAGCTTGCTTCTTAGCAGATCTTGTTTTGCCAATTATTTCCTGGTAGGCCGGATCCTCTTCAGGTGTCTTCGGAGAAGTTTCTATAACTGTTGCTTCAACAGGCGCAGCTTCAGGTGCTGGTTCTGCTGATCCTTCAGCAGCAGGTGTTTCTTCTTTTAATTCAGTTGCAGGTGTTGGCGCAGTACCGCTTGCAGGGATCTC
Source organism: uncultured Bacteroidota bacterium (assembly GCA_963746915.1). Lineage (GTDB taxonomy): Bacteria > Bacteroidota > Bacteroidia > Chitinophagales > Chitinophagaceae > VBAS01. Next base: position 591,601 of record CAVVDD010000006.1, on the reverse strand, counting down.
AGGAGTATATGGTTTTACTTCTGCTGGTTTTGATTCAGTAGCCGTTGCGCTTTTTGCAGATGCAACTGCATCACCAATTATTTTTTGCAGTTCTGAATCAGAAACTTCTTCAGGGTTTGGCGGCATTTTATCAAGAACGCCATACAATGGATCAAAGAATGCATGCCAATGTGAAATAGGATGTGTTTTTACTTGTACCTGTGCGCCAAGATTATCTTCACCAGATGTATTACCATTTACAGTAACCACATTTATTTTCTTTCTTTCCGACGGAGCAGGATTTTCAGGTTCGGTTTTTTCTACTATTGCATAGTGAGAATTTTTATTGAAGTAAGCAATATCACCAGCTTTAGGAATATAACCAGGAGCATAAGCAGCTTTTTGTTTTACTGCTGATCCGCCAACTGACCATTTAGGCATTGGCACACCACCTTTATTCAATGCCCAGAAAGTAAATATGCCACACCAGCTTGGCATGATATCACGTTTCACCCATTGATCTTCCGGTGGTGTTGGAACAACATTAGGCGGAGGAGCTTTTACAGTACCGCCATACTTTATATTTTTTTCAAGAATAGAACCAGGAGTTTGCAACTGTCCTTCGGGAATTACTTTTTCTTTTCCCATTGCAGTTTCGAAATAATCTTTTAATCTTTCCCAACCTACTCTTGTGCCATCTGAGTTTTTCTGTTGTGCATTTACTTTACCTACCTGGGATTTTGCAAATGCAGCCGCCCGGCGCAACTCAGGTCTTACTGATTGTGATCCGGCTTCTTCCTTTGCCTGGATTTCTTCATCTTGTTCAGCAGCTCTTTGTACTTCTGTTTCCTCCTCTGCTCGCTGAATTTCTTCTTCTTTATCTTCTTGTTTGGTTTGAATTTCTTTTTCTTCAGCATTACGTTGAACGCTGGTTGATAAGAATGGCTGAACGGACTTGCTCTTGCCCTGTTGTATAGTGTGAGTTAATTCATGAGCAAGCAAATGTTTTCCCGACTCGGTTGCGGGATTATATTTACCGGAGTTAAAATAAATATTACTGCCATGGGTAAATGCCTGTGCATTGACCTGTGAACTTAACTGAACAGCAGTCGAATCAGTATGCACATGCACCTGGCTAAAGTCGGCATTGAAACGACCCTCCATGAAACTACGGGTACCATTATCTAATTTCCGACCACCATGTGAACTACTTCGTAAATCATTTATGAAACGGGGGGAAGTTTGTGGCGGGCCCCTGTCTTTCCTGGAAAGAAAAGTAAGTTTAGGATGTATAGTCTCATGCTCCTTTTTATCGTCATCGGTTACCCGTTGCAAAAGTGATAGATGTATTTTTTCTTCCTTCCCGCAGTCATCGCATTTACGCTGCACTTCATCCTCTTCCATCTTAGTTTGTACAGGTTCTTCTTTTTCTTCAACACGCTGTACTAAAATTCCCGCAGGATTTACAGACAACTTAGCTTGCACTTCCTCATCTTCTTCTTCCTTACGCTGAAGCTTATCTTCTTTTTCACATTCATCGCATTTGCGATGCAGTTCATCATCAGGTGGTGTTGCCGCAGCAGGTTGTATAGTCGTTGGCTCACTCATTCGCATCACCCTGTCTGCAGTGTTATCAGCTTCTTTTTCCATTGGATCACCCGGTTGGCTTACTTGCAACTTAGGTTGAATAAAAGAAGTGGATGTTGGGGTTGCGGGTGAACTAAAGAAATTATGTTCTCCTTTTGTATGAATAAAAGAAGTGTGAGTAGCAGGTGATGCTTGCCTGCTTCTTGATACGGTTCTTATTTTATCAGCCTTTTCGGCCATATAATTAATACCAATCTATTTGCACAGATTTTTTCATCCAGGGCAAGCGGATCATTCGGAATGTCCACGGTATATATTCAAGTAACAGGTCAATTGATCGTTGTTCTGGCTGAACTATAAATTGATCTTCCTGTTCTGTCAATTTACCGCTCCGTTGCAAAAACGATTCCCGCAATCCCTCTGTTGTTGTATTTTTTAAAACAGCCCAGTTTTGAATAACTGAATTCAACAGATCTTCACATTCATTTTTTTCATGTTCGGTAATTTCAGTTTTATTGAATACAGGCATTTGTAAAGGCCATCCGCAAAGCAGTTTGGGGAATAACAATACTTCTTCTGTCGGATCTGTTTCTTTAGTTATGAGATAATGAAGTAGGTAAATAGCATGTTCCTGCTTCTCATGATCAATAAATTTATTTTCATTGACCAACCCCGTTTCTTTAAAAAAATTTGTCAGCCATGGCGCCAGCAAACAAAGTCCTGCATTGGAAATAAATATTTCCGGCTCGGGTATTGATGCTTTACTGATTGTCTCTTTATTATTTTCAAAATCATGTTTATGTGTCTCTGTCTGTTCATTAACTTTTTTAAAAGTAAAAATTGTATCCCTGCCCTTATTTGCTTCAGCTTTCATCTCATCTGCCCGCATTTTTATTTCTTCAATTAAATGCTTTATCGAAATTTCTTCACTTACAACAGTTTTTTTGATCAGTTTATTAAAAACGCTTTCCCACAATCTTTGCTTGTAAAAATTTGTTAAGTGGTTGTGGGAGACTGACCTTAATAATTACGTCATCAAGCTGGTCAATGTTCTCATTCGTAAGGCTTGGAAATATTAGTTGAATGTGTATCTTTTTAACAGCAAGATCAAAACTGGTAATTCTCCTTATCACATAGCTATCTGCATTATTAAGCAAAAACCACCTGATCAATTCTTTTGATTCTTCATCAAAAGCAATAATTGCCTTCTTCTCTGCAAACAAATCAGCAATTATTTCTCTGACGCTATTGTAAATACTGTCCGCAGGCAAGACTCCAGTTTTTAAAAACCATATCCATGACTCTGCAAGATGTTGTCTCCTGTGCTTTTTTGTTTTTGCATTTACCCTCGAAACTAATTTCAATTGGGCTTCTAGACATTCAATTATTAGTCTTGCCCATTCACGGTCGTCAGCATCCTTACTAATTTTTCCAAGGTTTAATTCTAATTTATCAATCGTTACTACTTCATCATTTGAAAAATATTTGTCCATTTTTTCTGCCATCCGCGGTAATACATACATTGTATTTATTTCCTCCAACCGTTGCTGAATATCCAAAGCAGTTTTCTGTTGTCGCATTATTATTTCGTAATGCTGCAGTTGAATAATATGGACATCCCGGCTCATTCTTTTTATTATTATTAAATTCCAAATTGTCTTCTAAGGAATGGAATACCTTTTCTTTCAAGCAAACCGCCGATCTCTTCAGCATCAGCTTTAGTAAATACTCTTACATCGATAGTTTTACCTATTGCCAATTGTTGCGGAGCCAAACTTAAAGCGTCAGACATAACTCTATTAAAGTTTGCAATTATATCCACACCAGGAGCTGCTCCTTCAAGCCCTATCAGGAACGAGAACTGGTTCTCTGATTGTTTTCCCCTCACTGCATGTACCAGTACAAGTACATCACTATCGTTAACGGTTAATGCTGAAGCAAATTCCATTGGCGTTGCCATATCTCTTACAACCAATCGATGAACTGATACGATCTCCTGTGACTCGAATAATCCCAGGCCGGCGTTGAATGTTTGCGGCTTATCACTTATAAATGTTGATACACTTCCATTATTCTTTAGCCTGAATTTGTCAGCTGGTGGTGGTGGCGGCGGTGGTGGCAATGGTGGCTGTGCTGTTCTTTCAACTAATACTTCTACACCCCTAGTAACTGGAGTTACCCTTCTTATACCTCCTGTTGCAGCAGTAGTTCTTATTGTTGCACCCGTACTTACTATAGCAGGGTTAAAGACAGTAGCATGAGTTGTTAATACAGGTGTTGTTGGTCTTGGTTGTTCGATACTATCATATATGCCAACTCTTACATTCAACGTTTTCACAGGTTGTAATTCCACCGGTATATTTATATCAATGAATCCCGTTGTTACATCTTTCGTAAATGTTTGCAGATCAGGTGCAGTTACTGTTAACCTGTATGTACGGCTATCTTCAAGCTCTGTAGAATAATTATTACCTGTAATTGTTATTTGTTTATCATCTATAAATGCCTTTGCATTTGGAACAGCCGTACCGCCCGTTTTTGTGATAACGCCGGTTAGCTTAATGATCTTTGTAAGTTTATAGCTAAGTGATAAAGCCGCCGCCTGCGTATCTATTGTTTCAGCTCTTTGCAAGAACCCGGCTTTAGTGATAGTCAGCGTAATTTTTGCATTTGCTTTTACACGGAGCAATACTTCGCCTGCATTATTTGTCTTAACATCTATATCATCAGATTTTATATTTGCTTCATTAATTGGTTGATTGCTGTTGTCTGTTATTTTTATGTTGAGTGAACTCATCGGTATCTCAGCTTTCTTAAGCATTTTTACTGCTTGCACCATATCATCTTCACCAGAAGTTATAGATATTTCAAATGGCTCGAATCCATCAGCGTTTGCTCTAAGTACAAGGAAGGTATTTGGCGGAATGATCTTTCTGAAACGACCGTTTTTGTCAACTGCCAGGCTTTCATCATTCAAGATTACTTTTGCTTTATCAACCGGCGCACCATCTTTATCCAGCACCTGCCCATCCATCCAAATAGTTTTCAGAACACCCAATACAAATTGTGTTGTATTCATTCCTCCGCAACACCTGTAAGGAAGACAAAAATCAGCGATCACTTGACCACCCCTATCGAATATGACTATAAAAGTGCCGCTTTTCCACACACCTGCTTTATGCTCTACACCCGGATGCAATCCGATATACTGAGCAAGATTTGTATTAAATCCAAGTTCATGTTCCCGCTTATCTCTTTCTTCATCAATTGCGGGTATTTTTTCAAAATCACATTCATACAATAATCTTTCCAGGTAGCCTAATGATTCCTCCCTGTCCATATTGTTGTCTGAAAACAAAGATTCAGCAGATTGTGGCTTGGCAAAACTGATAAACTCTTTCGTTTCAGTATGCATGTTCGTTAAGCACCTTGTATATTCATCACTGTTAAAATCATTAAAGTCCTCTGTTAATGATGCGATCAGTTTTTCAATAGAGGCAACCAATTTTAGCACATAAGAAGATGCCGCTGTAGGAATAAAAATAGTACCGATAGTTCCGATTATATTTCCAAGATCTTTAGTTGGTACAGTTCTTCCTATTCGTTTTACAATGTCTTCTGTTGAATCAACGATCCCCAGGTCAATTGTCTCTACTGCTTTCGATGCTGATTTGATCATCACACTTTGCTTCTTTCTTTCCCCCCTGAAGAAAAATGTACCTGCAGCAGGAACAGCAGGCATTATTAATGTTTCCTGAGGCACCGCAACCGGTGTAGCAACTACAACAGGTGGTCTTGTTAATAATCTTTTTGTAAGCCTTATGTTTTTAAAATAATTGAGTTCAGTTGTTAAAAGGCAAAGAACTTCTTCACACATCACATTATACATGCTGTTAAGGTCATTGAATCGCAAACGCATTTCTTTTACAACAAGCTGTGTAGCTCTATTCAATCCAACAAGCTGAAGATCGAAAGGGAGACTATAATTATGCATATATGTTTGCAACTCATCGAATACATCCAGTAACTGTAAACCGGTATAACCCTCGATCCTGTAAAAATTGCTCCGCTCATTATTATACATCAGCGGGAAAAATAAAGGGTCATCTTTTGAAACATCAAGACCATTATTGAACTTATCCTTCACACTCATATTTGCATTTGTATAATAGTTGTATATGCGATTCAGCTTTCCCTGCCTGGCAAATTCACTATTCCATACAGGCAATAACTTTGACCTCTCATCATCATCAGCTGCATAATAAAATGGTATCGATCTTTCAGAGAGTGCAGTCCCCGGTTCAATACTTGGAGTTATCCTGATATCGCCTTTATTAAGGTCAGGCTTAAAGTTCTCTGTCAAACTTGTTAGTCTTGCAAACAATACCTGGACAGTATGGAATGCTTTCCGTTGTCTTTCTACATTTCTTGAATTAACAAATGTGTGACGATACGCAGATGGAGGAAAATTGAATGAATTTGCAACACCATTAACAGCAGTTGGCACTTCACCAAGACGGATATGAGCTGGATAAGATCCGGATGGTGGCACTTCATATGAACAATATTCATGCACTGCATCTTGCAACTCACGGTAAGCTGCTGCAAAATCACAGGCAAAATCATAAACATATTGGTAAATACCCGGATTCTTTTGAGGAGGTATAGAAGTTTGTATATCGTTTAACCTTTTTTGAAAATCACCAATGGCGGTTACATTGGTTCTCAAAATTTTTTTCAAACTATTATCAATAGCGGCATTTGTATCTCCCAATTTTTTAACCAACTGTTCTATTACCTTACCATATATAGTTGCCAGCTCTACACGTACAAGATCACTTGTAACTAATGTGAGGTCAGGTTTCGGAATAACTATATCACTCATTTGCCAGGCGAGGTTGATAGCAGCAGCTCCATCAAGTTGTGAAGTGGCATCGCTTTCATTTTTTAAAATAATATCTGCGTCTGTTCTTGAAACAAGTATCGGTTGAACAGTATATGTTAGTTGTCGGCCCAGGTCAATACAATCCTCGCCTTCACAACTCTTCAATTCCTTTACATTTATTTCAAGAAAGAGAATGAGTACATGATCATTTAAATCAGCTGCAGCCAGGTTTTTTACATTTGTATCAGTTGTATTAGCAGCTGTTGATTCAATTAAAACAAAGACCTCGTTAGTTGTGCCTTTAAACAATGAATAGCTATTTGCCACTGTTTCAAAATCTCCTGCGTAAGGTGCCAATAAACTTTTGGGCTCATACTTCTTCCTCCTGTTGTAAGTGATAAACCTCCGGCCACTTTCATCCGGCGCCGGCCAGTTATCAGTGCCAGGTATTACAAGATAACCAGCAGAAGTAACGCCAACTCCTTCATATATTGAAACAGTAGTTGCCGTGTTTCTTTTTACATCAAGTCCACTCACAATGCCTGCACCAAGCAGGTGATTACGGGTAAGCCGTCCCTGCTCTTCTAAATACTGTATGAACTGGTTCAGGTGTGCATTGCTTAAAACCTGGTTAGCTTCAAATTGAGGGAGTATGTTTTGCATAACAAAACGTTTTTAATTTTTAATCATCATTTTCTGAAATATCTGTTGACACATTCGGCTTAAATGTTCCCAATGCTGTTTGACCAAGAAATACCCTGTTATCATTTGCTTCGTCCTTATCGGTACAATCATGTAATGTTGCTTCAGGAAAATCAGTGCGCAGACCAAGCATGGTAGTTATCAGTTTGTCCAATGCTACAGAATATTTTTTTTGTAGCAGATCTGTTGGTGCAGGCAGCGCAGCGGTATATTCTGCTTTCGCTTTCATCCAATCTGCCTGGTCTTTTTCAAAATTTTTCATTTCATTTTTATCGATCCAGCATATTTTTAAAAATACATGTGCAGGTGCTTCACTGCGGAAAAGTCTTTCAACATAGCTGCGAAAATTCATATTCATAAATCTTTTTACCCAAAAAGGAAGTATGACTGAAATTTTGAATGAATAAGGATCTTCTTCACCACAATGATCACAATCCGGATCGAGGCAAACACTTAATAAGGTGTCTTTATCTTTTGAAGGCCGTAATAAAATGTGTTCAAGAATATAAAATCCACCATTGCCGCTTTCATCTGTTTCCGAAAGCCTAGCATCTTTTTCAAACTTAATTCCCAACAAAGCCATCATACGACGTGCATAACCGGAAATATCTTTTGTACCAAGTATCTCAGCTTCTTTTAATGAATAATCATAAGCTTTGCTGCGCTGGCTACTCAGTTCAGGATAGTTTTTGAGAAAATCCAATTTGTCTTTTATCAATTCATGAGAAACCGATTCGTCATCAATCACTTTTTCGTCAGGCAAACCATACATATATATTGCATAATCACTGAAGCTTTCTGCAAATCTTGCCACAAGATGATCAAGCAGGCGATTGCGCCGGTCGAGATAAGTTGCTGTTGATTCTTTTAAATAATTAATTCCCTTCTTTTTTTCGAGATAATCCTGCTCCGGCTTGGATCTGTTTGCTATGAAGTCTTTTGACAATTCATTTCCAAGAAATTCCTTTTGCCAGAATAGTTGTTCTGCATCGCTGTCCGAATAAAAATATTGTGTGAAGTAAGTTTGTTTTACATCAGTTTTCCACGACAACATATCTTTTACATGCAGCAACTGGCTGAAGTAATCTGCAATCAATTGATCAAAGAAAGTAAGATAAGCTTCTAATTGTTTTACTCTTGCTTTTCTTTGGGGTGGCACTTCTTTAGGAAGATCCTTTTCGCCTAAACCATATACCATCGGAAACTCATTGAGAATGGTATAATGTTTATCAAGGCTCCTGTATTTTCCTGCAGGCAATTCAATGGCATCAGCTGGGTCTTTATATTTTAAATGTGTTTGCAATGCCTGCTGTAACCGGAGTTTGTTGATAGATTCACGGAATAGTGCATTTAATGGCAAATTATTTTTGAAATAAAGCAGCTTGCATTTTTCACGATCCAGTTTTAGTTTATGATTAGGTGTCACATTTATCTTCCAATTATCTGTTACTGGTTTTACAACACCATTCTTTGAAATTGAAAACTGGAAATTTCGGATATTCTTCACCCCGGGAATATCCATCAGCAGACTGATGATATCAGAAGAATAATATTGCTGTTTAAGATCGGCATTCTTCATGGCGTCGTTGGTTAAAAATCCATGCTCAAGTGTAGGGCCATTAAAAATTTCTTCAACAGGAATATTCTGATCAAGCAATTCTTTTAAAGTGCTGAATTGCACCGGCGGCAGTAAATAGTTTTCAACAGCTGCAAAAATTTGTGCCTGCACAGATTCCAGGTCGGCGTTTACCTCAACATCAATATCCGCACAAAGCGATATATCTTCTGTATCAACAGTGCCAATATTATATAGAAAATCCTCACAGAGATTTCTGTGTCGCATAAGCTTCTCCCTGACACGAGAAAATGTTTTAAATATTTCACGGGGACGTTGCCAATATTTTCGAAAAAATTCATTTGCCGGAACCTCATTCACCGCTTTTACCAGGTCTTCTCCTTTCACAAGCCCACTAAATTTATCCGGCATCTTTGTCATCTTCACCAATACCTTATCTAATACTCTTTGTTCGGCGCCATACTTTATCGTCCATCTTGTTTCCCATTTCGATCTTTTCAATTTTCCAAGTTCAGCAGGTTTTATTTTGGGATCGGGTGTTAGCTCAACTTTTACATCAGTAATTTTATCAGCATTAAACATTGAAGCGAGTTCTTTACCCTTTAAATCGTTTGATGACCAATGTGGAAAGACCACTTGAGCTTCTGATGAAGCTAAGTCAGCTTTTATAAATTTAATTGCAACAACACTGCTGTTGAGGTCACCAAAAAGTGGATGCTCATCCAATTCTATTTTAACAGCATACAATCCTTTGATCTTTACTTCTTCATTGTCCCGTACATGTTGCCTGTCTTCCGGAATTGTTATCAGGGTATCGATTTCTGATTCATGGAGCAGCGAACTGTTTTTGCAATATGCAAACAAACGGATCCCTTCCTGCCATGTATTACCATTTTCATCTTTTGGAAATAACCAGGCATTCCGAATACCGGGCATATCAACTAATATCCTCCTGTAATCATTTATTGTAACAGGATCAGTAGTAAAAATTTTTTTAGCAGGATGAAAAGCGTTTTCCGTAACTGAGCCATCTTCTTCTCTTATCATATCATTTACAGGAAAACCTGTCCGATAACCAAGATCCATCAACGCATAACAAAGAACTTCAAGAATGGTAATACCCGGATCATGCAGGTTATGATCGGTCCATAACTTGCCTGAAAGTTGCTGGATATAAGTAAGACCTTTTTCCCGCAGATAATCAAAATCCTTTGTGGCGGGAAGCGAAGAAGTTTTTATTATCGTATTATCAATTGCCACATGTTCAATTCTTTGTTAATAGACCGAGACTTGTTGATCTGTTGTTTTCAATTTGCCATCTACTTTATGTACAGGTGCGGATATAAGCACAGATGCAGGCGATGAGGCAGTGGCCATATCACCGGTAAGAGATTGTTGATGTGCTATCACCAACTTTTCTACAAAATCTATATAAGGCAGCTCTTCAATAAAATCCAGTAATGCAGCTCGGTATATTGTGCCTCCGAATTCAGGTTCGCGGCCATCATCAAATGCCCATGGTGAAAGAAAACGTTTGATATCGGTTTGTAATTTCTTTTCATAAAACATTTCGTCTTTAATATCGCCAGTAAAGGTGACGATCGTATCTACAGTTATTTCTTCAAACAACGGGTTCATAACTTCAATATTTGCAAATGGCGAAGCCTGTTGTACAATGAATTCTTTTATTGCTGTTAATTTCGATTTGCTGACCAATGGCTTATAGGCAGATGATTGTGCAGAAGTTTTACCTGCAACCAATATTATCAATCCACCGGCTTTTGAGATCGTCTTTCTTTCACCGGCAACTGTTTTCAATGCGGCATGATCCAATACTTTTACTTTATATATATCAGGAAATGCTGTAGCAATGATGAGTTCATAATCCCATGCACTTACTGCACGACTTTTATGACGCAGTCTTTCACTTGTCCTTATATAGATATTTTTATTTTCCTCTTCCAGTCTTCCATCGAATGTGGCGTAGGGTTGTTGTACTTTCTTTATCGAAGCTTGTTTAGGAAATAGCTGAGTTATTGTATTAGCCGGCAAGTTGCTTCCTAAACTTGCTGCATCATTGCCACTATCTATGAACTGCGCAAGTACAGCTTGCGAATGAATAGAAAATATTTTGCAAACGGCTTTTGCCTGGTTAAATTTTATACATGCCCTTAACCAAAATTCACCTGCCGGCAATAAAGTATTATTTGTGCAATCATAACCGGGAGATACAAATGAAACAATACCTGATTGTATCAGTCCCTTTGTTCCATCCCTGAATTGTGCAGAATCAAAATTTTCCCAGCAGTTATCATGTAGAAAATTCCAGCTTACTTCCGGGTTGGGTAATGTTGGATCAGCAGTTCCTTCTTCTACTTGTATCAGCACATTTAAACTTTGTGCTTGTGCCAGGTTTTTAAATCCAATAAAAAGTTCTCCTTCAAATGGAGTTGGCGGAATGAAATGCAAATTATTTGTATCATGCCTCTTGTGGCCATGCGGATATTGATAACATATATCTTTAAGCGTAATTGATTCTGAAAGATTGCAGGTAAGTGTGATACTTTTTATAACGGGTGTATAAGGTGGTTTAGGAAAAGGCCGCTTATTAGGAAAAAGAATTCCTACCATCTTCGAATCATCCTGAAGAACTTTCTTACGCATTGGAACACCTTTCTCCGTGGTCATCTCATTGATCGCTGGATTATTATATTCTCTTGCCATGTAAGAGATCATTGGAAAGGTTTCTACATATTCATCAGTAACCGCCCCTGCAAGATCTTCTGCGTATGTTCTGTGTCCAAGATCATTGTCGCTGCGCAAAATTATTTTTACATATTCATCACTGAATGTAACACCAGCTACAGGATCAACGACATTTTCTAGTTTACTTTCGGCTGCACCACTCCCAATTGTATAATTCGGTTTCGCTATTTTATTTGTTCCCACCATGTATTCAGCATCAACAGTAAATGCTCTTTCTGTCTTTGATGCCCATTCAATATTTATATCGAGGTCTGAAATGGTTTTGCCTTTTAATATTGGTTCTATTATTTTAAACCAACTGCCATCTTTGGGCACGCCACCAAATGCAGGAAACGATGCAGAAAGATCTGTCATGCCTAATATTGTTTCTGCTTTGGCCACTGAAATAGATTTTTTCAGCAATACAAATTCAAACGAAGAGATAATTGATGTTTGTAATAATTTCAGTTTGTCAAAAAAATTATCATTCACTTCGCTTTGCTGTTTGCCAAATAAAATGGTAGCATTAGGAAAAGCGCCGCTTACTTTTGTTTTTTCAGGAACATCGAAAGTAATTTTAAATACACCCGATGCATAGCTGGTCTCTTTTGGAGTTATATCTATTGGTTCCTTTGCTGTATTTATTTTTATTTTCCCATACTGCTTTGTAAAATCGCCAAGCCATGTGAATGATGGTGAATTTGCAAACGTGACTTTTATTGTATAAGTATTTAATGTGGGTGAAGCTTCTTTTAACAAAGAACTATAAAACGAAAGTCCTATTTCGGCATCAGTATTCGCATCACTTGATGTTGCTCTGAAAGCATCCCAACTTTGCCCAGGCTGTAATGGCTTACCTTTTCCATCGGCAGAGTTTGCTTGTGGACAGGCGAAAATTCCTAATGGCTCACCTAATTTTGTTCTTTCATTTTGTTCATCTGATTTATTTCTTATTACAGTAAATGACTTTACACTTCCCAACTCAGCCTTGTTTATAATAATATCCTGTTGCGTTTTATAGAATATGTCTTTTCCCTTTGCATCCTTGCCCGCCGTAAGCAAGCTGCCAGCTTTTATTTGGTATTCGTTTATATTTTTAGCCGGCTCAAAAGTTACATAGGCTTTTGAAGGCTGATAGGGATTCGCTTTTACGCCCAGCACTTGTTTATAATAATAATCAAGATGCCTTAGCAGAAGAGAATTAATATCAGTTTTATGTTCCTCCAATAGCTGGAGAAATGCATAGAACAAACCAACATGCGGTTGATGTTCGTTATAATTTGTAAGACTTAATTTAAGATGATCTTCTGAAATATCATTTACTCTTCTATATATCTGCAGCAATTGCTGTGCAAGGTCATTAAGATATTCGGTCGAGGCATTTATTTTTGGAATAACTTCTGTGTTATCACCAAAAATGAATTTACCATCATCGATAAGTGAATCATCGATATCCAGTATTTCTGACAATGAGCTTTTATTTGCAGCAATGCCTGCAACTACTGCTTCCCGTTTTTGAAGTGTCAGATCTTTATAGATGAAAGTTCCTGCATCATCAACTACAAGATTTATTGATGCAGCATAATATTTTTCCAGCAACTCATAAATGATATTCAGGTTAGCAGTAGTGAAAAGAGCCTTCAGCTCATTATACCACGGCAAAAATTGTTTGCTATAAACAAATGCATCTGTCAGCCGGCCAACAAGTGTATATAGAAGATCATATCGCCACGTAAAATATTTTTTGTTTTCTTTCTCCGTATTTGTTTCTACGATCTCCGTCAACTCATTCCATGCTGCACTCCATAGTCCCGGCTTATCTGCAACAATAACTGCAAGGTGATAAGAAACATCATTCGTCAAAAAATTCTGCCAATTTCCAGCCGGTCTTTCCCAATCGGTATCATTATAATATTTCAGATATTCCGACAACTTTTGTGCAAAGACGATATAGTCTGCAACATTGTGTTCTATAATGGCCACCTTCTCTCCCATCAGATCACTGTTGTATCTGCCCGGTTGCGAGGTACCTGCATTACGTGGGTAATTTCTTATATCGTATAACTGTCTTGCCATCTCAATACTTCAGGTAGAAGTCATATACATAATTGAGTTTCGAATTGGTAGTTCGTATTGTATAATCAATAATGATCAATATCCGGCCCTCCACTGCTTCATCCGTCTGCACTTCAATTTTATCTGCTTTTATGCGGGGCTCATGATAGATGATCGCTGTTTTCACAAGATGTTTTAAATAAGTCCTGAAATGTTCATCCATGCTTTCAAACAGCATTGAATCAAGATTGCATCCGTAAGTTGGCTGCATCACTCTTTCCTGCAATGCCGTTGAGAGAAGTATATGAATACTTTGTTCAATATCCTTTGTGCCCGATGTCATCTCCAGGTTCTTACCGCCCGGAGAAAATGCAGGGGGAAATCCCCAGCCTGTTCCAATGATCGAAAAATTTTCTTTTGCCATAACTCAATTTTATCCAGCCATTACAGTGCTGGCTCCTATAATAATACTAGCACCACAAGCTGCCATATCACCCACACGCAACAACGGTCTTCCGCCAACCATTACAGTTACACTGCCTGCAACAAACGGCGTAGTTGTTGGATGCGGTGAAGCAGGTGTCGGCACTATTGCACACACATGCATATCGCCAACTACAGCAGCTGGCATTCCGCCAATCATTACATTACTTACTCCCGGTCCAATAACAGATCCGCCATGTGCCGTACTATCTCCTACTCTCGCTGCCTGTGGCATGTTGGTTTCAATTTTTATTTATCAATCTTCATTACTACTATTAAGCTTTTGTTGCGACGCTCCGTTCATCGTCCTGCTCATTATTCAACACTCTTGCATTGTCACCCTGAGCATCGCGAAGGGCTATTCAGCACTAATTGATCATCACTATACTTCCTTTCACTGTCGTTGTTGCACTACTGCTTATTTCTGCTGATGCTGAACCCTGGGCTTTTAATCCTGCACTTGCCTTTGCTTCTATATTTATTCCTTCCATCTTTATATCACCCGTTGCTTTGATCTTTACATCCTTGCAGCTTTCCATAGTAATGCCATCGCTGTTCATCTGTATCTTATTTCCATTCTGATCCTGTATCAATATTGATTTTTCATCTTCACTCAATTGGATCTTATTATCAGCAGGTGTCGAGATCAGTATTGTTTTCTTATCATCATCCAATACAATTTTCATTTCACTCCTCGTTATCCATCCTTTTTGATGGTTATCATCCTTTGCTTCTATCGGCGCTGCATTCTTACTGCTATGCAGGCAACCGAGAACGATCGCATCACGGGGATCATCATTGATAAAACCAACTATTACTTCATCACCTACTTCTGGTCTTATCACTATTCCCCTGTTATTACCGGCGTCGGGTGTCGCCAGTCTCGACCACACACCTTCATCGTCCTTATTTATTATTGGCACTTTTACTTTTATCCTGAATTCATTTTCCGGATCATTTTCCAATGCAGTTACTACTCCTATTTGTAAACCATGAATAGCAGCCATCATGGATGCAGCCGGTTTATCATCTATCTCCATTTCGGCAGCATACCATTCAGATGATTGACCAAATTGTATATCCGTGTACCAGTTACCTTTTGAAATTTCGTGGCGCACTGCAACGGCCATTACATTTCCGGCAAACCTTGCTCCTACTCCTTCCAGCGCCACTACATCACTGGGTTTTACTTTTCCATCGCCTTGTATTTTTACACGGCCCCGTATTTTCGATAACCTGCTTTTAATAAGCTTTGCATCGGCCCATGCTTTCAATTCATCCTGCATAATGTGACCTGAATGATAAACCTCATAATCATTTCCTGCAACAGCATTGGCAAGATCAGTTCCTGTCATATCACCATTTAATAATAACGATGGCTCAGAACTTGTTTCTTCTATCGTCGCCTGGTCTGCTGCATTCCATGTTATTGCTTTCACTTGTTTATGTTGCGTACGGGCATCCATATCTGCATCAAACTCAAATATGTTAGAAGGGTACTTAGCAGTAACAACCGGTGCACCAGCGGCTGTTGGTTTCATTATTTTTAGTGATGCATCCATATTCAATACAACCATTCCATTCATTTCAGCTCTTGCCACTATAAAATCCCAGTCACTGCAATTGTATTGCACTAACTCTTTATGCTGAACTGATGTTGATGCGGCATCAGCCGTTAAGCCTGCATCGCCGATTAATTTTGACCATACATCGCTATCTTTCATTTCAGCATAATATGCCGACCTTCTTACGTGGCCATTTTTACAGCTTTATCCTTGCACTCAATTATCAGTACGGTGCTTTTTTTGTTTATCCGCAAATGTTGTCTTACTATGATCCCTTTAAATACTGTTTCTACCTCATCATGATAGCCAGCTTTTATTTCTACTTCGGTTCCGGGTTTTGTAAAATCTTTATTGCTCCACGGAAATTCTTCTTCCACATGATCGGCATCAGTAAAAACGATCTCTGCTGAAGCGATCCTGTTAAGTCCTTTATGTATGACAACTGAGAGTACTCCACTCGCAGGTTTAATAGTTTCACTGCCGAGTATTATCTCGTAATTGGTAACATCAGTTGCTGTATCGGTTAATAATGCAGGCATTTCTTACGGTAATTTTATACTTGATGCAGTTACTTTTTCTCTTATACTGTTAAGGTCATTTGCTTCCGCTATTGCTACTGTTTGCGATACACCATTGAATGCCTGGAAAGCAATGTTGGCAACACTCAATCCGTCTTTTACCGGATCGCTTTCAAAAAATTTATCTACACCACTTGTAAAATCATCTGGTTCATCTTTGCGTTCTTTAAAAGTGGCGGAGATGGTTGCACGCAATGGAATACCTGCAGCATTAAATAAAGTATAGTTAACAGAAATAGATTCGATAGAACATTTCAGCATCATGCTTCCCCACATTAATATCAGGTAACGAACCGATCCTTTTCCATTTCCGATATTCTTATCGTACCCAACAGTCTTCTTAAATGATTCTACATCCAATAACACTTCTCTTTTATATCCGGCAGCACCGGTACCATCAATCAGAAAATCAAAACTGTATTGTTGTGGCTCGATATTTTTTACAGGTGCCGCTTTTCCATCAGCTCCATCAGGCTGGTTCGTATCATAATTAACTTTGTACTCCAGTTTATAAGAAGTAGGGTTGAACATAACAATATATACCTGCGGTAATGCAGTTAATTGCTTTGATCCCGATTTGTCAAACGACAATATGGTCATCTTTAATAGGCTCATACACTTTTTTATCTTTCTTTTTTCTTATCAAGAATTTCAAGTACCTGCAGTACACAAGCTGTTACTAATGTTTCTTTTTCTTCATTGCTCATTGGCGGTGCAGATGAAGCGCTGTTTTCTTCTTTACCTTGTGAATCGGTAACAGTAGCTTTTATTACCAATTCTTTAATTATAACTGGCATAAAAAAGATTTATAGTGTTCTGAAAAACTGGTAGTACAACTCAATTGTTTCTACAACGATGCTGCTTGTTTCTGCATTAAAATTGGAAATAGACCATTTCAATGGATATGCATTTATAAACGCATAACTTTTTAATGGTTCATGTTTTTCATTTAATAATGATACTACAACCGGTATTGGCTCTATTTCCATGTTTTCAATTGCATTCTTGCACCACATGCTCAACGCTTCGTTGGTAACAAATCCTCTTTTTAAAACAAGGTTGGGGTAAGTGGACCTGATCGGCAATTTATAAGTGAAGCGATTCTCGCCACCTTCAGTTACACTTTCTGTTTCCACATCTACACTAATACCAGATACATCCTGGAAACCTATGTTAACCGGGTTGCCTTTAAACTGGAACTGTACATTAAAATGAAACCCAACCGGGGGATATGTTGCCATAAAGCGATAATGAATTAAACAGCTTCAACAACTAAACCTTCATGTGCCAACTCAAGTGTTTCGATAGCTACTTCATTCGCATCGCTTTTCAGATCAGCTGACTGAAGTTTTACCGGCCATGCATTTTTTACTTTCCAAACCATTACTGGTTCGTGGTTCTCATTCAACAGGCTTACTGTAACATCACGGCGTTCAATTTTGCCCAATGATTTTGTATTCCACCAGTTGAAAAATTCATTATCTGATTTAAAAGTGCCACGCTTTAGTGTGATGTTCCCATACTTCTGCATCCCGGGCATTTTAATTTTTGAATATTCGGGACTATTACCTTCACGGTACTCTATCAATTCATTTTCTACTGTCAGTCCAGTTACCTCAGTAAATCCAAGTCGAGAACCACCCCATTGTACCTGGTAATGAAATTTTGGAAGCGGGTAATTTGCCATTGTATTAAATTAAAAAGGTTAAAGTTTTTTGTTTGCTAACTAAGTATTGTTATTAGTTGATCAGGATTCCTGCATTTTATGTGAGAAACGAAGTATGATGAACTCAGCAGGTCTTACTGCGGCCATACCAATCTCAACTATCATTCTTCCTTCAAGAATATCCAAGGCAGTCATTGTTTGATTAAGACCAACTGCTACATAGAATGCATGTTCGGGTTTTGCGCCAGCTAATGCTCCTGCACGCCATTGCAGTATCAGGAAATTTTCGATCATCCCTTTCACTTTGATCCATGTATTCGCATCGTTCGGTTCAAATACAAAAGGCTCTGTAGCTTTCTTTACTGATTCTTCTACCATATTAAAGAAGCGGCGAACAGAAATATATCTCCACTCGTTATCATTGCCGGCAAGTGTCCTGGCGCCCCATACCTGTACGCCACGTCCAGTAAATGTGCGGATCACATTTATTGATTTACCAGTTGGTGAAACGTTCAGATCAGATTGCTCTGCATCACTAACTTTAAATACTGGTTCGATGGCTGATTGCACGGTAACATTTGCCGGAGCTTTCCATACACCTCTTGTTCTGTCAACATAAGCGTATACACCAGCCATAGCTGCTGATGGAGGTAATTCTACATACAACTTCCCGATAACTTGATTCACCTTTGCCCTGAATGCTTCAGAAACAAGAAGACGTAATGCAGAAAGATTGTCATCGGTCTTTCCATCTTTAATTGATTTTTCTTTTGCTGCGGCTTTGATCTTATCATTGATCTTGTCCTGGTATTTTTTTAACTCATCAGTTACCGCTTTTTGTGTAGGAGCTGAAACGGCGCCATCAGTGTCAATTTCAGCCTTTGCTTTATTTACTGCAGTTTCTATAGCGGTTACAATTGCTGAATCCTCCACAATATTGAACTGAAGACTTTCCCAGGATTTAACCAACAGAGACTTTCTATCTTCTTTGTTAGTAGGAGTAATTGCTGAAATTGCTTTTGCAATAACATCTGTTGTGTCAGCTGTATTCAGAAACAGGATCAGGTCATCATACTTTAAGCCATCCAGTTTATCAGATTTCTTATCCTTGTTTAAATGTTCAAATTTTACACTGGCATTATCGTAAGAATAATTATAAGTAGTTTTCAAATAAGGGAAGTAGGCTGCGCCATATTTTAACTCACTGGTCCCTATCTTATCTCTAAACGACTCAATGCTTTTGTCTTTGTCCAGTGATCCATCAGCAATTACTTCTGGTAATACATCGATTATAGCAAAGCGATCCCCCAGGTCACCACACTGCAACAACGCCTTTTTATAAATTGAATAATACTTATCATCATCATCCAAAGCTGCCAGGTCAGGAAAAACGAGCAAAGTAATTTCATCGATCTTTTTTATTTGACTAAGAGCAGAATTTACGCCACTGTCATCATACAATTTTATATCAGGAGCGACTCCCTCTTTTGGATAAGCACCGACAGAAAAAATATAACATGGCCCGCCCCCATTATCATAAAAACTTTTCACAGCATAATACATCAGGTATTTTGATGGATTATCTGCAGATGCCGTGACCGGCTCGCCGTTGCTGTTCACTGCAACGGCAATGGACTGGTACTGTGGTTCGCCAAAATATCTTTCATATTCAAGGAACGAATTGATCTTTACCGATCTTCTCAACAGATCATTTTCAATGATCCGCTCAGCCGTACTGGTATGCCCTACAAATACGGGTATTGCAGTTTCCACTTCAGCTACAGAAGGCGGGAACTTAGCAATCTCTTCTATATAAACTCCGGGGGTTTTGTACGATGTAGCCATGGTAATTTGGTTTTTATATTTTTTAAATTGTTAGATACATTTCACTGCACAGGTACTTTACTGTTTTTTTATTTTGGGCATCAAAGGGATCTGGCTTTTCGAATGAGTTCAGTTTATAAAAAGCTGGATTTTTTAATACATCGATCAATGCGGTATTATCTTTTTTTAATACAAATGTTTTAATAGGTTCTTCAGATAATGGAATCGGTTCCTTTGAAATAAATGCGGCGTCTTTTTTTTCAAATGAAACTTTATTCGCTGAGCTGTCACTGATCGAATAATTATCTTTCATCAGGCGCAGGTTATATTTCCATAAAACAGAGCGGTTGCGGAAATGAATAATAAAATTCCGGGGAGTCAGTTTTGTTGGATCATTTTTGTCAGTTACTAATTTTCCTGTATCCAGTATTTGCATTTCTTTTGGCAAGTCATCAGCATGTTGAATTTCCAGTATCCCCCATGATTTTTTAGCGAATGGATCTGGATCATAATAGATTATTTTTTCATCCCCATTTACAGTTAACTTATACCTGCCAGCGGGTAAGCTTGAAAATATTTTCTGTGTTTCACTTAAATTATTGACTGTATGATCTAGTATCGTTTTCTTAAAATCTTTTTTTGAGTTATCAAAGGCCTCCACCCTTTATTTTAGCACCCAGGATCATTACAAGCGGCAATAAATTCTGGCTAAACTCAATCACGTTATCCGCTGAACAATATTGTATTTTGTTCCCAGTAAGTTCTTTCCAAAAATTTTTATCAGATAAAGGTTTGCTTTTTGTACCCGCAGGATTTTCCTGTAAACATTCATTTACTTCCTTCTGTGCATTCACTACCATGTTTCCCTGGTGGTAAGCGATCTTGTCATCATAACCGGGTAAAGGGATGGATAGATAGCGATCATTTTCTGAAAAATTATTGTTCTGATTTGTAGTATAGAATTTTTTATTATTGAAATTATCCTGATTCCAATTTGTAAAATGAATGAAATAAACATTTTCACAAAAAAGATAAAAGCGGAAAACAATTCCCGGTGAGATCTCAATAGAAGGCTTACCATCTGCTACAGGTGTAAGAACGACAACCTTATTATCTGCCTGCCTGAATATTAAATGATATTGATTTAATAACTCAATACAATCAGGTGTTGGCTTAACAACAAAATCATTGCATGCCTTATTAGTGTAATAGTCATGCCTGAGAGTGATCGTAAATAATATTTTATATGCCGATGTCACGATACCTGATTTTTGCCGATCGTATTTATTCCGATCTCCATAATTGGTTCGCCAATTGAATCTTCCACTTCCTCTTCAATGCTAACTACTCTCATTTTATATAATACACTGGGCACATACTTTCCGCCAAGTATGCCCCAGAGATGATTCATTTGTTCAAAATTCAGTGTATGAAGATCCAGTACGAGCCGTTCTATTTTGGCATCAAGAAGCGGACTATTCTGCGTATCAAAAACATATTTATGCTGGAAAAACTGGATAATAAATGAAAGCACTTTCAATGCTTCACTGTAATCAGTCTGCTTAGCTGTTATTAGAAGATAGAGATTAAGATAAATTTTTGGATTCTTATAAACGATCTTATCATCAGATCGCCGGTAGTTGTCAGGAGATTTTGAAAGCCTGTCCTCTTCGATATTGACAATAGAAATCAATGCACGGGCTGCATTTGTAGCGGTATCACCGTCGCCATCCAGCACTTTGGCAATGTTGCCAACCTTAATAATTTCTTCACTTCCCGAATTGAGCTTTACAGAGAGGTAATTCTTTAGCTCCTTTTCAAGAAATGAAAGCGCCTCTTTGATCATTAGCAGTGCTTAAAAAAATTACTCGAAAATTTGCACTACTATCGTTGCCTTTATGGTTTTTGGGAAGATATCAGAAGATGGATAACGAATATACAGATAGAGTTTAATATAATCCAATACTACTTTAGTGGTAACGATAAATTATTTTTGCACAGAAATTTTTCTAAAGGTATTTACGACTGTGATGGATCAATTTTTTCCCTGGACGATGATGACAATTTCTCCTTTCACATTTTTTTGTTTGAAATGATCACACACATCCCTTAACGTGCCCCTCTTATTCTCCTCAAACATTTTGGTAAGCTCACGACTAACACTGCATTGCCGTTCATCACCAAAAAATTGAATGAACTCTTCCAGCGTTTTTACAAGACGCATTGGCGATTCATAAAATATCATTGTTCTTTCTTCTTCAACTAGTGACCTTAAAAGAGTTTGCCTTCCCTTTTTCAAGGGAATAAATCCTTCAAACACAAATCGATTGGTTGGAATACCGCTATTAACTAAAGCCGGGACGAATGCAGTAGCCCCAGGCAAGGATTCTATCCTGATATCATTTTTTATACATTCTCTTATTAATAAAAAAGCAGGATCCGAAATTCCGGGTGTACCAGCATCTGTTACCAAAGCCATTTTTTTTCCAGCCGCCAGTTGATCTATTAAATGTTGTAACACCTTATGCTCGTTATGCTGGTGATAAGGCGAAATTGGTTTTGTGACCTGGTAATGGTTTAATAAATGAGAAGTTGTTCGTGTATCCTCTGCAAGAATAAGATCAACTTCTTTCAAAACATCCAATGCCCTGAGAGTAATGTCTTTTAAATTTCCGATCGGAGTAGGAACGATATAGAGCATATTGCAGATTGTAGATTTCAGATTTAAGATTTAAAATCTACAATCCGCAATCTGAAATCTAAAATTAATTTACAGATACTTCAAAATATTCCATCACAGGATTTGCCAATAACTTCTTACTTGCTTCTTCGGCAAGTTGTTTAGCTTGTTCCGGTGATGAAGCATTTAACTGAAGCGTAATATTTTTTCCCACTCTCACATCTTCTACGCCATTAAGACCAAGATTCTTAAGACCACCCATTACAGCCTTGCCTTGTGGATCAAGTAATTCTTTTAAAGGCATCACTTTTATCTGAACCGTATATGTCATGCGGATTTATTTTTAAGCGTCAAAGATACAATAACATAAGTCACAAGTAATATCGGAACAGCGATCCATTGTAAAAAAATGGTGGCCAGAATTCCGATAATTACCAGTAAATATTTTGGTAAATTATTTTTGAGACCGAAGTCTTTAAACTTAAAACTCATTAACGGTAAATTGCTTACCATTAAAAATGAAAGAAGGATAATTATAAAATAAAGTACCCATTTGTTAATTATGTAATCTGTAATGTTAATTGCTGCTGACGGGAAATGGAGAATAAGTGGTAATGATGCAACAAAAAGTCCAGCTGCTGGTGTAGGTAATCCTTTAAAAGAATATTGTTGAGACTCATCTAAATTGAATTTTGCCAGCCGCCATGCCGCTGCGCAAGCAAATATTAATGCCGGTAAAAGAAATGCGATAGAAATATTCAATCCATTTTCTTCTTGTGCATAGCTGATCCTTAATAATTGATAAATGATCAACGCCGGTGCTACACCAAAACTTACCACATCGCTTAAAGAATCCAATTGTTTTCCCATTGGCGATGTTGCTTTTAATAACCGGGCAAGAAAGCCATCAAGAAAATCAACAATGGCCGCACAAAAAATAAGAAGTGCTCCCCATGTAATTTTTTCAGGCAGGTCAACCATTGTATATCCTTCATTATTTATGAATGCAATAGTTTGCCCTGTTTGTAAAATAAGAATGATGGCAGTGGCGCCAAGAAAAAGATTAATTAAAGTAAAGAGGTTCGGGATTTGTTTCATAAATGTCAACAGGCCATGGTCGACAGACCACAGCTTAGTCGTTTAAAGTATTTATTAATGCCTGGATCATTTTTACCAGAATTTCTATTTTGTTATACAATTCTCCAAATTTTTCATCTGCAATATAACTTCTTCTCTTTGCCAAAAATAAGCAACCGACTACTTCCAAGCGCTGAACGATTTGCAATTACAAGAAATCTTTTAAACTCAGCGTTCGTCAGACCAGTTGATCCTTCTACAATATTCAACGAAACAGAATTCGCAGCTCTCCTAATTTGACTTGCTAAAGAATAAATTTCATACTTCGGAAAGCTTTGAGCAAGTGCGTCTATTTCATCTGTGAGGTCTAAAGACAGATGCCATATTTTTAAATTTTCAAATTTAAATGCCATTTTCTGTGGACTGTTGACCATGGACCGTCGACTTATTGTTTCATCAAAGTTTCAATCTCTTCCACTGTGATCGGAATATTTTTCATCAGGTCTTTATTACCATTCTTTGTTATCCAAACATTGTTTTCAATCCGGATACCCATTCCTTCTTGCTCAATATAAATACCAGGCTCAACTGTAAATACCATTCCCGGCTTTTATCGGTTCTGTCATTGTACCAAGATCATGAACATCAACACCAAGATGATGTGAAATACCATGATAAAGATATTTCCGGTAAGCCCTGTTATCAGGATCTTCATTTTTTACATCCGATTTTTTCAACAAGCCTGCTTTCAAAAATAATTCTGTTGCAACATCTCCTGCCTTTTCGTGATACTCCATAATTGAAATGCCTGGTTTCAATAATTCTTTACAACGATTATGAAGATCGAGACAAGTATTATAAATTTTTTTCTGTCTTGCAGTAAATTTTCCATTCACCGGAATTGATCTTGTAAGGTCTGCATTATACCCACCATACTCAGCTCCAAAATCCATCAATATCATTTCTCCGCTTTTACATTCCTGGTTGTTTGAAACATAATGCAATGTTCTTGCCCTGTCACCGCTGGCAATAATACTTCCGTAAGCAGCACCGGTAGCTCTCTGCATTAAAAAAGAATGAAAGATCTCGGCTTCTATCTCATATTCCCATACACCAGGTTTTATAAATTGAAGTAAACGCCGGAAAGTATTATCAGTTATATCAATTGCTTTCTGCAACACTTCAATTTCCAATGGAGTTTTTATTGCACGAAGTCTTTTTAAAATTTGTGCACTGCGTTTATAATTATGCAAAGGATATTTTCTTTTCATTTCCTCAGCATAACGATAATCCCTTACCGGTACCCAATTGGCTTTGCGATCATGCTCATTTGTATTCAAATAAATATTATCACTCCAGTGTATCCATTTTTGTAATAACGGTTCGATGCTGTCAAGCCAGACAATATTTTCAATACCCGAAGCAGCAGTTGCTTCTTCTTTACGTAATCTTTTACCATCCCATTTTTCTTTTAGTTCATTTGGACGAACCAACACAAGAACTTCGCGGAATTTTTTTTCAGGGTTATCAGGAAAAAGGACCAGCATACTGTCTTCCTGTATTACACCGGTTAGCCAAAACAGATCGGAGTTTTGTTTGAACTTATGAAGTGCATCTGCATTCATTGGCAACTCATCATTGCTGTTAAAAATGGCGATCGAATTGGGTGCCATCTCTTTTATAAATCGTTGCCTGTTTTGAATAAAGATCTCTGAGTTCAGTGGAAGGTATTTCATTATAAAAATTATTTTTTAAAGATAAGCCCGGAGGCTTTGTCATTAACCCGTCTTTTTCCCCAAAAGTTGATAAAACGTCAGGAAAAAAATTTCAAATACTGTTTTTGCAATAGTACTATTAATCAATGACTTTTAACTGTAGACTATTTATATGGTCTTCTCGTTATAATGTGTGCTACGAACACTTGTTTGTTTTGAATAGGGTTTGTGCCTACCTTTGCCGTCATCGTAAAATAAAAAGCTTGCTATGTCAGTTCCGACAATTTCATTTCCTACCAAAAACCTTATGAAATCTGTTTTAAAATTTTCCGAAAACGTTCATTATCAAACATGTCCCGGCGATCTGATTCTTGACACCCTCCGACTTGGGGAAGGCGTTTTATCAGACACTGGTGCACTGGTAATACAGACCGGTGAGTTTACCGGACGCAGCCCAAAAGATAAGTTTATAGTAAAAGATGAGGTCACTGAAAACACGGTTAACTGGAATGAATTTAATATCCCTGTTGATGAAAAATATTATCAGATCATTTATAAAAAAATGATCGATCACCTGGAAAAACTTCCGGAGTTATGGGTACGGGATTGCTATGCTTGTGCCGATCCCCGTTATCGTCTCAATATCCGGGTAGTAAATGAAAAACCATGGAGTAATCTTTTTGCATACAATATGTTTTTAAGGCCGACGGAGGAAGAACTTGAAAACTTTAAACCTGAATGGCATATTATATCATGTCCCGAATTGAAACTTGATGCGGAAGAATGTGGAATAAGACAACATAATGTTTCTCTTGTTTCTCTTAAACATAAAATGATCCTGATCGCTGGATCCGGTTATACCGGTGAAATGAAAAAAGGAATTTTCACGATCCTGAATTATATTTTACCACAGGAAAAAAATGTACTGAGCATGCATTGCAGTGCAAACATGGGAGAAAATGGTGACACTGCTATATTCTTTGGATTAAGTGGTACGGGCAAAACAACCTTAAGCGCAGATCCAAATCGCAATGCTGATCGGTGATGATGAACATGCATGGACGACTGATAATATTTTCAACTTCGAGGGTGGTTGTTATGCAAAGTGCATCAACTTGACGGAAGAAAAAGAACCGGAGATCTTCCAGGCAATTCGTCATGGAGCATTAGTTGAAAACACAAAATTTTTTCCGGGCACTAATAAAATAAATTTTGAAGATGGATCGATTACAGAAAATACCAGGGTTTCTTATCCTATTAATTTTATCAGCAATGCCCAGGAGCCATCCATCGGTGGTTTACCAAAAAATATTTTCTTTTTAACCTGCGATGCATTTGGTGTGTTGCCTCCAATATCAAAACTTACTCCGGGCCAGGCGATGTACCAGTTCATTAGCGGTTATACAGCTAAAGTAGCAGGCACAGAAACTGGAGTTACTGAACCAAAGCCAACTTTCAGTGCATGTTTTGGAGCACCGTTCCTTCCTTTACATCCCGGAAAATATGCAATGATGCTTGGCAAAAAAATGCAGGAGAACAAAGTAAATGTTTGGCTCATCAATACCGGTTGGACCGGTGGTTCTTATGGCGTTGGTAAAAGGATCAAATTATCTCACACCCGTGCAATGATAACTGCTGCGTTAGAAGGCAAACTCGATAACGTGAGTTATGAAAAACATGAAGTGTTTGGTGTGGCTATGCCAACAAGCTGTCCAAATGTTCCAGCTAAAGTTTTAAATCCAAGAAATACATGGGCGGACACCCAAGCTTATGATGAAAAAGCAAAATGCCTCGGCGGATTGTTTGTAAAGAATTTTGAAAAGTATGCAGCCGGAACTTCTGAAGAAGTACTTGCCGCTGCTCCGAAAATATAGCAAAGCTCAATTGTTGCTTGCCTAAGCCCCGGCTTCACAGCCGGGGTTTTTAATTTTAAGATTCTCTTTAAAATTTATTTACCAACTTGCTGTTATATACTGCCATGAACAGATCATTTTTATTAACAGCTTTCATTTTTCCTCTGATCCTTCTATCACAGAAGGAAGAAGATCTTATAAAATGGGATGAGAACAGGAAATTGACATGGGATGACTTTAAAGCTGAACCATTGAAAATGGGAAGTACCGTGGCAATGACAAACACTCATCTTGGTTTCTCCTACAATTTTGCCAATGGAAAAATAACCTACAAGATCGATTGCTGGTTTGATAAAAATAAATCCTGGGGCCTGGTAAAAAATGATTGGGTATTAAAACACGAACAAGGACATTTTGATATTGCCGAAATTTTTGCACGGCAATTGAATAGATCCGTTAGCGAATATCAATACAATAAAACTACATTTCAAAAGGATCTGAATGCCATTTATAAATCTGTTATTGAGGGAAAAGAAAAGTTTCAGCAACAGTATGATGATGAAACAGATCACAGCCTCAATAAAACAAAACAGGAAGAATGGTTAAAAAAAATTGAGACCGGTTTAAAAGAAAATAAATCCTGGGCTGGTTATTGAAAGAAATAGTGACGACATCACCCTAACGTAAACACCACTGATCATCTCTTCAATGCGGAAAATAATATTGTGCTGTTAAAAAATCTTCCTAAATTTCCATTAGAAACTTTTTCCTAAGAACAATTCATCAGAACTGCTGCCCATTTTAAGAAACAGAGAAAACCCAACGATTGCCGCACTTCTCCTGATCATTGTTACTTCCCCGGTTACCCATGCAAATGCTTCAATAGCCATTGAAAGACCACCCACCCGCAAGTCATCAACCATTTTTTTTACCTGAAAAAAGGTATTGGGTTATAAATTTATTTAACCATTAAAAAACATACTATGAGTAAGTATCGTTTCATCATTGCACATGCAATATTTCTCCTGTTTATCATTTCTGTAAATGCACAACAAAGTAAAAAACCAAACATCCTTGTTCTTTGGGGTGACGATATCGGGCAATCCAATATTAGTGCCTACACTCACGGTTTAATGGGGTATCAGACTCCCAATATTGACCGGTTGGCTAAAGAAGGAATCATGTTTACTGACTATTATGCGGAAAACAGCTGTACTGCCGGACGCTCTACATTCATTACTGGCCAGAGCTGCTATCGTACCGGGTTATCCAAAGTAGGTATGCCGGGTGCCCCTATCGGCCTGCAGGCCCGTGATATCACTATCGCACAAGCACTCAAACCTCTTGGATATGCCACTGGGCAATTCGGTAAAAACCATTTGGGAGATTTGAATAAATACCTTCCAACAGTACATGGTTTTGATGAATTCTTCGGAAACCTGTATCACTTGAATGCGGAAGAAGAACCTGAAGATCCAAGTTACCCTTATCATGACACCTCATTTGTAAAATCCTACATGGTAAGAGGTGTATTGAAATGTAAAGCAACAAATACAGATGATCCAACTATCGACCCCCGCTTTGGAAGAGTTGGCAAACAAAAAATTGAAGATTCAGGGCCGCTTACTAAAAAGCGGATGGAAACAATCGATGATGAAACTTTTGGAGCAGCAATCGATTTTATCAAAAGGCAAAATGCTGACGGAAAGCCTTTCTTCTGCTGGATGAATGCAACCCGCATGCATGCCTTGACGCATGTTCGTGCATCACTGCGTGGAAAAGCTGGTATGCCCGACAACGAATATGCCGACGGCATGCTGGAGCATGATGGTGACATCGGCCTTATTTTGAAAACGCTGGATGACCTGGGGATCACTGAGAATACAATTGTTATTTACACTACCGATAACGGACCTAATATGTTCAGCTGGCCGGACGCAGCCATGACTCCATTCAGAAGCGAAAAAGACGCCAACTGGGAAGGTGCTTTCCGTGTGCCGGCTTTTATTCGTTGGCCTG
The DNA here is from genome assembly GCA_963746915.1 of uncultured Bacteroidota bacterium. Taxonomy (GTDB): domain Bacteria; phylum Bacteroidota; class Bacteroidia; order Chitinophagales; family Chitinophagaceae; genus VBAS01. The sequence goes on along the minus strand of CAVVDD010000006.1, from coordinate 562,612 downwards.
GCCATATTCCTGCCGGGAAAATATCTAATGAAATTGTATCCGGGCTGGATTGGTTTCCGACAATACTGGCAGCCGCAGGTGAACCTAATGTAAAAGAGAAACTGTTGACCAGCTATCAATCACAGGGCACCAACTTTAAAGTGCACCTGGACGGTTTCAACCAGTTGCCCTATCTGACAGGACAACAACCCAAATCGGCCAGGACTGAATTTTACTATTTTAACGATGATGCAGATTTGGTGTCCATGAGAATGAATGATTGGAAAATCGTTTTCCAGGAACAGAGAGCTCCCGGTGGGTTTAAGATATGGTCAAATCCGTTCACTCCTCTCCGCGTTCCCAAATTGTTCAACCTGCGCATGGATCCCTACGAGAGAGCCGACATTACTTCTTTTGTATTTGAAAAATGGTGGTCTACAAAAATGTTCATTGTGGCTGAAGGGGTTCAAAAAGGAGCTGTGTTTTTGGAATCATTCGTTGCTTATCCGCCAAGCCAGGATCCTGCAAGTTTCTCGATTGACGCTATAAGTGAGAGAGTAAAAGAACAAATTAAAATGCTTCGTGCACAACAAAATGCAATGAAGAAATAATTTTTTTTGATACCTAATTTGATCTTTTAAATAAGCCGTTGTTTCCTTATGGATAAAAGGATGTCTAAAAAAGTTTGAAGCCATAGAAAATTTAAACATTTCAGCAATGTTGAGTTTCAACCTTGACGAAGTAATGAGAAAAATAGAATCATCGCCAAAGAACTAAAAGCAGGAATGGTTGCCGGTCCTGTTAAGGCCAGCAGCCATTCTTTTTTGCACTGTTGATTTCTATGTCAAAACAAACCAGGTTTGATAATTTATTTTTTGATGGACAGACTCTCTAAGTACAACTGCTAAATCTCCGGCAATTATACCAACAACAGCGTATTTCTATTTTCACAGCTAAAAATGAAATATGAAAAAAAAACTCGTTCCATTTATTGCAGTACTGTTATTGACATCCTGCACAGAGCAACCAAGAGAGACCAAAGAAGTGGCCAAGACAGACGCCATTGTTACAGATCCGCTTCCATCGTGGAATGATGGCTCTTCAAAAAAATCTATCGTTGATTTTGTAAATAAAACAACTAAAGAAGGCGGCGCTGATTTTATTCCTGTTGCCGATCGCATTGCCTGCTTTCGACAATGATGGTACACTTTGGAGTGAACAGCCATTATATTTTCAATTCTTCTTTGCAATGGACCGCATCAAAGCAATGGCACCGCAACATCCCGAATGGAAAACAAAGCAGCCATTTAAGGCACTGCTCGAAGGCGATATGAAAACAGTAATGGCAGGTGGTGAAAAAGCCCTGGTTCAAATTGTAATGACCACGCATGCAGGAATGACAACGGATGCGTTTACAAAAACTGTGAAAGACTGGATGGCAACAGCAACACATCCCACCACCAAAAAACATTACAACGAAATGATCTTTCAACCGATGGTTGAGTTGCTGAATTATCTGCGGTGCGAGCGGTTACAAAACATTCATCGTTTCCGGTGGCGGCGTTGATTTTATGCGACCATGGGCAGAACAGGCTTATGGTATTCCTCCCGACCAGGTTGTTGGCAGTTCAGGAAAAGTAAAATATGATACCTTAAATGGGCAACATGTATTAGTAAAACTTCCAGAACTTAATTTCATTGACGATAAAGAAGGCAAGCCGGTAGGTATTCACCAGTACATTGGCAAGCGACCGGTTTTCACAGCTGGAAATTCTGATGGAGATTATGCCATGCTGCAATATACATGCACTGGCGGCGGACCTCATTTCGGAATGATCGTTCATCATACTGATTCATTACGTGAGTGGGCTTATGACCGGCAATCTCATATTGGTAATTTGCAAAGAGGATTAGATGATGCAGCAAAATACGGCTGGCTTATCGTGGATATAGTGGAAAATACGTTATCGTTTCAAAAGATGCCCTTTATTAATTACATAATGTCAATTTTTCTCTTTTACAAAAACAAGTATTTGTCTTTTGCTTGACTTACGTGGAGCACCATTAACAATTTGTGGAGCTAATTGCGGAGCATTCGCCATCATTCTTTCATTGATAAGATTGATCAGACTTTCGCTTTTGGGATCGCAGATAATATTTTTTGTAGACACAACTCCATCCGTTCCTATTTCATATTCCAATGTTACAGTATAACCACCCTTCTTGATCTTTTTTGTGGCTGCCATTTCTGTAGTAATGATCTTGTTGTACTCATCTGTAAATTTTTTCCAGGTCTTATTATTGTCTGAATATTTTAATTCTGGTTTGGCAGGGTTGCTTTGGTTAACTGATGTATCAGCCACCGATTTTATTTAACTGATCAACTTCTGTTTTCTTTGAGGAATCTTTTACAACTTTACTACTTGCCACTAATGCAGAATCAGCTTTCAGCTTTCCGCTAAAAAGTGAGTCTCTCAAAGATCTTTGAGCAAAACAACTCGAGCTGATAAATAAAATTGCTAATAAAAATATTCTGTTCATGTTAGTAATAATAAGAGGTGTTTGTAAAGGTATTTTATAATCGAACTCTTACCGAACAGCAATTGTTAATTTTTGTCATCCATTAAAATAATCCGTAGATCTGGCTATCCACTTTGCGGATAATTTCACCAAGATGTTCCTCGTTCTCAGGAAATTTATTCTTGTCAATATCAATTACAAGCAATGGACCTTCTTTGTAAGCGTCGATCCATTTGTTATAAAATTCATTCAATCGTTTTAAATAATCAAGCCTGATATTTTCTTCATACTCTCTTCCTCTTTTCTGAATTTGTCCTACTAAAGTTGGAACAGATGCCTTAAGATAAATAAGAAGATCTGGTGGCTTCACCATTTGTTTCAGCGTCTGAAAAAATTGGAAATAATTATCAAAATCTCTTTTACTCATCAATCCCATTTCATGAAGGTTGGGAGCAAAAATGTGTGCATCTTCATAGATCGTTCTGTCCTGGATAACAGTTTCACTTCCTTTTTGAATATCCACCAACTGTGACAAGCGACTATTCAAAAAATAAATCTGAAGGTTAAAACTCCATCGCGGCATGTCTTCATAAAAATCATACAGGTACGGGTTATGATCTACATCTTCAAATTGTGGTATCCATTTATAATGTTTGCTTAGTAATTCAGTTAGGGTAGTTTTACCGGCGCCGATGTTACCAGCTATTGCAATATGCTTAGGTTTCGTTTTTGATTTTGCCATTTTAGATTTCAGATTGGCGAATTTCAGATTGCAGATTGTATCACAGTTAAATGTAATCTTATAAATCTGAATATTCTGAAATCTGCAATTAAAAATATTTTAACCCTATCGCTTCTCTAACCAATTCTATTGTAGCCTTCGCACTTTTACGGGCTTTATCAGCCCCTTGCTCCATTACCTTTCGCAGATAATTTTCATCACCCAATATAGCATTTACTTTTTCTCTTATTGGTGATATAAATTTTACCATATCTTCTCCTAACTGTTTTTTCATATCGCCATACCGTATCGTGCATTTATTATAATCCTCATCAAACTTTTTAACCGTTTCTTCTGTGCTTACCAATTTCATCAGCAAAAAAATATTTTCAATGTATTCAGGCTTGGCAGAGTTTTGCTCAGTTGGACCGCTATCTGTCTTTGCCCTCATTACTTTTTTTCGGATAACATCATCCTCGTCGGCAAGGTAAAGTGTTGCATATTGATTTTCACTCTTACTCATTTTTCCTGCACCATCAAGACTTGGCACTTTCACCAACTGAGACCCATAATTAAAAGCTTTGGGTTCCGGAAAAACATCCCCATAGCGATGATTGAAACGCTTAACAAAATTGCGGGCCATTTCAAGATGTTGTTCCTGGTCCTTGCCCACAGGTACCAAAGATGCCCTGTGTAAAATTATATCGGCAGTTTGCAAAACGGGATATGTCAACAAACCCGCATTTACATTATCAGGCTGCTGTCTTACTTTTTCTTTGAAGGTAGTGGTCTTTTCCAGTTCCCCAACATAGGCCATCATGTTCAGGTACAAATACAATTCACTGGTTTCATAAATATGGCTTTGACAATAAAGCGCCACTTTATCGGGATCAAGGCCGCAGGCAATATTTTCTGCCAATACCCTGTGAACATTTTGCTTCAGTTCTTTAGTATCCGGATGCGTGGTAAGGGAATGCAGATCGGCCACCATAAAAAAACATTCGTATTCATCCTGCATCTGCACATAATTTTTCAATGCCCCGAAATAATTTCCGAGATGTAAAAAGCCCGTTGGCCTGATGCCACTCATTACTATTTCTTTCTTTTTTATCATGCGGCGGCGAAGATAGGGATTAGTTAAGAGTCAGGAGTCGGTAGTCAGGTGTCTACCATTTGTAAAATACTCCCGACTCTTAACTCCTAACTCCCGACTCAACTGTATATTTGTCGGATGGAAGTAACCGGTGCTTTGGTGGACAAACTGGCTCATTTATCAAGGTTGGAATTTAATGCTGCGGAAAAAGAAGAAATAAAAAATGATCTGCAGCGGATGATAAGTTTTGTAGAAAAATTAGATGAACTTGATCTTAAAGGAACTGAGCCTTTGCTGCACATGTCTGCCAATATAAATGTGTTAAGAGATGATGAGGTAAAAGGTTCAATAACCCGTGAAGAAGCATTGAAAAATGCACCGGCACATGATGATAAATTTTTTAAAGTACCAAAGGTTATAAAAAAATAATAAGTACCAGGATATGAATAGCGTAATACATCTCGACAAGATCAGGAAGAGTTATTTCATGGGCAAAATGGAATTGGAAGTGCTAAAAGGCATTGCACTTGACATTCTTCGCAATGAATACGTTGCATTAATGGGCCCATCTGGCTCGGGCAAGAGCACATTGATGAATATCATTGGCTGTCTTGACACACCTACTTCGGGAACTTATATTTTAAATGGACATGACATTAGTAAAACCGAGGACAACAAGCTTGCAGAAATCAGAAACAAAGAGATCGGGTTTGTATTTCAACAATTCAATTTATTACCAAGGTTAACGGCATTAGATAATGTTGCTTTGCCACTGGTATATGCCGGTATGGGTAGAAAACTTCGTACTGAAAAAGCAAAACATGTGATGGACCTGGTGAATCTTAGTGATCGGAGCCATCATAAACCAAATGAATTAAGCGGCGGTCAATGTCAACGTGTGGCTATAGCAAGAGCGTTGGTAAACGATCCTTCTATCATTCTTGCAGATGAGCCTACCGGTAATCTTGATACAAAAACCTCTTACGAGATAATGGAGATATTTAACAAGATACACTCCGGTGGCAATACAATTGTGCTTGTAACACACGAAGAAGATATTGCTAACCATGCCCATCGCATTGTAAGGCTTCGTGACGGGGTCATTGAATCAGATAAAAAAAATGAGAGTGTGGGCATGTATGCTCATCAGTAATTGTGCAAACTTTACACAATTAATATGTCCATGAAGATCTATACTAAAACCGGCGACAAAGGAAAAACCTCATTGATAGGCGGAACTAAGGTTTATAAATCAGATCTGAGAATTGAATCTTATGGCACAGTAGATGAATTAAATTCCTTTGTAGGTTTATGTCTTGATCATTTAAGATCACACAACATATCGAATGTCTTAGCTGAGATCCAGGACCGTCTTTTCACAATAGGCTCTGCGCTTGCCTGTGATCCGGAAAAAGAAACAAAACTAAAAATACCAGATCTGCATGAGGCGGATATCGAATTACTGGAAAAAGAAATTGATAAGATGAATGAGGTGTTGCCAGTAATGAAATCATTTATTCTTCCCGGTGGGCATGTTACAGTATCAACACTTCATGTTGCCAGGTGTGTTTGTCGCCGTGCCGAACGTTCCTGTGTAAGAATGCAGAAAAAGGAACTGGAAATAGAATCTCTTATTATCAAATACCTCAACAGGCTTAGCGATTATCTTTTTGTGCTGGCAAGATTTGCAGCCCATGCACTTGGCACAGAAGAAACTCCCTGGAAACCCAGACTCTGAATAGTTTCTTAATTTTAAGAATGGCGGTCACAAAAAAAAATTGCGCTGCTTTTCTTACATTACTTTTTGTATTCCTTTTTCAATACCACGGAATAACTCAAAACTATCTTTTGTCCTCATTACCGGTGGAGAAAGAATTATCCAGCCGCCAGATCACCTGTTTTTTCCAGGATAGTAAAGGATTCATGTGGATCGGCACTGAAGATGGATTAAACTTTTATAATGCAAACAGCATAAAATTCTTTAAGCACGATGTAAAAAATAAAAACTCCTTGCTTAATAATTTTATCCAGAATATTTGTGAAGACAATAAAGGAAATATCTGGGTCGCATCAGCAAATGGTGTTGATCTTTTCGATCCTTCCAAGGAAATGTCTTTCATCATTATTCAGAAGATGCTGAAAAAACATCATTCGGTTTCAAACCCAAAGTCTATACAGACAGGAAAGGAAATATGTGGATCGGGTGCGATGGTTTGTTCAAATTTGATGTCATCCTCCAGTCAATTCAAAAGAATAAATCAATCCCTACTCCGGAATTTTAAATACGAAATATGCCAATACGATCAATGGTTTTTACCAGGATAGTAAATACCGGTATTGGATAAGCACCAGCGATGGTTTGTTTTTATATGATGACGATAAAAATACTTATACAAGATTTGATATACCGCCAAGCCATGATAATTATAAAAGGTTTGGAATTCTATTCATGTCTGTTTATGAAGATAAAAAAGGTGATCTATGGGCAGGAACCTGGGGCGATGGTGTGTATAAGATCCTTGTTGCTGAAAAAAAATTATTGGCTGTTGAACAAAAAAGTGTGACGTTAACTTATTCATCACAGGAATTAAAAAATGAAGAATTATTCTGGTATTCTAATAATGGGCTTAATGGTTATAATGAAAAAAATAAGACACATATTTCTTTAGTTCATCAGAATGATGATCCTTTCTCTCTTCGCAATGATAATATCTCTGTTTTATTTACTGATAAGCAAGACCAGCTGTGGATCGGCTATGAAAAACAAGGCATACAAATATTGAGTCCCGGCAATCAACTTATAAAGACCTACACTATCTCTTCCAATACCGATAAAATAAAAATTAGCTCTGTTGGTGTTATTGCGACAAAGGATAATTCTATTTATTTAGGTGGCTGGTATAACGCTGCTTTATGTATACTCAATAATGAATTCCAACCTGTAAAATGGTGGTCTTCCCTGCCTGCTGATAAAACCAATTCTTCAAGTAATGTAAGTGACATTTATTTTGATAAACAAGGAAATGCCTGGCTGACAACATTTAATGGATTGGTATGGATGAATTCAAAAACCGGGGAAATAAAAACCTATACAGACGATAATCCAAAGAATAATAACCGTTTTTTAAAAATATTGCCCGAAGGCGATTCCATATTGTGGCTATCAGGTTTTGGCAATGGATTAAGCAGGTTTTCTTTGAATACTCATCTTTTCCAGGCGTATAGCAATAAACAAATTCTCTGGAAAATAGTTTTTGATAAAAACAGTAATATTTGGTGTGCCAATAACGATGGATATCTTGAAAAGTTTGACACACGCAATAAAACCTTTTCAACTTTCCATTTTGATACGCTTACCGAAAGATCAATTTATTTTGATCTTGCCTATGATTCAGCGTCTAATTCTATTTGGGTCGCAAATACAAATGGTCTTTTGAAAATAGATACCAAAAGCCTTGTTGCAAATTTATTTACAGAAAAAGATGGTCTGCCTACCACCCGTATATCCCTGTTAACATGGGACAATAAGCATCGGCTATGGATCGGGACCAATCACGGACTCTCTTTATATGATCTGCAAAAAAAGTCATTCCGGAATTTTTATCTTAACAATGGTCTCTCAACTGAAAAATTGGATTACTGTTTGTCGGCTCAGCCAAATGGAAAGCTTTATATAGGAGCTGACAACAGCATAATGGTTATGGATGTTGATAACATTGAAGAGCAAAATGAAACGCCGGCTGTCTATATTACCGGGATCACCGAAAATGGATTCCCTGTCGAACTCAAAAAATAAACAACCGATTAATCTGGCTTATTCCAAGAACAATTTATCTTTTGAATTTGCCATTCCTGACTTTATCAATTCAGAAGATAACCAGCTTCTTTACAAACTGGAAGGATGGGACCCCGATTTTATTCAAACCAAAAAAGGCAGTGTCAATTATAACAAGCTACCACCGGATAAATATGTATTTACAGTAAAAGCCATTGATCATAATGGTATAAAAAACGATGTGGGAGATAGTGTAACTGTTGTCATTCGTTCTCCGTTTTGGAACACATGGTGGTTTATTTCTTTAATTGGTTTTACTATGATTGCGATCCTTGTTTTTGTGATACGGTATATTTCGCAAAGAAATTTAAAAGAGAAATTGCTTAAACTCGAGAAAGAGCAAGCTGTTGAAAAAGAACGTAACCGTATAAGTCATGATATGCATGATGACCTAGGAAGCGGACTTACAAAGATTGCTATCCTTAGTGAAGTTGTAAAAAAACAGATCAATGAACCTGAAAAGGCAAAAGAGCAACTTGATAAAATCTCCGAGTCATCCCGTGAATTAGTGGATAATCTGCAGGATATTATTTGGGTATTGAATCCTAAAAATGATACACTGGAAAATCTCGCCGCTTACATAAGAGAATATAGCCTGAAGTTTTTCGAATCATCCAACATTGATCTCCAATTCAATTTTCCTGATCAGTTCTCCTTAATAAAATTATCAGAAGAAACACGGCGAAATATCTTTTTAACAATAAAAGAAACGTTGAATAACATAGCAAAACATTCCAGGTGTAAAAAAGTTATAATTACTATCGAAGAAAGAACAAAGGGTATTCTTTTACAAATTATAGATGATGGAGAAGGGTTTGACATAAAAAATAAAAGACAATTCGGAAATGGTTTGATCAATATGCAAACAAGAATAGAACAAATAGGAGGAACTTATACATTGCATTCAGAACCTGGTAAAGGAACTGCAACTATAATAGAAATTCCTGTCTAACACTTTTTTGGTAGAGCCCGTTGGTAAATGCTTTATTAATTTTGAGAAGATGATCAATGTAGTCATTATAGAAGATATCAGGGAAATAAGGGAAGGCCTGCAGATGCTTATTGATGGAAGTGATGGATTTAATTGCTCCAAAACTTTTTCTAATGCAGAGTTGGCTATAAATGAATTACCCGGTATTTGTCCGGATGTAGTATTAATGGATATTAATTTACCGGGCATAAGTGGAATAGAAGCAGTAAAAAAATTAAAAGGACAATGCAGCAATACACTTTTCATCATGAGTACGGTGTATGAAGATGATGAAAATATCTTTGAAAGTTTAAAAGCCGGTGCAAGTGGTTACCTGCTGAAAAAGACTGCTCCGTCAAAAATTTTAGAAGCTATTACAGAAGTATGTAATGGCGGCTCACCTATGAGCAGCCAGATCGCAAGAAAAGTGATCGCATCTTTCCAGCACAAAGATTCAATTGATGAAGTAGATATTCTCACACCGAAAGAAAAAGAAGTTTTAAAAGCACTTGCCAAAGGTCTTCGCTATAAAGAGATCGCTAATGATCTTGGAGTTAGCATGGAAACTATCCGGAGTCATGCGAGAAAGATCTATGAAAAGCTTCACGTCCAAAGTCGTACGGAAGCCCTGAATAAAGTTTATGGCAGAAGATTAATGTAAGCGAAGGACTCGAAGATTCTTCATGAAATGATAGATTATTCTCTAGAATCCAACTTCCACTCACGACTCACTCTCACACTTTTTTGTGATTGACTTTCGCCCCGGAGTTCAACAACTTTACGTAAAATCATTTAACATGAAAAAGTTGTTCCTCCTTTTACCTGCCATTTCCTTTTATTTTTTAACTCTCATAGCCAGGTACTTAAAAAACTTGGTGATAAAGTAAAAAACAAATCTGAACAGAAAGCTGACCAGAAAGTAGACCAGGAAATTGATAAAGGGCTTGATAAAACAGACGATGTTTCTAAAAAGAAAGAAAATAATTCTTCAACAACGACGAATACGAATTCAAATTCCGGGAAAGATACTTCCGCTGCTCCCGTTCCTGCTGCAACCAGTTTGAAAGTTTATTCCAACTATGATTTTGTACCCGGAGATAAGATCTTATTTGAAGATCATTTTACGGATGACCAGGATGGAGAATTTGCTACACATTGGGAATTAAAATCAGGGCAGGCCGTGTTAAATAAAATTAATGGTGAGTTAGCCATGCATTTGACAGAAGGTAATTATGCTGTTGTATTGCCAAGAATGAAAACAGAAAAATATTTATCAGATCCTTTTACCCTTGAGTTTGATTGGTACCATGTACCAGGTGCTTATGGTATCATTGTTCAATTAAGATCTTTTGATAAAGAACTTGGGTTTGACAGACATTCAGAAATAAGCATACAGCCGGGAGAAATTGGATTTACCGGTACCACCAGTAATGTGTCTCTTTCTAAAACTCTTTCAGATGAATTACATGAAAGCATTGACAATAACTGGCATCATGTTGCCATTGCCGTCAAAAACCGCCAGTTAAAAATTTATATTGATCAGTACAGGATACTTGTTGTTCCTGATACAAAAGAAGACTATACAAATATTGATTTTGCAGGGATCGGGGATGAAAAAAATCCAATTGTTTTTAAAAATGTAAGATTGGCCTCTGGTGGCAATATGAATATGATCGGAAAGAAATTCACTGATTCAAAAATAATAACTCATGGTATCAACTTCGATTATAACAAAGCTGTTTTAAAACCTGAAAGCATGGGAACACTAAATATGATAATACAGGTAATGAAAGATAATCCTGAAATAAAATTCGAAGTAGGTGGGCATACAGATAGTGATGGCGCCGATGATTATAATCTCAAGCTTTCACAACAAAGAGCAGATGCAGTAAAAGATCAACTTATTAAAATGGGTGTTGAGGCAGCAAGACTTTCTGCAAAAGGATATGGAGAAACTAAACCTATAAGTGACAATACAACACTTGAAGGAAAAGCAAATAACCGCAGAGTTGAATTTGTAAAAATGTAAAAATTGTAATATGAAAAAGAATTGGCTTATCCTGTTCTCTATATTTTCTTCCACTTTCCATTTAAGTTTTGTTCCATCCAAAAAAAGTGATGATAAACCAGGATTTACAATTATTGTGAATGGAGATCAATTTAAAAACCAAACTTTTTTTATACCACCATCCAATGCCACATATTGTAATCTCTATTTTGATTTTAAAGGCGATGCCAGGGCAAAGCGTACTGTGTTAACAGGTTTTAAGCCTGATAATTCTTTACAACTTTATATTGATGTGCCCATTCATAAAACAACAGGCAGTTTTACTTTCATTGAAGATGAGATCCCAACTTATATGGGGTTTCGGTTCGCTTATGAAAAGGATGGATCAGGCTTTAACTATATGCCGGGCAAAATAACGGTGAATATCACCCATTATGGAAACGTAGGAGAATTCATTGAAGGTAATTTCTCAGGAGACCTGCAGTTATATGGCAACGGGAAAAAAATAACTGTAAGCGGAACCTTCAAAGTAAAACGAATTAAAGACAAAACATAGATCACTCTATTCTTCCATCCTTCATATGCAGCACCCTATCACTTAATTGTGCGAGTTCTTCATTATGAGTAACAATCAAGAAAAGTCTGATTGAATTGTTTCTCGCAGGTCAAAAAATAATTGATGAAGTTCCTGTGCATTGGCGCTATCAAGATTGCCTGTTGGCTCATCGGCAAATACGATATCAGGATTATTTATTAATGCCCTGGCTACAGCCACTCTTTGCTGTTCACCACCAGAAAGCTGGTTGGGTTTATTTTCCATTTGCTATCGACGAGCCCCAATATTTTTAAAAGCCCTTCGCGTCTTCTTTCCTTCACCTCATTTTTATTCCTTCCGGCCAGCCAGCCGGGATACACACATTTTCCAAGGCAGTAAACTCCGGCAACAAATGGTGAAACTGGAACACAAAGCCAATATGCTTATTCCGGAAAGCAGCCAATTTGTTGCCTGATAAGCAGGTTGAGATCTGTATTATTCATAACTATTTCTCCCATATCTGCCTTATCAAGTGTACCCAAGAATATGCAGTAAAGTGCTTTTTCCGGAACCTGATGGCCCAACAATGGCGACCACCTCTCCTTTACTGATTTCAAGATATCACCCCCTTCAGAACTTCCACAGAGCCATAACGTTTATAAATATTTTTACCGGTTAGCATGCAGCCTTTATGGAATTTAAGTTAATCAAATATCCGTAAAACTGAGCCCTAACAATAAGCGGTTCAAATGAGGCTTCGAAACTTTAAGAAACCATTTATACCGTCGGTCACAACTACAGGATTTGGAAAATTCGTTAATAAAGCTACATTTGCGAAAAATTTGAGGGTGCCGGGTCAGCGTTGTAAATAGTAAAACCCGATTCCATTTAAATAATAAAAACCAAGAAATGTTCTGGACCTTAGAATTAGCATCGTACCTCGAAGAAGCACCATGGCCGGCCACTAAAGACGAACTGATCGACTATTCGATCCGTAGCGGTGCCCCTATTGAAGTGGTAGAAAACCTGCAGGAACTGGAAGACGAAGGCGGGAAGTTTATGAAAGCATTGAAGACATCTGGCCCGATTATCCCACCAGGAAGATTTCCTGTTCAATGAAGATGAATATTAGACCACCTGTCCCCTAAAGCGGTGACTTAGCTATAACTTATAAAATTTGAAAGCCGTCCTGTATCGGACGGCTTTTTTGTTATCAGCTATATTGCTACTATTAAGCTTCTGTTGTGTCACTCACTTGTACATCTCGCATTCACAGTGTCATAGTGAGCAAGTTATTCTGCAACACCCAACTTCTGCATCACTTCATTACTTACACCTGTAGTTGAATATCCACCATCATGAAACAGGTTTTGCATGGTCACCATTCTTGTAAGATCAGAAAAAAGAGTAATGCAATAATTAGCACAATCTTCTGCAGTTGCATTGCCCAAGTGGTGCAATTGAATTGGCATAATCAAAGAAATCTCCAAAACCTTTTATACCTGTACCGGCTGTTGTTTTGGTTGGTGATTGAGAAACGGTATTGATACGAACTTTCTTTTCAACTCCATAATGATAACCAAAACTGCGGGCAATGGATTCAAGCATTGCTTTTATATCAGCCATATCAGTATAAAAAGGATATGTTCTTTGTGCAGCCATATAAGTCAGCGCCACCACACTTCCCCATTCATTGATCGCATCCAATTTTCTTGCCACTGCCAGCATTTTATGAAAAGACATGGCTGATACATCAATTCCCTTCATGAAATAATCATAATTGGATTCTGTGTAAGGAATTTTTTTTCGGATGTTCACACTCATGCCGATCGAGTGAAGCACAAAATCAATCTTTCCGCCCAAGTACTTCCTGTGATTTGGTAAAAAGATTGGTGAGCTCATCCACATTCGTAGCATCAGCAGGAATGATCTCAGACTTTGTTTTCTCTGCCAGTTTATTGATCTCCCCCATCCGCATAGCGATCGGTGCATTGGTCAATACAAAAGTTGCGCCTTCTTCATATGCTTTTTCAGCTACTTTCCAGGCAATAGAATTTGCATCCAATGCACCGGTAATAATTCCTCTTTTTCCTTTTAAAAGATTATATGCCATAGCAATTGATTTTTTGTGGCGGTAAATGTAAGAAGTTATTTATTAGCTCGGTAAGATCAAAGCTTTTAATCAGTAAAAGCATAGCCAATGCAGAATAAACAACGCTACGATCAATACTCAGCAAAAAATAAACAGTAATCTGCCAAATGATTCTCGAGGCTTGATTAATTCTGATATCCATTTATTCAAGATAAAAGCAGTACAGATGCAACAATTATCGAAAGAACAGAAAACCCGATCTTAGTGAGAGATCATACGATCTAAGTCTTTAAGAATTGATAGTTACCCACCATCTCCCTTGCATTCTCCATAGCAGCAGCAGTTGGTTTTTCTCCGCTCAGCATTTTGGCAATAGCTGTTATTCTTTCTTCCTTGTTCAGCAGCCGGATATTTGTTTTCACTGCATCTTTTACGATCTCTTTGTACACAAAGAAATGAGCATCTGCCTTACCTGCGATCTGTGGTTGGTGTGTAATGCAAATCACCTGGCGTTTAGCTGCCAGTTCTTTCATAATAATTCCAACCTGTCTTGCAGCTTCACCAGAAATACCGGTATCAATTTCATCAAAGATCATTGTAGGCAGATCAATAGATTCTGTGCCACCAATGATTTTATACAAAGCATCAACCGGCTCAGTTCACCACCACTGGCTACTTTTCGTACAGGTTGAAATTGGTTGCTTTTATTTGCATCAAATAAAAATTCAATGCTATTCATTCCGTATGAATTCAATTGGTCTTCATTGTTTATATCAACCTTCAACTTTGCATTGGGCATTCCTACCTGTGCCAGCAATTTATTTACTTTATCTTCCAGTGGTTTTACCTGTTTGTTGCGGGCATCCGAAATCTTTTTGCCTGTCAGATACAGCTTGCCTCATTCATCAATTGCGACACTTGCCTTTTCTTTTTGCTGAATAGCTATCATCTATATTCAAAACAGCCTGCAATTTTTCTTCCAGTTGGTTTTGAATTGCCAGCAATTCATTGGTGGTTTTTACTCCATGTTTCTTCATCAGTTTATATCCCAGTGAAAATCGTTCATTTAATTGTTCAATTTTTTCGGGATCATAATTAACATGGTTGCTGATACTGTCCAGGTCATCAGCAATATCCTGCAATTCTATTTGTGAAGATTGTAATCGTTGTATCAGTGCGGGAAGATCGGATGATAAGATGAGTAAGCCTGTAACTGATTTGATAAAACTTTTCAATTGTTGTACTAACGGGGTTTCACTTTCTTTTAATTCAAAATAAACTTTTGATAAATGCACTTTTAATTCCTTCAGCATTGCTCAGCATTTTCAATTCAGCATCTATATTCTTCCAGTTCATTTTCTTTGAAAGCCGGCTTCTTCCAGTTCATTAAACTGAAACTGGTTATAATCTGCTTCCTTATCAAATTGCTGTTTTTGATCTTTTAGTTCCTCCAGTTCTTTTTTAATTCGTTTGCCATTGATCATAAATGATCCTGGTATTCTCCAATAATATTTGCATTGCCTGCCAATGCATCCAGTACTTCCCGCTGAAAATCATTTTCACCCAATTCCAATGTATCAAATTGCTGGTGAAGATCAACCAGCAAGACTGCTTAATTCGCTGTAATTGCGCAAGGTTAACCGGAGTATCATTAATAAATGCTCTTGATTTTCCATTGGTACCGCAATCTCTCTTCGCAATACCAATTCATCCTCTGCCATCCAGGTCATTTTCTTTTAAAAAATCTTTTACTGCCTGCTTTATTATCGGTTATTAAAAACTCCTTCTACAATGCATTTTTTTTCTTTATTCACCAATGCTGTTGAATCAGCCCTTTCACCCAGTATCAATCCCAATGCACCCACAATAATAGATTTACCGGCACCGGTTTCACCAGTGATTACATTCAGTTTCTCCGGAAAATTCAATTTCCAGGCATCAATGATGGCGTAATTCTGTATGGAAAGTTGTTTGCAGCATGAAACGCAATTTAAAACAAAAACTTCCCAATTTTAACCGACGGCAATTGCGAGCAAGATATACCAACAAAAAACCCCGCTTGCTTAACGAGACGGGGTAAAAAAGAATCTATCTTATAAATTATTTTATTTCAACATTATTGCGTAAGTCTTCATCAACCAATATCCGTCCGCAGTTCTCGCAAACCATTACTTTTTTATGCTGTTTGATCTCACTTTGTTTTTGAGGAGGAATAGCATAGAAACAACCGCCACAGGCATCTCTTTCTACCGGTACAACAGCCAAACCATTGCGATAACTTTTGCGGATCTTTTCATAACTGGCCAGCAAACGGGCATCAACATGTTCTTTTGCTTCAGCAGCCAGTTTATTAAAATGCTTTTCTTCTTTTTCGTTTGCAGCAATGATCTTTTCCAGTTCTGCTTTCTTAGTAGTCAGAACACCTTCTTTAGCTGCAATATTCTTTTTAGCTTTTTCCAGTAACACTGCTTTTTCAGCAATCTCTTCCGTAGCATCTTTAATATGTTTCTCCGCCAGCTTTACTTCCAGTTGCTGCATTTCCATTTCTTTATTGATAGCTTCAAACTCACGGTTATTCTTTACGTTGCTCGCTTTGCTTCTCATATTTTTTAACCAATGCCTTCTGCTTCTTTGATCGCTTCTTTTCTTTGCTCAATAAATTCAGTTACGCCATTGATCTCTTCTTCAATACGGGTTTGGCGGGCATGCAAACCCGTGATCTCATCTTCCAGGTCGGCTACTTCCATCGGAAGTTCACCTTTCAGGATTTGAATCTCATCCAGCTTTGCTTTCAATTTTCTGAAGAGTAACCAAAGACTGGTAAGTTTTTCTTCAACTGAAAATTCTTTAACTGTACTCATTTATTGATGATTGTTTTTTGTTTGATAGTTTTTATTATGAACCCAGCTCTATATTCCTAATTAAACTTCCGTTGCGTCGCACTCTTGTACTTTCTGTTCGCTACTCCACTTCCTTTTGCTTTCATTGTCACCCTGAGCTTGTCGAAGGCAGCTTATAAAAATACCGCACCGGGTTCGTTTTCACTTCTGTTTTAAGGACGGCAAAGGTAGGGAATTTTTGCTCCAAAATTTCCTGCAAAAGGTTGATAGTGAATTGCTCACTTTCATAATGCCCGATATCGGCGATAAGCATTCTGTCATTGGCATCGAAAAACTCATGATACTTCATATCAGCGGTTATAAACAATCGGCCCCGGCAGCTAATGCTTTGGAAATCAGAAAACTTCCTGCACCTCCACATAGGGCTACTTTTTTGATCTGTTTATTCAATAACTCGGTATGCCTGATAACCCTGAGCTTGAATTTTTCCTTTAAGGTTTCTAAAAATTCTTTTTCATCCACTGGCTCTTTCAACTCTCCAATCACACCTGAACCAATGGATGAATATTGATTATCCAATCCGATTATATCATAAGCCACCTCTTCATAAGGATGTGCAGCCAACAAACTTTTTATTATTCGCCCTTCAAGCCAGCCCGGGAATATCACTTCAACCTTTATTTCATTTTCCATATGAAGTTTTCCGGGTTTGCCTACATAAGGATCTGTATTTAAACCGCCTTTAAAAGTCCCAAAACCCTCCGTATTAAAACTACATTCCTCATAGTTTCCTATATGCCCGCCTCCGGCATCAAATATTGCCTGCCTCACTTTATCTGCATGGGTGGTTGGAATAAAAGTGAATAATTTTTTCAGTTGATTTTCTTTTGGTGCAAGAACAGAAATGTTTTTTAACCCGAGCAATTCAGCGATCTTACCATTTACTCCATTTAATACATTATCGAGGTTAGTATGAATGGCATAAATAGCTATATCATTTTTAATAGCTTTTATAACTGTCTTCTGTACATAATTCTTCCCTGTAATTTTTTTTAACCCAGAAAAAACGATCGGGTGATGTGAGACAATGAGGTTACAACCTTTTTTTATCGCCTCATCGACAACAGCAGAAGTAGCATCCAATGAGACCAATATGCCCGTGCAATCAGCATTTTCATCCCCGCTAATAAGACCCGCATTATCATAGTGCTCTTGCAATGAAAGCGGGGCCATGGCTTCGAGTGATGCAACAATATCTTTTATTTTCATGGACTAAAGATAATAAAGCCAGAATTCCCTTACTTTCGATAAAAGTGCAAAAAAAATGACAACTGATTTGAAATGCTTTCGTAACTTTTCCACCCTATCCCTCAGAAACAACTCCCGGCCCCCATTTCTTTTTTGAATAAAACTATTGTCATGCCAAGGAGAAAAACTTACAATTACCTGCTTCTTTTATTCATCGTTTTTTCAGGTTTAGCCGGCACACCAACAAGTGATGTTCTTTCAAAAAAAGAAAGAAAGTTTGCGGCCGAACATATGAAAAACACAAAAACCGAATTGCAGGATGCGATCAAAGGACTAAGTGCAGCACAATTAACTTATGAAGTATCTGCTGATAAATGGTCAGTGCAGGAATGTGTTTATCATATCGCCATTTCTGAAAAAACACTTTGGGCCATGCTAGAAACGAGTATGAAAGCAGGTCCGACTCCGGAAAAAAAGAAAGATCTGAAGTTTACAGATGAGCAAGTAATAAAAAGGGTAGAAGACAGAACAAATAAAACAAAGACCTTTTCTCCTCTCGAACCTCAGAATACTCCTTATAAATCTCTTGATGAAGCAATGAATGATTTTAAGACTTCAAGGGCGGCCCATATTAAATACATAAAAGCAACTTCTGAAGATCTTCGCAATCATTTTGTACAAATGCCATTTGGCATGCTTGATTGTTACCAGCTTTGTCTTATGATATCGTCACATACTGATCGCCATGTGCAACAATTAAACGAAGTAAAGGCCGACGCTGGTTTTCCAAAATAAACCCCTTAAAAAAGATAATTAAAACCGCTCCCGGAGCGTTTTTATGTAGTATTGCCTAGGTCGCTGATAATAATTATCTTGCCCCTCCAATTGGGCCCACTTATGAAAAAACTAATACCATTATTGCTCCTATTATTAATCCTTGGCAGCTGTGAAAAAACAGTCGAAAAAGTCGGTGAAGATCTGGTTATTAAGGCCATGACCGACGGTCAGTGGAAGATCACAAAATTTACCCAAAACAGTACGGATATAACTTCAAGCTTTTCAGGCTATAAATTTCAATATTATAGTAATAAAACCGTTGATGCTATTTTGAATGGTGTAAAAGAGAGAAGTGGTAATTGGGATGGAAATGCTTCAGCACAAACCACCTGGGCCGATTTTCCGGGGTCGCCTACCCCAATTTCACTTATAAACGGAACGTGGAATATTACCAATAATGGTTGGACTTACGTAGAAGCAACGCAGACCAATGGAACGGAAATAAAGACTATGCGATTAGATAAACAATAATAAATCCCTACCCTGATCAACAGCATCGCTGCAGATCTTTTAAACTAAAAACAATAGGTGAGGTCAATAAATGACCTCGTTTATTTTTAGACTTTTGCTAGCCTAATCCTTTATCCTACGTTTTTTAAACCAGTTAACCATTTTATTTCAAATTAACCAACTTTTGCGACCCTATTGTAACTATATAAGTTTACCTTTTAACGTATTGCACTTAAGAGTGAGTTTTCTAAAACTCTATCTTACTACTTTATCAATATTTCTTTTCTTTTTTTCAACAATTTCTATTGCCCAAGCGCAGGCGCCTGTGGCTGATTTTAGTGCCGACAAGGTTTCGGGATGTTCGCCGCTTACCGTTAAGTTTACTGATCATTCTACAAACACTCCCACATCATGGGTGTGGGATTTTGGCAACGGGCAATTATCATCTCTGCAAAATCCTACAGTCAATTATTCTACACCGGGGACTTATACTGTAAAGTTGATTGCAAGAAACACAGCCGGTATAGATGAAGAAGAAAAAATAAATTATATCACTGTCTTTCCATCGCCGACTGCTTCATTTACAGCAGATATTACTACTGCCTGTCTACCCGGTACGATTCAATTCACTGATCAATCAACATCACCTCCCAATGGAGGTATAATTACATCATGGAGCTGGAATTTTGGAGATGGCGGCACTTCAACACTACAAAACCCTTCTCATCAATATACAACAGCGGGGTTCTTTTCGGTTTCATTATTGATCACCAGCAGCACGGGGTGCCAGAGTTTTGCTTCGATCGGCCGATACATCAGGATCATTAGTGGTATTGACGCTAATTTTATCTATTCACAACCTACAACTTGCCAGGGCCCTTTTAGCATCAGTTTCCAGGATCAATCAAGTGGACCCGGAACGCTAAGTTATCTATGGAATTTTGCAAGCGGTAGTCCATCTTCATCAACGTTGAGTAATCCAACAGTTACCTATGCATCACCCGGCACATATCCAGTGCAGTTAACTGTTCAAAGTAACCTCGGATGTAATGGTACTATAACAAAAAATATTGTTGTAGCAGGCAAAACAACTGATTTTACTGCTCCCGCAAGTATTTGCCTGGGGCAGTCTGTTACATTTCAAAATAATTCTTCACCACCGCCATCTTCTTCTTTTTGGGATTTTGGAGATGGAACTACTTCATCACAAATAAATCCGACAAAAACATATTTAGCCGGTGGAACTTACCAGGTTAAGCTTACTAATGACTATGGAAATTGTATTGATTCAATTTCAAAAACTGTTTCAGTTAGTACGCAACCACCAATAAATTTTTCCGCAAATGATTCTACATCTTGTAAAACTCCTTTTACAGTTCAATTTTCTGATCTAAGTCCTTCCGCATCTACATGGCTTTGGGATTTTGGTGATGGCAGTCCCACGTCCTCTTTAAAAAATCCTTCGCATACTTATAATAGCCTGGGTTTATTCTCTGTTACTTTAACAATAACTCTTCCTGGTGGATGCAGTAATACGATCACAAAATATCAATACATAAAGATCAGTCCAACAACTGTGGGGATCGGTAATGCACCAATTGGCGGATGTATTCCATTCACATTCCAACCAATTGCAACAATTCAGTCTGTAGATAGTGTTATAAGCTATTCATGGAATTTAGGAGCACCGGGAGCAATATATTCAACACATTCTCCAACTCATACTTATGCAACTGCTGGCAACTATAATATTCAACTTACAATTACAACTCAAAATGGATGTGTAGAAACAATAAATATTCCCAATGGAGTGTTGACGGGAACTCCTCCTTCAGTAAATTTCAGTTTCACTCCAAATAATACTTGTGCCATTACACCAATCCAATTCACAGACCTTTCTACAACCTCACCCGGGGCAACAGTAAAATGGTTGTGGGATTTTGGAGACAGTTTAATTTCCACAACACAAAACCCGACACATACTTATGTGGATACCGGATTTTTAAAAGTAAAGCTTATAGTCTCAAACAATGGTTGCACAGATTCGTTAAGTTTACCAATACAAGTCAAACCGCCGGTTGCTAAGTTTGGATATAAAATAGTTGATTGTAATAATAAGCGACAAGTAACTTTTCTTGATAGCTCTTTAACCAACACTAGTTATAGCCCGATAACTTATCAATGGGACTTTGGAGATGGCAGCCCAACTTCTGGATTGCAAGCACCAACTCATACCTATGCTTCTTTGGGAACATATAATGTTACGCTTAATGTTACAAACGGGCCTTGTTCTTATCAAATAACAAAACCAGTAATATTAATTAATGAAACTGCAGCTTTTACTGCAAGTAAAAATACTGTGTGCAAAAGTGAGGTATTCACATTATCAGCTACCGGCAGCAATCCGAATAACATAAAAGATTATACATGGGTAATTGGTACAAATATTTTAAGTGATACCAGTCGCAGTATTGATTTTAGCATGTCAACTTATGGATCTTATAATGTGAAGCTCGTAATTGAAGATATTAATGGTTGCAAAGATTCAGTAACCATCAATAATTTCATGGTCGTAAGTGGCCCGATCGCAAACTTTACTCCTAATGGTACTGGTGCATGCATAAACAAAACCATGAGTTTTAACGATCTTTCAATTCCTACATCAGCGCCAATTACTCAATGGACATGGAGTTTTGGTGATGGCACACAACAGTCATATACTTCATCTCCGTTTTCTCATACTTACTCCCAGGAAGGAAGTTATTCTGTAACCCTGTTCGTAAAAGATAATGTGAATTGTGCTGATACATTTGCAATTACCAATGCAGTGTTGATCACAAATCCAAAAGCTGCATTTTATGCCGATTCATTTTTTTGTCCTTCGGCTCCACTGCAGTTTATAGATACCTCGTCAGGTGTTGGATTAACTTACAATTGGTATTTCGGTGATGGTGGAACATCTACATTACAAAATCCAACACATAATTATCCTGCTGGAAATAATAATTATGATGTAAAATTTAAGATCAGGGATCTTGTAGGCTGCGAGGATTCGGTAACAAAAACAGGGTACGTTAAGATCAGGAAACCAGTTGCTGCTTTTAATATGATCGATAGCACCGGAATTTGTTTGCCATTGCAAACAAGTTTTAATTTCCAGGGAAGCGATTATCAAAGTTTTTCCTGGGACTTTGGTGATGGCGCAACAAGCTCGTTACAAAATCCATCGCATTTTTATAGTTCATACGGTACTTATATTCCTAAATTGTACGTGCAAGGACCAGGCGGTTGTGTGGATTCAGCTCAGTCTATTGTAAATGTTTACGATCCTGTCGCCAGCACACAGGTAATTTTTGCGCCTGCATCAGGTTGTGATTCTTTCACTGTAAGTTTCACAATAACAACGCCACCAGGTTTTAAATATGTATTTTATTTTGGAGATGGGAACTTAGATAGCACCAGGCAATCCGCTATAACGCATAAATATTCTGGCCCTGGTAATTATTATCCATACATGACGATACCTGATAAATACGGTTGCGAAGCGTTTATACCTTTTGCACCTGTCTATGTATATGGGGCTTTACCACTATTTGGAATTGATAAAAAAGAATTTTGCGATAATGGACTAGCAACATTTACTAATTATACTCTTTCTAACGATCCAATTACATCGACCGTTTGGGATTTCGGAGATGGTAACTCAAGTAATGCAACCAGCCCAACTCATAATTTCACATCACCAGGAACATATCTGGTAAGACTTTCTGTAAATACTCAATTCAATTGCCCCAATTCATTTCTTGATACTGTAAGGATATATAGGACTCCTGTAGTATCGATCACAGGAAAGGATTCAGTATGCCTTAATACTCCGGAAACATTTTTAGGTTCCATAGCACAACCCGACTCTACGATCAAATGGCTTTGGAATTTTGGGAATGGAAGTTCTTCTCAATTGCAAAATGGAGTAACCGGTTTTTCAAATTCCGGAAACTATAATATTCAGTTGTTAGCCTCCAACAAACTCGGATGTGCAGATACTGGTTATCATGCCGTCTATGCCGTTCCTGTTCCTACGGCCATACCTGCATCTAATCCAATAACAATACTTTCAGGAGGCGATGCACAACTAAATATGAATTATACAGGTGCGATCGTGTCTTATAATTGGGTCCCCTCGCAAAATTTGAGTTGTAATCATTGTCCTAATCCCCTGGCGAATCCACAGTTTACAACAAAATATACTGTGAATATTACTGACCGATATGGATGTACAAGCAAAGGTGATGTAACCGTAAAAGTTGTTTGTAATGGTGAAAACTTTTTTGTGCCGAATACATTTTCTCCAAATGGAGATGGAAGCAATGACATATTCTATCCAAGAGGAGCAGGACTTGATCGTGCAAAGATATTACGGATATTCAATCGTTGGGGTGAAGTTGTATTTGAAAAATATGATATGCCTATAAATGCAGCTTCAGCCGGTTGGGATGGAAATTGGAAAGGTAAAAAAGCTGATGCAGGTGTTTATGTATACCAACTGGAAATTTATTGCAAGAACGGAGAATTAATATCATATACGGGTAATATAACGTTAATAAGATAATATGCTAATTTGCCAATGTGCAAATATGAAAATGTGAAAATGAAAAAAAGAATCCTCATACTAATTGGAGTTTGGATCCCGATAGCTATCGGGATATTATGGAGTAACTGCATTCATGCACAGGATCTGCATATGTCTCAATTTTTTGAAACACCCCTTTTAAGAAACCCGGCATTAGCAGGAATATTTACGGGTGATGTAAGAGTGCAGGCAGTTTATCGTGATCAATGGAATAGTGTGACATCAGGATATAGAACCGGGTCATTAAGCGGAGAATATAAAGTGCCGGTTGGAAAGGGAGATGATTATGTTACATGGGGTATGCAACTATTTTATGATAAGGCCGGCACTGTTTCATTTACACAAACAAAAATTTTACCTGCAATAAATTATCACAAATCTATAAGCAGCGAAAAGAACACTTATTTATCACTAGGATTTATGGGGGGCTGGGTACAGCATAGTATCGATCTTTCAAAAGTGACAACCAACAGCCAATATGATGGAATGGGTATTGGAGAAAATATTACTGACCCGACTTATTCATATCTGGATGGAAGTGTAGGCATGAGCTTGAATTCTGTAATGAACAGTAATCCAGATAATAATTATTATATCGGAGCTGCTTATCACCACTTCAATCGTCCACGCAATTCATTTTATAAGGATAAGAATATAGAAATAAATCCAAAATGGGTTTTTTCAGCCGGGCTTAAGCTTGCAGGCAATGAATATTCCTATGTATCAATAGAGGCCGATCACTCCAGGCAAGGATCATTTACTGAAACTGTATTTGGCGCAATGTATGCCTACAAAATTGGCGCTTATCCTGATGAACCGGAATATGTATTGAGTATTGGAACTTTTATGCGTTGGAATGATGCGTTGATCCCTATTGTAAAATTAGATTATCATCCATTTTCTTTTTCATTCAGCTACGATGCAAACATTTCAAAATTAAAACCAAGCAGTCATGGCCGTGGTGGTTTTGAGATCGGAATTAGTTGGATCGGTAAACTTGCCGACAATTCAAATCCATATTTCAAACCAAGGTTTTAAAAAGTAAAGCCCCGATAACGGGGCTTATAAATTTCAATTCAAATACTTTATTTATCATCAGGATTATTCATTTTGAAAACAAAGGCAGCCAAAGCACCACCTATTAAACAACCTACAATATAGATCCAGATATTGCTCCAATCAAATGCTTTCATTACACATGCGCCTAAGGCTACAGCTGGGTTTAGTGCTCCACCAGATATTCCTCCTACCTGAGATCCCAAAGCAAATACTGTGAATCCGATTGCAAGTCCATAAAAACTATTTCCGCTTGTTCCTTTTGCAGTAGCAACATTTAAAACTACATAAGCTAATGCAAAAGTTGCTATCAACTCCGCGATCAAAGCTTTTGTCGTATCCTGGATAACCATCGGGCTTGATTCGCCTTTAAAATAATTTACTAAGAGTGCAGCTGCCACGGCGGCAACAAGCTGAGCCACCCAATAACCTAAAGCTTCGTTAAGAGAGCACCTTCCCCTGATAAATACTGCAAGTGTGACTGCGGGATTATAATGGGCTCCCGAAATATGGCCTCCAGCAAAGATCATCACCATTAGTGTAGCACCAATAATCAGAACTGTAAGATCGCCACTGGCCAGTCCTGCAGACATTACAAGAAAAAATGTTCCAATAAATTCTGTGATTACTTTTTTCATATCAGTTAGGTTTATCCGGAGTTTTAACCGGTGGTTAGAAAATAAAGTGTAAACTTTATGAGAAGATAAATTGTTTATTTGAAATTTTGTGTCTTTAGCTTCCTTTATTTTTTTAAAAATTGTATTATGAATATTGAAATTGGACAACCGGCACCTGATTTTACACTCTATGATTCAACAAAAAATAAAGTCACACTTTCAGATATGAAAGGGCAGAATGTATTGTTACTTTTTTTTCCGCTTGCGTTTACCAGCACATGCACTGCAGAGCTTTGTTCAATAAGAGATAATATTTCTTTTTATAACAACGTAAACGCAAAAGTGTTTGGGATCTCGGTCGATTCGTTACACACATTGGCAAAATATAAAGCAGATCAAAATTTGAATTTCACATTGCTTAGTGATTTCAATAAAGATTTATCATCATTGTATGGCAGCTTATATGAAATATTTAGCTATAATATGAAAGGCGTTTCTAAACGATCAGCATTTGTAATAGATAAAGATGGGATTGTTCGTTATTCAGAAGTTCTTGAGAATGCAGGTGAGCAACCAAATTTTAAAAACATCACTCTTATCCTGGAAGGGTTAAAATAGCGAATCGGGTTTTTACTATTTTCGCTATCTAAATCTATGATTTACAGGTTTTTTAAATCTTTGTGACTTATACGTTGCAGGACAAAAAAAAACCATCTATTTTGCACAATTAAAGTTAATTTTGTTTTACGTGAAGAGATTTTTACCAATAATATCCTTTATTCTGTTGACAGCCATAAACTCTAAGGGGCAGTCTAATCGTGAGCCATCTCCCGATGTAGCTCAACGTATCATGAAGTTTTATCCGAATCCGGCTACTACTTTCATCAAAGCTGAATTTCAAAAAAATTTTAATGCAGGATATACTTTACAAATCATAAACTTTATTGGTAAACAAGTTTACGAAGCAAAAAATGTTAACTCAAGTACAACGCTTGATCTTTCAAATTATACCCGTGGTGTTTATATTTACCAGTTAAAGGACCCATCAGGAAAAGTTATTGAATCGGGTAAATTCCAGGTGTCGAAATAATAACCCTCAAATAATATATTTAAGCATTCTGATAAACCGGGATGCTTTTTAATTTTAATTCTCATTGCACTTCAACAATAAGAAATTTAAGGTACTGTGTGTTTTCAATACTTCTTACGATCGGGTGATCCGGAGCCTGGGCCTGAAAACAAACCTGCCTTAGTTTTCGTTTCGCATCTTTGGCTGCCATTTCTATTGTTTGTAAAAACAATTCAGCATTTACAAGACTTGTGCAAGATGAAGTAACCAGAAAACCACCCGGCTCAATAAGTTTCATTCCCCTTAAATTTATTTCCTTATATCCTGCAACTGCTTTTTGAATTGTTTCCCTGCTTTTGGTAAAGGCCGGGGGATCCAGCATTACTACATCAAATTTTTTTTCTTCCTTGCTCCATTGTTTCAATATATCAAAAGCATTTGCAGTTTGAAACTTGCAGATATTATCTAAGCCATTCAATGCAGCATTTTTATTTGCCTGCTGAACTGCATTCTCTGAAATATCAAATCCTACAACAGACTTTGCACCATAATGGGCAGCATGAATTTCAAAAGTTCCAGTATAGGTAAAAGCGCCAAGAACATTTGCTCCTTTTACAATATGCTGAATTGCTCTACGGTTATCCTGTTGATCAAGAAAGTAACCGGTCTTTTGCCCATTTTCAATATCAACATTAAATTTTAAACCATTTTCATTAATAATTATATTAGTATCAAATGGCGTCGATAAAAAACCTTTTTGCTGGGACATTCCTTCCACTTCTCTTACGGGCACATCATTTCGTTCATAAATTCCTTTTGGATCAAAAATTTTGTTCAGTGCATTTACAATTGCTGGTTTCCAAACATCAATGCCAAGCGCCAATGTTTGAATAACAAAATAGTCGTTGAATTTATCAATTATCAATTGAGGTAATGAATCGGCTTCGCCAAAAACAAGCCGGCAGTTTTCTGTATACCCGATCTTTTTACGATATTCCCAGCTTTGCAATATTCGTTTATAAAAAAATTCTTCATCAATCACTTCATTTCTATTTCTTGTCAGCAGCCGCACCATTATCTGTGATCTCGGATTAATATAACCAATACCGACAAATTTATTATCGTGGGTAAACACAGTCACTGTTTCACCTCCTTTCACTTCACCTTCAACTCTATCAATTTCATTAGAAAATATCCAGGGATGCCCTTCCACCACTCTCCTGCTGATCTTTCTTGCCAGGTAAACTTTTATCATGACGCAAAGGTAGCCGTCGCGAAATATTGAAAATGAACTACTTTTCGCCCCGTCAATTTGTCCTTATAATAGCGTTGGCAGTATTATTGACAACCTTACCTTTGCAATCAATTTTCAAAAAAATGCGTCAAAAAGATATGAAAGAGGCAAATGAACGGGCAAAAATGCAGAATGCTGAAGAGCCATGAAGTGGGTATAAATGCCGATGAAAACATGAGTGGCACTTCACACCTGAGTGAACCTTTGACTGATGAGCCTGAACTGGAGACACTTCGCAATGAGCTTGGTGAAATGAAAGATAAATTTATCCGTAAAGTGGCCGAGTTTGAGAATTTTAAGAAGCGAAGTTCGAAGGAAAGGGTAGAACTGATACAAACCGCAGGTAAAGAAGTAATAATCGATATGCTGGAAGTTTTGGATGATTGTGAACGAGCCGAAAAACAAATGAGCTCATTAGATGATAAGGCCAAAAGAAGGAGTAATGCTTGTTTTTAATAAGTTGAAAAGCTTGTTAACAGCTAAAGGATTAAAACCAATGGAAACGATCAGTAAAGATTTTGATCCCGACATCCACGAAGCAATCACGGAGATACCAGCCCCGACTGAAGATCTGAAGGGAAAAGTGATAGATGAAATTCAAAAAGGATATTACTTGAACGATAAAATAATTCGCTACGCAAAAGTGGTGGTAGGAAAATAATTTGCAAATATGCAAATTAAAATAAAGTGTGTTCTTTTAAAATGAAAGCACATTAGCATACTAGAACATTATGAGTAAAAGAGATTATTACGAAATATTAGGTGTCGCCAAAACTGCTTCAGCAGATGAAATTAAAAAAGCATACCGTAAAGTAGCGATGCAATTTCATCCTGATCGTAACCCTGGTGATAAAGGTGCAGAAGACAAATTTAAAGAAGCGGCCGAAGCTTATGAAGTGTTAAGTGATACAGATAAAAAAGCACAGTATGATCGTTATGGACATGCAGGAGTAAGCAGTAATGGTCGCGGATTCAGCGGTGGTGGAATGAATATGGAAGATATCTTCAGCCAGTTTGGAGATGTTTTCGGTGAAGATCTTTTTGGAAGTTTTTTTGGTGGTGGTGGTGGCAGAGGCAGAACATCAAGAGCCCGAGGCGTACGCGGAAGTAATCTTCGTGTAAAGATCAAATTGACTTATGAGGAGATCGCTAAAGGTGTAACTAAAAATATCAAGGTAAAAAAACATGTTGTTTGTAATACATGTAGCGGCAGCGGAGCAAAAGATAAAGGAAGTGTACAGAACTGCGGCACTTGTGGAGGGTCTGGCCAGGTAAGAAGAGTTACCAATACATTTATAGGCCAAATGCAAACTGTAACTACTTGCCCTACTTGTAATGGAGAAGGAACAACTATAACAGCAAAATGTGCTGTATGTAAAGGTGAAGGAAGAGTTTATGGTGAGGATGCGATCTCTATCGACATTCCTGCTGGTGTGCAAGAAGGAATGCAATTAAATTTAAGTGCAAAAGGTAATGCCGGTGAAAGAGGCGGTGCACCCGGTGATCTCATAATACTTATCGAAGAAGAACCACATAAAGAATTACAACGTGATGGAATGAATGTAGCCTATGACCTTCACATTTCTTTTACTGATGCAGTGTTTGGTACACAACTCGAAGTGCCCACCATTGATGGCAGAGCTAAAATAAAAATTCCTGCAGGCACACAAAGCGGAAAAATTTTCCGGTTAAAAGGAAAAGGCTTTCCTGCAGTAAACAGTTATCAAAAAGGTGATCAGTTAATACATGTGAATGTTTGGACCCCACAGCATGTTAGCGCCGAAGAAAAAACGATGCTTGAAAAAATGAGTCATTCTCCTAATTTCAAACCACATCCTGATAAATCGGATAAAAGTTTTCTTGATAAAATGAGAGAACTCTTCTCTTAATATTTTTTAAGCTCTATTATTGAAATAACTCAGGAATTCTTTTCCCATTATTTTCTTTCAAATACAGTAAGCCCTCAGATCTTATGATCAGTATTTGCTGGCATGATTATTTAAATCATGTTGTGAACCACTCAATAGGATAACTTTACACCGAACCATCCTCAAATGAGAAAGAAACCGGGAAATAAAAAAAGCAACCCTTCTAAAATAAACCGGTTCCTAAAAATACTTGGACCTGGTCTCGTCACAGGGGCAAGTGATGATGACCCTTCAGGCATTGCAACATACTCACAAGCTGGTGCAAAATTTGGTTTGGCTACTTTATGGACTGCGTTAATTACATTTCCTCTTATGGCTGCTATCCAGGAAATGTGTGCAAGAATAGGTATTGTCACGTCTCAGGGTTTAACAACTAATATTCGTAACAATTATCCGAAGTCCATTTTGTACCTAATGATCCTTTTCACTTTTCCTGCTGTGATCCTTAATATCGGGGCTGATATTGCTGGAATGGGTGCTGTTGGAAATCTTATTTTCCCATCCATCCCTTCTTATTTTTTCACCATTGCTTTTACAGGCATTCTGATGGTTTTGATCATTTATTTACCGTATAAAAAAATATCCGCCATTTTAAAATATCTCTGTGTTTTTCTCTTGCTTTATCTCGTTGTACCATTTCTTGAAAAACAAGATTGGGGGGAAATAGCAAGGCATACATTTATTCCAACAATAAAATTTAATAAAGACTTCATCAGCATACTTGTTGCCATTTTAGGAACAACCATCTCCCCCTATCTTTTTTTCTGGCAAGCAACCATGGAAGTGGAAGATATTAAACTCAAAAAGAGAAGATTAATAGTCGACAAAAAAATGATACATAAAATGGATATGGATGTTGATTTCGGAATGTTCTTTTCCAACCTTGTAATGTATTTTATTATTCTTACGACGGGAACAGTTTTATTCAAAGGAGGAATTACAGAAATTAATTCTGTAGAGCAGGCTGCAAAAGCTTTGGAGCCACTCGCCGGGAAATTATCTTATTTATTATTTGCCCTGGGAATTATCGGCACAGGTTTCCTGGCAATTCCGGTTTTAACAGGCTGCCTGTCGTATATGTTATCTGAAACTTTTAACTGGAATGGCGGTCTTGATAAGAAATATTATGAGGCAAAACCTTTTTACTGGGTCATCATCATTTCTCTTTTAATTGGCCTGGCCATTAATTACATCGGAATAAATCCCGTACAGGCACTGCTATATACAGCCATCTTATATGGGGTTACATCACCTGTTCTTATTGCAGTCATACTTCATATTTCAAATAATAAAAAAGTAATGGGAAAATTTACAAATGGCAAATGGTCAAATATTTTTGGAGTCATTGCTTTACTACTTATGACGGCTTCTGCCGCATTGCTGATCTATTTTCAATTCAAATAATTAATTCTTGTTCTTCTTTTTCTTTTTTGTATAGAACTCTTTTGCTTTATATACCAGTTCTACAAATTGTGCCTGGTTACCATCTGTTGGATTAGCAGCTTCACTTGCATTATACAATACATCTCCCCAACTTATATCTTTTACAAATTGAGACGATTTAAGAATTGAACCAAACATGATAACTGAACTCGCAAAGCGATACATTGGATCGAGTTCTTTAAACGCTATCGGATCATAAGGAAATTTCTCACTCATTTCAAGTTCAGGAACTTCTCCCGGTAATTTATATTGCAACTTCACTTCTGCAAAATGGTCTGAATAGACATTTGCTCCACTTGAAAAATTTGGCTCAATTTCAAAAGCAACAGTAATGGATTGGCCGGAACCAATTTCTCCACCCTCCACTTCGGAAGATGAATCAGCAAGTGCTCCTAATTTATTATCAAAACCGATCAGCCGGTATTGTTTTACTAATGAAGGATCAAATGTTACATGCATGTGAGCATCATCAGCAATGGTATAGAGTGTTTGTGTAAATTCTTTCATGATGATCTTTTCGGCCTCCTGGAAATTATCTACATAAGCAAAATTTCCGTTGCCCTTCCGGGCTAATGTTTGAATTTTTGAATCTTTATAATTTCCCATACCAACACCAAGACAGGTTAAATAAATCCCGGATTCCCTATGCCGCGAGATCATTTCATCCAATTCCTGCTCGGTTTGTATTCCAACATTGAAATCCCCATCTGTTGCAAGAATAACCCTGTTATTTCCTTTTTCAATAAAATGTTTTTTAGCAACTGAATACGCCAGCTTTATTCCTGATTCTCCCGGTGTAGATCCGCCGGGTTGCATTTCATCAATTGCTTTTATGATCTTTTCTTTTTCATTTCCCGCTGTTGGAAAAAGTAATACGCCAACTGCACCACCATAAACGACTATACTTACTGTATCTTTTTCCCTCAAATTCATCGCCAGCATCCTAAATGCAGATTTCAGTAATGGTAATCTATTAGGCATATCCATTGATCCTGAAATATCAACAAGGAAAACAAGATTTGATGGCGGCAATGAATCGAGATTGAGTTTCTTTGAAAACACATTTAAGAAAAAAAGCTGGTTATCCTTATTCCAAGGGCAATTGGTAAGTGTAGTTTTTATTTTGAATAAAGAATTATCCGCTGGTGTTTCATATCCGAAGTTGAAATAGTTCAGCATTTCTTCTATGCGTACTGCATCGGGTGGCACAGCAAGATTAAGATTTATAAACCGCCTGATATTACTGTAAGACGCCCTGTCAATATTCAAAGCGATACCTGTTGTTGGATAATTCTTTGCATCAATAAAATTATTTTCTGCAAGGCTTGCATAGGTTTCATTATCAGAAAACCATTTTTTTTGATTTTCTCTTGAAAGATCTTTTGTAAGTGATGCGAGCCTGTTCTTTTTATAGCTGGATGCAATAGATTGTGAAAGTTTCAGGTTAAGTCTAAAGTATTTATCTGCTTTCACCAATACTTGTTCCGTCTGATACCCTTCATAGGTAAATACCAGAGTGTCCGAGTCTTTTGATGAAAGAATACCAAACGATCCGGAATTCCCTGTACGAAAAAGATAGCCGGTACTTTGCTGGCGGATATTTACATTTTGCAAAAGGTTGCCACCTTCATCCCGCACCTCACCGCGGAGATAAAACTGCTGTCCATGAAATGGCAAGGCGATCAGCAGGAATAAAAATATATATACAAAGCTTTTCACCTGGATATTTAATTGCTATCAAAGTACAAAAATCCAATAAGTATAAGTAATGGATAGCTCTAAACCAACTGGTAAATTTCCTTTAAGTTCCTTCCAAGCCCATCATAATCAAGTCCATAACCTACAACAAATTTGTTTGGAATTGAAAATCCGAGATAATCAATTCTGATGGGGAATTTCACAGCCTCAGGTTTATGGAGTAGTGCAGCAATTTTCATTGATGCTGGTTGGTGATGAAGCAACTTTGGTAAAAATTCATTTAATGTTTTGCCGGTATCAACGATGTCTTCAAGTATGATTATATCTTTTCCTATGATATCAACATCTAACCCGATCGCTGTTATTACTTGTCCGCTTGATGTTGTTCCTTTATAAGATGCCAGTTTAATAAAACAGATCTCTGCATCAATTGTAAGGTACTTAAAAAGATCGGAGGCAAACATGAATGATCCATTTAAAATCGCTATGAACATGGGTCGTAAACCCGCATAATCAGAATTAATTGCATCAGCGATTTTTTTTACTTGCTGCTGTATGTCCTGTTCTGAAAGAAAAGGACCAAACATTTTATCATGAACTTTTAGTAGAGACATAAGGAATCCAGATCGATCATTTCCCGGTAGCCAATGTCGGCATGCCCGGGCCTTTAGTACGTAAATATAAAACAGAACCTACAGCGGGCTGCATATTTGGTTGAAGAAAATTATATTCAAGCAAACTTTCAATACGCAATGCTTCCGTTTGTGCAATATCAGCCAGCGTCTCTCCCGGTTTTACGGTATGAAGTTCATTTAAGCCAACTTTTCTTTTTCGCATTATATAAATGAGCTGATCTCTTTCAACAATTTCCTGCACCTTCATTTCATTAAACTCAAAGATCCTTGCTAGAGGAATTGCATACTTTTCTGCTATCGATAAATAAGAGGTTCCTTTTTTTGCATAGATAACTTTTGTTTCATTTATTTTAAATTCTCCATCAGGATACTCAGGTTTTTTTTCAACAACAGTTTCTTTCTTTGAATAAACAACTACTTCCGGCTCCGGCGGCATGACTACTGGGTTTTCATTTTTTGCCAATGATTCTTGTCCGGGTTTTAATTTTCCCAATGCGATCATGGTGTAATCCTGCAGGTCATAATCTTCAATAAGCTTAATTAAAACCTGTGAATATTTTGGATTAGTTGCATAACCTGCTTTCTTTAATCCAAAAGCCCAGCCTTTGTAATCAGTAGGATCAAGTTCGAATAGTGAAGCATAGCGTGGAGTTTCTTTAAGATAATTTGATTGATCTTTATATGAATCGAGTGGGCTTTCATATTTCCGGAAGCACTCATTTGGCGCATCATCCGTATGCTTTACTGTCATGCCTGTCCATTCAGATTTACATTTTAATCCAAAATGATTATTTGATCTTTTTACAAGGTCACTTGTGCCGGCGCTGGTTTCATGAATACCTTGTGCAAGTTTAATCGAGGCCGGGATACCGGTACGTTGCATTTCCTCAATTGCGAGATCTTTATATTTTTTAATATAGTCAACTACTACAGGATCTGGTTGTGCAAAGGAATTTTTGAATGCCAATGAAGCAAGAAGCAGGAATAGGATCTTTAGTTTTTGCATTGGTGATCTTACTTTTTTCTTATTAAATACAATCCATCACGCAGGGTAAGGATCATTTTTTCGATATCGGTTCTTTCATTTATAAACTGGTTAAAATCTTTTATTGCTTTTGCATTTTTTCCAGTTGGTTCAGTTTCAATGGCTTTGCCATGAAAAAAAATATTATCTGCAAAAATAAACCCGTTTTTTTTCAATTTTGGGAAAACGAGGTTAAAATATTCAATATACCCGGGCTTATCAGCATCAATAAATACAAGATCGAAAGTTTCTTCCAGTGTAGAAACGATATTTTGGGCATCTCCCGTATGTAAAATGATCTTTTCTTTATAAATGGACCTGTCAAAAAAACCCTTTGCTGTTGCAGCATCTTTTTCTCTAAGTTCTATTGTATGCAGCACCCCGTCATCCGTTAATCCCTTTGCAAGACATAAAGCGCTGTAACCGGTAAATGTTCCAATTTCAAGAATACGCCGGGGCCTGATCATCATGCTCGCCATTTCTAAAAACTTGCCTTGCAGATGCCCGCTAAGCATGTGATACTCGGGATGATTTGCCGCGGTAAAATCATTTACTTCTTTCAACAACGCATCTTCTGGTGAAGAAAATTTTTCCGCATATTCCTGTACTAATGGATTGATAAGTTCCAATGATAATTCTTTGTGCAAATATAACTTTATACGGGCTGCATTTTTAGACTCATCTCCTGTTCGGTTGCTTTACGAGAGATAAACCATAAGCCGATGAAAGTAATGATACCATTTATGAGAATAAGTTCATTTCCTATTTTATAGCCATTAAAAGTTGCTGCTGACAAACTATCAAGACCAAGTTTCATATGCAGCTTTGCTTCATACCATGCAGGATTACTAACCATATCAAGTATTAATGCAAGCAAAGGAGCTATGATACAAACTGTCCAGATAAGACGTTCGTTGAGTTTTCGCTTTGTTAAAATACCAAAAGCAAAAAGACCAAGTAAGGGACCATAAGTAACGCCGGCAAATTTTAAAATGAAATCAATGATCAGCTTATCGTTCATCCATTTAAAAACTAAAACCAGTATAAAAAATACAAGAGCAAAGCTGAAATGTACTTTTAACCTGGTCATTTTCTTTTCCTTTTCAGTTGCAGCGCTTTTTTTCAATCCTAATATATCAATGCAAAAACAAGATGTAAGAGATGTAATAGCGCCATCAACACTCGGGAACAGCGCAGAGATTATTGCAATAATGAAAATTATTCCAATGCTTTTGCTGAAAGCGTCGCTTAATGCCACGGTTGGAAAGAGATCATCACCCGGTACACTAATATTATGAGCAGATGCATATAAATAAAGCACCCCGCCTAAAACAAGAAAAAGAAAATTCACAAACATAATGACCACCGCAAAAGACATTATATTTTTTTGAGAATCCTTCAGTGTCTTTACACTGATATTTTTTTGCATCATTTCCTGGTCCAGGCCTGTCATTGCAATAGCAATGAACATACCGCCAAGAAGTTGTTTTAAAGCGAAAGAACCGGAGTTAACATTCCAGTTAAAGATCTTTGTATAACCTTTCTCACTCATCATATGCATAGCCCCGCTAAAATCGGTACCCAATGTATTAATAATTGCAATTACACAAACTACCAGGCCAACAAGCATTCCCGTAGTTTGTAGTGTGTCAGTATAAACAATTGTCTTAACACCGCCTTCAAATGTGTAAAGAAGTATCAAAACAAGGATCACAAATGCAGTAGCCATAAACGGAATATGCATCTTATCGAAAATAAATATCTGCAATACGCTAATGACGAGATAAAGCCTTGCCGTTGCACCTACAACACGTGAAAGAATAAAAAAGAAAGCCCCGGCCTTGTGTGCATTTATACCAAATCTTTTTTCAAGATATGTGTAAATACTTGTGAGATTCATTTTGTAATACAAGGGCAGTAATACGTATGCAATGACCAGGTATCCGAAGAGATAACCGATCACTACCTGGAAATAATAAAAATTGGCGCTGCCAACACCACCGGGCACACTTACAAATGTGACACCGCTAAGTGATGTACCGATCATTCCAAAAGCCACCAGCATCCAGTTGCTGCTGCGGTTACCGATAAAAAATGATTCGTTATTTGAATTGCGGGAAGTGAACCAGGCAACTGCAAGCAATAAAACAAAATATCCAATAACAAAGGTGAATAACAGAGCCGAAGACATAAGCGGATTTTAGATTTAAGATTTCGGATTGCAGATTTAAGTAACGAAATTTACCAGCATTGTATGATGAAAATAAAATAAATGTATGAAGATAAATTCACTTGCAGTTTTTTGCGGGTCAAAGAATGGAAATAATCCTGTTTATATAAACCATGCGAAAGAATTAGGAAAACTTTTAGCAAAAAAAAATATCACATTGATCTATGGCGGGGGTAGCACCGGAATAATGGGTGCAGTGGCAGACGCAATGATGGAAAACGGGGGAAAAGTGTTTGGTGTCATTACAAAAAAACTGGTGGATTGGGAACATCAGCACAAAGGAATTACAGACTTATCAATTGTTGATGATATGCATATCCGTAAACAAAGAATGTATGATCTGTGTGACGCAGCCGTCATTTTACCCGGCGGCGTAGGAACACTTGATGAGTTTTTTGAAATGGTGACATGGAATCAATTATCCATTCACGACAAAGAAATTTTTATCATTAACTCGGACAATTTTTTTGATTCTCTTTTGAAACATATTCAGCAAATGGAGAAGCAAGGCTTTCTTTATGAAAGTGTGCTGGCAAGGATAACCATTCTGGATGAACCCGTACAATTGCTTCAATACCTCAATTAATAATTAATATTTTTGGGTTGTTTACCCCCACCCTGGAATAAAGGGATCTGTACACCACCTCTTATAATTGGAATTGTTCTTCCATAAGCATCGGTATATGGAGAACCGGGTTCATTTAAGATATCAAACAATATTGCAAGATAATAATGCGGAGCTCCTCCTCTACCCATCCGACCGGTAGTATAACCACCACCTACAAGAAAACTCTTGGCTTCCAGGTCATCTTTTTGTTGAACCCCGCCATTAGCTGGTGGAATGTATTTTACTTTTAAAAAATTATACTCGTATTGTGCCTGTGCAAAAATAAAACGGAGAGGATACAATTTTACAAAAGGACCTCCTCCAAAATTATTTTGCTTTAACCGGTCATCAAAAACATAATAATCCCTGTAAACTATATAATTGTAATTAATAACAATTCCAAGATCGGCCCAGTTCGTAATACTATAACCCAATACAGGGCTGCCGCCGACAAGAAAAGTATTGGAATAAAATGCCAGTGAAATGGTGCCACCAGTAAATAAATTTTGCTTAAAAGGCACTTTTTCTTTTTCCTCATCCTGTGCTCGTGTATGCATAGAAATTACGAAAGCAATGAAAATGAAGATGACCAATTTGGATCTCATAATAAGGTTTTTAATTAAATGCTAATTTAACTCCATTTGTTTGGGTACGTTTAAAACTAAATAGTTAAAATATTTTACCGGCATTCAAAATATTATTAGGATCAAATGCTTTTTTTATTTGCCGCATCAGGTCAAGGTGCTTTTGTTCAAACATAATAT
The DNA here is from genome assembly GCA_963746915.1 of uncultured Bacteroidota bacterium. Taxonomy (GTDB): domain Bacteria; phylum Bacteroidota; class Bacteroidia; order Chitinophagales; family Chitinophagaceae; genus VBAS01. Next base: position 524,489 of record CAVVDD010000006.1, on the reverse strand, counting down.
CCATAAACCCTTTTTGAATAAGCCCAATGCCATGCTCGCCACTGATCGTTCCTCCAAGTCCTTTTACCAATTCAAATAAAGCCCGGAGGCTTTGTGTCATTTCCGAATCACCAAAGCTATTGGGTGTTCCTTCTTTATGAATACGAATATGAAGATTACCATCTCCAGCATGACCATAACATACAGCATTGAAATTATATTTAGCGCCGATCTCTTTTACACCACGAATGAGTGCCGGCAATTCAGCTCTTGGCACAACGGCATCTTCTTCGATCGTATAACCCGCAAGTTTTGTTGCCTCAGCAACCCTTCTTCTTAATTTCCACAACTCATTTTTTTGCTGCGCATCATCTGCAAAATAGATTTCACCTGTATCATACTGCGTTAGCATTTCGCTGATGGCTTCCATTTCACTCATCAATATTTCCATGTTATTACCATCTACTTCAATTATAAGATGAGCTTCGATATCGTCATTGAGTTGCACAGCGCTACTATCAACGAATTTGCTTACGATCCTCAACGCATCAATTTCTACTAACTCTAATGCACTGGGAACAAACCCTGCCCTGAATATGGCACTTACAGCCTCGCTGGCCTGCTCCAATTTTTTAAATGGAACAAGCATCAGGAGATCATATTTTGGATGAGGGATCAGGCGCAAAACAATTTTTGTTACAATACCCAATGTTCCTTCGCTACCCACAACCAATTGAGTGAAATTATATCCTGTGGAATTTTTTAAAACATTAGCGCCAGTCCATATTATTTCGCCAGTTGGTAAAACCATTTCAAGATTCAATACATAATCTTTTACCACACCATACTTAACAGCTTTTGGACCGCCGCTATTTTCAGAAATATTTCCTCCTATAAAACAGGAGCCACGACTTGCAGGATCAGGCGGATAAAACAAACCCTTTTCTTTTACCGTCATTTGTAAAACTTCTGTGATAACACCGGGCTCCGTTGTTACTTGCAGGTTTCTTTCATCAATATCCAGAATTGAATTCATTCTTTCCATTGCCAATACAACACCACCGAGATGTGCTAATGCGCCGCCGCTAAGCCCCGTGCCTGCGCCTCTTGGAGTTACCGGGATCATTTTTGCATTACAAATTTTCATTATTGCGCTGATCTCCTGGGTTGTCCTTGGCTTAATGACTACATCGGGTAAATAATGAAGGTTCTCTGTTTCATCATGTGAATAATGATCCAATGTTTCTTCATCATACAACACATGATTTTCGCCAACAATTTTTTTGAATTCGCTTATGATCTCTGCTGAAAGGCCTGATCTTACATTTGTCTGCATAGCGTTGTTTTGTTGCGGAACAAAAATCGCATAAAACATTAATATGATAAAACTGATTAGTAAGCTTTGTTTCTCAGATCAGGACACATACTCTGCCTTTTATTTCCATTGTAAGTATCAAACAGTCCTTCTTTGATAAGAGAGAATTCAAATGCACCACGGCCGTTATTATAATTTTTTAATGTTGAAATAGTAGCATCGTAAGTAAATGTTGCTTTAATATCATTCCATTGAAGCCCCACCATTGGAATAAAAGCATCTTTATGACGATAGTATAAACCACCGATCAATTGATAAGCGCCGTCTCCGGACAGATCATAATGTGCATTCAAACCGGCAACCAATTCAAAAGATTTTGCCTGTGTAGTAAAATAAATATTCGGATTAACAAGCCATTGATTGTTTACCAAAAAACTTCCATTTAAAAAACCGATATGTCTTACAGCGATCCTGTTATCAACACCGGAGGTTTGATTAAAGAAAGATTCTCTTGGCCTGTTTACATGATGTGCAGAATAACCGGCATTCACATACACCTTATCATTGGGAAAATAAGCATAGTTCATACCCATTTGAATATCGAGATAATTGATATTGTTATTCGCCAATACTACAGAAGTGGGAAGTTTATTATCAAAAAAATGTCCGTCGAATTGATCAGGGAATTTGAGGTTGCTTACATTGATCTGTTTATTGGACCATCCAATATTAAAACCCGCACTTACCAGGCTTCCTGCATTTATCATTTGATGATATGCGATCGAACCATAGATTTTTGTTGAAGTAAGGTTGCCACTTCCTGCTACATCACGTAAGATCACTCCACCAACACCCAACCAACCAGTGTTCTCCTGGTTTTGCATAAGTTGAGCATCGCCAAATGCACTCATTGTTTTATAAGGAATTGACATTACACTAGACCATTGGTTCCTGTAATTAATTCCTATACGGTAATCGCCGCCGGGTATAAAGCCAGTATTAGCAGGATTTGTAGTAAGTGGAGAATTCATGAATTGTGAAAAATGCAGATCCTGTGCATGAATGGAGTTACTCCATAATATCCCGATAGCTATCGGGATCCAAATTCCAATTAATATGAAGATCCTTTTTTTCATTTTCGCATTTTCATATTTGCACATTGGCAAATTAGCATATTATCTAATTAACGTTATATCACCCTTCTTAGTTGTTTTAGTTCCGTCAAAAAACTCCACTTCCAATGTATATGCATAAACATCCATTGGTTGTATCACGCCCTTGGATTTTCCATCCCAGCCTATATTCTTATCATTTGTTTCAAATACTTTTTGTCCCCAGCGATTCCAGATTATGAACCTGATCTTTGTAATTCCAAAACCTTTGGCAAAGACTTTACTGTTTATGTCTCCGCTTTGCGGAGTAAAGGCATTTGGTACATCTACCAATGCAGAGACAACGGCACTTACATCCTGGCAAAGCGTATCGGCGCAACCGGCAAAGTTTATTGCGATAAGACATGCATTATAAGTACCTGTTGCATTATACTGGTGCTTTACCGGTAATCTTGAATTTGTTAGTAAACTATCTCCGTCACCAAATAGCCATTTGAAATTTACTGCATCAGGTGATGCAAGGTTGTTAAATGATGTTGCCGTATTTTCTACTGGCGGATCAGGTGAAAAAGAAAAATTGGAAACAGGGTTCGGTAAAACATTTATAGTAGCACTTGTGGTATCAGTTAAATTACAAGTATTCGGATCATTAGCAATTAATGTAATTGTATATAAGCCGGGTGTATTATAAGTATGAACAGGATCTGTTGCAGTACTTGTGGTGTTATCACCAAAATCCCAAATGAATGTTTGGCCCGCTATCGATGTATTGGTAAACTGCGCAGCGTAGGGAACACATCCTGTTGGCGGCGTTTCAAATTGCGCCTCTACCAATGGAGCTATATTTATAGTTTTTTTCAACGTATCCGGCGCATTGCAATAAGCCGTATCAACAATGGTCAGTTTTATCGTATAAGTGCCGGGCGAAGTATAAGAATGGAAAACAGGAGCTGTTCCTGCAATTATCGTTGGAGAGTTGTCACCAAAATCCCAAACGAAAGATGTGTTTGTAAATGGTCGTAATGGAGATGTAGTTGATAAATTATCAAACCGGTATTTCAAAGAATCACATGGCGCTAATTTCACCGGGATAAAATCAAGAATTGCAGGAAGATTTCCAGCCTTAATATGGAGATACGCAGTATCACGGATATTACATGTGGTAGAATCTTCAGCGATCAGCATTACCTGGTATAAACCGGGTAAATTATATGTATGACTTGTATTCGGAGTGGTAGTAATAACAGGGTTAGGTGAAGAACCATCACCAAAGTACCAGTAGTATGTTACAGCATTTGCAATAGTATCAATGAAATTAACAGTAAGGGGGGCACAACCTGCCGTATCTCTTAGCACTCCATTGATCATTGACTGAAGACCGGCATCTACACCAGCAAAGTCAAATGAAATTTTCAGCATCGCCAGATTACATCCTGTAACGGTTCCACCTGAAGTTGTTCCGTTTATAGGTCCGACAACACCAGGTGTGGTAGTGTATACTGCACCTCCGAAACAATTTGCACATATCGCCTGGTATATCACACCTTGTTTGTCAAAACGGCTGGTGCCACCATCTACATGATCAGCAAGACCTCCATTCTGTCCCCAGAAGCTTCCAAATAATTGAGCAGTTGCATTTTTCTTTAAAACAAAAAAGTAAAAATCATTACCATCAGTTGTAGACTGAAGAGCATCTGAGGTTACTGGCATACCAGTGGTTAATGATGTTGGAAATTGCCCGTCAACAGTTCCTCCCCAACCAGATACATAAACGTTTTCGCAGTTATCTACAAGAAATGCTGTAATTGAAATATTAGGTACTCCCGCCGGCTTACCAAACCTGGTTGAATAGATATAAGCAGAAAGATCGGGTTCCAGTTTTGCAATAAACTGAGGTGCACCTGCAACACTATATGCTGCATTTATTACTGGCCAATTACCTCTTGTTTGTCCGCATATATATGGGAAACCGAATTTGTCAAACTGAACTCCAAATACCTGGTCGGTACCGGCAGTACCAACATAAGTTGATCTTATAACAGCGATACCATTATTTGATATTATAGAGACAAATCCATCAATACCGCCCTGGTTTGTTGAATGTATAACTCCACCTGAAGTACCGGGGAAATTTGTACTTTCTGTACCACCACCAACATATATGTCGCCATTTGGCGCTAACGATAAAACATATGCCGCATCATTAGCACCGCCACCAAGATAACTCGCAAATGAAAGTGAAACAGTTGCATTAAATTTCAGTACAACAGCATCCTGAGCACCTGCGAGAAGGGGTTGAAAAGCACCTGCAGTTGTGGGAAAATTTCCAGACCTTGAACAGGAAGCCACATAAATATTTCCTCCTCCATCTACGATCACTTCACTTCTGCCATTATCACCGTAATTCTGTTGTAATGAACTAAAACTTTCAGCTGCAATATTGACCCCGTCATCGCTTGAGCCGCCAATCTTTTTAGAGCCGATCAACGCTGATCCGGCTGCATTAAATTTTGTAACTACAATATCATAGCCACCGCCGGTGCCGATCTGTCCACTGCCGGTTACAGGATAGTCTGCTGAGTTTGTGCGACCGGCAACTATCAAATTTCCTACTCCATCCACTACAAGGCTATGTGGCTGCTCGTTACCTGAGCCTCCAAGATATGTAGCATAAATTCTTGAAGTGCCATCGGGTGATAACTTTGATATGCTTATATCAGTAGCGTTAGTGCCGCTATTACCTCCGCCCCAAACAGTTTGAAATGCACCTGGGGTAACCGGATAACCCGTTCTTAAACTAATCCCACCACCAAAAAAACTTCCATCCGGTCCATAGGTTGCAGTAAAACCCCAGTTATCACCGGTACTTCCTGTAAACGAACTAAAAATTAATGTCGGGTCTATAATTAGAACTTCGTTCCGGTTATAATTTTTTACATCAAACCTGATCTCCTTTCCTATTAAGACATATTTTGCTGATATCTGTTTACGCTGGTTATTTTCATACTGATACGTATAAGGATCCGATTCTTTAACATCGCCCACTGAAGTTTTAATTACAAGTTGCTTGTCTCTTACTTCAAGATTTTCGGCGCCTGCATAACGCAATACGATCTTGCTTATATCAGCTCCGGGCTTTACAATAATATCATACTTCATGTTGCCTTTGTCAGTATAAAAGCGAACATCAACACCCGGATACATGTTTTTTGCAGTAACACCCTGATAGATCTTACAATTGCTGGCCCATTTGGACGGATCATTGCCAATGAAATAATTATTGTAGTACTCTAATGCCTTATCAGGAACTAATTCAATATTACTTAAAGCCCCAGCAAAGTCCACTGCGTAGGCATGCGAACGTAATACCAAAGATGAGCTTCTTCTATCCTGAGCATTTCCGTGACCATGTATATATTCCTGTACTAGCTTTAGATCCTCTTTATTATGCTGAAGAATAGTAAAACCACCATTTCGGATAAAAAAACTTCCAGCAGGCACTTCGCTTCTGAATTTTACATGGCTGTCCCATTGACCTTTATTCTCTATGAACTCAATATTTTGGGCCTTAACTGCTGTTGAAAGGATAAATAAAAACAGGGTTATGTAACGATAACGGATCAATGGTTATATTTTTTTCAATTTACCAAAAACAATGGAAAAATTTTAAAACTTGTGTTAAGATATACGGCTCCAGGCTGTTTTGCCTTGATTTATCTCAAGGTATTTCCTGATTCGCAAATTTTCTGCCGAACTCAACTCAGGATCAGTAGCTGTTATATCTTCTGCAAAACGCCGGGCTACCTCCAGCAAAGGCCTGTCTTGGACTATACTTGCCAGCTTAAAGTTTAATACTCCACTCTGTCTTGTTCCTTCAATTTCGCCAGGTCCACGCATATCCAGATCTTTTTCAGCAATTACAAATCCATTATTCGTTGATGTCATTATTTTCATTCTTTCCCTGGCATCATTACCGATTTTTTGACCAGTTAATAAAATACAATAACTTTTATCAGCTCCACGGCCCACTCTTCCACGTAATTGATGCAATTGAGATAATCCAAATTTTTCAGCGCTTTCGATCACCATTACACTGGCATTGGGAACGTCCACTCCCACTTCTATAACGGTGGTGGAAACCATAATATGCGTATCTCCAGTAATAAATCGCTGCATATTATTATTTTTTTGTTCCGCTTTTTGCCGGCCATGTACCATACTTATCCAATATTTGGGTTCCGGAAACCATGCTTTCACATTTTCATAACCTTTCATCAGGTTTTCGTAATCCATTTTATCACTCTCTTCTATTAATGGGAAAATAATATAGATCTGCCGGCCTTTAGTTATCTCATCTTTTATAAAACTCATCACTTTCGATCGGTCTTTTTCATAACGATGAACGGTAGTGATCGGCTGCCTGCCCGGCGGCAATTCATCAATAACACTATAATCAAGATCACCATAAGCGGTCATTGCCAATGTACGTGGAATTGGAGTGGCAGTCATAACAAGAATATGAGGCGGCGTTTGATTTTTTTCCCATAGCATTGCTCTTTGTGCCACGCCAAACTTATGTTGTTCATCAACTATCCCGATCCCTAAATTTTTAAACTGTACTGCTTTTTCTATTACTGCATGTGTACCGATAAGAATTTGCAAAGAACCACTATCCAATTTTTCCTGGATCAGTTTTCTACCGGCAGTTTTTGTTGAGCCCGTTAATAATCCAATTTCAACAGGCATATCTTTTAAAAAAGAAGTGAGATTATTATAATGCTGTTGCGCCAGCACTTCAGTCGGCGCCATCAGGCAACTTTGATAGCCGTTATCCGCAGCGATCAGCATTGTAAGCAAAGCAACCATTGTTTTACCACTTCCAACATCGCCTTGCAATAAACGATTCATTTGTTTACCGGTGGCAGTATCTTTTCTTATTTCTTTGATGACTCTTTTTTGTGCGCCGGTTAGTTCAAAAGGAAGATGCTTTGTATAAAATGTATTAAAGAGCTCTCCTACTTTCTCAAAAACAACACCTTTTGAAAAACGATGACGTTGCGATCTTAATCTTGCCACCCTGAGTTGTGCAATAAATAATTCTTCAAACTTCAGCCGATTTACTGCTTCCTCATATTCTTGCATGTTAGCAGGAAAATGAATTTGAGAATAAGCCTTGAACCTGTTTACAAGTTTTAAATTATTTAAAATATTATCCGGTAAATTTTCAGGAACATTTTTTTCATTGATCAATTTCATCAACACTTCAGTAAGCTTACTAATTTGTCTGCCGCCAAGTGCTTTTGATCTTAATTTTTCTGTTGTCGGGTAAATAGGTTCAAGAAACGATTTGCCATCTTTTTTTTCTGTTGTTAGCAATTCCATTTCAGGATGTACAATTTGAGGCCGGCCCTGGAAAAAAGTAACTTTTCCAAAAACAAGATATTGCTCACCCGGTTGCAAAATTTTTTGGATCCAGTTAATTCCCTGGAACCAGGCAAGCTCCAATGTCCCCGTTTTATCACGCAGCGTTGCCACCATTCGCCTGCCACTTTTTATCCCGATAACATCTATGTTATGCAAACTGCCGGCTACCTGTATATAATCTGTTGATGGGTCAATTTCCCGTATAAAGTTCACTTTTGTTTTATCAACATGACGATTAGGGAAATGATGGAGAAGATCATTAAAAGTGAAAATATTCAGTTCCTTTTTCAGTAGTTCTGCCCTTTGTGGACCAACTCCTTTAAGATATTCTATAGGGCTGTTTAATATGTCAGTATTTGCAGATATAATTCCGTTTTGAACAAATGTACTATTCCGTTTTAAGACTAGTGTACTCATGAGACTTAAAAGAAGAGGCTAAAAAAAATAAAATGCACAGAAATTCGTTCTATTTTTACATAGCCAATCTTTATCCTACTAAAGACCAAAACCGATGAACAACCACTTTAATCTGCTGCAAGCCGTCCTTAATTTTACCGATTTCAAATTTGGCCTTCTCACTTATGTAATGGCGTTTGTGCTTACATTGATCTTTATTCCGCCGGTAATTTCTATGGTGAACCGGTTTAAACTTTTTGACCGGCCCAATGCAAGAAAAGAACATTCAGTACCCACGCCGACATTTGGTGGCATTGCGATCTTTGCGGGCATGATGGTGTCACTTTTATTTTGGTTTAAATTCTATAATCATCCATCAATTATCACTTTCTTTCTATCCATGATACTTTTATTTGGGGTTGGGATCATGGATGACCTGAAAGACCTGGCAGCCCGTTATAAATTAGTGATCGAAGCAGGTGTTGCGACTTTACTGGCGGTATCAGGCATTCGTATTACAAGTTTCGGCGGTTTGTTTGGAATTAATGAATTACATCTAATAGCACAATACATTATTACTGTTGTCACTATTGTCGGTATTACAAATGCTTTCAATCTTATTGATGGCATTGATGGTCTTGCCGGTGGTCTTGGATTCATGAGTTTAGTTACACTTGGGATATTTCTTACCATCAGCAAGGATCTGAATTCGGCAATGATAGCATTTGCTTTAGCCGGTGCATTGCTTGGATTTTTATATTTCAATTTTAATCCTGCAAAAATATTTATGGGTGATACCGGTTCCTTAGTACTTGGTTTTATCATCGCTGTTCTTTGCGTACAGCTAATGAAAATAAATTCCACACCGGTGATCCCGAATATCTATGTTTTCACATTAGGGATCGTAATGATCCCTGTATTTGATACGCTTCGTGTTTTTGGAACCAGGATATGGAAAGGCCATTCACCTTTTTCTGCTGATAAAACCCATATCCATCATCTTATCACTAATAAAGGATTCACTCATGCTTTTGCAGCCAGGATCATTTGCGTATTCCATGGTTTTATATTGATCCTTGTTTACTGGATGAAAAATTTGAGACCAGAATTACAGGTGCTTGTTCTTTCCTGTTGTATGCTAGCCTTAGTTTATTTATTTAATCGCATAGGCCTATTAAAAAAATATTTTAAACCGACAGCAAGTATCCTAACGCCGCAAGCCCAACCGGAATAACTGATCAATTATTTATTTGAAGATTTTTTCAATTTGCCATTTGCATTTCCGGCAAACCAATGATGAAAGTGGAACCATAATCAATCATGCTTTCGGCTTTTATAAATCCATTATGTTTTTCAACGATCTTTTTACAAATTGACAGCCCTACTCCTGTGCCTTCGAATTCCTGGTAACTATGAAGTCGTTTAAACACTCTGAAAATGTCTTCTGCATATTTATCATCAAACCCGATCCCATTATCCTGCACAGTTATTTTATAATAATTTTTTCCCTGGCCGTACTTCGTAAATTTTGACAGATCTATTGGGTTCATTTTTTCTGCTTTCACATCGATCACCAGCTCAACTGTCGGCTTTCTGAATTTGATCGCATTGCTAAAAAGATTATAGAATAATTGCTGCATCAGGCTCGGCACGGCTGAAACTACCGGCAGGTTTTCATAATTTATCCGTGCATTACTTTTTTCTATTTCCACTTCAAGCTCTGTCAGCACATTTTTAACTAATTCATTTAATGCTGTTTTTTTGAAGTCACTTGAACTTACAGTATGCCTTGAGAAATCAAGCAGGTTATTGATGAGGTTCTGCATCCGTTTGGATGAATTGATTATTTTACCAAAATATTTTTCACTATCAGGATCAAAATTGTTATTCCGTAAGATCTTATCGCTGAACACCTGTATTTTTCGCAAAGGCTCTTGAAGATCATGCGAAGCCATATAAGCAAACTGATCAAGTTCTTCATTCATTTGCTTCAGGCTTTCATTGTTGGCCACCAGTTGTTCATTCAAAAGTTTTACTCTTTCTTCCGAAGCTTTTCTTTCTTCAATTTCTTTTTGTAAAAATTCATTAGCAGCCATCAATTTTTTTTCCTGCAACATTAACTGCTGGTTTTTACTGTATAATTCAACGAATACAGCAACCTTGGCCCGTAACAATTCTGGATTTATCGGCTTATAGATATAATCAACACCACCCATCCTATACCCCTTGAACATAAAATCTTCATCATAATTATTAGCGGTAATAAATATAATTGGAATGTTTCGCAGCTTATCCCTTTCATAAATAATTGTGGCGGTTTCATAACCGTTAAGATCGGGCATCTGTACATCCATCAGGATAAGAGAAAAGTCATGATCGTTCAATAATACTTTAAGCGCCGCCTTACCTGAATTTGCTTTGACAATAGTATAATTATCTTTTTCAAGAATTGCTTCTATTGAAATAAGATTATCAGCCCTGTCATCTACAACAAGAATTTTGGCGTCAGATTTACGTAAAGGAAGAGTATGCGTTTTCCATTCATTAATTATTTATACATCCACACTCTCATAAGCGATAGCAATTGATCGATCTTTACAGGTTTTGTTATATAATCTGAGGCTCCGGCATCAATACATTTTTCACGGTCTCCTTTCATTGCTTTCGCTGTTACTGCAATGATCGGCAATGTTTTGTTTTTATGTTCACGTCTTATCTTCTGCGTCGTTTCATATCCATCCATCTCCGGCATCATGATATCCATTAACACAATATCAATATCATGATTTTCTTCCAATATCGTCATTGCTTCCTGGCCACTTTCTGCAGTGATCGTTTGAATGGCATAACGTTCAAATGCTGTTGTCAAAGCAAAAAGATTTCTAACGTCATCATCAACAACCAGTACTTTTTTATGGGCCAGTATATCATTTTTCGACCGCAAATTTTCTATGAGCTTCCTTTTTTCCGGCAATAAGTTCTTATGATCGATATGTAGCAACATCACCATTTCTTCCAATAACAAGTCGAGTGAATTCACATCTTTTAATAAGATCTTATTGGCATATTGTTTTAACTGGTTCCTTTCTTTTGGTAAAAAGTCTTTAGCAGAATAAATAAGCACCGGCGTCATCTGTATTTTACTAACCGTACTGATCTCTGTAACAAGATCAAGACCACCGATATCGGGTAGCATGTAATCGACAACGATACAATCATAATTATCCTTGCTTATCAGTTCAAGTGCTTTGCGACCACTATCCACGATCTCAATATTGATCAGGTCGCCGCTATCCAGCACTTTTTTCATTTGTGAAGAATCGAGTTCATTATCTTCTATCAACAATACTTTCTTCTGTTTTTTGTCATTGAACCGAACAATATCATTAAAGAGATTGCTTAATGTTTCTGTGCTCAGCGGTTTCAAATGAAAACTTCTTGCACCCCTTTGCATTGCCAATAACCTGTTTTCTTCACCAGAAATAAGATGCACAGGTATATGCCTGAAATTAATATCATTTTTGAAAAGATCGAGTACTCTCCATCCACTGGCATCGGGAAGTTTAACATCAAGTGTGACGGCAATAGGGTTGTATTTGTTGACAAGATCGAATACATCACCAAAATGAGTTGCCACGACCACTTTGAGTTCCAATTCATGCGCCTTTTCGATCATGATCTTTCCAAATCGAACATCATCTTCAATCACCAATACAACTTTATCATTTGCCTGGATATTATTTCTGTCATCACCTACTTCATTTATTATTTCATTCAGTGCATCAAGATCTTTTGTATCACTTACTTTGATCGTTGGCACAGATTGAATAGCTGCATCAGCTACTCCATCTGCTAGTTTATACTCACTCACCTTCAGGTTTGTTTGTTTTTCTCTTTTTGCCTTTGCAGGATCATAATCGATTGGCAGGAATAAAGTGAACGTACTGCCAGATCCAATTTCGCTTATCAATTCAATTGATCCACCCAACAGATCTGCGAGGCCTCGGCTGATGGATAATCCAAGACCTGTACCTCCATATTTCCGGCTGGTAGAACCTTCTGCTTGCTGGAATGCTTCAAATATGATATTCTGTTTTTCTTTTGAAATACCAATACCTGTATCTTTAATTTCAAATGCAACCACTTTTTGTGCATTAGACAGGCCAGTATGATGTTGTCTCCAATTATTATGTGCCTCATAAATTCTGAAGCTTAACTTCTCCTTTTTCTGTAAACTTAAATGAGTTTGACAAAAGATTTTTGAGAATTTGATTAAGACGTTGCGCATCTGTTTCCATACTTGCGGGCAGCATGGTGATCAAGGTCAATTGTAAACCGCAAGTTTTTATTTTCAGAAATATGTTTGAAGGTTGTTTCCACGAAATTGGCGATCTCATGGAATTGAAGTTTGACAAAGTCTGTGGAAATATAACCTGATTCAATTTTAGAAAGATCAAGAATATCATTGATCAGTTGGATCAGGTCATCACCGCAAGTATGAATTGTTTTTGCATAGCTAACTTGCTTATCATTCAGATTGCCTTCATGATTTTCATATAATTGTTGAGCAAGGATCAGCAATGAGTTCAATGGTGTACGCAATTCATGTGACATGTTTGCAAGGAACTCTGATTTATATTTTGAAGTCAACTGCAATTGCTCTGCTTTTTCTTCCAGTGATATTCTTGCTTCTTCCACTTCCTTGTTCTTTGCTTCCACTTCTTCTTTTTGTTTTACAAGCAGGTGTGCTTTATCCTGCAATTCTTCATTTGTTCTTCTTAACTCATCTGTCAATGATTGTGATTGAACAAGCAAACTCTTCTGTTCTTGTATTTGCTTCGATCGTATTCAATACAATACCGATACTTTCAGTTAACTGGCTTAAGAAAGTCAAGATGGGTTTCACTGAATGCATCGAAAGAAGCCAATTCAATAACAGCTTTTATCTCTTTTTCAAACAATACGGGTAAAATGATAAGGTTTAATGGCGATGCTTTTCCAAGACCGGAACTGATCTTTGATATAATTCTTTGGAACATTCGTTAATAAAATTCTTTCTTTTTCCAAGGCACATTGTCCAACCAATCCTTCTCCTAATGCAAATTCTTTTGGATGTTTTTACTTCTTCACCAAATGCATAAGCAGCAAACAATTTTAATTTTTGATTTCTGAAATTCTTCATCCTGTTCCAAAATGTAGAACACACCTTATGTGCATTCACCACCTGTGCCAACTCTGAAAGAATACGTTGTGTTACCGTATTCAGATCTTTTTGTCCCTGCAACATCTGCGTAAATTTTGCAAGGTTTGATTTCAGCCAGTCCTGTTCCTGGTTACGCAATGTTGTTTGCTTCAGGTTTGCGATCATCTGGTTGATGGTATCTTTCAATTCTTCCACTTCACCTTTTGCTTCAACACGGATCATTTGTGTCAAGTCACCTTTTGTTACTGCAGAAGCCACATCAGAGATAGTTACGAACCTGTGTAGTTAAGATTTTCTGCTAACTGATTTACGTTTTCCGTTAAGTTTTTCCAGATACCTGATGCACCCGGCACACTTGCCTGTCCTCCCAGTCTTCCTTCAACACCAACTTCACGGGCAACGTTTGTTACCTGGTCAGCAAACACTGCCAGTGTATCGATCATTTCATTGATCGTATCGATCAACTGTGCAACTTCACCACGAGATACGATCGATAAGTTTTTGTTTTAAGTTTCCTGTTGCAACTGAGGTTACAACTTTTGCAATACCACGCACCTGGTTGGTAAGATTGGAGGCCATCATGTTCACAGAGTCGGTAAAATCCTTCCATGTACCGGCAACACCCTGTACTTCTGCCTGTCCACCAAGTTTACCTTCGGTACCTACTTCACGAGCCACACGCGTTACTTCAAATGCAAATGAGTTCAACTGATCCACCATCGTGTTGATAGTATTTTTCAAATCGAATATTTCTCCTTTTACGTCAATGGTTACTTTTTTAGACAAGTCACCAGATGGCAACCGCCTTTGTTACCTCGGCAATGTTTCGTACCTGTGATGTAAGATTACCTGTCATTTGGTTTACTGAGTCAGTCAGATCTTTCCATGTTCCAGCAACACCCGGCACAAATGCCTGTCCGCCGAGTTTACCATCAGTACCAACTTCACGGGCCACACGGGTTACCTCAGATGCGAAGGCACGCAACTGATCCACCATCGTGTTCAATGTTTCTTTCAATTGTAAAATTTCACCGCGAACGTCAACGGTAATTTTTCTTGACATGTCTCCATTTGCCACAGCGATCGCTACATCTGCAATATTTCGCACCTGGGCGGTAAGGTTACCTGCCATCTGGTTCACTGAATCTGTTAAGTCTTTCCAGGTACCCGCAACACCCGGTACGTTTGCTTGTCCACCGAGTTTTCCGTCCGTTCCTACTTCCCGTGCAACACGGGTTACTTCTGATGCAAAGGAACGGAGCTGTTCCACCATCGTATTGATCGTATTTTTTAATTCAAGAATTTCACCTTTTACATCCACTTCAATTTTTCGTGATAAGTCACCATTTGCTACCGCAGTAGTTACTTCCGCAATATTTCTTACCTGTGATGTAAGATTCGACGCCATTTTATTTACCGAGTCCGTCAAGTCTTTCCAAAGACCTTCCACACCCGGTACATCAGCCTGTCCACCAAGCTTACCTTCTGATCCAACCTCACGGGCAACACGGGATACCTCTGAACCAAATGAATTCAATTGATCCACCATCGTGTTGATGGTATTCTTTAATTCAAGGATTTCACCTTTTACGTCAACCGTAATTTTTCTTGACAAGTCTCCTTTTGCAACAGCCGTTGTTACTTCTGCAATATTTCGTACCTGGGCAGTAAGATTAGATCCCATTTGATTTACCGAATCCGTCAAATCTTTCCATGTACCACCAACACCCTGCACTTTTGCCTGTCCTCCAAGTTTTCCTTCTGTTCCAACTTCCAGTGCCACACGGGTTACCTCTGATGCAAATGAATTCAACTGATCCACCATCGTATTGATCGTATTTTTTAATTCAAGAATTTCTCCTGTCACATCCACCGTAATTTTTTTAGAAAGGTCACCAGTTGCAACCGCTGTTGTTACATCCGCAATATTTCGTACCTGTGCAGTAAGATTCGAAGCCATTTGATTTACCGACTCTGTTAAGTCTTTCCATGTACCACCAACATCCTGCACTTTTGCCTGTCCACCAAGTTTTCCTTCTGTTCCAACTTCCAGTGCCACACGGGTTACTTCAGATGCAAATGAGTTCAACTGATCCACCATCGTGTTGATCGTATTTTTTAATTCAAGAATTTCGCCTTTTACGTCCACTGTAATTTTTCTTGACAAGTCACCTTTTGCAACCGCTGTTGTTACCTCGGCAATATTTCTTACCTGTGCTGTAAGATTTCCCGCCATCTGGTTTACTGAATCAGTCAAGTCTTTCCACACACCACCAACACCTTTTACCGTTGCTTGTCCACCTAGTTTTCCTTCACTACCAACTTCTCTGGCCACACGGGTTACCTCAACTGAAAATGAATTCAACTGATCCACCATCGTATTGATCGTATTCTTTAATTCAAGGATTTCTCCTTTTACGTCAACCGTAATTTTTCTTGATAAGTCACCTCTTGCAACCGCTGTTGTTACCTCGGCAATATTTCTTACCTGGCCTGTAAGGTTAGATGCCATTTGGTTTACTGAATCAGTCAAGTCTTTCCATGTACCACCAATACCTTTTACTTCTGCCTGTCCACCCAGTTTTCCTTCCGTACCAACTTCTCTTGCCACACGGGTTACCTCTGATGAAAATGAATTCAACTGGTCCACCAGAGTATTGATCGTATTTTTTAATTCAAGAATTTCTCCCTGCACATCCACCGTGATCTTTTTTCGTAAGATCACCTTTTGCAACCGCTGTTGTTACTTCCGCAATATTTCTTACCTGTGCTGTAAGATTACCTGCCATCTGGTTTACAGAGTCAGTAAGATCTTTCCATACACCTGCAACACCTTTTACTTTTGCTTGTCCACCCAATTTTCCTTCAGTACCAACTTCACGGGCCACACGGGTTACCTCCATTGAAAACAAGTTCAACTGTTTCACCATGTCATTTACCTCTGCAGCAATTTTTGCAAACTCTCCTTGTAAAACGTGATCGCCGATCTTCAAAGGCATTTCCTGCGAAAGATTTCCTTTCGCCACCGAACTAATAACGTGAGCTATTTCAATTGTTGGGTGAACAAGATCAGAGATCAAACTATTGATTGATTCAACACCAGAGGCCCAGGAACCTCTTGCAAAACGGGGTAACTCTACACGGTGATTTAAATGTCCTTTTAGCCCAATAGTGTTACGTGCCTTAGTCAACTCTTCAACCAACGCCTCGTTCAATTGAATAATTCCATTAAGTGTATCACAGATCTTTCCACTGATACCTAATTTATCTCCGGGCATACGAACACTGAAGTTTCCTTCTTTTACTTCTAATAATAATCTCAACAGTTCGTAACTATCGATCTCGTCGATAGAACCATTGCTGCCATTTTGAGATTTACTTCCATTACCATTTGTTTTGCCAGTAATTATTGGGGCTGGTACATCAAGTGTTATATTTTCAGCTGAATACGAAGCACTTGCCTTAGAAGTCTTGGGGTTTCTTTTCATATCATATTTTTAAAATCGAATAGGGAAATTGTAACCAATAATATTTCTCTAATTTCATCCGGTCAATTAGGGAAATTCCTATCTTAGGAATGCAGATCATTTCTTATCTAAAAATTTGTGCCACAAAAAGTAATTACAAGCCAGGACTTGCCTTCCAAATTCATACTGCTTGGAGAAGATGATGCAGATGACCAGGAAATGCTGAAAGAGGTGTTTACATCAATAGACACCGCTTTTGTACTTTTTTTTGTAAATAACGGCAAGGAGATACTTTCAGCCCTTGAAAAATTAAAAGATGACCAGATGCCCTGTCTGATAGTTCTCGATTACAATATGCCCGGACTGAATGGCGCAGATATTTTACGGGAACTGGGTACAAATGAACGCTATAAAAATATCCCCAAAGTTGTTTGGAGTACTTCTGGCTCAGAAAAATTCAGAAAAACTTGTCTTGAATTAGGCGCTGTTGATTATGTAATTAAACCTAATAATGTGGCTGGGCTTGATGAAGTTGCCCGCTACTTGTTATCACTTTGTCTTGTGTAACGCTTGTTTTCTTTTTATTTTATTGGAAGAAGTTGTTTAAGATCTGTATTGAGATCGGCTTTTCCCACACAATAATGTTTTTATTGGGTGAGGTAAAACTTGATATAGATTGATGTGCACTTACCAGGTAGATCTCTAAATGGGGATTTTTTTCTACAATTTGGTCTACATATTTCCAGCCTTGCCCATCCGGTAAGTTATTGTCTAAAAATAAAATATCAGGTTTATTTTCATCTATAAAAAAAAGTCCGCTTTGCAGGTTATAGGCTACAAAGACCTCATAATTTTTTCGGCTGAAATATCCCTTCATAATTAAACAAAAGTCTACTTCGTCATCAATTATCAGGATCTTTTTTTTCATTGATTAAATAGCAATTACACATTGGTTTTGTTTTACAGACTAAGGTCAAATCATAACGAAGTCTTACGTTATGATCGTGATACTCATCAAATACCAGCCCAATAAAAATAATACAAATTCTAAAACGCAATTTTGGATAAACAGTAAGCAAAAAAAATCAAAATATTTTTCACTTTAAGGATAAATATCCAAAATCCAGCTCGCCGGCACATAAGCATGAATTATTTAAGGCACATAGGAATTGTTTTTGCTAGGTAGAAGTCACGGTTTTCGTCCATCCTAAAATACCGAAATGATGCCGAACCAGAATAAACATAAAATTGCAATTATTGAAGATGATGAGGATGATTATCTCATCATCAAAGATCATATCGCAGATATTGAAGGAAAATCTTTTATTGTTGATTGGTTCCAGGATTATAATTCAGCGATCGAAGCAATCAAAAACAAAGAATACCATCTTTATTTTGTTGATTATTTTCTCGGTCATAAAACTGGATTGGACCTGCTTGATGCAGCTGCAGAATTAAATTGCGATGAGCCCATCATTTTACTTACCGGTTTAGGAAATAAAGCCATAGATATAAAAGCGATGGAAAGAGGTGCTACTGATTACCTCCAAAAAAATGACCTGAGTACCGAAAAGCTTGAGCGTTGTATTCGCTATGCACTCGAAAGATCAAGTTTTTTAAAAGAACTAAAAGCAAGAGAAACAAAGTATCGTACCCTTTTCGAAAGCTCAAAAGATGCTGTTTTTATTACTGATGATCAGCTTAATCTCAGTGAAGTGAATGATGCGGCTGTACAATTATTAGGTTATTCGGAAGATGAATTGGTCGGTCGCAATCTTCGGGAATTTATTTCAGAGCATCATTTAAATGGAAAGCTGAAACCATTAAATGAAAAAAGCAATATTGAAGACAGTGAAATAAAGATCTTAAATAATAATAATGAAACAAGAGAATGCCTTCTTTTTCTTGCCCCTCAACGCCACACGGATGATGATACTTTTATGGTACATGGGATCATTCATGATATCACCAAGATCAAAAAAGCAGAAATGGCAAATCTTCATGCAGAAAAACTGGCGGCCAATGAGAGATTGATCCGCATGCTGGCGCATGAAATAAGAAATCCTCTGAATAATATTATTTTGTCCATCGATCAATTAAAACCACTGGAAAGAGATGAATTCCAAAATAATTTCATGGATATCATTCAAAGAAATTCATTGCGTATCAATAATATCATTACTGAATTACTGAATCTTGCCAAACCATCCGACTTACTTCTTCTTGAAAATTCTTTACAGGATATTATGGATGAAAGCATGGCCCGGACGTCAGACAGGATGAAGCTTCAAAATATTCAGGTAAAGAAACATTACCCTTCCCATCCTGTCATTTTAAAAGCTGATAAAGAAAAATTGATAATCGTCTTTACGAATATCATTATTAATGCAATTGAAGCCATGGACAAAAATGGGCTGTTGAATATTAATATAACTGAATCAGAGGATGGCTATGAAGTTTATATAAAAGATAACGGCAAAGGGTTTTCAAAAGAATACCAGTCAAGATTGTTTGAACCATTTTTTACAATGAAAAAAAATGGAATGGGCCTCGGGCTTACAGTTGCCTACACTATTTTACAATCTCACAATGCAAAGATCAGGGCGCAAAGTAAAGAAAACGAAGGGACCGAATTCCAGATTAGTTTTAAAAAAAGCCTACCCGTTTAATGCTTTCAAGGCTTTGTCAAGTGAGTTAGACTCTTTTAATACCGGCAGAAAAAGATCTCCTTTCTTTTTTAGGCGATGAAAAATATTTTGCATTGTAAAATGTTTGGGACTTAATTGATGATTTACTTCTTTCCATTCCAATGGTGCCGATACTGAAGCACCTGGTACTGGTCGTACACTATAAACGGAGGCAAGTGTTTGTCCCGTACTGTTCTGCAAATAATCAATATAAATTTTAGGTCCACGTTTGCTTAATGACCTTTCCAACGTGGTTATGTCTGGTAGCTGCTCCTGCACAAGAGAAGCAATTATATGCGCAAAATCTTTTACTGTTACATAATCATATTTATTTTTTAATGGAACATAAACATGCAAACCCGAGGCGCCAGATGTTTTACAATAAGAGCTTACACCAGCCTTATCCAAAATCATTTTCACAGCAAGTGCTGTATCCAC
This sequence comes from uncultured Bacteroidota bacterium, assembly GCA_963746915.1. GTDB lineage: Bacteria > Bacteroidota > Bacteroidia > Chitinophagales > Chitinophagaceae > VBAS01. The sequence goes on along the minus strand of CAVVDD010000006.1, from coordinate 504,468 downwards.
CACTTCTGTAAATTTATTTTTATCAGAAGGATCAATATCAATTACCATCCATGTGGGATTACCAATTTTTTTTGTTGTGCTGTTCCAGGGATTAATTTCTATACAACCCAGGTTCGCAACATAAAGTAAGGTTGCTTTATTATTGCAAACTATGTAGTCGATTATTTTTCCGTTGCTTTCGCTTTTTATTTTAAATACATCTACATAAGAAGGTGCATTTTCTCCTGCATCTTTATGATAAAATCCTTTATCATTTATACCATTAGGATTTCTTTTCAATGACAAACATCTTCCCTTCAAATATGGAAGAATATAGTCTGCCATCTTATTATAATAATCTATCAGATCGCCTTTGGTAAAACCTTCAAGGGGCCAATAAATTTTTTTTCGATTAGTTATCGATACAACATGTTTCCCTATCTTGATTTCTGATCTTTCTTTTGTAGCCATTTATTCAATAAACTCTATGAAGCTTTCCATTAATCTGAAAGGCTTGCTTTTAATTGTTCCATCAGGTCTTTGGTTTTTGAATGTACCACTTTCATTGGGCAAAGGGACCCACATATATTCTTTTATTCTTTAAGTGTTTGTTGATAAAAATATGCCAAATATGTTTATCCGTTAATGATCTCTCCCCCATCTGGATGAATAAACTGCCTTGTTATATCACTCGCATCATCACTTGCCAAAAAAGGATATGCTGGTGCAATTTCTACCGGTTCACCTGAACAGCCCATTGGTACACTGATCAGAAGTTGCACAATATTTTATATTGAATGATGAAAAAAATCCCCGATTTTTCCCATTTGCCAAGATTTTTCAGGCTAATGCCAAACGGCATGATTTTTTGCATACCCGATACTCTGGATAATTTATTAGGACATACTTTCGATAAATCAAAAACCTTAGACCTATGATACGCAGTGCAATTTTGTTTTTGATCATAGCGCTGATAACAGGAGTAACAGGATTCGGTATAATTGCTGGAAGCGCTGCAGTGATCGCTCAAACCATTTTTTTTATTTCAATGGTTATGGTCCTGGTGTCGCTGCTTTCAAGCCCAAGACCAACCAGAGGTATAGACTCTTAAAATATTTTGAATTCGAAGGGCGGTTCTAACCGGTTGTTTATATATACAGCCGGTTTTTTATTTTAAAAAAAATTCCCGATCCATTAAAAAAATAAGGTCATTCTTGTAATGACCTTATTTGAAAACTACAAATAAAAGAAGCCAAAAAAATATTCGATTGCCGCTTATTAAAGCCTTTTTTAATGATGAGCCGCTGCAGTATCCCGCATCATCTCTATTTTATCATGTGCCTGCCTCAGTATCGCTTTCTGACTTTCAATTGTTGCACGAACATCAACTGCCAGATCATCTTCTTTTAATGCATCCTTATAAGCTTTTTGTGCAGCATCCTCTCCAAATTCACAGGATGCGAGTATACCGTGACGATCATCTCCGCCGAAAGTTGCTTTTACATCCATCCATGCACGGTAAATTTTTCCGGCTGCTGTGGTTTCGTCAGTAAAATCTTTATCATTATCACTTACTAACCGGCGCAGATCACTTACAAATTGACGGCTTTGTTGCGCCAAATGGCTGAACAATAATTGCAGATCCTGCTCGTCTGTCTGCGTTGCTGCTTTTGAATAACCAGTCACCCTGTCGTTGTTGATCCTTATAAGATCTCTTAATGTTTCTGAATTTGCCATGTTGATTAATTTTAAAGTCAGGAAATTTTTTTTATAATGAACGAGGAATTATTTCCTCATTCATTGCCCGGATACATTATCTTATTTCTATTTTTTTCATAGGTCAAGAACGTTTATTAATAATATTCCATTCCGTTTTATAAATAATGCTCTAATTGGTTTTATTAGATTAGAAATGAACCTGAACCCTTATTACAAGAAGAAAAAAACATACCATTTTTTTTGCGGGCATGTTGAAATTATTAATGAACTCATTATGCCATTGGTATCACATTTGATTTTATAGATTATAAAAAAAAGTAACAAATGGAAAATGACTATAAACTCATGTTTATAAAAAATAAACTAGAGCAAATAAAAAGTGCAGTAATGTATTCTACAAACAGTAACACCGTAAGATTACCTAATGATATTGTTGAATTTGAGAGTGTGGATGATGACGGCTTACTATGGTTCACTGCCCATGGTCCAAGGAACTGGGAAAAAGCCTACGAGCTTCATTTTCCGACCAAACTTATTTTTTACAGAAAAGGTTGTGACTACTATGTAGAGATCACCGGTACTGCAGTGGTTGTAAATAAACAAGATGTAATGTACGGTACAAATGGAGGTAAATTACTTCTGAAAATGGTCCCCTATTATATTGAATATACAGAAACTGGCAGAAGGGATGCAGGTTTTAAAAAATTTAAAGCACAGATACATGATGTGTTCATGAATACATTAGGGCTAAGCAGAACCAACCAGCCGCGTTTAACTGAATTTCATTGATCAATACAATATTTTAAATATAGACACAATGGCAAAGTACTCGAAAAAAGCAGGTGAAAAAGTAGAACGTGCAATGAAAGAAATGAAAAAAGGGAAACTTCGCAGTGGCAGAAGTGGAAAAAAAGTTACTGATCCCAAACAAGCTATTGCCATTGGCCTATCCGAAGCCCGTAAAGAAGGGGCAAAAGTGCCCTATAAAAGATCCACAAAGAAAAAAACAACCAGAAAGAAAACGACTACCTGAGAGGTTTTACACTTCTAATCATGTCAACGATATAGAGGAAGTTTTTCCGGAGAATAATGAATTCATATTCATTGAGCATTGTAATGCTTCTTTCTGTTATAATACCTAATTTGCTTTAAGAAAATCAACAATTAACCGCACTGTTTAGAAAATACTTCAATTGTATTCATTTAATGAGTGAACATAGTTGTATAAACACAAATAAATGCCTTTAAGAAGAAAAATAAAAGCCGGCTATATCATAGCCTTTGTTTTATTGATCTTTTCCTATTTTTTTATTTTTCGATCCACCTGGACGGTACAGAAAGAATATGATTGGTTGACTAATAGCTATAAAGCTGAAAACAAAATTGCAGAGTTAAGAAACTCAATAATAGAAATTGAAACCAGTGTACGTGGTTATTATATTACAAAAGATCAATCCTTTTTAAGAAATTATCAGGAAAACCAGGAACACATTTCCCCTATTTATAATGAACTCAAGGTTTTAGAAGCAAAAAATCCATATCAACTTACAAAGATTGATACCGTAAAACAGCTGATCGATCTCCGGCTTTCCTTAATTAAAACGAATATCACTTCTTTTCAACAAGCAGGAGAACAATCAACATCCATTATTGAATCAAACAGGCATAGAGGACAAGTACTCATGGATAGTATCAAGGTATATACCCAACATTTTATCTCAAGTGAAGAAAAATTAATGACGGAGAGAAAAAATAATCTCATTGGTTCATTCAAGTCCACACAAGTCATCATTTTCATATCTCTTCTTACTTCTATAATTGCAATATTATATTCCCTGTTTACCTATATTAAAGAAAGTATTGCCAGGGATAAATCAATCAAAAAAAATATTCAATACCAAAAAGAACTAGAAGCAAATATTGATGAACTGAAAAGGATGGAGGCTAAACTAAGAGAATTAAAAAGTATGGAAAAATTTACTGCAACTGGCCGTGTTGCAAGAACAATAGCACATGAAGTAAGAAACCCGTTGACTAATATTTCATTAGCAGCCGAACAGTTACAGGAACTAGCTACCCAGAATAATGAATCTTCAATGTTATTAGATATGATAGGCAGGAATAGCATTCGTATCAATCAACTTGTCTCTGACCTGCTGAATGCCACAAAAGTTATTGAACTGAATATCCGGCCAGTAAGTATTAATAAAATACTTGATGAAACTCTTGAAATGGCTGCCGACCGGCTTGATCTAAGCCAGGTAAAAGTAGAAAAAAATTATGCGACTGATATGTGCGACGTATTGGTTGATGAAGAAAAAATAAAAATTGCTTTATTAAATATCATAGTGAATGCTATTGAGGCAATGGAAAAAAACAAAGGCATTCTTTCGTTAAGAACTAAAAATGACGGTGATACTTGTATAGTTGAAATAGAAGATAATGGAAACGGCATGGATGAGGATACTTTGCAAAAGTTGTTTGAGCCTTATTTTACAAGCAAACCCAATGGAAATGGATTAGGACTTACCAATTGCCAGAATATTATATTAAGCCACCGTGGTAATATAACAGTTAAAAGCACATTAAGAAAAGGAACTTCTTTTAAAGTAACACTTAAAATGGTTGACGAAGTGTAGAATTTTTTTCTCAACTTTAAGCCGATGTTTTAACGATGGACTTTAGAATAACCCCTTTTGAAAAGGGTTTTGAAATAAAATAGTCAGCACCATCCTTTAATGCCTTTTTTCTTTCCTCATAAGAATCATGCGCTGTGATCATAATTACATGGAGAAGTGGGAATTCTTCTTTCCAGCGTTTTATCCGGTTTATGCCTAACCCATCAGGCAAATGGTTGTCAAGAAAGACATAATAAAAGTTATCAGGGGATTGAAGCATCCTGTCAGCTTCGGCGAGACTTCCTGCAAATACTGTCTGTATATTCTTTTGCTTCAATATGTTGCTTAACAGGTAGCAAATATCTGTCTCGTCATCAACTATCAAAGCTCTTTTTCTTTCAGGGTAAATCGGCTCTTCAGTTTTCAGGCTCGGATTTGTACTATTATTTTTTCTTTTCACTATAATGTTTCCTTTTCACGAAATAAAAAGGCAATTTTATTGCCAAAGAACGGGGGATAGAAATGATTTAGTAATTTAGTTAAGAACAGATTTGGCATGATTTCAGTTAAAATAGTGAGGTAATTATTTCCCAATATTAAACTCCCTTTCAAATGGCAAAAAGAGCTCTCATTATCGATGATGATATCGACCTATGCTTACTGCTTAGTCGCTTTCTCAATAAAAATGGATTTGAAACAAGTTCTGCTCATTCAGGAGCAAAAGGTATTGCATTATACGATCCGGCAAATTTTGATGTAGTGATATGTGATTACCGGCTTGATGACATGGACGGGATCAAGCTTATCAAAGGGCTTAAAGCAAAAGATCCACATGTTCGTATATTGGTCATAACGGGTTATTCGGATATAAAAACAGCCGTTGAAGTAATTAAATTAGGCGCTTTTGATTATATCACAAAGCCGCTTATTCCTGATGAAGTTCTTTCTATTTTAAATAATTTATCGAACAAAAGCGAAGACAAAATTTCTGCTACCGGCCAGTCAACTGAAACGGGAACAAGTGCAAAAAGAAAGACCAACGTTGATTTTTACAAAGGCAAATCTCCTGCATCAGTTTTTTTGCATGAACAGGCTAATATAGTTTCAGGCACTAACTATAGTGTTCTGCTTTATGGAGAAAGCGGAACGGGAAAAGAAGTAATTGCAAGTTTGATCCATAATCTTAGTGAACGTAGTCATAAACCATTTGTGGCGCTTGATTGCGGGACTCTTTCCAGGGAATTAGCAGGCAGCGAACTTTTTGGCCATGTGAAAGGTTCATTCACCGGCGCTATCCAGGATAAAGAAGGTCATTTTGAATTAGCAGAAGGCGGTACATTATTTTTAGATGAAGTGGGTAACTTATCTGCTGGTGTCCAGGCCGCTTTACTTAGAGTGATACAAGAAAGAAAATTTAAACGTGTCGGTGGCAATAAAGAAACACCAACTGATGTACGCATCATAGTAGCATCAAATGAAAATCTGAATGATGCATACCGGAAAGGAAAATTCAGAGAAGACCTGTATCATCGTTTAAACGAGTTTTCAATTCATCTTCCGCCACTTCGTGAAAGACGTGAAGATATTCTTCCATTAGCAGAATTTTTTCTTGAAAGATCAAATGAAGAAACCCGAAAAAACATCAGTGGCTTTAATGAAGATGTGCTGAATATATTTCTCGAATATTCATGGCCGGGTAACCTGAGAGAATTCAGAAATGTTGTGCGCCGTGCAGTATTACTTACATCTTCAGATGCAAAAATTTCAGTTTCATCTTTGCCACAGGAAATTGTTCATCATATACCGGCACACTATACAGCTTCACCATTTGAACAAGCAATGCACCCTCAATTTGATGGTTTGATACATCCTGAAAATTTGCCAAATAAAGATCTATTAAAAGGCGCAGCAAGCCGGGCAGAATTTTATACTATCATGTCCGTGATGCAACAAGTAAATTTCAATAAGAAAAAAGCTGCTGAGCTATTAAAGATAGATCGCAAAACGCTTTATAATAAATTGAAGAGTTTCCAAACAACTCAGCAACAATAAAAGTTAAATACATTTTTATCGAGGAAAAAAATACACAATAACCTTGTGTATTTTTTTTATTACTACTTCGATAAGATCTTTAGTTCTATGAGACTCGGATTCAAATTAGTTACCAATATTTCTTTTGAATTGCCTTTGCCGAATCAAGATGCATTTTTAAAGTTGGCAATGTTTTATCGGCAAAATTTTTAACGTCAATATCCGATGCATTTGATCTTGTATCCTCAAAAAGAGAAATTCCATCGTTATGAGATTTTACCATCATTGATATATAATTCTTATCGAAAGCCTTGCCGGTCATTTTTTCCATATCGGTATACATCTTCTGTTTATCATCAGATATAGTTGCAGGCACCGCCACATTTCGCTGATCAGCGAGACTTTTCACTTGCTGATTTACCGCAGTATGATCTCTTTCCAGCATTGCTGCAAAATTTTTAACTGCATCAATTGTAGCTTTTTGCTGTGCAAGCTTAGCTAATTGTATCTCAGCCATTCCTGAGTTAGTTACTTTCTTAAGGAATTCAGAACTTTTTTCATCAGTTACAACAGTATTCGTTGTGCTAACATTTGCATCGGCAGCTGTATTTGAACTTATACTTGTATTAGTGGAACTTTCAGTAATATCGTTGCTATTACAAGCTAATATCACAAAACAAAACGCTGGCAGCAAAGCAAAAATCTTTTTCATAATAAACACATTTAATTAAAGAATTATTTCCGAATAGGTGTATCGGAAATCGTGCCATCCGTAAAAAAAAAGTGAAATCATTTTTGCACATACTGAGTTACTGGCATGATTTTTTAATGCTTATTATCGTAAGTTTCTTTGGGGTGTTTGATTAAAAATTAAATCGGAAACGATTTTATTATTCTGAGATGATACCCATCGAACCTGAACCAGGTAATGCTGGCGCAGGGAACAGAAACTTTAAAAGAGAGTTTCGGCTTCGCCGGAGCTCTTTTTTTGTATCATTCATTAGAAAGTAATATTGATCTTAATGAACTGACTTACTAACTATGGTAACACATCAAACTTAAAGTATAAGAATTTTGTAGAACCAATTCCCCAGAGTTTCAGCATTATTAAGCAAGAACGAAATTTTTACACACTAAAAATTGCAATCACCCTTAGGAAATGGCATGGCATATCATTTGCAACTCTTTAAAAATTCTATTGAAAAAAATTAAGTTAGTTAGGATGAAAAAGAATGGAAAAATTTTGAAGAAGGATACTAAGGTTTAATGGGATAATTAACCCTGCCTGGCCCGTACCCTGTTTTAACTATCATACCCTAAAATAAAATGTCTTATATACGCTCAGATAACCAATAAGTCCGATCAACCGGCCGCCTTCTGCGGCCGGTTCTCTTTTATTCTCGTCTTCAAATTATTTTTTTATTGAGGATTTTTCTGGTCTCTTGAATCTTTAAAATTTTGAAGTGCCTGGTAAGACCAATAATACCGGTAAATATTGCTCACATACTGCACCGTTTCTCTTCCTATATGTCGTGCCGCCATGATCTCTACATTATTAAACCATAAGTTTTCATTAAGCCCATGTTCTTTAGCCTCACGTCTTAATTTTCTCATATTACCTGGTCCGCAATTGTAGGCTGCCAGTGCCATAAGATGCATATTCAAAGAATCTATTTGTTCATTGACAAAATAATTATCGATTAAATAACGCATATATTTTACACCTGCATGGATATTGTTCTCCGAATTTTTAACATTGGGAATACTGATCGGAGGACTTGCGGCTGTTTTGGGCAGAACCTGCATTACACCTACCGCACCGGCGTGGCTCACAGTTTCCTGCTTAAGCTGAGATTCCTGGAATGCCTGGGCAGACAATAAAAGCCAATCAAGAGAATACTTATCGCCATATTTAATAAACATGGTTCTAAAATGATTTAGATCTGCCAACGCTTCCTTGCTTTGAGAATTCCGTAACCTATTTTTATTTTTAAGGTATTTGTCATAGAGCATATTCCCAACCATTGACCCTTTCCTTATTTGCGGAATGAATTTGTTGACAGCAGCTTTTAATTTGGGTGAATTTTTTCTGAATGCCCACCCATATGACACATTACTTTCAACTGCAATTTTCGTGTATACCTTTAAGTTTGTATAAACACTATTCCAAAGCGTTCCAAGATCCTCAGAAATCACAGTGAAGGGGATCAATCCCTCATTTACCATTTCAAGAATATCTTCCGCTTCAAGATATGGACCTGTGAATTCAATTTGCACTGGCTTAAGACCAATTTTTTGAAGCGAATCATTAAGCCTGATTAATGAAGTTTGGTAACTGCTGTTTTCGCGAACAAAAACTTGTTGACCTGCAAGATCTGCAATTGAATTAATTGGAGGTGCTGAAGGTCCGCCTACCACAATATCTTTTATACCCGTTACAGTTGGTGTTGAAAAATCAATTGACTTTTCCCGCTCTGATGTTATTGTATACCCTGATGCGATCATGTCTGCATGACCACTTGTTAATAATGGCAGAACTTGTTCACGACTTACAGGTATAAAAATGACACGTACTTTGGCTGGATCAAATTTCAACTGCCTGTTCAGTTCTTTCTCAAAAAGATTGAGCAGGTCATAGGCAAGACCGTAGGTTTTCATTCCCTCTATGTAATAGTAGGTTTTTGAATAGGGAACTAATACACGAATATACCTTCTGGCAATCATGCTATCAAGATCACCAAATGCTGTATTTGCCAATCCTAATATCTCATTTTCAGAAGCCCAATTAATATAAGAAATACTGTCACCTCTTAGGTTTACTGCAAATGTTCCAGAGGTGTCTTGTAAATTGGATTGATCAGCACCGGCTTTTTCGGAATTTGACTTTGCTGTATCCTGACATGCAAGATGGCAAACAGTTACCATCAAAAAGATAAAAAAACAGATGAAGCGCATAATACTTGATTAGGTTTAATAGCCATGTTTGCTTTAAACACAGAGTATTACTAAATTATATCTTTTTGATTATATGCTCACTATTCATTTTTGTTTCTTAATTACCTGGCAATTCAATTACAGGATTATTGAATGAAATTGGAGAAAAATACCATGCATTGCTGAATGTTGTGTTATTGCTGAACGCACCATCCCTCACTGTGGGTTTATTCGATTGCAGTACGAGATTCCATATACCTATGCCGGAAAAATAATGTTTCGTAAATGTATAAGATGCTTTTTCAAGCGTCCTGTTTTGGGAAGATAAGAGACTGCCCCATTTATCAACACCGCCGCTTTTGCTCCAGGATTGGGTCACACTATTTTTCGGATCAATTGTAAGAGTTGTTCCACTGATAATATAAGTACCATTCTCTTTTACAAGGATGAGTTTATTCATATTCATCCTGAATGTCTTTGAAAGAAAACTATAGGTACCATTAGCGTTGAATGTATATTGATCTGTAGTGTATCCACCGGCACCTTCTCCGTCGGGATCACCGCTGGCAACACGGGCACTCGAAGTCTTTGACCAAATACCGGAGATAGCTGAGTTGTTGTCCGTTGCTGTTTGCTTGACCGGCTCATTTTGTGTTGCCTCCGCTGTTAATTGTTGTCCGCCGGGTAATTTAAGCAAATCAACGCCTGTTTTGGAAGGATAGAGCCATGCATCTTTTTCACTGTTGTTGAAAGGACCATCTCTTTTTGTTATCGCACCGGCTTTTAATACAAGCATTGGTCCTAAACCTAAATCCTGGGTAAAGAATTGATAAGATATTTTTTCTAAATCTCTTTTTTGACTCGATAAAAGCTGACCCCAATCATCGGTACCAACTTTCTTACTCCATGATTCTATTACTGACTTTTGCGGCGAGATCGTAATATTATTTCCGCTGATCTGATAGATGCCGGTCTCTCTTGTTAAAAGAAGATTAGCGAGTTGATAACGGAATGTTTTAATATAAAAACTGTAGGTACCATTTGCATTGAACGTGTATTGCGTCACAATGCTGCCTTCATTAATGCTCATATTGGTGTAAGATGCCACAGTCGAACTTATTCCCCACGTGCCAACAATGGAACCATAAATATTATTAGTTGGCGATTGAACATTCGTTTCCGGTTTTATTAGATCAACGGATGAAAGAAATGATTCAATATCTTTTAAATAATCCTCGCTGTTGGTGGTTGCCACAATGCTCACGCAAAGGTTAAATCCGCTTGCAGTGGTAAGCATCGCTATTGCATCACTTTTATTAAAAGAGAAAGTAGTTGCCCCTGATTTTATTTTCCAGCCGTCTGCATCTTTCACCTCATCTAGCTGAGGTGTTCCGGTTGGTTTATAATTTTTAACGATCAACCCCTGCCACTCGCTGTCAAAATCCTGTTCTATACTGCCTTTACTGTTTGTACTTTTTACAATACCTAGCTGGCACCAGCTATTTTTTGTTTTATTTGAAATAATGTAATTAGTTGTATTTTCTGTTACTTCTTTTTGCCATCCATTTGGTGGCGTATAAGAAACAATATCGAAGGTTTCTTTTTGTGCAAAAGTTTTACCCATAAAAACACAAAGAGCACTAAGAAGAAATATTTTTTTCATGATGATGATTAAATATGATTATTCGCAAGGGAGCTTAATTACAAATCAAACAAATTGTTTTCCTGAATTTTATTTTTTGCCATATACCGTATAAACACCACCGCCCGGAAACTGAGCATCTAATAGCTGTAATAGCCTGGCACCTTTAATACAGGAGAAATGGGCATTGTATGTTCTGGACTTTCCTTCAATATCTGAAAACTTAACCTGCCAATTGTTAAGCACTGTAAATTTTCCGGCTGATTTTACCTGGGCAAATTTCGCATTACCAACCATCCCATTTACCGCAATAAGTTTCCAATTATAGGTATTGCCTGCAGCAAATTGAAAAGTTTCGTTTGATTGGCTAAAATTCATACCGGCATAATTTCCAGTATAAACATTGTATAGTTGTTGCACACCGGAAAAGTCGCTTGACCAGTCTCCTTTAAAATCAGTGGCAGCAATCCCAAATTTGTTATAATTGGTCATTTGAACCAATGGTGTTAGCAGGTCAGATTCACTGTCCCATCGTATTGTTTCCGGGTCAAATTTATATTGCTGAATAAAACTGTTTTTATCCGGGGTTACAAACTCAAGCCAGCCAGTGCTGCCTTGCCTGAATAATAAAATAAATACCTGTTTTCCTGATGCTTTGTCAGTAGCATAGCCCATACCGAGATGAGGTGTGCCAGAATAAACTCTACTGATATAAGCTGTTTTGTAATTTTTTAGATCGCTGTAACGGGGTGCTACTAAAATATTCCACGCAGCTGTAGTAAGAGGTTCAGGGTCGGCAGGAAAAATTGTTCCTTCCCTGGGATAATGGATCAGCACTTTTATATTTCCTTTTGTTACTTCTACCCAATCTTCCTGCACTGTGCTTGTCCAGCCATCATCAAAGTTGGTAGTAGTAAAAGCAAAGCCATCATTTTTTGCACCAGGCACCGATTGAGTATTTTTTTCCTGATTAGTAGGAGTTTTATTAATTACTTGCGTTTGTTTTTTTAAGCTAATTGATTCTATGAACGATGTCATTTGAGTTTCATAGGCATTGGTATTGGTTAGTATTAATAAGTTCACCATTTTGTTATAACCGGTTGATGTTACCAATAAGGCCATACCTTTTTCACCATCGCTTTCAAAAGCTGCATAACCGCTTTGCACTTCCCAGTCATCTTCTTTTGCTGAAGGTTGCATTTCCGGTGCAGTAGAAACATTCACCATTTCTTTAACTACAGAAGTCCATGCTAAATCAAAATTTTCTTTTGAATTGGTTGTACCCGGCACTGCCTTATACAATGTAATGAGGCAGTAGGTTCCTTTTGCAGCATCTTCTTTTGAAAATTGAACAGCATCTTCAGTACGTTGTTTTTTCCATGCTTTGGGTGCAGTGTAAGTGGTAATATCAAACGTTTCTTTTTGTGCAAAGATTGTTGCAGCAAAAACACAAAGAACACTAAGAAGAAATATTTTTTTCATGTGATCATTATTTATGATTATGATTATTCACCAGGGAGTTTAATTACTATATAGCTCGGAGCTTGCATATATCGCCACATTTTTTTGCTTTCAACCTCAGCATTATATTTTCCATCTCTCTTTGTCTCAGTTGGAGTCTGCAGCATGAGGGCCGTTACTTTTAATGTTTCATCGAAGTATATATAAAAACTGTAATTGCTTTTTTCAATGGTCTGCGACTGGCTGCTGATAAGTTTATTATAATTGTCACCACCATTTTTTTTGCTCCATGCTTCGATTACATTTTTTTTCGGGATGATGGCAATCGTCGTTCCGCTTACAGTATAGGTGCCCGTTTCTCTTGTGAGCAAGGTCTCTGAGTCATTCTCCCTATATGTCTTTCTTATGAAGTTATAAGTGCCATTAGTGTTAAAAGTATATTGCTGTTTGGAATAATTCCATGGGCCATATCGATTATTTGCCATCATTGCATTGTTGCCAAACCCCCATGTACCTGTAACAGACACATTATTATTGCTTGTCGTTTTTTGAGTGGTTTGTGCATCCGGTTTTTTTAATTCAATGGAACTAAGAAATGTTTCTACCGTTTGTAAATAATCTTCGCTGTTGGTGGTCGCTACAAAGCTTACACAGCGGTCAAATCCACTTACAGTACGAAGCATAGCTATTGCATCAGCCGCCATTAAAAGAGAATGTAGTTGCTCCCGATCTTACTTTCCAACCGTCTGCTTCCTGTACTTCACTTAATTGAGGTGTCCCGGTTGGTTTATAATTTTTAACTATAAACTCCTGCCACTCGCTTTCGAAATCCTGCTCTATACTGCCTTTACTATTTGTACTTCTTATTAAACCTACCTGGCACCAACTTTTATTTGTTTTATTTATAGTACTATAAGTGATTATATTCTCTGTTACTTTTTTCTCCCATCCGGCAGGAGATGTGTACGTAACCATATCGAATGTTTCTTTTTGTGCAAAGACTGACGCAGCAAAAGCAAAGAAGAAACAGAGAGAAATTATATTTTTCATACTAATAAACATTATTATTCAAATGTATTAGCGTTGATCGCATGATACTATCCTGTAAAACAGGGATATTTATCTACTCCTTGAGGAACAGATCTAATCCTTTGTGATCTTAATATTGCTGATATAGTATTTATCGTTCTCGCCTGAGTTGTAACTTGTAAATGACATTGCATTGAATAAGTGAGCTGCAGGTATTGCTTTTTCGTATTCAGCTATTTTAGTTTTATCAATAAATACCTGCAACGTTTCATCCTTCTTTTTAATGGTTACAAGAATGTGGTTGTTTTTCTTATTGTTGGAAAAACCGGGTGCAGCATACCATTTGGTTCCATTTGAATAACCTGGTGGATTGGGAAATTTTGTTTCCAGTGTTGCCTCTCCGTCTCTTCCATCAAAGCCGGGGCGAAGACTAAGCGCCAGAAATGATTCGGCATTGCCTCTTGAAACTTCCTTTGACAATTTGAGGGTCAATGCCTTCGCTCCCCACGTGAAATTTTGGGCAGCCACTATTTCATAGCTCAGCGTAAAATTTTGTGGTAATGGCATTTTAAGTTGCGTGGGGCTTATTATATAGTTTGCCATTATGGCCCAGTTACCGTCTAATCCATCCCGCTTTGTAACAACTGTGGTAGTCCCAAGAGCTAATGTACTTTGCCAGCCAATTGGTTTTTTCCCAACAGCCGTTGTAGAAAAATCTTCGAAAAAATGAATGTTTTTATCTGCTGTATTTTTTTTAGCTGCTTCCGATCCTTCGCTAACCACTACTGCCTCTTTGTAAGTAGGGGAACGAAGTGGTTTATAGGGTTGACCTTTTACTTTCTCAGGATCAAAAAAATAATCATACGCATATTTAAAATTAAAATTGTTCATTACTGATTCGTGCAGATGTAAATTAAACGCCTGGTTGGGCATTCCCACAGTCCATCGGATAACAAGCCATTGCGGCTGGTCTTTTTTACAAAGCTCTAATGCTGTTTTTCTTACTTTTAAAATTGGGAAAGTGGTTTGACCTTTATTGTCAAACATGTCATCATATCCTTCTGTTGCATTTACAAAAGTCAAAAAGAGTGATTTGAGCAGAAAGTTTCAATTCAGCAATATCATTCCATTTGTTTTTATATTTTTCTTTTAACCTTGCAAGGTTCTTTTGTGCCTTGGCAAAATTTTCCGGGGACGTAGGGTCTACTTTTTGCCAAACCGGAAGTTGCTTTTCGGCTTGCGTAAAAAACTCGCCGATAGTTATTTTCTCAAACGGAAGTTCTTTGTTGTCTTTGGTCATAATGACAACGTAGCCGCCATCGTCGACAATTGTTTTTGGGGGGATATAAAAATGCTGGTATCCTTCAATGTTTTTGTTGTTAGCGAAACCCAGTAGATCACTTCCAGCTTTGTCATCGGCATTATATCCTTTTGAATTGCTGGTAAAATCTGGTAGTAAAAAATAGTATTCTTCGGTACTTGAAATAAACGATACTGGCAAGCTGATGTGTTGCAATTGATTGGCCTCTATGTTCCAAAATTCTCCATGACCGGTTTGTGGAACAAATTTTCCCTTTTCATCTTTTTTCAAAAACATATGAACTTTTGTTTGTGCACCGTACATTAATGGCAGTGCTTGCGTATGCATATCTATTGCATTACCTAACCGGCTATTGGTGCCGCTGAATTTTGGGATGTGGTTTTGGTAATAAGTCGCATTACCTAAGCATCCCCGAGGCAGATAAGATTGTTGCATCCATTCTACAAACTTTTCACAATTGTCTATTTGTTTGGCGCTGTAAATTCTATCGCCGAGTTGTTTCCCTTTTGGCGGTGTTGTATGTTTACGAATTTCCATCCAGCCGATGTCTATATCAGCTATGCTTTCCAGTTTAAATCCAATTCTGTCTATATATACAGGCTGTGCTTGTGAAGTGATAGAAACTGCAACAAGTGCAATGAGAATTATTTTTTTCATAATATGCCAATTAGATGATTAGAATTTTATTTACCCAACATATTTTTCAATATTGAAAAATCAACGGCTTTCATGATATCCGACATAAAGTTCGCTGCTATTGGATCCTTGTGGTTAGCTCTTACATATACCCAAAAAAACTGAGGAGTTGATCTCGGTAATTTCTTGTTGAAATAACCAGGATTGGGCTTGATAAGTATTTGTCCAAATGGGTCATTGTCATCGGTAAACAAGTAAGACAAATGATCATTGGGATCCATTTTTACAATAGCAGGTTGATTCAATTCCGCAGCAGACATTTTTAATTGCGCATCAATCTTCTCAAAGGCTGGCTTGAAAGTCTTTTCATTGTCATTCAATAATTTTTCATACCTGGCCTTTGAATCTGTGTAATCCATTTTCATATATTTTTTTAGCTTTTCCGGATCGTTCTTATACTCTTTCTCTTTATATGTTTTCTCTATCTCCAATCGATCAAGTACATCCTGGAAACCTGATGCTGACTGGCGTTTCTCATTCGCCAGTATGATCTTCCTTGTTTCCAAAAATTCTTTTTTTGTTGTATAAGCATATGGAAGCTTACCACTATAAGTAATGAGCCAGGCACTGGAGACACCTGTCATGCCAAAACCAAGACCAGCATCTATAGTTTTAAACTGCCAGTAACCATCTTTTTCAATCGGCATATCTTTTATATAGTGGTATCCCATACCGGATGTTGCTTCATCATTGTTTGGAGATTCGTAAATTTCAGCATCAAAAAAATTGGCACTGATAGAAAAATAAGTAGAAGTTTCGTGGGCTGTTTTAATAGTATTGCCGTCGCAGTAAAAATTTAAAGGAATGATACTATAAACATAACTATTGCCCGGCATATTCGGATAAAGCGGATTATAAGCTCCGTGAAAATTTGCCTCCACACTCTTTGGAATATATTTCGATTTTATCATCGTGTGTATAGCGGCTATTGTCTTCTTTTCCTTGGCCAGGTCTGCAGCAGTTCCTCCCTCTGATCCTTTCGGTGAAGCTTTCCATATGCCTGGCCTTTGGAGTAATAATTCTTCAGAGCAATTCTGCGAAGTACTGCTTAATGAAAGCAGCAGCATCATATTTAATAAAACTGCTTTCATTAATTTGGTTGAATAGTTCATTGACCTGTTATTTCGTTTTAAAAAAATTTCCGACGCAGTTACACCTGTATTTAAAGTAATATTTACCATTCGATCACTTTGATACCTTTCAGGATGCCGGATCCATCAACAGAACCCCGTCCGCTTATAATACTAATGCGGCCTTCCACTCCGGCTTCCACAGTAGTGGGGAATGCATCTTTCCCTGCTATACCAATTCCTGTTGCACCCGTTTCTTCGTTTTCATCCAGTACGTTTGTACCTATGCCCACCTTAGCTTCACCGATTAGCACTACATCCTCCACGCCTGTACGTCCAAATTCAAATTCAACCCCTACTCCGGCCTTTGCTTCTACTTTCAGGGGACCCGCACTCAAATCTCTTCCTGCTTCGGCGCTTAGTTTAAAAGTACTGCTGATATATGTATCACCTTCTGCCCTTTCAAAATCATCTTTTCTAACATAGTTAAGAAACATAAAATCAAACTCACTGGTCATACGGCTGCAATTGCTTTCAATCTTTATTATTTTTAAATTCGTGGTAGATTTATACTGGCAGGCCACATCATCAAAGGCCTGCAGTTTAAATTTCTTTAATTCATCATCTTCTTCTTTATCCTGGCACCAGCCGCTTTTATCTTTAAACTCTACTACCTGGTCTTTTATAAAAGTTAGCCAGCCGATTTGTGCCGCTACTTTTGTCAATTCAAATTGTTCGGGCCACTGGGTGTATTGATAATAATATACTTCATCATTGTTTTACGGCGCAAAAAATTAAGCCAGTCAGTTGATCTTTGCTCCAGCAATGTATTTGCTGAATTTAAATAAGCATTCTTTGCTTTGGTATCATCAGCACATGCTGCATCAAATGGGTTGGGCTTGCCTTCTCCAAACTGGTCTTCATATTTTTTTTCAAGTGCTTCCAATTCAATGGAAAGTTTATTTTCAAACGAGGATGCCTCTATGTAGGCCGAAGCTAACGCTTCTCCTTTCGTTTTATAATTATGTTCGAGGCTGCCATCTTTGCCTTCCACTAAGTATTTTAATTTGATCATTGCTTTATGAGCCAGGCGGGGCATGGGGTCAACCATTATTCCTTTGTTACCCGCTTGTATTAATTGCTGTGTGAGCTTTTTCTGGGCAGATATCATTTCTGCTTCTAAGCGTTTCTCTTTTATTTTAAGTTCAGCAATGGCATTTCCACAAACTTGCTTAAAAGCATTCCATTCTTTTTCCATTATTTCACTTTCTGCTACGTTTTTTGGATAGCCGGGCCACTTGAATTTTTCTAATCCAAGAGGGTCTTGTGGCATATGAAAGTTCCAGCTAACATCATTGCTCTTCAGCTTATATTTTAGTTTGTTTAACCTGTTTTCTTTTTCCTGGCTATAAGCTTTTTTGATGCTCCGTTTTGCCGCTTCAACAGCAGCAACAGTATTACCCTTACTTTCTTCAATAAATGATTTTGTATAATTAGCCTGTGGATGGTAAGCGTATATGCGGATGGCGCTGTCTAAGTATTTTTCTGCCTTGTCTATTTCTCCCAGGCCAAACCATGCCTGCCCAAGGTTGTTGAGCAGTGTACTGTTTTTTGGAAATTTTGCATTGAGGCTATTAAGAATAGGAATAGCAAGGTGCTGAGCACCGAGCATGGAAAGCAGGGAAGCGTAATTACTGAGGTTATCAATATTAGTCGCATCGTCAACACAAATTTTCCCCAAAGTGCATAACGCCAATTGGGGTTTACCCGCTATCCATAAACCAACGGCCATATTGCCTGCTTCTGTGCTATTCTTGCTGTTTGATTTGATGTAATTGTAAATTTTGTCGCCCATGCTTTTTAATTCCGGTTTCAGCAGTGCCCCTGCTTTGCTTTGTACAGAAGCGATATAGGCTCCCATGCGGCTTTCATTTACGCCTTTGGGTATTGCTGCTATCCTTGCAGCATCCCGCATCGGTACAATCCGACTCTCATCTTCATAAGCTTTTTTCAATTGGGCATCTGTTATTCCCGACATTGATTTTTGAATGTTTTTTGTATCCGGCATTTTAATACCCATGCTATCCATCATTCTTTTATCTTCAGGGCTCATTTCATCCATTGCTTTTTGCATTTCCTTCATCATCTCATCCATTTCTTTTTGGGTTGGAGGTTTGTCTTTTGCAGTTGGTTTTTTACCAGCCTGGGAAAATGCTGCTGACATAGCAAGCAGCAAAACAAATACGAGAAGATATTTTTTCATTTTATTCTATTTATACAAGTATTTATTTCAAATCACCGGCAATTATATTAGTGACATTGGCCACCTGTTTGATAACTCTTGTCATAAGCGCTACAGTAGTGACGGATTTAAAAATATCGGCTCGTACATACACAGTATTGTCACTACTCTCTAACCCGATCTTTATAATATCGAAATCATTATTTTTCTGCAAGAGGTATTTGAACTTCGTATCATCGATCTTACCAGGCAGCGCTTCTGTAAGATTTGTGTAAACAATATACAGATCACTTACTTTTTGTATAAGTACATTATACGAAGCAATGTTTTCTCCTTCATATGGTATAACAGCAAGACTATCATTGATCATTTTGTAAGGAAGTCCTGTACCGCTTACTATCTTTTTTAATGCCGACCCGGTCGGGCTTACAGGCGTCTTTGGTTTTGACTGGCCAAAATTGATACCTGCGATAAGCAGGAAACAAAAAATAAATAGAAGATGCTTTCTCATTATTGATTTTTTAGATGAAGGTTTTGGGAGAAGTTTTCTACAGCTCCCTTAAATAGTGGATCGGTGAATACAAAAGTTACGCAAGCTGATGTTTGATCCTTTCCAAATGAATTTAACATCACCAAGCATTTCTTTTTGTTATGATAGAAATTACCAACTGCCAATGTGGATGCCCATCCATCCAGGAGTTGTCCCGTCATTATCTTGCCGGGTTTTTTACTTGCTTTGGTCAATCTTTTCACTACCTGCTCATTCCATTGACTCGTAATATTTTTCATTACATCTTCCTTTATGTGCTGACTTTTGTACAATGTGATCGTACAGAAATTGCCATCAGCATTACTCATGGTAAACTGCAACCGTGAGGACAATTCGCTTTTTATAAAAAACTCAGGATGTTTATAGGTGAACACATCAAAACTATCCGTTTGCGAAAAACATTGCTGCGACAGAAGGAAAAATGAAGCTTGTATTAAGAGAAATAATTTCATGGATTAATTGTCAAATGATTTTTTGATGTTTTATTTATTTAGTCATAGTCCATTTTCCCCCGCTGCTGCCTTTCTTAGTACCCTCCCATGTTCCACTCATTGTATTTTTTGCAACTGTTCCTGTAAAAGAAAAAGCAGAACCATCGCTATAGGTATACTTTCCAGAAATTACATTATTACTAATAGTGTATGTTCCTTTTGCAAGTACCGCCCCCCCTTTGTCAAGAACCTGCATAGTGCCATCAGCATTTAATTGAAAAGAATAAAAATCAGTATTGAAGTTTTCGCCACCGCCATAAGTTCCGCTCCACTTGCCGGCTATAGCCTGCATACTTTTTTCAGATTGATCTATAAAAGGCTGTTTAGAATTTTTTGGTAAAGAGGATGTCAGAGCGACTGGTGGTTGCTGGTCAGGTGTAAATTCTATTTTCAGAAATACATCATAGCTTCCATTACTTGTTTGAACGCCATAACTATTCTCAATGTAGTGGACATTAATTCCCCAGATTGGAGGCCAGCCCCTTGTTTCTCTTGCGGCATGTGAGTCACCGGCAACACCGCCGAGATTATTAGTATATTGGGCATTGAGAGTTTTTGTATCTAATAAAACTAAAGTGGGCGGATAAACAACCAGGCATTCGCTACCAAAAGTTCCGGATCTGATCCCCATAACCCTGTTGCCTTGTGCATTACCCGGACAGAAAAAATCTTTAAAAACGTTATGATATTTTATCGCCTGTCCATAACCACTGTATTTATCAAAAATTTTTACAACCCTGTCACGAAACGGATCCCTATAATCTATTTGTGTAGCTGCAAAAGGAAATGGCTGGCTAACGGCAAAGTCCAAGTCCATTTCTAATTGTGCATTAAACTTGTTTAGTGTATTTTTTTCCGGTCCATCCCATTCCCATACAGTTGGTGCAATAATGATGAACTCATCTGCATTCACATGTTCATCCATTACCAGTGTAGAAACGTTTACGACATCTCCATTATTAATGCCGCCAAGATCGGGTGTTTGCGTACCGGCTCTTGTCATACCATTCACATTGGAGCCAAATATTACAGTGCCTCCTGAATTTCTTCTTGCAGCGCCGGGATTGGAGGGGCTATAAATTCTGTAACTAAAATTAACAGATGCTTCATTGCCATGTCCATCAAACTCTACAAATCCATCCCATGATTTGTTAATGCATTTGAAGGATTCAATAGTAATTTTTAACCGCCCGGCTTTAGGTAATGGTTGGCTTAAAGCATTTATGGATAGAAGGACAAAAAGAAAAGAAAAGTATTTATGCATGGGGATATTTTTTAGTGGTGTAAATATGATGCTTAGTAAAAGTTTAATCTATCCCTTAAAAACAGGAGATTTTGTAAAATGAAAAAAATCATGGAAAAAGGGGAGACGTAAAGAAGCTGCTGTCGCTTTTATTTGTAAAGCGATGATAAAGGCCTATTTTACTGTATGCAAAAAGTACTATTCATTTTTATTTCCTTTTTTCTGTTAAAAACAACAGAAGCCCAACAACATCTTGTCGATAGCATAGCAAAAGAATTACAACAACCTATGGCTGATAGTAACCGTGCAATGAGTATGATGCGGCTTGCAATTGATTACGAAGTTGTTGATACAGCTAAGGCATATAATGCGTACAAGGATGCAATTAAGTTCGCAAGTGAAAAAAAATTGTTCTACCAGCTTGGACGCATTTACCAAAATCAATCTTTTTTGTATAGTTCAGCGGCAAGATATACTGATTGTCGAAATAGCCTTGATACGGCGGTTCTCAATTATAAAAAATCAACTCATGCAAATGCAAAACTATGGGAGGCGAATGCCTATGGTGATATTGCCAATATTTTAAAAGTGCAAAATAATTTCGAAGAATGTGTACAATATAATTTAAAGTGTATCGCTTCTTTTGAACAACTTAATTTACCCGATAAACTGGTTATACGCTATTGTAATTTATCGGCCGTGTTTGGTGACCTCGAAGAATATACCAAGCAGGAAGAGTATGCCCAAAAAGCTGTAAAAATTTCGCAAAGGACAAGAGGTAAGTCAAATTTATTCATTTCGTATTTTATGCTTACGAATAGTTTAACAAGGCAGGAAAAATATAATGAAGCAAAAACATTTCTTGACAGCGCAAAAATTTATGCAGACGAAAACGCTAATGTTGACATAGTGTTTTCATACTACCTTATCGCTGCCCAGGTATTCAGAAAACTGAACAATTTCGATTCCGCGGCTCATTACTTTCAAAAAAGTTATTCTGTTTCAGAAAAAAATAATTATGCCTATGGAAAGGCCGAATCCCTTTTACAGCTTGGAGCAGTTTCAATTTTACAAAAAAAATATAGTGAGGCAGAAAGTTATTTGTTGAATGGGATAAAACAAGCAGAAAGTATCGGGTACTTTAATATTCTTGACGACGGTTACAAATACTTGTCAGACGTTTATGGGGTTACCGGCAGGTATAAACTAGCCTATGAATACTTTCAAAAATATAAGGAAGCAAGTGATTCAGCAATTACCCTTGAATCAAAAAAATATGCAACTGAACTTGAAAAAAAATATGAATCTGAAAAAAAGGATAAGCAAATAATTATTCAGCAGTCGCAATTGCAAAAAAGAAAAATCATGAACTATTTTCTTTTGGGCTCAGCTGCGGTGTTACTAATAATCTCTTTTCTTACCTACAGAAATTATGATCAAAAGAAAAAACTGCAACAGCAACGCATCATTGAATTAGAAACAGAAAAAAAATTAACTGCAACCGAAGCAGTATTAAAAGGAGAAGAACAGGAACGAACCCGCCTGGCAAAGGACCTGCACGATGGATTGGGAGGTATGTTGTCAGGCATTAAATACTCATTTCAGACTATGAAAGGAAACCTTATCATGACGCCTGACAACCAGCAGGCGTTTGAACGCAGCATGGATATGCTGGACAGTTCCATTAAAGAAATGCGGCGGGTGGCCCATAACATGATGCCGGAAGCATTGGTAAAGTTTGGGTTGGATACAGCGTTAAAGGATTTTTGTAACGACATTAACCAGAGTGGGGCATTAAAAGTAAATTACCAATCCATTGGACTTGAAAGATGCAGTGATCGATCAAACGACAGGGATAACCATTTATCGCATTGTACAGGAACTTACTGAATAATACAATGAAACATGCTGCAGCAAAAACAGCCATCGTGCAGGTAAGCAAAATTGATGGGCTGCTATCTGTAACTGTAGAAGATGATGGGAAAGGGTTTGACACAAGCATTTTGAACAGGCCACAAGGAATTGGCTGGAACAATATTCAAAACCGCATTGAATTTTTAAAAGGTAAACTTGATGTAAACTCAAAGCCGGGAAATGGCACTTCTGTTCATATTGAATTAAATGTGTAATGCCAACAAAAGTTTTTATAGTAGATGATCATTATATGGTGATAGAAGGTATTCGTTCATTATTGCAAAATGAAAAAGATATTGAATTGACTGGTCATGCTATGAATGCAGCAAGCTGTCTCGCTTTTTTGAACAGGCAACTACCTGATGTGATCTTAATGGACATTAACCTGCCGGATATAAGTGGTATTGAACTGTGCAAGGAAGTAAAAACAAAATATCCCTCTGTTTTTATTATTGGTCTCAGCACTTTCAACCAGCAAAGTTTTATTCAAAAGATGATGGATAATGGCGCATCGGGCTATGTATTGAAAAATGCTACACAGGAAGAATTAACAAGTGCCATTGAAACAGTTATGAAAGGCAAGACCTACTTAAGTGAGGAAGCCTCTCACACTTTAAGAAAAGATAATGCGTCGGCAATTGTTTTAACCCGTCGTGAAAAGGAAGTCTTAGAATTGATCGCCAACGGAATGACCAATGCAGAAATAGCACAAAAATTATTTATCAGTGTAACTACAGTAGATACTCACCGGAAAAACCTATTGGCTAAATTTGAGACAAAGAATACTGCTGCCCTGATAAAAATAGCTGTTTCACGAGGATATCTTTGAACTACTTTCCGATACAAAACTTACTGAAAATATAATCGAGTTGGTCTTCATTTGTTATCTCTCCCGTTATCTCACCAAGATAATGAAGGCCTCTTCTAATATCCAATGCTAACAGGTCACCTGCAAGTTTATTGTCTAAGCCATTTTTTATATCAGTTAAAGATTTCGCTACTTCTTTTAAGGCATGGTAATGGCGGGCATTGGTTACAATAGTATCTTCTGATCGTACTTCACCAGAAATTACTTTATCAACCATTCTTTCTTTTAAAACTTCAAGATGCCTGTTATTTTTTGCAGAAATATATACGATGTTATCCAACAAAGAAAACTTCTCTCTTGCAATTGATTCCTCTTGTTTATCCGTTTTATTGGCAACCAATAAAAATTTCAATTCTCTTTTTTTCAACTCGTCCTGCAAATTACTTATCTCTTTAATATTATCATCCACATCAAATAAATACAGTACAAGGTCAGCCGTCTTCATTTTGTCCAGGCTTTTCTCCACTCCCATTATTTCAATTATATCGCTTGTATGCTGGCGAATACCAGCAGTATCGATCAGGCGAAAAAGAATGCCATCAATATTAATGATCTCTTCGATCGTATCTCTTGTAGTGCCAGGAATATCACTTACAATGGCCCTGTCTTCCTGCAACAATGCATTTAGTAATGTTGATTTACCGGCATTTGGTTTACCAACAATTGCCACACTGACCCCGTTCTTAATTACATTTCCAAGACGAAAAGAATTTATCAATTGATCAGTTAGCTTGCTTAATTCATTTATCAATTCATAAAATTGTTTTCTATCTGCAAACTCAACATCTTCCTGGCTGAAATCAAGTTCCAGTTCTATTAAAGCAGAAAACTTTAATAATTGATCTCTTAGTTCTTTTAGTTTATTTGAAAATCCACCACGAATATTATGCAAGGCTGTTTTTTGCGAAGCCTGTGTATTGGATGCTATCAGATCAGCAACAGCTTCGGCCTGTGCAAGATCAAGCTTTCCTTTTAAAAATGCTCTTTGTGTAAACTCTCCGGGTTTTGCCAATCTTGCGCCACCTTGTGTACATGCATTAATGATTTGTTGCAAAACAAATGGCGAACCGTGTCCGCTTATTTCCACCACATCTTCCCCTGTGTATGATCTTGGATTTTTATATATTGAAATAACAACTTCATCAAGTATTGCTTCTTTATCTTTTATAATTCCAACATGAATGGTATGCGATGCTTGCTGGCTAAGATCTTTTGATGGAAACAGATCATTCACAATATCGATCGCTTTAGCACCGCTAAGACGAATAATACCAATAGCTCCTATCCCCGGTGGTGTTGCCAATGCTACGATCGTATCATCCCATCCAGTTAATTTTCCCTGCATGCCCCAAAAATAGAAATCCCTCCCCACAAGTTGGGAGGGATTTAATTATTTGCTTAACAGTAAAAAAGTTTTATTCTGATGCTACCACAAAAGTAATTGGCTGTTTACGATAAGCTTTTACCTGGCGACCATTTTGAATGGCAGGCACCCAGTCCGGTCCTTTTTTAATTACTTTGATCGCTTCTTCTTCCATACCGTGACCATGATTTGATACTGCTTTTACATCACTTATCTTGCCTTCTTTATCCACGATGAATTGCACTATAACAGTATAAGTTCCTTCACTTGCACCGTTTTCAACAGGCACATTTGGATCAAGATTTCTTTCAAGATACTTGCGCCACTCTCTTTCACCACCTTTAAAACTTGCTTCCACTTCCACTTTCTCAAAAACCTTGTTTTCATCTTCATCTTTCTTTTCTTCTACTACCTGCTTTCCTTCATCAACTACTGCAGGAGCAAGACCCTCATCTTTTATACCTTCCTGGCTTTTTACATCGATCTTTGTATCTTCTAATTCCTTTACTTCTGGTGGTATTTCCTCTTTTTTCACTTCCTCATCTTTTACAATTTTAGGAGGGGTGAATTTTGTCATCTCCACTTTTGGTGGCTCTTGCTTTGGTGGTGGCGGTGGTGGCGGCTCAGGTTTTTTCTCCTCTTCCTGTTTTAACTCGGTAAGAGTTAACTCTCTGACCTGCACTTTTCCTGCATTTTTTTTCAGTGAACTTGCAAGAAAGGAACCACCCAATGCTAATAATGCAACAGCAGCTGTACAAAGTAAAGCTATCGTAAGCCTTTTTTTATACGTTTTGCGTAGCTCATATGCGCCATAAGCTTTATTCCTGTCTTCAAAAAGAAGATCCAGAATATCACTTGACAAGATTTTATTTATTTCCATTTGCAGTTTCTTTAATAATTAGATGCAGAATGAATGAAATTCCACATTAATCCGTTAATTAATTTCCGCCACTTGTTTTCTTAATTAAATCCTTTTCAACGGGAAAAAGATCAACCATTGCATAACGCTTTATTGCGTTTATAGCCATCTCGTCTAAAATATCGATCGTATTCTTATATGTAGCCTCTTCATCAGGTTTTATTACGATAACAAGGTCCTTATCAAGACAGGCATTCTTCCAATTAGGATCGGGTAGAATTGGAGGATTAAGTTTGCTATTACCAATTCTTGCTTCTTCCTGGATCTTTGTACAACCTGCATCATGTACATGGGCATTTATTACATCCTTTTTCATTTGAAGGATAGAATCGCGGATACCTTTAAACGTTGTTGTATGAAAATTAGAAGCATCAGGTAGTAACTGACCTCTATAAAGATAAACAACATTATTTTTTCCCAGCAGGATAGTAAGAGCTCCTGATTCTTTTGCTTTATTCTGGTCTTTCTCATCCGTATCCTTAGGCATAAACAACTGCATAGTTGTTGGGCTACTCATAGTTGTAGTGAAAATGAAAAATGTTATAAGCAAGAAGCCTAGATCAACCATGGGTGTCATGTCAACTCGGGTCGAAAGTTTTTTTGCTTTCTTAACTCCCGGTCCTTTTTTATGACCACCACCACCGCCTTCATCTATACTTGCCATGATTTAAATTTTTAAGAATTAATAAAATTATTATTTGCTGGCTGCTTTTTCCCTATTCCTCAATATTGCAAGTTCCGAGCCAGCAGGTGCATCTTCGAGCATAGTGATCATCTGAAATTTAAAAATTTCATTTTTCTTAAATGCGGTCAGTACTTGTTTAAAAGCTGGGTATTTTGCATTATTGTCTCCCTTTATAAGATATTGCAATTTTTTTCCAGTAAATGTTCCAACTGCATCCCTGATCCAGTAAAGCAATTCTCCACCAAGTGTGTCTAAAGGGATTCCCGGTTGTTTAAAATTCTTCTGATCTTCCTGCGGAATTGCCAGTAATTGCTTTAAACCACTAAAAGGAACTCCTATAGCAGGTACCCTCACAAAATTCCTCATTTCGGCTTCTGTTAATCCCAGGCTCCTTGTATCATTAATATGCTTTATTACATCATATTTTTCTTGATCTTTTTGTGATAAAACACCAAAAAAGACCCGGCCTGTACTGTCAAATGTGACTTGTATCGCATCATCTTCAGGCAGATCCTTGGTTGAAACCGAATTTGGTGTTTTTATCTCGACAGGTTCCTCAGGTTTGAACTTCGTAGCCATGATGAAAAATGTGAGGATCAGGAAAGCAACATCCACAAAAGGAGTCATATCAACGAATGTGCTTTTCTTTGGTATTTTAACACTGGGCATGTTTACATTAATTTAGTATTGAGATTCAATGTTTCATAATTTCCATAAAGACAAGTGTCTCTTATTTGTAAAGAGATGCAAAGCTTTGTGTAAGAGTGAAACCTGATTCATCAATGCCGTAAGTGATTGAATCGATCTTAGTTGTAAAAATATTATACATAATAAGTGCAAAGGCAGATGTACCGATACCTAACGCTGTATTATATAGGGCTTCCGATATACCGACAGCAAGTGCACTAGCTGCAGCACCGCCTCCACCTTCGCCAGATCCCAATGCAGAGAATGAACGGATCATTCCCATTACCGTACCAAGCAGGGCAACCAGGGTTCCAACAGAAGTAATTGTAGAAAGAAATACAAGATTTTTTTGAAGCATAGGAAGTTCCAATGCTGTTGCCTCTTCAACTTCTTTCTGTATAGCTAAGACTTTTTGATCAGTGCTGAGATCACCACCAGCAGTTGTCATCTCTTTATAACGACGCAGACCGGCACGCATAACGTTTGCAACTGAACCACGTTGTTTGTCGCATTCTGCCATTGCCGCATCTACATTTCTATTTGCAAGATGATATTGCACTTTGCGGATAAAATCTGCGATTGAACCGCTTCCTAAAGCTTTACTTATCGTAAGCAGGCGTTCAATGGAAAAAGTAACTACCATCAGGAACATACCAATAAGAACAGGGATGATAATTCCTCCCATATAAATACCACTCATTGCACCCTTTGGTTTATCATGCTTTGGCCAAAAGCCACCGGCTTTATCGGGTTGATTAAATCCATCAGCATCTCCAAGAATAAAACGCCAGATGAGATAACCGGCAAGAAGGCAAATAACAGGGGCAAGCCATGAAATGGCATTACTGCTTTTTTTCGTTTGTACTGAAGTTGCTTTCACACTTGCTGTTGCAGTCGGTTTTGTTTCAGCCATGATCTTAGTTTTTAATGTTTAAAATTTTTAAAAAAAGTTTGTATTTTTTTTCAGGGACACAATTCTAAGGAAAAAAAGGTTAAATGCTCCAAATTGCCTCTGCAAAAATTTTTAATCAGAGCGTTACAAGTTAAGGATTTTTTGTTCTGGAACAAGAAGCCGTTATATTTTTACTCTTGCCCAAACAGGGGTTAGTATCAGACTGCCAGTATCAACTGAACTGCTGCTTGATTAATTTGTAAGATCATTCATACCGGAGTGCTTCGATGGGATTCAATTTTCCAGCTTTTAATGCAGGATACAAACCGGCCAATAAGCCTGTGACCGAACAAATGGCGATCGCTAATATTACCCAGTTCCAGGGAATAACAAAGCCTGTATTGATGGCAATAGATATAAGATTTCCAATTAAAATACCAAATATGATCCCCAATATGGCTCCCAGTACACTGATAATAATTGACTCCATAAGAAATTGAGCCCTTACTGTTTTGCTTTTACCACCTATCGCTTTTACTAATCCCACTTCCTTGGTTCTTTCCGTTACAGCAACAAGCATGATATTCATTAACCCGATGGCGGCACCGATCAGGGTAATAAAACCAATCACCAGGGCAGACAAAGAGATCATACCAAGGCTGTTCATTGCTTTTTCTGCAACACTATCATTTCGATCGAGCACAAAATTGTTTTCTTCTGTTGTCGCAAGTTTTCTTACTGACCGAAAAACACCTTCGGCCTCGCCCATAGCAACCTGCACTTTCTTTATATCATCAGTCATGATAGCTATAACATAACTTATTCCTGAGCTGAATTGACGGTGAACATTTGTATAGCTTGTAAATATCCTGTTATCTAAACTCATCCCAAATGAAGAACCACGGCTATCAAGTACTCCAATAACACGGTAAGGAATATTTTGTACCCGGATAATTGCATTAACAGCTTTATCGGGGTTCACAGGGAATAATTTTTTCGCTACATCATAGCCCACAATACAAACATTTCTTGCAGACTGAACATCTGCCTGGTTAAGGTTTCTTCCTGATCTTAATTTGTATCCATTCAGGATCATATAATTTTCATCGCCGCCAAATAATAATACATTGGGACTTGTTTTTTTTGCTTCGTAAGAATGCGATCGCATTTCTCGTTGCAAATACTGAAACCCCTTTTGAGGAGGGAAATTTGAAATTCTGTACAAACATTTCCGCTTCTTCTTTCCTTATTATTTTACCCAGGTTTGACTTCTTTTCTTTCTTGCTTCCTTTTTTTTCTTTTTTTATTTCAGACCCACCACCGCCTCCGAAACGAATATTCCGGTCTTTATAGCGGATCGTAAACCCGCTGGCACCCATGGTTGAAAAACTTTCAGTGAATTTTTGATTTATTGCTTTAATAGCTGTGTTAACGACCACCAATGCGGTAATACCTAATGCAATGATCAGAACAGTAAGCACCGTGCGAAGCATATTACTTCGAACAGATCGGAATGCAATTGATAAAATATCGCTGAATCTCATTTGTATAATGCAAAGTAAGGAAGTCGGTCAATCCAAAGTTATAAAATTTGACAACTGGTTAAATTAAATAAAAAAGGGCGGCTACAAAACCACCCTTTTTAATTACCGGCAAAATTATTTTTTAGGATTCAAGGCTTCGTCAATTCTTTTTGCAATATCCTGCAAATGGTACTTGCTCATTGGATCTGCGATCGCAGCTGCGGCCGAAGTTACTTCTGCTTTCAAAGAAGTAAGATGTGCCCGAACCAAGCTTTTAATATCCGATTTATCAGTATTTACTGAAGGCCCTATACTGAATCCACCGCCAAGGCTTATTACTACGTCCGCCGGATTCAATAAATTGTTTAAAATGTTTACATACGATTTTTGAAGATTCCGACGGTAAACATCGATCGTTTTCCTGCTGCTTAATTCTGACCATACTCCTTTTTTCACATCGCTGAAAAGATCCGTCATCTTGTACGCATTGTTACCAAGTGCATGTTTCAGCATTTATTAATTTATTCAAAGTGTTGGCGCTAAAAAATCTGTTCAAAACATTGTCTTGCATATTTCCAATAACTGTTAATGGACTGGCACCCGTCTTTCCATAAATATCACTGGTGATCAGCCAGGTTGGGGTAGTAAACAATTGCTGATTGATAAAAGCAACAGCTTCGGCTTGCTTTGCTTTTGGAGTAAATTCAAAAACAGGCTCTGACTCTTCAACCACTCTTGGTGTTTTATAAATACCACCAACATTTCTTGAAACATGACCCATATAACGGCTGAACTGACCCGTTACCTGGCTATATACATCTGCAAGATTTGTATAATCTTCATTATCCAGTTTTGTCCATTTCATTAATTCCGGAACGATTCGCTTTAGGTTTTTAATTCCATATTCACTTGCTTTAACTGCGTTATCACTTAGATCTTCTGTTTGCGAACGCGGATCATCCTGGTTGGTTTCACCATCACCCCACCATAAACGATGGTCTTTTAATTTTTCTCTAGTCCATTGATTCAATTTTCCTTTTTCAGCTTCGGGAGAATTGAATTCATAAAAACGTCTGTAACCCCATTCAATTGCCCACCTGTCATAATCACCGATGCGGCCTTGTAGTTCTTCTCCGGTCAATCCATCTTCAGGTTGTGCAACATAATTGAAACGGGCATAATCCATGATCGATGGTGTATGTCCGTTTTTAGCAACCCATTCTTTATTTCTTAAATTTTCAACAGGTACTGATGAGCTTGAACCAAAATTGTGACGAAGACCAAGTGTGTGTCCCACTTCGTGTGATGAAACAAATTGCACAAGGCGACCCATTAATTCATCAGGAAATACCATCTGTCTTGCACGGGTATCACTTGGACCTGCCTGGATCATGTACCAATTACGGATAAGCTCCATTACATTATGATACCAGTTGATATGGCTTTCCATTATTTCTCCGCTACGTGGATCGGAAATACTAGGGCCACTTGCATTTGGGATATCTGAAGGTTTATATACAATTGCAGAGTTGCGGGCATCTTCTAAGCTCCATGTACTGTCTTCTTCTTTTGTTGGCGCCATCTTTCCGAAAATTGCATTTTTAAACCCGGCTTTTTCAAATGCCTTTTGCCAGTCATTTACACCTTGTATTAAATAGGGGATCCATTTTTTTGGAGTTGTCGGATCAATATAAAATATGATCGGCTTTATAGGTTCTACCAGCTCACCTCTTTTATATTTCTCCAGGTCCTCCGGCTTTGGTTCCAGTCTCCAGCGTTTTGCAATTGTAATATCTCTCACACCCTGTGGGTTTGCATCAAAATCTGTATAACCAACAGTGAAGTAACCAACTCTTGCATCAAAATATCTTGCCTGCATTGGAGTTTTTGGAAGTAATACAAATGAACTGTTCATTTCTACAGTAAGATTGCCGCTTGGTTGCGGGGCACCAAAACCACCGCCACCACCGGGAGGTGCAGGAGTTCTTCCATAAGTTTTTACCGCTTTGATCTCAATATTGATCGGGTAAGGCTTTACACTTACTATATAAGATTTATCTGCTTGTAATGAACCAAGACGTCTTGAAGATTTTGCAGCGTTACTAAAGAAAAGAACATCATTATCTCCATTTACAAAATCAGTAATTTCAATAACCGCTGTTGCAGAATCTTTTCCAAATGCTTTTATATCAAATGAAAAAGAAATTGGTTGAAGATTTGAATTTGCAACGGATGAGAACATGGGCGAAGTAGAATCTTTTGCATAAACAGCATAAGATATTGTTCTAAGAAATATTCGATTGTTTGGCCCTCTGTCAAAGCGAACAACATTCTGTCCTACCTGGTCGCCGCCATATCCTGTACCAGCTTGCGTTTGAGAAAGACGATTTACAACAAGTATATCACGCAATAGCAGATCGTTAGGAATTTCAAAATAATATTTGTCCTCAACTTTATGAACTTTGAAAAATCCATTTTTTGTAACTGCTTTATCAGTTATGATCTCTTTGTAAGGTCTGACACCAGCTGGAGGTCTTCCTCCTGGTCCACCTGGTCCTGTTGTTCTTGTTGAGTCACTAGTTTGTGGTCTTACTTGTGCAATTGAGATACATACTGAGGCAAAGCATCGTGAAACCGAAAAAGATCCGGCGAGTAGTTTTTCTCATGATGAAGTTTTTTTAATCCGATTGTTATCGGGAAAACAAAGTTATGGTTGAAAAATTCCTGACCAAGTCTAATACAGGAATGGTAAAAGATTTTTTTGAGAATTGATTTCTCGCAATAATTCTTATCTAAAAATAAAACCAGTTGAATAAGAAGCTGAGGATAAACGCCGAGCAAAATAACCATAGCTGCAACCACTGCTATCGTCCATTTAAAACCCACACTAACTTCCATTACTTGTGCTTCACCTTCTTTGAAATACATTGCCTGTATCACACGGAAATAATAATACACACTGATAGCAGCCATTAGTACAGCAAGAATAACAAGCCAAAGAAAACCTCCCCTGGCAATCACTGCATTTAGCATATAAAATTTTGCAAGAAATCCGGCTGTCAATGGAATTCCAGCTAATGACAAAAGAAAAATAACTGCAGCTGCGGCAAGCAAGGGTTGATGTTTTGCAAATCCATTAAACCCTTCAAATGTATAATCCTTCATCTTAACCAAAATGGCAAAGAGGCCAATAGTAGAAAGGCAATAAGCTGTTGCGTAAAGTAATATTCCTTCAGAGCCAATGCTGTTCAATGCAAGGATAGCCATCAGCATAAAACCTGCTTGTGCAATACTTGAGTAAGCCAGCATTCTTTTTACACTTTGCTGAAAAACTGCCGTAATATTTCCAATGAATAATGTAAGTGCTGTTATCACAGCAATAATAAATTTCCATGTGTCATGAATATCACCGAAAGCATGATAGAATAAACGGATGAAAGCAATAAAGACGGCTGCTTTTACAATTGTCGCCATAAAAGAAGTGAACACGGTCGGTGCACCATCATATACATCAGGTGTCCAAAAATGAAACGGTGCAGCCGAAACTTTAAATGCCATTGAGAACATTAGCAATAATAAACCAGCTATTAGCAACACGCCAGGTTTTACTTCAGGTTTTGAAATACCTTCAGCGATAACATCCATCGAAAATGAACCTGAGTTGCCATAAATGAGTGTAATACCCATCAGCATTAAACCGGTGGAAAAAGAACCGAGTAAAAAATATTTCAATGACGCTTCATTGCTTTTTAAATTTCTTTTATCACTTCCCGTTAAAATATATAATGGTATTGATATGATCTCAATGCCGAGAAAAAGGATCAGCAATGAGCTGAAAGATGATGAAAGTGTGATGCCGCAAAGAATAAAAAATATCAAAGCGAAATAGTCAGAATAATTTAATCCTACTTTTTCCATTTCTTTTGCAGAAAGCAAAAAGAAAATAAAAGTGCAGGCCATTGCAATTGTATTGAAGAAAAGCGAGAACTGGTCAAAGTGCATCATACCAGTTATATTGATCTTGAATAAATGAAAGCCATAAATCTCTGCTATATTCAAAACAATGGAAACTAAAAGCCCGGCCAATGCCAATCCGCGAATAGCAGATCTTTGTTTCAGCAGAATTCCGCTGAACATCATCACTACTCCCATTATTGCCGATATGATCAATGCGTTCATGCTCTTTTCACTAATTTTTTATTTACCGGAAGGAAATACGTTTGCTTCATTCAAAATAAACTTTGTTGTCTCTTCAGTCAGGCTTAGAAATGCCTGCGGATAAATACCGCCTGCGATTATCAATACCACAATTATTCCCAGTACTAATTTTTCATTATAACCAATATCAGTTCCTGTTTCAGTTAATGCGTTTGTGTTTCCATAGATCACTTTTTGCACCATCCTTAAAGTATAAATAGCGCCAAATATGATCGTGATACCTGCTAACGGCACCGTAGATCATCTCATATTCCGAGTACTGCGAAGTAAATATTCCCGTAAACATCATGAACTCCCCAACAAATGCATTCGTTAATGGCAAAGCAATATTTGCTAATGCAATGACTACAAAAAATATTGCCATAGCCGGGGCCTTTTGTGCAAGACCTCCTAGCTCAGAAAGTTTTCTTGTTCCATATTTTCTTTCAAGAATCTCAACAATGATCCATAGTCCGATTATGTTGATACCATGATTGAACATTTGTATCATCACTCCCTGCATTCCTATTTCTGATTCAGAAAAAATAGCAACAACCATTAACCCCAGGTGTGCAATAGATGAATAAGCGATCAATCGCTTCATATCATCTTGCCGCCATGCAAGCAACGAAGCGTAGATCATTCCAACAATTACCCACATAGAGATCATCTTTTCACCATAAGCAAAAGAAGCATTTGGTAAAACGGGAAGTAGCCAGCGAATGACTGCAAACAATCCCATCTTCACCATGATACCACTCAGCACCATTGTAACGGCTGTGGGTGATTGTTCATACGTATCAGGCTGCCAGCTATGAAAGGGGAACACAGGGATCTTAATTGCAAACGCAACAAATATTAACCAGAATATCCAGTGCTGTGTTTTACTGTCTATAGCAAGTGCATAAAAAGATTTTATGTCAAACGATCTGTCAGGTGTAAGTGACTGCAAATAGATCAACCCGATCAGCATTAATAAAGAACCAACAAATGTGTAAATGAAGAATTTGAATGTAGCTGCAATTCTTCTTTCTGCCTCCCCAAATAGAAGAAAGAAAATAAACAGGGATCAAAGCTAAGTTCCCAGAAGAAATAAAACAACAATGCATCCATTGCAAGAAATACTCCCATCAATCCTGCCTGGGAAAGAAGCATCAGCGCAAAAAAATTGTGCGCATTTTTATAAGTACGATTCCAGGTTGCTATAAATATTAACGGAAATGAAATGGCAGTAAGCAAACAAAGCAATTGACCCATGCCATCAAGACGAATAGAAAAACTGCTGCCTAATCCTGGCAACCAGTCGCATTTGAATTGAAGTAATTCTGTTTTATTTAAAAGAGTCAATCCAAGTATGGAAACTGCTACAGTAGCAAAGGATGAAAGCAAAGCCCAGCCCTTTGCAGCATCTTCTCTTTTAAAGAAAAATGCAGCAATGCCGCTCAATAATGGAATTAATATCAGAAGTAATGAGATCATCTATTTCTTAATAAAAAATTGATACAATAATAAAAGCAGTATTGATAAAACCATTAATAACACATAACTGCCTACTTGCCCGCTTTGCAATAATCTTAATTGACGGCTTCCGTAGTTTACTACTCGGCCTACGCTGTTTACAATACCATCAATTATAAATCTTTCGAAAAAATTATTCAGAAATCCTGCAAGCTTGTTTAATGGATTCGCAATTACTTTATCATACAGTTCATCCACATACCATTTATTCTCCAAAACTTTTCCAAATCCTTTCTCTTCTTTGGGTTGATAATTTTTAAACCGGAACCACGTAAAGATGATCGTTGCTACTACCAAAACGCCTGACAAACCCATTAAGAAAAATTCGGTTGAACGACTTACCGGTTCATGATTTGTTGCAATAACAGAAGAGAGAAATGGAGTCAGCTTATCTCCATCTTTTATAAATACTTCAGGAATTCCTACAAACCCACCGATAGCTGCCAGCACTGCAAGAATTATCAAAGGAATTGTCATCAATGCAGGGCTTTCATGTAAATGATGCTCTTGTTCTTTTGTGCCTCTGAATTTTCCTGTGAATGTAATAAACAACAAACGGAACATATAGTAAGTTGTAAGCAGTGCTGTAAATAATGAGATAGAATAAAGGATCAGAATTTTCCCCCTTTCATCATGTTCAAATGCTGCTAATAATATTGCATCTTTTGAAAAGAAACCACTGAATGGCGGAATACCGGTGATGGCAAGACAGCCTATCAAAAATGTGAAGAATGTAATTTTTAATTTTTTACTTAACCCTCCCATATTACGTATATCCTGTTCCCCACTCATTGCATGAATGACGCTACCACTTCCCAAGGAACAACAATGCTTTAAAGAATGCATGTGTCATTACATGAAATACAGCAGCTGTATATGCGCCAACACCTAGCGCCAAAAACATATATCCCAATTGGCTAACTGTAGAATAAGCCAATACCTTCTTAATATCATTTTGCTTTAATGCAATTGTTGCCGCAAGCAATGCCGTAGCTAACCCGATATAAGCAACGACGTTTTGTGTTACCTCACTTAATGAATACAACAGGTTACTTCTTGCGATCATGTAAATACCGGCAGTTACCATCGTTGCAGCGTGGATCAATGCTGACACAGGTGTTGGACCAGCCATGGCATCAGGCAACCATGTATATAATGGTATCTGTGCACTTTTACCCGTGGCACCTACAAAAAGTAAAAGAGTAATGATCGTTGCTGATGGCGCAAGCTTTTGCAGCCCTTCTGTAGAAAACACATCACCAAAACTTACCGAACCAACTTTTGCAATGATCATGAAAATAGCGATGAGAAAAGCAAGATCACCTATGCGGTTCATCACAAATGCCTTGCGGGCTGCATAATTATATTCTGTGTTTTTAAACCAATAGCCGATAAGCAGGTAAGAACAAAGACCAACACCTTCCCAACCAATAAAAAGAATAACAAAGTTGCCGCCCATTACAAGCAACAACATAGAGAACACAAAAAGATTCAGGTAAGAAAAGTAACGGGCAAAATGTTCTTTGCTTTCATGATGCATGTAGGATGCAGAATAAACATGGATCAAAAAACCAACACCGGTAATTATCAAAAGAAATAAAGATGATAAAGCATCGATCTGGAATGAAAACGGAATTTTTAAACTCCCGGCTGAGATAAAATTGAAATACTCAACAACACCAGAATTCCCTTCCTTTACCTGGAAAAATATCCAAATGCTTAACAAAAATGAAAAAAGAATAACGCCGCTTCCAATTATCCCTGTGAGTGGTTTGGATAAATATTTCCGACCCAATCCAATGATCAGAAAACCGATCAGCGGAAAAAGAGGGATCAAATAAGATAATTCTAAAGTCTTCATACCCCAAACCCCTAAAGGGGCTTTTAATGATTTATTATTCTGAAAATTTAAATTATAAAGACCTGCACCACCTAAGTCACCCCTTTAGGGGGACAGGGGGTTTCTAATGTTTCAACCTGTTCAAAAAGTTTATATCCACCGAATGAATATTCCGGTACATCATTACAATGATCGCCAGCCCCACACTTACTTCTGCTGCAGCAACTACCATTATAAAAAACACAAATAACTGTCCATCACTTCCCGCTGATGCATTCACCGCGGCATTTTTTAAATGATGCATTTTTGAAAATGCTACCAGCAACAAATTCACAGCATTCAGCATAAGCTCAATGCACATGAATATGATGATCGCATTCCGGCGTGTAAGCACTCCCACTATTCCTATACAGAATAGCGCAACAGATAAGTATATGTAATAATCGATCTGCATACCCCAAGCCCCTAAAGGGGCTTTTAAAGATTTTAATATTTTGAATTTTTCAAATAATAAAGAACTGCACCACCTAAGTCACCCCTTTAGGGGGACAGGGGGTTTCTTATTCTTTCTTCCCAATCACCACCGCTCCTACCATGGCGCTTAAAAATAAAATACTGCTTATTTCAAACGGCACCACATATTCATTAAACAATACTTTTCCCAGATTTTCTATCAAACCAATATCACCGGTTCTTGTTTCGGCTATTTGGTTTGCTAAATCAGCTTTCTTTAATGCTGCTATCAACACTAATAATAAACTTCCACCCGCAACTGCGCCGGCTAATTTCAACCAACGACTTTTTTGTGGCTCTGTTTCTTTTTTCAGGTTCATCAGCATTAACACATACAGAAACAACACCATGATGGCTCCGGCATATACAATAATATTTACAATGGCAAGAAACTGCGCATTAAGAAGAAGATAATGACCAGAGATAGCAAAGAATACGATGATCAGCCAGATAACACTGTGCATTGGATTTTTACTGGTAATAACCATCAATGCACTGAACAATGCAACTACAGAAAGTATCCAGAATAATATTGGAGTAACACCCATTTCTTATAAACAGTTATTCTTCAAATCAACAATTATTAATTAATAATTATTAATTATTAATCTTTTTTCTTTCACCCAATGCCTTTGCATACGCTTCAGGATTTTCTTTAGGATCAGGGATCAACAGATCTTCTTTTTTATAAATAAAACCCTTCCCGTGAATAATTTGCCGGCGCAAAAGTCTGCGATAAATAGATCGCATCTTTCGGACAAGCTTCTTCACACAATCCACAGAATATACAACGCAGCATATTGATCTCATACTTTGCTGCATATTTTTCTTCACGGTATAAATGTTCTTCCGCCTGGCAAACGTTCTGCTGCTTCCATTGTGATGGCTTCAGCCGGACAAGCAACTGCACATAAACCACAAGCTGTGCAACGTTCACGTCCTTCTTCATCACGGTTCAAAATATGTAAGCCGCGAAACACAGGGCTAAAAGGTCTTTTTTGTTCAGGATAATTGATCGTTGCCTTCTTTTTAAAAATATGCCGGAAAGTGATGATCATACCTTTCAGAATATTCCACAGGTAAATTCTTTCCAACACCGTCATGGGCCTTCGATCCACCAATTTTGCCCTGTTTGTTAATGCCTGCATATTATCAATTCAAAAAGTTCGCAAATATATTTTTATGAGCCCAACTATACAATTCTATTTAGCTTCTCTTGCGTCGCACTCTTGTACTTCTGTTCGTACTCAGCATTCAATTATGAATTACCTTTTCTATCATTCCCGATATCCGGTCTTTCGGTGATACATATTTACTTTGTGGTCACTATTCAACAACAAATCACCACCGCCGTTATCACCATATTTATCAAGCGAAAGTGGTATTAATGCTTTCCATCCCAAATTCATCAACTGATCGTAACGGAATCTTGGGATCGTCCAGCGTATCCACATAAATACAAAAACAAAGAATAATGCCTTTGGTCATCAATACACCAAATCCAACTAATCCAACCCACCATGCATGTCCCCAATGTCGCTTCATTCACAAATGGAATATCATAACCGCCAAAGAATAAGGTTGCCATCACCACACTGCTGATGAACATATTGATGTATTCCGCAAACAAATAAAATCCAAGTTTCATGGATGAATATTCCTGGTGATAACCAAAGTTCAATTCATTTTCCGCTTCCGGAAGATCAAATGGTGTACGGTTACATTCAGCAAATGCACAAATAAAAAATATAAGAAAGCCAAGTGGCTGATACATGATGTTCCAGTTAAACATTCCTTCAGCTTGCTGACTAACGATCACACTTAATCTTAATGAGCCGGTCAGCATCAGTAATGCGATCAATGAAAGACCCATCGCCAATTCATAACTGATCATTTGCGAAGCGCCACGAATAGCAGCGAGCAAAGAAAATTTATTATTTGAAGCCCATCCACCGATCATGATTCCATACACACCCAAGACTCACCACACCAAAAACATAAAGAATTCCAATATTAATATCTGCGATCTGCAGATTTATATCTCTGCCAAATAAATTAACAGTAGGCGCCCCATGGAATTACAGCACTTGTCATCATTGCAGTTATCATTGCCAATGCAGGGCCCGGTAATAAATAGAAATTTAGAAGAAGCACTTGGAATGATCTCTTCTTTCATGAACAATTTCAATCCATCGGCCACAGGTTGTAATAATCCAAATGGTCCTGCCCGGTTTGGACCGAGGCGGTCCTGCATCACTGCAGCAATTTTTCTTTCAGCCCATGTTGCATACATAGCAATAACAAGTGATACCGTTACCACAGCTAAGATCAAAATTGATTTCTCCAATAAAATTCCCCAATCGATCATAAATCCTAAATCCGACTAAGGCGGACAATTTATAGTTCTAAAAATTAATCGTTCCTCACACTTACATTCTATAAACATTTCAAAAAATTAAACATCTTCCCTAAGCCTCCTTCAGGGGGTTTGGGGGTTAAATGTCTTACTTGTCGCCGGTCCTTCTATTTCACTCAGATCAATATCCGGATCGTTCACTTCACTTACATTATGAATATCCATTAACAAGTTTGGTGATTTCGCCACCCATTACTTCTGCAATTGTTTCCTTTGGCATTTGCAGACCCACGATATTTCCCTTGCGAGATCACAGAATGACTGCTCACATTTGTTCGATCCTTCAATTACCCAATCACTAGTTTTCTTTTTATCAAAGCGGCAATCATTGCAGATCCAACCAGGTTTGCCATCATAAGTTTCCACTTCACCCCATTGATCTTTTCTTGCTGTTACCCTAAATACTTCATCGCCACGAATCCATAATGTTACTTTACCACAACATTTAGCACAATCGCGATGTGCATCCACTGGTTTGGTAAACCATACACGGTTTTTAAAACGGAATGTTTTATCGGTTAATGCACCTACCGGACAAACATCAATCACATTTCCGATAAAATCATTGTCAATTGCTTTTGATATATAAGTTGCAATTTCAGAATGATCACCACGATCCAAAATTCCATGCACACGATTATCGGTTAACTGATCGGCAACATACGTACAACGATAACAAAGAATGCAACGTGTCATGTGCAATTGTATATATGGACCGATATCTTCTTTATCAAATGTTCTTCTTTTAAATTCATAACGTCGTTCCTTCTTTGCCATGTTCATAACTCAGATCCTGCAGATGACATTCACCGGCCTGGTCGCAGATCGGGCAATCCAGCGGATGATTGATCAATAAAAATTCAACAACACCTGTTCTTGCATCAAGTACTTTTTCACTGGTAATATTTTTTACTACCATTCCATCCATTACGTTGGTACGACAACTTGCTACCAGCTTTGGCATTGGCCGTGGATCAGCTGCTGAACCTGCTGCAACTTCCACCAAACAGGTACGGCATTTACCACCACTGCCTTTCAACTTGCTATAATAACACATTGCAGGTGGAGCTACATCACCACCAATTTTCCGTGCAGCATTCAGTATAGTTGTACCCGGCTCCACTTCAATGGTGATGTTGTCGATGGTTACTTTAAATAATTTTTTTTCTTCAGCCATTATTGATATCTCAATCTAATTTTTATTCAGGCGTAGAGACAAGGCATGCCTTGTCTCTATAAATTATATCTGCAACCTCTAATGGTTCTCGCATAATGCGCCAAACCATAATTTCTTTCTCAGACATTCTTCCGGATTCAACACATGCCATTCAAATTCATCTCTGAAATGACGGATAGCTGCTGCCACCGGCCATGCTGCTGCATCACCCAATGGACAAATTGTATTGCCTTCAATCTTTCTTTGAATATCCCACAACAAATCAATATCACTCATCTTTCCTTTTCCATTATTCAATATTCATATAGAATTTTTTCCATCCAACCTGTTCCTTCACGGCAAGGAGAACATTGTCCGCAACTTTCATGACGATAAAATCTTGCTAATGTATAAGTATGTCGAACCACGCACTGGTCTTCATCCAACACAATAAATCCACCGGTACCCATCATAGTGCCGGTTGCAAAACCACCATCAGCCAAACTTTCATAAGTCATCATTCTTTTTTCACCTTTGGCTGTTTTCAATAATAAGATTAGCCGGTAAAATCGGAACAGATGATCCACCGGGAATACAAGCTTTTAATCTTTTTCCATTTGCAATACCACCACAATATTCATCACTATAAATAAATTCTTCAACAGAAATGGTCATATCAATTTCATAAACACCTGGCTTATTGATATTTCCGCAGGCAGAAATCAATTTTGTTCCTGTTGATTTACCAATACCAATCTTTGCATATTCATCACCACCATCATTAATGATCGGAACAACTGCTGCAATTGTTTCTACATTATTTACAACAGTTGGACAATCCCACAAACCTTTTACAGCAGGAAATGGAGGTTTAATTCTTGGATTTCCTCTTTTGCCTTCCAGTGATTCAAGCAAGGCAGTTTCTTCACCACAGATATAAGCACCGGCACCACGTTGTACATAAATTTCACAATCAAAACCGGTACCTAAAA
Source organism: uncultured Bacteroidota bacterium (assembly GCA_963746915.1). GTDB lineage: Bacteria > Bacteroidota > Bacteroidia > Chitinophagales > Chitinophagaceae > VBAS01. The sequence continues at coordinate 461,959 of CAVVDD010000006.1, read as the reverse complement.
TATTTTTTCCCAGCCATCCATTATTCTTTGCTTCAGCAATTGCCTGTTCAAGTATATCAACGATCCATGCATATTCACCACGGATATAAATATATGTAGCATTTGATCCAATAGCATAAGAAGAAATAATCATTCCTTCAATTAATAAATGAGGAATGAATTCCATCAGATAACGGTCCTTAAAAGTTCCGGGTTCACGTTCATCAGCATTGCACAACAAGATAACGTGGAACACCTTCAGGTTTTGCAAGAAAACTCCATTTCATTCCTGTAGGAAACCCTGCACCACCACGACCACGCAAACCACTTTTCTTTACTTCTTCAGTTACCTGGTCGGGTGTCATTGTCTTCAATGCTTTTTCCACACTACGATAACCGCCTTCACGACGGTATACATCGTAATAGCGTATGCCTTCAACATTGATTTTGTCTAATAATAATTTTCTTCCCATAAACCCCAACCCCTAAAGGAGCTTTTAATCATTTATTTACCTCCTAAGTTCCCTCACTTTAGGGGGACAGGGGGTCATTGTTTTGCACTTTGTCTTGCTATCAACTGCCAACCCTTTTTTGTCTTTATCCAAAACTGCATTATATGCAATTTTAATTTGAATGCCGTTCCATTTACTACTCCTTCAGCATTTGTATTCGTTTTCACAGTAGCATATTCTCTTATTGATAACAATTATCGCCGAACTGTTATTCTCAATTTTATTATAAGTCAGCTTGCCACTTGTAAAATCATTCAGTATATCATTCTTACTTTGTATCCATCCATTTGAATGACCATAGCTGAGATCTTTATGCAAAACTGACTTCAAAACAGTTTCATCTTTTTGTAAAAGAGCTTTATCCAACTGCTGCATCTGCATTCTTTAACCCAACGACTATCGATCTGCGCAAAAGAACTATTGAGTTAAAAAAGAACAAAATCAAACAAGAGCTTCTGCAATTATTAATTATTAATCTCCTCGGCACAGTTTTTAATTATTAATTGCCGCACTTCTTCCTGCACTCTTCAATGATCGCATCCACTTTTTCTTTTGTCAAATGCTCCCGGTAATTTTTTCCCAACTGCATCATTGGCGCATATCCACAAGCACCGAGACATTCAACTGTTTTCAAAGTAAACATTCCATCAGTTGTTGTTTCTCCGGGTTTTATTCCCAGCTTTTCAAAAATGTACTTTAATAATATTATCGCTTCCATTCAGCATACACGGACCGGTTTGACAAACTTCGAACAGATATCTGCCAACAGGTTTTAAATTGTACATGCTGTAAAAAGTAGCCACTTCATATACTTCGATCGGCTCAAGATTTAAAACAGAAGCAACATAATCCATTGTTTCAGCACTTAACCATCCGCCAAACTCTTCCTGCGCCAAATGCAATACAGGTATCAGGGCACTTTTTTGTTTGCCTTCAGGATAACGCTGAATGATCTGTTCAACTTCTTTTAATTTATGATCACTAAATTTTATCATACCCATCCCCTAAAGAGGAATTTTGTTCGAGTGTTTATTAATAAATGTTCAACAATGATATGAACGTTGAAGAGTGCGACGCAACGGAAGTTCAATAGAATTACTTCAGCTGGTTACAAAAAAAACAACATTCAAATATTGTTATGTTTAAAAGAACTTATTAACCCCAATCTAAGTCACCCCTTTAGGGGGACAGGGGCTTATGCATCCATCTCACCTGCTATCACATTCAAACTACTCAATGTTATAATTGCATCACTCATCATACTTCCTTTTGTCATTTCCTCATAAGCCTGGTAATAAATAAAACATGGACGACGGAAATGCAAACGATATGGTGTTCGTCCACCATCACTGATCAAATAAAAGCCAACTTCGCCATTGGCTCCTTCCACACAACTATACACTTCGCCAACAGGAATATCTATTTCACCCATGATGATCTTAAAATGCCAGATCAATGCTTCCATCTTTGTATACACATCTTCTTTCTCCGGCAAATAATATTCGGGAACATCCGCATGAAAAACTTCTGCATCAGCTCCTTTAAATTCCTTTACTTTTCTATATGCCTGTTCAATTATACTTAATGACTCCCACATTTCTTCATTACGCACCTGCCAGCGATCAAAATTATCGCCGGTGGTTCCTACAGGAACATTGAATTGAAAATCTTCATAGCTTGAATAAGGCGTATGCACTCTTACATCATAATCAACTCCCGCTGCACGAAGATTGGGACCGGTAAAACCATAATTCAATGCTCGCTCTGCACTGATAGCACCGGTACCTTGTGTACGTTCCATAAAGATCCTGTTGCGTTCAAAGAGGTTGTCAAATTCTTTCAACACTTTTGGATATTCTGCAAGGAACTTATCCAATTTTTGAAAAGCGATATCATTGAAATTTCTTTCAAAGCCTCCAATGCGTCCAATATTTGTTGTCAATCGTGAACCGCAGATCTTCTTCATAGATCTCATAGATCAGTTCACGGTATTGCATCACATAAAGAAATCCTGTATACGCACCTGTATCAACACCAACAATAGAATTACAAATAAGATGATCTGAAATCCTGGCCAGCTCCATAATGATCACACGGAGATAATCAACCCGCTTCGGAATTTTTATTCCTAATAATTTTTCGCAGGTGATATGCCAGCCCATATTATTGATCGGCGATGAACAATAATTCAACCGATCAGTTAGTGGAGTGATCTGGTAAAGTGGTCTGCGTTCTGCAATCTTTTCAAATGCACGATGAATATAACCGACAGTTTGTTCTGCCGAAACTATTCTTTCACCATCCAGCTCCAAAATATTTTGAAACACACCATGTGTTGCAGGATGTGTTGGCCCAAGATTAATTGTGGTTGTAGTTTTTTCTATCGAGCCTTCCGGTAATCTTATATGTTCGTGTTCTGTCATAAACCCCAAACCCCTAAAGGGGCTTTTGTAAATTTCCTTTGTTTATAATTTCTTCTCTTCTACTTGATATTAAATTTTTGTTCCCAGCTTCATTACTACCATCATCTTCCGTTGCGTCGCACTCTTGTACGTTCTGTAATTCTATTCCACTATTTAATATTGAACCCCTACGGGGTTCTTAATCGTCTTATAATTTTTATTCCCCGGGTTAAAACCCAGGGCTATTAATATTTGTCCCTTCGGGACAAGAACATTTTCAAATATCTGATGTATTCCCAACCTATCTCTCCGCCTCAGGCGGAGGACGGGGGTCATCTTCCAAACATCTCATCATCTTTATCGATCCTTGTCTGATCTTCCAATGGAAACTCTTTCCGCATCGGGAAATAATCCATTTCATCAACATTCAATATTCGCTTCAGGTTTGGATGGCCAACGAAATTCACTCCAAAAAAATCATAGGTTTCTCTTTCCATCCAGTTAGCACCGGAAAATAATCCTGTTGCCGTATATACATCCGGTGTATTAATATCAGTAAACACTTTAAAGCGAATACGGACATTATCAACCAGGTTATGCAAATGATAAACAACTGCAAGCTCTCTTCCTTTATTATCCGGATAATGTACGGCTTGCAGATCAGTAAGAAAACGAAATTTCAATTCGTCATCATCATATAAAAAATTAAGCACCTTCAGATTCAATTCTTTTGGTGCTTCAAATGTGAGCATGCCGTAAGGTTCAGAAAAAGCAGAAACCTGTTCTCCGAATTTTTCAGTCAATCTTTGTTTTATTCTTTCGTTAGTCAAACTCATACCCCAAATCCCTAAAGGGGCTTTAATACTTTAATTTTAAATCAAACAATAATGGAATGCATCAACCTAAGTCACCCCTTTAGCGGGACAGCTGCTTATTGAATTCCGTAACTCTCTAATAGTTGCTTTATACCTATCCCCATTTCTTCTTCTCAAACTTTCTTTACCGATCAGATCCTGTATTCTCATTACTCCATCTATTATTGCTTCTGGTCTTGGCGGACAACCCGGCACATACACATCAACCGGTACTACCTGGTCAATACCCTGCAATACGGAATAAGTATCAAATATTCCACCTGAAGAAGCACATGCTCCAACAGCTATTACCCATCTTGGTTCTGCCATTTGCAAATAAACCTGCTTAACAACCGGTCCCATTTTTTTTGCAATGGTTCCCATCACCATTAATAGATCACATTGTCTTGGTGAAAATCCCACTCTTTCACTTCCAAATCTTGCAAGGTCATAATGAGATCCCATTGTTGCCATAAACTCAATACCACAACATGATGTGGCAAATGGTAATGGCCATATAGAATTTTTTCTTGCAAGCCCCACTACATCATTCAGCTTTGTTGCAAAGAATCCCTCTCCCTGGTGCCCATCAGGCATACCGGCAATGGAAATATCTTTTTCCAGCGGCTTGACATTTACATTATATGATACAGGACGTCCCATTTAATTTTAGATTTTAGATTTATGATTGCAGATTTAAATCTAAAATCCGCAATCCGAAATCGTAAATTAATCTTCCCACTTCAGCGCACCCTTCTTAATGATGTATATAAATCCGCAAAGAAAAAATGCTACAAACATCATAACGGCCCAAAAACCTGGCCATCCTAAAAACTTAAAATTAACAGCATAAGGGTAAAAAAATATTACTTCTACATCAAACAATACAAACAAAATTGCTACCAGAAAATACTTAATAGCCATTGGATGGCGGGCCTCGCCATGTGATTCGATACCGCTGGCAAAATTTTCCAGTTTATCAGCTGTTTTTCTTTTAGGGCCAAGCCAATGTGTCACTCCTAATAGCAAACTTATAAGTCCAACCACCAATATTATCTGTATAGCAACCGGGATATAACTGCCCGAACTATTCACATCATTTATTACATGATTTAGATCGGTTTGAAGGAGTTGGAACATAGGTGTCTGTCTGGGCGGCAAAAATAAGTCAGCAAAGTCAATTTACAAGCTAAGAGTTTAAAAGAGAGGATGTGAAAAAGAGAATACAAACATTTGCATTTATGCTTTCCTGAAGTCTTTGTGCTTTACTCTTTATCTTTTTTCTCCATTATTCTCTTAGCCAAAAAAAATCCCTCCCAGGTGGGAAGGACTTTCGCTATAAATAAAGAAAACCTAAACTCGTATCTAATTAGCTTTTGTTGCTCGGCTTTCTAAGTGATGCGGAGGGTTTACCTGTTGTTTTTCCTCCAGGCTTTTGAGTTCCTTTTGCCGGTTGTTTATCAAAAATTTCTTTGATGCCTTTCAATTGTGCGTTCGTACTATCAATATCCAGACCTTTTAATATGTAGGTATATGCAGTATCTCTGCTAGCCCTGATATTATTCCAATAACCTGTCAACACCAACGCTGCGTTTGTTCCCATTGACTTATAACGTAGTTTATCAGTTGCGGCTATTGTCAAAGTTCTTTCGTTGTTCTGCAAAAGTGTTGAGATGTATGGTTCTACAGTCATAGTAGTATCAAGAGCATAATTTACCCGACCTCTCCAATAATATCCATATATACTGTCAGGAAATGCTGTATTATACATTACAAACAGGCTATCAGCTTTATTTAGGTCACCCGACTGTGAGAAAAGAATCCCAATGTTGATAAGTCCCGCCGGATTAGGGCTCTTTCTTGTGTTGTAAATAGCCCAACGCATATCAGCTTCCTGCTTCGCACATTTTTTCGTTTTAAAATAATCAGCAGCCTTCGTCATAAAATCGATCTTACTCTGAAGAATCGTGTCCGCAGTTGCTCCTTGCATGTATAATGCAAACACATCTTCGCAAGTTGCACCACCTCCAGTATAAATCTCTGCTTTTAATTGGTAATCTGCCGGCAAAAGACCTTCCTTTTCTCTTGCAAAAAAGAGATCCACATTAGTTTTGGCATTGGCAAAATCGCCTTTTCCCAAATAAGAATATGCTAATTGTTTGTAAGCTCTTGGTTTTACTTTAGCACCCATTGCTGCTTTTACACTTTCTGCTTTCGCAATTGCACAGTCATAATCTTTCTTAGCCCAGCAAAGCTGTGAGTTCAGGTAATCATCTTCGGTAGGATCTTCTCCTTTCCTGGTTGCTGCATACTTGTTAAAGGTATTGGTCGCCTCGTCATACTTCCGGTTGTAGAAGTAGTAATAAAACAATTCGTAATATGCCAGGCTGAAATTAGGATCAACCTGAATCGCCTTATTCAGGTTTTCCAATACAAGATCCCATTGCTTTTGGGTTTCAAATAATTTAGCAATACGTACGTAAGGATATGCAAAGGCTGGATTGATCTGTGCTGCCTGTTTGTATTTTTCATACGCTCTGCCACCGCCTTGCCCCGGATCTTTTTTACGATATGCATTACCTAAATTAAGGGCAATGTTAGCATTTTTAGGATCACGTTCAAGTGCCTGCTCTAAAACCTGCACGGCATAATCAAGATTGCCTTCTTTAGCATCCACATTGGCATTGCCAACAGCATTTAAAATATTCGGATCATTTCCTTTTTTGGTAGCGCTTAATGTTATGGCCGATTCAAACATCTGCCTAGCTTCATCTTTCTTTTTGTCAAGCAATAATACATGGCCTTTACCAGCCATTATTAATGGATTGTTGCCATTTGCAGCAAGTGCTTTATCATAAAGTTGGCGTGCCGCATCATTATTATCCATATCAAGATAAGTTTGCCCGAGCCAATAAGTAGCATCAGCATTATTAGGGTTCACCGCAAGCAATTTCTGAAATGTTTGCTCAGCATTTTTAAAGCGATCTGCATACAGGTGGTTAATGCCCTCTTGCAGAGTTTGCGCCCCTAAATTCGCAAGCACAAATACAGTAAAAAATGTAAAAAAGGTCTTCTTCATTTCTTTCACTTTATATGTTATTAAATATAGCCATCATTCATCCCGGAGTCTTGTTGGTCGTACAATGAACGGAAGATATCCGGGTACAAGGTAAGCCCTGCGGAAGATCAATTGCCCCCTCTCACTTGTCATAAAATTTGAAAATCCATGTCCAAGGCCCTTGTAGTTCTCTTTCAAAACAAATACCAAACCTCTTTTCAAAGGATACAAGCCGTTGTAAATATTTACCTGTATCGGTTGTACATACTGACCGGGCAATCCCTTACACTCTAATTCGGCAAGTCTCACTTTTGTCAAAAAACTTTGTTGTTGTGCATCATCTTTATTTCCGATCCAGCTTACTCCTATAAATCCGATTGCAGCCGGGTTTTTTGAGACATATTCAATAACCTCTTCGCTGCTCCTTGCTGCAAGTGCTTTACTTGTCAGCGAATCACCACGTAACACTGAATCGACGATAAAACGTACCGTGCTGGTTGCTTTTAACCCATCAAAAACGGGGATTAAATTTTTCCTAAATTTCCCTTGCAAGATATCCCTGATATCTTTCATTGTAAACTGATGAATTTCTTCATCGGGATGGGTAATTACAGCAATTGCATCGTATGCCATCATCATTTGGTCTGGCGATATTTTCAAAGAATCTTCGAGAAATCTTTTTTCATCAGGGCTGATATATCGTGTTACGATGATCATTCTTACTGAATCAACCGTAAGATCATTCAGGCAATCGGCCTCCGGCTTATAATGAACATTTAGTTTTACCTCAGGATAATCGGCTTCGTACACTTGCACCTGCGCTTCAACTACAGGTTTGAATGATTCATCTGCACTTATATTGATCTTTCCTTTTGCACGGGTATCAAGATTTGGATCAACTGTTTTATTTGTACCACAGGATTGCAATATAAAGAACAAAAAATATATACACAGATCTCTTTGCCTCAACATGCTTTCTTTTTACTGATTATTGTTTAAAACCCCTGTATACCCGAAACAAACCATACAATACGCAGCTTACGCCAAATATATTCTGTAAGATCACATCGAGCTTGAGATCATAACCCCATTTTTTATGAAACAAAACAAAAATCCCTACCCCCAGCCATAACACACCCATCGTGTAATTATATATGCTGCGAAGCAAGGATGAAGTATTTCTTTCTTTATCACCAAACGACATAAAGGAGCCTCATATTTATGGGAACGGCAAGATAAAAACTTTTACTCTTCCTGCCCGATAAAAATTACGGGTTGCTGATAGGCCACTGCAATAGGTCTTCCGGCCTGAAGAGCTGGTTCCCACCTGGGCATTTTTTTCATTACCCGCAATACTTCTTTATCAAATGCACTTCCCCCGCTTTTAATGATCTCAGCTCTTGAAACACTTCCATCAACATCTATCCAAAAACGTACCTGCACTTCTATTCGTTGACCGGGTTCCACATCAGCTGGTGCCTTTAAATATCGTTGCAAAAAAGTAAGCCATGCAGCAGGACCACCAGGAAAACTTGGTTCACGGCTTGGACCAATAGGCTCATCCTTTTTTTCCGGTTCTTTTGCAACAACATCACCACTTCCCTTTGATTCGGGTTTATCATTTGCTATACCAGTAGGTTTATCTCCATCTATATTTTTGTCACTAATATTTGCATTGTCGATATCATCCAAATCAGGCAACGTTTCTTTTACTTTATTATCTGGTACAATTTGCGGTGGCTGATAATCTACCTCAGCTACAAGTAGTTTTTGTTTTGCTTTTGGTGGCGGCTCCGGTTCTTTCTTTTCATCCGGTGGTATTACTAATTGTGTAAGCTTAATAATATCATCGTGTTTTCTTTGCTCATTCCCACCATCTTTTTTATTTATAAAAGACATAAGAATAAATAATAAAACTGTTGATAATGCAACGCCAAGTGCTATGCCAAGACGATTTGAATATGTTTTACGTAATGCATATGCACCATATAACTTGTTGCGATGCTCGAATAAAATATCGAGCAGATCTGCTTGCAGAATTTCTTTGTTAGTCATGGCAAATAATTTTAGAATGAGATGCTACGTGTTCACAAATCCATAAAGAAGCTGCGAGTTATGAGCTACGAGCTTCGAGTAATATATCTGAAAGATCAAATCGTTATTAAATTAATCCGAATAAAGACTTTTTACTCACAGCTCATAGCTCGGAGCTCATGGCTATATTTGCTCATGAAAATCTTAATGGTTTGTTTGGGTAATATTTGTCGCAGTCCTTTGGCAGAAGGATTATTGCAGGATAAAGCCTGGAAAGCAGGTTTGAAATGGAGTGTAGAAAGTGCCGGCACCAATGGCTATCATACTGGAGAAGCGCCGCATCCATTATCACAAAAAGTGGCACGCATAAATGGAGTTGACATCAGCAAACAACGATCAAGAAAATTTGTTGCCGAAGATCTTGATCGCTTTGATAAAATTTATGCAATGTCTGATGATGTAATTGATGAAATGCGAAGAATAGCAAAAAATAATTTTGACGAAAAAAAAGTTGATTTGCTATTGAATGAATTATTTCCTGGTCAAAATGTAGATGTTCCTGATCCATGGTATGGACCTGAACCGGGCTATCATGAAGTGTATAAGATGATCAATGAAGCATGTGATGCGATTATAAAAAAATATTCAATGTTCAATATTCAATATTCAACGCTCAATAACGAGCAACAAGAAACCAGTAACCAGTAACTATGGCCAAACCATCATTACCACAAGGCACAAGAGATTTCGGACCGGATGTTGTTCGCAAGCGGAATTATATTTTCAGTACTATCAAAAATGTTTTTGAACTCTATGGTTTTCAACCGCTGGAAACTCCTGCAATGGAAAACTTAGAGACATTGATGGGAAAATATGGTGAAGAAGGAGATAAACTGATATTTAAAATTTTGAATAATGGTTTAGACAATCCCGGATAAAGAAAAACAAATACGGGAGGATTTTGAAAAAGTATTAGAAGGAAAAAATGTAAAGGGAATCACTGAACGGGCTTTAAAATATGATCTTACTATTCCTTTTGCAAGATATGTGGCAATGAATCATAACCAGCTTACATTTCCATTTAAACGTTACCAGTTACAACCGGTATGGCGGGCCGACAGACCACAAAAAGGAAGATACCGTGAGTTTTATCAATGCGATGCAGATGTAGTAGGAAGCAATTCATTATTAAATGAAGTTGAACTTGCATTGATCTATCAGCAGGTCTTTGTACAATTAGGAATTAAGAATTATGAATTAAAAATCAATCACAGGAAAATTCTTACGGCACTTGCAGAATTATGTGGCGGTGCAGAAAAAATGAATGATATCACTATCGCCATAGATAAACTGGATAAAATTGGATTAGAAAAAGTAAAAGATGAATTAGGCAATAAAGGATTTACCAAAGATCAATTAACAATCATTGAAGCTTATTTGAACATCGATGGAACAAATGAGGAAAAATTAAATTTCCTGGATAAGTTAATCTGGTAAGACAGAAACAGGCAAAAAGGGACTTGAAGAACTTCATCAGATCATAAATCAACTATCATCTATCATCTGTTAATTATCATCTTGACCTTACTTTGGCAAGAGGTCTTAATTATTATACAGGCATCATCTTCGAAGCAAAAGCTCCTGCCGAAGTAAAGATCGGCAGTATCGGCGGCGGCGGCAGGTATGATGATCTTACCGGTTTGTTTGGCGTTCCAAATATTCCCGGTGTAGGTATTTCATTTGGTGTAGATCGGATCTATGATGTAATGGAAGAACTAAATTTATTTCCTGCAGATGTACATGTAGGCACGCAGGTTTTGTTTTTTAATTTAGGAGAAAATGAAAGTAAAGCTGCATTCAGTTTAATGCAACAATTGAGAAACAAAAATATCCGATGCGAACTTTACCATGAACCTGTAAAATTTGACAAACAATTCAAATACGCAGAAAAGAAAAATATTCCTTACGCAGTTATCATCGGCAGCAAAGAATTGGAAGAACAAACCTGCACAATAAAAAACCTGCTACAGAGCAGTCAACAAACTATTCCACAGCAGGAGTTACTCAACTATAATTTCTGATCATTTTTTTACCAGCAGATTCACGATTAGGACGCAAATAATATGTGAATGACCATGCGCCACTGCTTTGCTTTTGTCCGTCCAATACATAGCCCTGCGCTTCAATGTGAACGGCATTTATCTTTTTTATCTTCTCCTCTTTTGAAAATTGCAACGCCGCTGAATTCAACGATCGTGAATGTATCCCTTCCTAATTCTGTAAGATTGGAAGAACCGGCTGCAGAAGTCATAGTTAATGCTTCTCCGGCTAAAGCAACAGTTACATCAGGCACGACACTGCCTTCAGGAAAAACATACCTGCCAATAAAATCAGATAGTGGTGGCTTTGGCGCAGGATCTGATTGGGCATAGGCGCTAACAATACATATTGAAGTCAGAATAAATAAACTGATTTTTCTCATAACAATGGTTTTAATTTCAAAAGAAAATTAGGTTTTATTTTTTAGATAAAAAAAAGGCCGTAATAAAACGGCCTTGCAATTTTTAGTAAACCAACTTTTACCAACTCGGATTTTGTTGACTCCGAATGTTTGGGTTTGCATCCAACTCAGTTTGTGGGATCGGCATGATCCTTCTGAAATTACTATAAGCTATATTTCTTGCAGCTGATGGATAATTTGTACTGCGTGCTATATCTCTTTTTAAACGCATAAGATCCATATACCTGTCGCCTTCAAAAGCAAGTTCACGTCTTCTTTCAGCAAGCACATCTTCCAATAACGCTGCGCCTGAAGATGCTATAGCAGGAGCCATTCTTCTCGTTGTAATATAATTTATATAAGTAAGCGCATCAGGTTCGCTGGCCGGTAATGAGGCCTCGGCTGCTATAAGATACATTTCACTTAATCGTAAAACTTTTGTATCACTCAGATCACCACTGATTACAGGATATTTAGCAACGGTAGGTATTGAAGGTCCGGGCGGAGTTTTTGGTCTTGGTACAACCGGATATAAAGCTTTCCTGATATCTGCTGCATTGAATGTTGCATAGAAATCATCTGCTACAACCAGATCACCATAATTACCATCCTGGCTATAGATATAAGAAAGTGCATCAAAAGCAAGATTGGCCACTGCATCTGATGAAACTTCAAATAATGTTTCCAATTTATCAGTTCTTATCAAACCGCTCGCCCAGTAACTAGCATGATTTGATGTGCTTAAAGATGAAAACCCACCATTGTTTATGACATCCAACGCTGCTGTTTTAGCATTTGTTTTATCGCCCATTGTCAGGTAAACTTTTGCCTGTAATGCACGAGCTGCATACTTACTAAATTGAGATGAGTTCGTAAATTTTGTCATTAAAGCAAACGCTTTTGTCAAATCATCCAGAATGAGTGTATAAACTTCAGCTACTGTGTTCCTTTGCGGTTTTGCGTCCGGGTCATAAGAAGTAACGATCGGCACGCCCAGTCCTGCAGGATTATCAGTGTATGGCCTTGCAAAATATCTAATGAGTGTAAAATATGCTAAAGCTCTTACGGCATATGCTTCACCTTTATATTGATCAACATTCGCAGTAGACGCTATCGGAGCATTGATAATGTTATTTGTCCTTAAAATAACAGTATACCCGGTATTCCATATTCCTAATACATTTCCATCGGTAACATTGTATGTATAGTTATTAAACAAAGTGTACCTGTTAGTATTTATGGCATGCTGGTATGAGTTATCAGCCATGATATCACCCAGAACCGGGATTGTTCTTCCATAAAAATCCACCCCTCTCAAACCGGCATAAGCACCACGAAGAGCAACCAGGAGATCTGCTTCCGTTCCCAGTGCCTGGCCTGGTGTTAATGAGGTAGGAGGATTAAGCTCCAGGAATTCTTTTTTACAGGAGCTTAGTAGCCCTATAAAAACAAGAGCGGTTAGTAATTTATATTTTGAAAAGATTCTCATAATTGTAAGTTTATATTATTAGAAAGCTAAATTCAATCCAACAGAAATAGTTTTAGGAATAAAGACATTCAGATTTGACGCACTGGTTGTTCCCTGCTCAGGATCAAACGGTAAGTTTTCGTCTTTTACCCAGGTCCACAAATTCGTTCCCCTTACATAGAAGAAAGCACTGGATAGTTTTATTTTATCCAATATGTTCTTGGATAGCTTATAACCCAACTGAATATTTCTTAAACGAACATAATCTCCTTTGTTCAACCAAAATGTCGAAGCGCTTTGGAAGCTTTTATTACCGCCTTCAATATATTTAGGAATATCAGTAACATCACCTGCTTTCTGCCAACGATTAAGCACTCTTTCTACTTTGTTAAATGTGGCTCCGAAGCCTGCACCTAAATAATATCCACCCCAGGTATCATATACATAATTTCCATAATTGTAATAAAGCTGAGCGTCTAACGTGAAATTTTTAAAGGTCAAAGTGTTTGTTAATGAACCAAAATATTTTGGTTGAGCATTGCCCACTAACTCACGGGTTGAAGCGGCAGGATAAGTGTTTGTAGTGGTGGCATGTGACGGATCAGTGTACCATAAGGGATCACCATTAGCTGGGTCAACTCCTGCGTATGATCGTAAGTAGAAAGTCCTGTAAGCTGTACCTTGTCTTATAATAAAGTTTCCGTCAGCAATGTCATTTCCGCCGGGCAGACTTGTGATCGTATTCTTATTATGAGCAAAATTGAAATCAACAATCCAACTGAAATCCTGAGTTTTAATAGGGATGGCATTTATCGTCAATTCAATTCCCTCGTTTTGCATTGCCCCTATATTTCTTGTTGCGCTGGCAAAACCAGTTGTGCGTGACAATGGCACATTCAATAACAGGTCTTCAGATTGACGTTGATACCAATCTGCACTGATATTTATACGGTTTTTTAAAAAGCCTACATCAATACCAATGTTCAAGGGTTTGTTCAACTCCCAGGTAAGATTTGAATCACCTACATTTGAAGGTGCACTTCCTGGCAATTGATTATAATTATTGCCATATCCATAAAGCGGAAGCCAGTCATAATTACCGATACCTGCATTTCCATTAACACCATAGGAACCTCTTAGTTTTAATTGGCTAATGAAAGTAATTTCCTGCATAAAATCTTCTTTGTCTATATTCCAGGATACACCGGCTGACCAAAAAGCTCCATACCTGTTGTTGGCTCCAAAACGAGAAGAACCATCACGACGGATACTCCCCGATGCCACATAACGTCCTTTATAATTCAGATTTACAGAACCGAAATAGGAAAGAAAAGAATATTCAGAGATTGTTGCCTGGGCAGTAGTGGGTCTTGCGCCAGCTGATGGATAAGTAAGTAATAAAGTTGGCGGAAAATCCTGCGATTGTACTGATGAAAAATACGCTGACGACTTCTGACTCTCATATCCAATCTGGGCATTTAATCCCAGGTTACCGTCTTTTGTCAGGTCTTGAGTCAGGTTAAGGGTGTTTGTCCACACCCAGTTAAAATAGCGAGTATAATAAGCAAAAGCTCTTCCGTTACTTGCAGCCCCGTCTCCGTGACGTGGATTATTATACTGATCTTCTTCCAATGTATTATAATCTATTCCATAAGAGGTTCTGAAAGTAAGATTATCTAAAATTTTATAGTCGCCTGAAATACTTCCCCTCATACTCATTTCTCTAAGGAATCTTTTATCGATCTCTGAAAGAGCAATGGTATTATGCAGGCCCCCTAAACTGGTGAAATTATAAGAGCCATCCGGATTGTAGGCACTATAAGATGGCAAAAGAAAATAAGAGCTTAAAACAGGGTTACCAAATGCACCACCAGCAAGTGGGGCTTTTTGATCTATTGCGCCTCCATTCAAATTAAAATTAAGAGTAATCTTTTCGTTCGGTCTATGGGTTAGGCGAATATTTCCATTATATCTTTTTAATTTGGAGTTAATTGTTGTTCCTTCCTGAACAAGATGTCCGCCTGAAAGATAAAAAGTAGTACGATCTGATCCCCCTTGTGCACTTAAGTTATATTGTTGGTGGGTACCAGTTTGTACAACGTTATCATACCAGCTAAAGTCAATTCCATTATTATAACCAAGACCATTCAATGTATTATCAATATAAGTTTGAGAACGGCCATTATTCACCATTCCCTCTTTTGCAACTGTGAAATATTTATCTGCATTTAATGGCTTGTATCTTTCATTTTCATAGGCGATATCAGAGGATCCTATTTCCGTATCAAATCTGAAAAGGGTTCTTCCCGACCTTCCTTTTTTAGTAGTAACAATAATTACCCCGTTGGCTGCGCGGCTTCCGTAAATTGATTGTGAAGCGGCATCTTTTAGTACAGCAATACTTTCAATATCGTTTGGATTCAGTGTGCTAAGAACATTGGCTGTGGTTTGAAGACGTGATACATCTCCAGTATTAATTGGAACTCCGTCAACAACCCACAACGGACTTGTAGATGCAGTAATTGAGCTAATTCCCCGGATAATGATTGCCTGGTTCGCACCGGGTTGTCCTGAAGAAGCTACTGATTGCAAACCTGCCACTTGCCCCTGCAATGCTTTATCAACTGAAGTAAATGGTTTGTTCTCAATATCAGCTGCTTTCACTGTGGCAACAGACCCTGTAAGATCAGATTTCTTTCTTGTACCATAGGCTACAACAACAATCTCGGTCATATCACCGGCCTTGGTTGATAAAGTGATCGGATAATTAGAATTGGAGTTAAGAGTTATTTCCTTTTCTCCCAGTCCAATCGAAGAAATTATCAATGCTTTGGCAGTAGATGGAACCGAGATTGAAAAACTTCCGTCCGAACCGGTACTCGTTCCAAGGTTTGTACCTTTTACAACGATTGAAGCACCCGGTATCGGGGCACCCTTATCGTCAGTTACCTTTCCTGTAATTGTTCTTTGTTGTGCCCATAAATGGCTAACGGAAAGGACCATAGCCATAAGCAGCAATACTACTTTTCTCATGTGCGATAGTTTTAAGTTAAATAAGAAATAGCTACTAAGTGAATTCCATAGAGCAAAGCAATTGTGATTTTCCAGGGCGGAGTAACTAAAGATTCGTTCTGGACGACCTTAACTCTATAATGGCAATAATAAATTTACAATTGCTGCTCCTAATAAAATATACTTTCAGGAAAAATCGGGAAAAATATTGATTAAGTTGCTCTTTACATGATCTTGCTCAATTAAACTTAAGGATCAGCATTCTTGTTTTAAACAAAAAAAGAGACTCGTTTCTTTTTCATTAGTCTAACAAAATCAAGAACATAATGTTCATTCTTGCTCCGGAAAAATTTGCCTGAAGTGGTGCGCCATGTGTGCAACGTAATCGCCAATGATCCATCCCAGTGTTTTCATTTCCTTGCTTTCATACTGCGGATCAACAGGGTAATTTAATTTATCGGCGGGAATTGCTTTTACAACAAAAAATATCTGCCGGTTCAGTAACTGCCAGAGATCCAGCAAATGTTGCTAACGGAAGATTTTGATAATCGTTTACTATTACCAATTCATTTTGCCGGTAAGAAATAACAGTATATGGCTGGGGCAAAAACTGTATTTCTGTAAACCGTTTTAAATTATTAATGGCCGAATCGACCAGGTGTCCAAGTATCTCCTGCTTTGACCATTTACCCGGTGCAGGTCTTTCTAATAATTCTTCTGTAGAAAAATTGTTTCAGTTTCGTGGGAAATGATTCAATATATATTTCTAATTGCTGCATTGCAGCATTTGTATCAACTGTGTCTTTTAAAAAACCATCTTTCTCCCACATAATTTTCGTTATAGAGATTCATAAATAATTGCTGTGCCCTGTCCAACTCCCACACACATGGTAGCTAAACCATATTTTATATTTTGATTTTTCATTTCATATAATAATGTGGTGGATATTCTTGCGCCGCTGCAACCAAGCGGATGACCTAGGGCAATTGCACCGCCATTTACATTTACTTTTGAAACATCAAGATCCAATTCTTTTATACAAGCAAGGCTTTGCGAAGCAAATGCCTCGTTCAATTCAACCAATCCAATGTCTTCAATTTTCAATCCGCCTCTTTGCAATGCTTTTTTTGTAGCTGGTACCGGGCCAATTCCCATAATTGCCGGATCAACTCCTGTGGATGCCATGGAAACAATTTTTGCAAACGGAGTCAACGAATATTCTTTCACTGCCTTTTCACTTGCAAGTAATAAACAAGCAGCTCCATCATTTATACCGGATGAGTTGCCCGCCGTTACCGTTCCATCTTTTTTAAATGCAGGATTTAATAAAGCCAATTTTTCTAAAGAAGTTTTTCTCGGGTGTTCATCAACTATTACCCAATTTATTAATCCTTTATTATTTATTTCAACAGCAGCAATTTCATTATTAAACTTACCCGCATCTTTTGCCGCAAAATATTTTTCCTGCGATTGAAACGCAAACGCATCTTGTTCTTCTCTTGAAATATTCCATTGCTCCGCTATATTCTCCGCCGTCTCACCCATTGTGAAGGGATAATACATCGCTGCAAGTTTTTCATTAATAAACCGCCAGCCCATTGTTGTATCAAACATCTCCCCTTTTCGACTCCATGCTTCATTCGATTTACCAACAACAAACGGTGCTCTTGTCATACTCTCAACTCCACCCGCAAAATAAATTTCTCCATCACCACACATTATTGCCCTGGCTGCATCCATTATACTTTGCATGCCTGATGCACATAAACGATTCACGGTAACACCACCAACGCTAACAGGTAACCCAGCAAGCAATGCAGCCATCCTCGCTACATTGCGATTATCTTCCCCGGCCTGGTTAGCAGCACCAGCGATCACTTCTTCCACATCATTCATATTGATAGAAGAATTTCTTTGCATCAATGCATGAATAACGATCGCCAGCAGATCATCTGGTCTTACAGTTGATAATGCTCCACCGTATTTTCCTATCGGTGTTCGGATCGCATCTATTATAAAAACATCTTTCATTTTGTACCAGGTTTACTTGCCGAAATTTTATATGTAGGCAAGCTTTTGAATTACTATTTGGCTTTTGTTGCGACGCTCCGTTCATCTTCCTCATCGCTACGCAGCTATAAGTGCTTGCAAAGGAACATAAAACCATCTTATCAGCGAAATCCACTAATCCGCAAATCCATGTTTATCTTTGCCGGATGTCGAAAACAGAACTAAAAAATATCAGGCACCTGAGTTTACAGGAGCTGGAAGAATATTTTGAAAGACTTGGAGAAAAAAAATTCCGTACCAAACAGGTATATGAATGGCTCTGGCAAAAACATGCACACAGTTTTGCCGACATGACAAACCTGAGCAAAGAACTTCGTCAAACACTTGGAGATGAATTTTACGTTACCTGCATTAACAATAGATGCAACTCAATATTCTGCGCAGATGGCACCGTGAAATCCGTTTTAAAACCCATGATGGTCATTTGGTGGAAGGTGTATTGATACCAACAGAAAAGAGAGCCACCGCTTGTGTTTCTTCCCAGATCGGTTGTTCACTCAGTTGTAAGTTTTGTGCTACAGGCTATATGGATAGAAAAACGAAACCTTGACTTTTGATGAGATCTATGATGAAGTAGTATTGATCAATCAGCAATGTGAAAAGATCTATGGTAACAAGCTCAGCAATATTGTTTTTATGGGAATGGGTGAACCATTGCTTAATTATAAAAATGTTTTAAGAGCAATTGAAAGAATTACTTCACCGGATGGTTTGGCCATGAGTCCAAGAGAATAACAGTTTCAACAGCCGGTGTTGCCAAACAAATAAAACAGTTGGGTGATGATAAAGTAAAATTCAAACTGGCCTTATCACTGCATGCAGCTACTGATGCAAAGCGTCACGAGATAATGCCGATCAATGACAGTAACAATATCAAATCACTGGTGGATGCATTGAATTATTTTTACAAGGAAACAAAAAATGAGATCACATTTGAATATATCCTTTTCAAAAATTTTAATGATTCACTGAAAGATGCAGATGACCTGATAAAAATTTATCGCCAGGTGCCGGCTGATCTTATTAATATTATTGAATACAATCCCATTGATTTTGCCAAATTTGAAAAACCGGATGAAGAAAACGGTTGAAGCTTTCATGAGCTTATCTTGGAAAAGCATAGAGTAAATGCCCGCCTTCGCAGAAGCCGGGGAAAAGATATTGATGCAGCCTGCGGACAATTGGCGAATAAAGATTCATTAGCCGGCTGATAAGCCCGATTTTCAGGCCATTCTATCGACGCAGCTTTCCTAGTTCCATTAAACCTGATCAGGAATTCGGCCTTCTACAAGAATTTCAGATTTTTATTAAACTTCAAGTTTTGCTTATAGCGTTTACAAACTAAAAATAAAACCATGAAAAAAATAATTGTATTGATGCTGGCAATGGTAACGATCGTTGCTGTCCAGGCACAGGAAAAAAGAGTTCCGGAACAACGAAAAGTTTACCGGGATAAAATGATGGCTGAAAAAATTAAACTTTCTGAAGAGCAAAAGCAAAAAGCCAAAGCATTGAATGAAGACTACAGGAAAAAAATGGATGAGCTCAGAAAAAAGGACGACATCCTGGTAAAAGACTGGAGAAACCAAATGACGGAGCTTAACAAAAAGCATAAGGAAGATATGAGTGCTTTATTAAGCAAAGAACAAAAAGAGCAAATTGAAAAATATAAGGTTGAGCGTAAAAAAATGGCCGGGATCGATGCCAATGCAAGAATGGAAAAAATGAAACTTCGACTTGATCTTAGCAATGATCAAATGGAAAAGATAAAAAAACAGAATAGTGAAATGCATGAGAAAATGAAAGCAATTCATGAAAATAGATCTCAGGATATGATGAAAAAAAGAGAAGAGATGAAAGTATTAATGCAAAAGAACAAAGAAAATATGAGATCAATTTTGAATGAAGAACAGATGAAAAAAATGCAGGAAATGAGAAAATCTATGCCTCGTAAAAGACGAATTGTTTCTTAAAATATTTGCTGATAAAGAAGCCCTTCCCGATAATGGAAGGGCTTCTTTATTTTAAAACAACCGAAGCCCTCTTATTACTTATCTTTGCGCCTCCTGTTGTAAAACAGTAAAATCTTCAAATGAAAAAGAAAGCATCCCCCTTCGACAAGTTTTATAAAAAGAAAAGCAACGCTGCAATTAAAGAGCAATTTCGCCAGGAAAAGAAAAAGGTAAAAAAAGAAAGAGAAGAATATTTTGATAAGAAACGAGCGGAACTAAGAATTCAGAAAGCTGATCCTGTACAAAAACAATCGCAACCTGTTATCTCAAGACCTCAGAGTACAGAGCTGATGCCTTTAAATAAATATATTTCTCATGCAGGTGTTAGTGGCCGTCGTGAAGCTGCAGAGATCGTAAAAAAAGGTATCGTAAAAGTGAATGGAAAAGTAGTGACAGAACCCGGGCATAAAATTTCACCAAAAGATGAAGTAGTTGTAAATGGTAAAAAAATATTCCTGTCAAAAAATCTTGTTTACATCTTACTTAATAAACCAAAAGATTTTATTACAACTACCGATGATCCGCAGGGAAGAAAGACAGTGCTTGATCTTATTCGCCGTGCCACAGATGAAAGAGTGTATCCTGTCGGACGGTTAGACCGGAATACTTCAGGTCTTTTATTACTTACCAATGATGGCGAGCTTTCGCAAAAACTTACTCACCCAAGCAATGAAATAAAAAAAATATATGCTGTAACCCTTGACAAACCTCTTGATAAAAAAGATTTCGATAATATATTAAAAGGAGTTGTGTTAGAAGACGGTCCGGCATCAGTTGATAAACTTGCCTACGCAGATACAAAAGACAGAACACAGCTTGGTGTGGAAATACACAGTGGCCGTAACCGCATTGTACGCCGCATTTTTGAACATCTTGGTTATGATGTAAAAAATCTTGATCGTGTAATGTTTGCAGGTTTAACCAAAAAAAATATTGAAAGAGGTAAATGGCGTTTCCTCAATGAAAAAGAAGTTCGTGAACTTAAATATTTTGGAAAAGGAAAATAGCTCACAGATTACACGGATGAACACAGAAAAAGTTTACATAAAAATTTCAGATTTCACTATTCTTGATACACCGGATCTCATTGCATTAAATAAACCATCTGGTTTACTTTCCATTCCTGACCGTGAAGGAAAAGATATTTCCCTTAAAAAATTATTGATCGAAAAATATGGCAGCATATTCACGGTTCATCGGCTTGACAAGGACACAAGTGGTTTAATTGTGTTTGCAAAGAATGAAACAACTCACAAACATCTTTCGCTACAATTTGAAGAAAGACAGACAGAAAAAATTTATCTCGGGCTGGTTATTGGTTCGCTTACAGAAAAGAAAGGAAGCATTAATACTCTCATATCTGAGCATCCCATGAAAAGAGGATTAATGACTGTGTATAGAAAAGGAAAAGAATCTTTAACTGATTACGAAGTGCTGGAAGATTTTAGAATTTTCTCCTGGGTCCAATTTCAAATTCATACTGGCCGTACACACCAGATAAGAGTACATGCAAAACATATCGGCCACCCGGTAGTATGTGATGAACTTTATGGTGATGGAAAACCAATTTTACTCTCTACACTCAAACATAAATTCAAACTTTCAAAAAATGAATTGGAAGAAAGACCGATCCTTAACCGGCTTGCGTTGCATGCGTTGAGTTTACAATTTACAAATACAAATGGTGAAAAGATGAAGTTGGAAGCTCCATTACCAAAAGACTTAAGAGCATTGCTTCAGCAACTAAGAAAAAGAAAATAGAATTTTTATAACTCACCTCTCGAAACTGCATACAATTCATACCAATCCTGACGGTCTAGATTAATTTTGAAAGCTTCGACAATGTTTCTTATGCGAAGTTCATCAGTTGTACCGATCAATGGCAATGCACCAAGCTTAACCAGCCATGCAATAGCAACCGATTCAAAATGTGAATTATATTTCCCAGCAAATTCTTCGAGCTTTCCTCTTATACGTAAAGGAATTTTTTCATTACTGTTAGCGATCTTTCCTTCTGCCAACGGAGAAGTTGCCAATGGCCGCATATATTTTTGTTTTATATAATCAACCTGGCCATTATCAAATGCAGATGTATTAAGCAAATTAAGTTCAATATGATTGGTAACGATCGGTATCCGCAGATAAGAACTCAATAACTGGTGCTGAAAAACGGAAAAGTTAACAACACCAACATTTTTTATTTTCCCTGAATCTTTTAGCTTTTCTAATGTCAACGCTGTTTCTTCCAAATTAGATAACGGATCAAGCTGGTTCAATAAAAACACATCTATATAATCTGTTCGAAGATTACGTAAAGAGTTTTCTACACTATTAGTTATATGCTCTCTTGAAGTATCATAATGTTTTACACGATAATCCGGACGGGCAGGATGTGGAATATTGATGCCGCATTTTGTAAAAAGAACAATGCTTTCTCTTTTTATGCCACTTCTTTTAAAAACATTTCCAAAAATTTCTTCGCAGGTATAATCACCATACGTATCACCATGATCAAATGTGTTGATGTCAAGTTCAAGACAAAGATTCATCATCTGCTCCATTTTGTCTTCATTTACATAATTGCCTTTCCACCGGTAAAAACCATATACGGCGGGTGACACCTTCGGTCCTGAATCGCTGAGATAAATTTTTTCCATGATAGATAATTAATATATTAAATCACAATTCGATCTTCTCGATCATCACATCCCAATGTGCAATTAATAATTCAAAACGATGCTGTTCGTCTTTCTTCAATTTTTCAAGATCGGGATATAATTGTTTTTCGTATTGCTTTGTAAGATTGGGATCAAAGGCTAATTTTTCATTTTTAAAAACGATTGTCACTTTAAAATCAAACCGTGTGTCTTCGCCGCTGTGTAGTTTCGGTTTTTCTGCTTCCACGCTTATTATATCGCCTTTATCAATTGCTTTTTTCAACAACGGATAGTGATTTACTTTCCAGAGATTGATAAACTCATCAGCATAGCCCCATTTTACTTTATAATAGTTCTCAATGGTGAAATAGCTGCTTTTATCCTGGGCATGCACTAATTGAAACATGAAAACAAAAACCGTGACCATTAAAATATGCAACAATTTATTTGATTTCATAAAATGAGTTTTATTTTATACTGTTAAGGTATGACAGTTTTGAATATTAAAAAGGCATCCCGATGAATCGGGACGCCGTACTTTCAACGATTGCTTGCCATATGAAAAAATCTTTCTCTTATTTCTATTTCTTTTTTAATAAACCGTCAACAGTGATTGCTACATAGTATAGTCCGCCAATTGTAGGACCACCCGCATATTGCAAATAACGATGGTTAAGAATATTAGCCCCACCAACTTTAATTTGTGAATATAATTTTGGCACACGGAATGTGATCTGTGCATCAATGGTACTGTATGCAGCAATACTTCCTGTCACTAATGGGCTCTCCCATAAGAAAGCATCCTGCCATTTCCAGGTAATATTGAATCCAATATTCTTTGTCACTTCACGATTCCCGAATGATAAGTTTGATGACCATTGTGGCGTATTAAAACCAGTAACAAAAATGTCATTGGTCTCATTTGTTTTCATTTTATTGAAATTGAGATTGCCGGAGATGGTATATTTTTTATAAATATTATACGTGATCCCCAACGCAGAACCGAAATTGTGATAAGTGTTTTTTGCATTTGTATAAACACGATAGCGTTCCTGTCCTTTGCTTGCCGCATTACCACCGCTTACAGTAGTTGCATCCCTGTTTCTGTCGAGCATGGCGATCACAGCTGCATCTGAACCTACCGTTTCACCAATAGGAACAAATACCTGCACCTGACCAAGAAATCCATTGTAGACATTGCTGTATGCATCGATATCGATTACTAACTTATTTTCAAGTAAAACAGATTTATATCCAATTTCTAATGAATTTATTTTTTCAGGACGGGCATCGGGAAGATTAGCCCAAACAAGTAAGTTTTTATTTGCCAATGCTGCCGCATCCGAATTTCCTTGTGAACTTACCGCCGCATTAAACGCAATAACCGATGCTTGTGTGTAACTATTTTCGAGGTAACCGAGACCTTCATTTATATACGGCAAACTTCCTACACGTTTTACTCTTCCATTGTTTACATAAGATAATGCTTCAAACAAAGCAGGGAAACGATAACCTTGCTGATAAGTAAAACGGAAATTATGTTTTTCTTTAACTGTATAAACAGCTGCAAGACGTGGTGTAAACTTTGGCTGAAATTCGATGTTATCATCAAAACGTAACGAGCCAAACAATTTTAATTTTTCATCAAAAAATGTTTTAGTTACCTGCGCAAAGAATCCAACTTTATTATAATGAACATTTTTGCCAAAGCTCCCATCTTTCAATGGCTTGTTACGTTCGCTAATAGAACGAGAAAAGTCAACGAAATTATTCCCGTCAGGAATGATCTCATATAAACGATAGTCTCCACCGATCAGCAGGTTAAATACTTTTATGTATTTTGAAAGATCCCATTGTGCTTCGGTATGATAAAGGCGGCTGTTTTGTACCAATGCAGATCCACCGGTTACTGGAGCATCAGGAGTAGTGCTTGACTTGATGTCCCAGTTATTAATACTTGTAATAACATTTATCAATGAATCAAAACGAATTGTTCCGGGCTCTGCCCGAACCGCATCAGCTATTGTTCGTGCATATTGAGTGGCAGCTGCAAGATTAGCATTGGTCAACGGACCATTGGCTGCAACATACGCATTCAATGCATTTTTATATTTAGTTCCCCAGGCCGAATTTGAACCACCGCTGTACAGATCCAAATTATCTGCTGTTGGTTTTACGTTGTATGAATCGCCTGTGTTCTCTATAGAAACATAACTGCGCACTACAAAATTGTCGCCTTTTAATTCGAGATGATGATTTTGCACCGTCACATTATCCAACCTTATTTTATTCCCCCGTTGAAAAACTCCATCCAGTTTACCAACACGATATGAATAAGATAATTCAGCTTTATCGCTGAGCTTATAATGTAAAGCGGCATCAAATTTCAGGTTGTCAACTTTAGGACTTACAAGATCGGTTTCCCAATAACCCGTTCTTGCAACACGCAATGTTTGATTTGCATTACCATTAATAGTAAGACCACCAACAGATACAACATTACTTCCCGCTAATGCATCATCACCATATTTATTCCATCCGTCGAAAGCAACATTGTTCTCTCCATTTAGAGCCGGGAAATTCGGATTAGCACTTTTTAAATTATTTGTATTCTGATCAAGCCGGGTATTAGAACGCCAGTCGATACCCTGCATGTAACTGAAATTAATTTTAAACGCAAACTTATTGTTGAATGCCTTTGCATAACGAACTGCAGATTCGGTCAGAAAAGCAGGATCATGATCGGTACCATCCACATGATTGATCCCTGTCTTTTGATAAAAACTTAATCCCTGGTGTATAAACGGATCTTTAGTGATCAGGTTTGCCATTCCATTAATTGCATTCATACCATATAAAGCAGAAGCAGCGCCAGGAGTGATCTCCACACTTTGAATATCAAGCTCAGTTGGACCGATCGCATTACCAAGCGGCACACCTAACGTGGCGGCTTGCATATCTACACCATCCACTAATTGCATGAAACGAAAATTATTGGGAATATTAAACCCTCTTGTGTTAGGAACTTTAAAAGTGAGGCTTGATGTTATCATCTGCACTCCTTTTACATTTTCCAATGCGTCATAAAAACTTGGAGCGGCAGTTTCTTTAATAGCACGAATATCTAATTTCTCAATTGCAACTGGAGATTTTAAAATGCTTTCTGGCACTTTTGATGCAGTAACAACTACCGCTGTTCCCAATACAGCTTGTGTTGCTAATGCAACCTGTACATTTGATCCAAGCGATCTTACTTCGAATTCCTGTAGCTGAAAGCCGACAGATGAAAACACCAATGTAAAAGGTAATTTGGTTTTTGTACGTAAAACAAAGCCGCCTGATGAATTAGTGATAGTACCCGCAATAGTTCCTTTTACCTGTACACTTACATCTGGTAAGGGTAATTGTTTTTCCTGGTCTGTAACACGACCGGAAACTTCAATGATCATGTTGTCCTGTGCAAAAATGAAATTGCTGATTAACAGTAGTGATAAAGCGGCGAATAAATTTCTCATCGTTTGATCTTTCAGTTGATTTAAAAAAATTCTTGTAATAATTCCATTGGCAAGCAAAAACTAAAAACAACATCGCTTCATAAAGTTGTTTTTCAGAAATGCTGCATTCGTTGATGAGTGTTTCATTTTATGGCTAATTAAAATGACAAAACAAAAATAGTGGTCATTTATTACCCTACCAAATTAGTAGACTATTATTTTATAAAAATATTTTTGATCCATGAACATTCATTAGTTTAAAAAAATAACCCTGCCAGGATCTTAATGCTCCAGATCACGACTACAGTTCCTAATAAAATAAAGGATGCTTTTCGGGGAAGTTTGCCTGCAAGTCTTGCAGCAATTGGGGCTGCAATAACTCCACCAATAACTAAAGCAAGTATTACTTGCCAATTCTGTACCCCGATCAAAGTAAAGAATGTAAATGCACTTGCCAGCGTTACAAAAAATTCTGTAAGGCTTACTGAACCTATAACATATTTGGGCGTTCTTCCTTTTGTGATCAATGTAGATGTCACAATTGGTCCCCAGCCTCCTCCGCCAAATGAATCAAGAAAGCCACCTGCGCCAGCTAGCCAGCTATATCGCTTGAATTTCTTTTTGATATTTGGCATGAATGCATTGGAAAATATTTTTATTCCTAGAAGCAAGGTATAAATTGCCATTGCCGGTCGTAGATATTTAAGATGCTCATCATTGAATTTAACAAGTAACAATGCTCCGAGTATGGCACCAAGTACTCCGGGTATAACCAGTGCTTTAAAAAGTTTCTTATTTACATTTCCGAATTTATAATGACTATAACCTGATGCAGCCGTTGTAAACATTTCTGCTGAGTGTATGCCTGCACTTATTGCCGCAGGGCTAACATTTGCAGTTTGTAATATAATAGAGCTCGTAACACCGTAACCCATGCTTGTGGCACCATCTACCATTTGCGCAAGAAAGCCTGCCAACACCATCCAGTGAAAATTTTTATCAAGTGTCTGGTACCATTTAACTGTTTCATCTGTCATAGTTCGAAATGGTATATAAGAAAAAATAAAATGCCCGATCAGCATCAACCCAAATGCAATTAATGAATAAGTTGCAATTTTTTTCCACAGCTTGGCATTGCCATTGTCTTTTTCTATCAACACTTCCGTAAGCTTATTCAGTTTTTTCACTTTGTACTCAAAATTTCCATTCAGTTTGTTTCTTACTTTATGCAGATTTTCGATCAAAGCATCCAACTCACCCGGTAACGCTTCATGCAATACTTCCTTTATACGTTTGGCTGCAGTAGGAGATTTGCCATTAGTTGAAATTGCAATTTTCAAATTTCCCTTTTGCACAATGCTGCCAAGATAAAAATCACAGAGATCGGGAGTGTCAGCCACATTTACCAAAATACTTTTTTCAGTTGCTTGTTCTTTTATTTTTTCATGTAACGACCTGTTGTCTGTAGCGAGAATAACAAGGTCCTTTCCATTTAAATCATCACAATGAAACTCACGTTGAAATATTTTACAGGAAGGATGTCTCAAAACAAGTTTCCTTATTTCATCTTTTACTTCCGGTGCCACAATTGATACTTTTGCACTGGGAGAATTAGCTAATAATGAATGCAGCTTTTCCAAACCAACATTCCCACCACCAACCAGCAATAATTCCAATTGATCCAATTTTAAAAAAACGGGATAAAGCTGATTTTTTTTATCAAGCTCGGAAGAATTTTTTTGCATATACTCGTTACTATCCATCAGCTTGTTATTAATATTCCATTTTATCGATCCATTGTTTTGCATTCTTAGCTGCATAAGAAATAATAATATCAGCACCAGCCCTTGTCAATGCCGTCCATACTTCCAAATGTGCTGCTTCACGATTCACTAAACTTTTTTCAGCTAATGCTTCTATCGCCGCATATTCACCACTTACATGATAGGCAGCAATTGGCTTCAACGTTTGCTGTTTTAACCTTGCGATCACATCAGTATACAAAGCAGCAGGTTTTACCATTAAAATATCCGCCCCCTCTTTTTCATCACGAAGACTGCTTGCAATTGCATCATTAATATTTAAGGGAGACAGCTGGTATGTTTTACGGTTTTTCAAACCATTTGTATTTGGCGCAGAATGGCAAGCATCGCGAAATGGTCCGTAAAATTGTGAGCTGAACTTTGCCGAATAACTCATAATGCTTACAGTATCATAATTCAATGCATCAAGTGAAGTACGAATAGCTGCAATACGTCCATCGGTCATATCACTTGGGGCAATGCAATCAGCACCGGCAATGGCAAGTTGCATTGCATACTTGCTTAATACTTCAACTGTTTTATGATTCACGAGTTTTGAATGATCATCATTTAAAATACCACAGTGACCATGCGATGTATAGCTACATAAACATAGATCAGAGGCAATCCAAACATCGTTACCAAAATTTTCTTTGATCTGATTTAATACAGATGATCGCAAAAGAAAAATCAAAATCCGTTTTCCTTTTTATTTGCAGGAACAGGAAAAAGTAAAAACTTAGTTGCTCCTCTTTTATACTTTGTTCAATTGTACATAATACACTTGATGCAGTATCTACTTCTACCTCCGTTAATCCATTAATTGCTCTTGGTTCAGCAATTGCTTCATCCACAAACAATGGCTGAATAAAACTCTTGTGAGAAAGTTTTACCGAAGCTGTTAGTTCGCTTATATGTGTATCGGCTCTTAAGCGACGCTGCGTGATCGGATAGAAGATCTTCTCCATTGTTCAAATGCTTTAATTGTTGGAAATATAACCGGCTCAACTCCTGCTTGCTTTAATAACTCTGCTGTTTCTCCACCCGCACATAAATGTTTTGCATCCGGCTTTGCATATTTTCCATAATATTCATATTGAGAAAAGCTGGTCCAGAATATTGCTTCTGCAACGACAATTGATTCCCGGATCTTTTCATCATTTTTTGGTAAGAGTTTGTAATTGCTCACAGCATTATAGCCTTTCAGTCTCCATCTTTCTGCTGCCGCTTCATGTGTGAGTATCGAAATATCTGCAGCCTTTATATTTAATAAAGGCATATTTAATGACGACAATAAAAACTCAAATCCCAATGCATCGGCACTGGCAGTAACCCAGTAGCCTCTTTTCGAAAGCTCAAACCATGTCTTAGTTCCAGAAGCGATAATTTTTTTTGTGCCCAGCTGAGTACTACTATTAAACTCCTGTGCAGCCTGCCCTGAGGAGCCAAGCGACGAATGGGTCGCACTCTTCAACGACAACAATCCTATTGAGCTATTTTGAATCGCTTTATAATTTGCTACAAATACGACTGAAGCATCAATATTTATTTCTCTGTCACTTCCCCCCATTGCTATCGGGGTATAATCAAAAAAACCTTTCATCACATCTGTTGATGAAAACAATAAGCCTTCTATTTTTATACCTGGCAAAGGTTCCCATTTCACAAACTCAGTCCCTTCTGAATCTTTACCGGCTGCATATAAATATTTATCATTTTTTGTGTGAATTGTTGTTACTCCAAATTTTTGAATACAACCTGCTCCATATTTTATAGCTTCCTTTTTCTCAGCATAACAATCAGCAAACAATTCTTCTTCATTTATTTTCTGCAATACTTGAACTGCTTTTGTATTTAAATGATGTGCTTCTGCTACAATTGCTCCCTGGCAAGGTGCCGGCACACATTCAATCAAAGGGAGCAGCATTAATTTTTTATCTGCCAGTAATTCTTTTATCACTTCAGCATCTCCCTGGCTTCTCAACAAACGATTTAATCCTGCAGTTGCTAATATCGTTGCGTCATATTCACCGTTACTTAACTTTCTTAATCTTGTTTCTACATTCCCCCGAATATCTTTTGTTTCAATCGTGATTTCGCTATTTAATTGCGGCAATGCTTTTTTTAGAAATACAGTTGCCATATCTTCTCTTCTCGGGGAACAAGTTCCGATGATGATCGTTTCTCCTCTTTTTATCTTTTCCTCAATATCATTATTGAAAATTGCCACATCTCTTGTATCGTCCCTGTCAACTACAGCAAATTTATTTGCTCCAAAAAAATGTTCGCTGCTCATATCTTTTAATGAATGAACAGCAATATCTGCTTCACCAATTGTCAGTGCATCAAAAATATCCTGCGTAAAAAAATCACTTCCTTCTACAGTATGTAATGGAATATTTTGCAAAGCATCACCCTTACTGCTGCGTGCAATCACTTCCACCTTCATATCGGGAAATGCGCTTTGAATTTTTCGCTTTACAATATCAATCTGCAAGAGCGACAGCCGGGAACTCCTTCCAATCAGTTTGATTGTCTCCATGCAAAATCTTTTTAAGGCTATACGCCAGGTGATTGATATGTTTTGGTAAATGTCTTGCTGTAATGATGATGCGCAGGCATTCTTCTCCAACTGGTACTGTCGGATAATTTATCGGTTGCAAATAAATACCATGCTTCTCTAATAACTGGTTTGCTATCAACCTGCATTTTGTAGCATCCTCCATCAATATAATGGTAATATGCGAATCGTTTTGCCTGAATCCGATTTCATTATTTGCAAACACAGTTCTTAACTGCTCTAAATTTTCAAAAAAATGTTTCCTTAACTGATCGTTCTGTTGAATGAATTGAATACTCTTATTAGCAGCAGCGCAAATAGCCGGTGGTAATGAAGTAGTAAAAATAAACCCGCTGCCAAAGCTTCTTATAAAATCGATGATAGTTGCAGATGCTGCTATATATCCGCCAAATACACCAACAGCTTTTGATAAGGTCCCATTTACAATATCAATTGAATGTTGTTGCCCCTCCTGTTCTAATATACCTGCACCGCTTTCCCCATATAGTCCTACACCATGAACTTCATCTATGTAAGTAAGAGCATTATATTTTTTTGCCAGTTCAGCAATTGCTTTAACTGGTGAAATAGATCCACTCATTGAATAAACTGATTCAAACACGATCAGTTTGGGTTTATCAGCAGGAACAGATTGCAGTAATTCTTCCAAATGTTCTACATCATTATGTCTGAATATCTTCTTTTCGTTCTTACATCCGCGAATACCTTCAATAATAGATGCATGATTTCTTTCATCAGAAAAGAAAACAAGACCGGGAATATTTTTACCAAGTGTCTGAAGTGTCGTTACATTGGCCTGGTAGGCTCCATTAAATAAAAGAGCCGCCTCTTTTCTATGCCATGCCGCCAATGTTCTTTCTAATTCTTTATGATGATTGGTAGTTCCTGAAATATTTCTTGTACCACCGCTCCCTGTACCACTTCTGTGTGTAACAAATCCAAGTTTGGAGATCACTTCTTCATTTGTACTCATGCCCAGGTAATCATTACTGCACCAGTTAACTGCTGCATGTTGCTGCCCTTTTTCATCGCCATAATAAAAACTGGGGAAATGCTGTGCACTCTTATTCACTTCAAGGAAATAACGGTAAGCCCCGCTGTCTTTCAGCTCCTGAAGTCGTTGGTTTAAGAATGATTGATAATCCATAGCTAATAAGAGTAAGTAAAGATAATAGATTTCCCTACTTAATTAGTAGACTAATTAAAATATTTTAACAAAATGTCACTCAAAAGTCATCATACTTACATTCGTTCTTCAAAATAATATTTGACAAAATAGCTTTCCAGTCTTACTTTTGTTTAGTCTACTTAAAAAGTAGGGTTTTTACCACAAGAATCGCTGCCGGCGATAAATGTTTATAAACGAAATCAACGACTATGCAGAGTTTCCGCACCGAGTTAGAGAATCCGATTGTTGAAAAAGATATTCTTGAATTAGAAAAAAAGATCCGTCTTTTCCGCGAAGGAAAAATGGATGAAGAAAAATTCCGCAGCCTGCGATTGGCCCGTGGTGTATATGGACAACGCCAGCAAGGTGTGCAGATGGTGCGTATCAAACTACCGTATGGTAAAATGACTTTGGCACAATGGAAACGTATTTCCGATGTTTCTGATGAATATTCAACCGGCAATCTTCACTTAACAACAAGACAGGATATCCAAATACATTTTGTAAGTCTTGATCGTACTCCTGAAATGTGGAGTGAATTAGAAAAAGATGATGTGACCATCCGTGAAGCATGCGGTAATACGGTAAGAAATATAACTGCATCAGATATTGCAGGCATTGATCCCGATGAACCATTTGATGTCACTCCTTATGCTCATGCAATGTTTGAATATTTTCTTCGCAAACCTGTTTGCCAGGAAATGGGACGTAAATTCAAAATAGCATTTAGCAGCAGTGAAAAAGATACAGCACTTGTATTCATGCATGACCTTGGTGCTATTCCAAGAATAAAAATTATCGATGGTAAGGAAGTAAGAGGCTTTAAAGTAGTAGTTGGTGGTGGACTTGGTGCACAGCCACATCTTGCTATCGCTAC
This sequence comes from uncultured Bacteroidota bacterium, assembly GCA_963746915.1. GTDB lineage: Bacteria > Bacteroidota > Bacteroidia > Chitinophagales > Chitinophagaceae > VBAS01. The sequence continues at coordinate 429,478 of CAVVDD010000006.1, read as the reverse complement.
TCATGAATTTTTAGAAGAAGATCTGCTTATTCCCTATCTCGAATCTGTATTAAGAGTTTTTGATCGTCACGGTGAACGAAACAGCCGTCATAAGGCAAGAATAAAATTCCTGATCCAAAAGATCGGCATTGATGCATTTAATGAACTGGTAGTTGAAGAGCAATTGGCATTGACGCAGCAGCGGTATCATGTAGATGCTTCACTGCATGCAAGTCCACAGTCGACAGTCGACAGTCAACAGTCTGTGGACTATGGACCGTTGACCGTTGACCCATTCAGATACCAACTCTGGAAAGCCACCAATGTCTTTGCGCAAAAGCAACCTGGCTATCTTGCTGTTTATGTTCGTGTGGCAAATGGAAATATCGGTTCGCATACCAGCCGTCGGCTGATCGAAAAATTAAAAGATGTAATTGCAGACGATGTTCGTGTTACTATTAACCAGGGACTACAATTCCGTTTTATAAAACCCGAGCATCTTGAATATGTCTACAGTGTTTTGGATGAAGAAGGTTTTGCAGCAGCAGGTTTTGGATCCGTAGCTGATGTAACAAGTTGCCCCGGCACTGATACCTGTAATCTCGGTATCAGTAATAGTACAAGCACTGCGCTTGTTTTAAGTGAAGTGATCGAAGAAGAGTTTCCGGAATTTTTATACAATAAAGAAATTACGATCAAGATAAGTGGCTGTATGAACAGTTGCGGTCAACATGGTATGGCTTCCATTGGTTTTCATGGAAGTTCACTGAAAGCAAAAGGACAAACACTCCCGGCGTTGCAGGTATTGATCGGTGGTGGTGTTCTAGGTGGTGGTGAGGGTCGTATCGCTGATAAAGTATTAAAAGTACCAAGTAAACGTGGACCCGATGTAATAAGAGTTGTGTTGAACGATTATAAAACCAATGCAACAAACGGGGAGACATTTTTGAATTATAGCCAGCGTAATGGTGAGAGATATTATTATGATCTATTAAAACCATTGGCAAGTCTTGAAACATTACTTGCCGAAGATTATATTGATTGGGGACAGGAAGAAAAATTTGCAACTGCGATTGGTGTGGGTGAATGTGCTGGTGTGATGATCGATCTTATTTCCACGTTGATAATGGAGGCCGAAGAAAAAATTGCAGCAAGTGAAGACTGTTTGTCTAATTCAAAATGGGCCGATGGCATCTATAATGCCTATGCTGCACAAATACATACTGCAAAAGCATTATTACTCCAGCAAGGCGTGCAATGCAATACCCAACACGGCATATTAAAAGATTTTGATACACATTTCAGCGATAAAGGATTATACATACCCGGAAGCTTTAAGACTGCAGTAATGTATATGAATGATGTACCACCTTCTGAAACATTTGCCAATGAATATTTGCAACAGGCAAAAAAGTTTATAGAATTTGCAAAGGTCTTTCGTGAACAGGCTGTACTTGCAGAGAAATAAATTTTATTTTTACTAAAAGATCAGGATGCAGTGTTGAATATATTCTCCATAAATTTTTTCAACTCACCCGTTCGCTGAAGTAATCTGATATATTCTTCTTCACTTCCATTTGCTTTTAATTCAAACAATTTTTTCAGATTTTTTTTCAAGCTGTTGCTAATTTCTTGTTGATGCTTACTGTTTAAAAGTAAAACACACCAGTTCTTTAATATGTATTGAATCTCCTGTTCATGATAATTTTTTACCCGTAGCATTTTTGCAAGGCGAATAAAAGTATCATTCCTTGCAGTTTTATGATCATTGTTATACTTTGTTTTCAGTATTGTGGCAAACACTCTGCTGAGATCTGTTGCATCAAAATTCACAGGTTTCTTTTGCAGTATAAGTTCCATTCTTGAATCAGCAAGTTTTTTTAGCATAGTGATCGGACTCCGATATCCCGGGATAGTTCTTATTTTCAATTCTTCCTTTTCTGCCAATTGTCGCTGTTCTTTTCGCAGGGGACGAAACCCTGCATGATACCATAGCCAGAAAGCACCTGAATCAATTCCATCACTGTTTTCTTTTCCGATCTGGTAGGGATCAACGGTAAAACGATTTAATCGATAAACATTTTTATGCAGGTCGAGTATATCCCCAAAAATATATTTTGATTCGCCGCCACGAAATGTAGGAAAGATATTTAACCCAATACGGCCGCTGTCAAACAGTATCCATGAACCTGCATAACCAACAGGCAACCCATTTTTAAATACCATATAACCAATGTAGCAATCGATCGGTGTTCTGCGCTCGGGCACCATTCCCATCAGGCTAATAGAAATACCGCGGGATAAATGATAATAAGAAACATAAGAGCTATCTGTAAATGTGATCGGATCAATTTCGCGGAGATGCTGCACCAGGATCATTCTCGCTGTGTCAACAATTCTCCCTGCTTCGCTTTCATCCAGATTAACCTTAATAGGTTTTTGACCTGTTTGTAAACGAACATCTCCTTTAATAAGAGAACGATGATAATAAGGTTTAATTAATGAGGCAGGCAAAAAAGCATGAGATGAAAATTTAATTTCAACGTTGATGCCTAGAGCTCCCCAAAGTTCATCTCTGATCTCTGGTCTAATATCTGTTTCATTAAAAATTGCTATTAACCGGTCAAGCAAATTTTCTCCGTTGGTCATGGTTTTCTTTAGCCACGACTTCCAAGTCTCATTCTCGTCCTGTAAAATTTCTGACTCAATGCGTGGCATTACAACTGTCAGAATGGATCGGATCTGCCCGTCATTAGCATCAAATGATTTTAAGCCGATCGCATCTGGAAATTTTTTCCGCATCCATTTCACTATTTCAAAACTGAATGCAGCGCAAAGTTCTGTTTGTGCAATGCCTGAGTTATATAAGCTATCTTTTATTTTTTTATGTGATTGAATATGCAACTCGAGTTGTTGCAACGAGTACCTGGCCATTTCATACACTGCCTTGTTATCAGGGTATGCAATCAGGAAAAGTAAACAATCGTAATAAATATGCAGCGATCTTTTGGCTCTTACCTTTTCAGATGTCAATGCAGTAAGCAAGCTAATTTTTTGTGCTGCAAATTTTTTTCCGAACTGGTTGCGAATAGAAAAAAGTTGTTGGATCAGTGATAGGGATTTATTCATGCCGGTTTTTGATTGTTACACGAAGCGTCCAGATGACCAAACGAAAATAAGTTTATTTGGCCTTACTCATCATTAGAGGCTTCAACCATTCCCTATTGATCCAGATAAGCTCTTTTAGTTTGAAAATTTAATAACTTATCCTTGTTATAAACCAGCAGCTTAAAACACAAGTGATTCTTCGGGTACCTGTTCAGTTGTTACTCCATCAAACTCTTCTTCATGAGCTACAGCATCTGCCTTTGTTGCTCTTACAATACCATCTTTGTGATGAGCAGGAGAATAAATAGTGTACATTTTTAATGAAACATCTTTAGCCTCATTAATAATGTTATGTTTTGCACCTGCAGGAATAACAATAGCGTCACCGTCTTTCAGTTCATATTCATGACCATCAATAATACATTTTCCCCGACCTGACTCGATGCGGAAAAACTGGTCATTGTCATGATGGATCTCTTCACCGATCTCTTCCCTCGGATTAAGGCTCATTAGCACCAATTGACTATGTGCAGAGGTATATAAGACATCCCTGAAATCATCATTTTCAGTTGCCGCTTTTTCAATATTTATTTTATAGCCTTTCATATTGCAATAATTTTAAGATTAAATAAATAAGTCCATTCCTGAACTCTTGATCAACTCAATATAACATGGATACTTTGAATTAACAATGATAACTATCACGGTTACCCTTGATAACCATCAAGGAGTGACCACTGCTGAAAATGTGAGGGATCATTATTGGCCTGGCAGCGTTGCTAGAATTAAACTTCTGTTCCGCCTCGGGCGGACTCTTATACGGTTAGGAATTCTATTGAGCTAAGCTTTTATTACCTGTGTAATTATCACTACTGTCTTTACCCGCTGCATTTTGGACTTGGCACAGTTTTTCTATTATGATTGAAAAATCAACTATGAACAATTTCTGGAGATCATTGATCGCTGGCTATGCCGGGTGGAAATGGGGAGGTGGTTGCCTTGGAGGTATTGTTGTTTTTCTTATCGTTTTTTGGTTACTAGGTTATATACACTGCTAATCCTTGACAAGCTCAGGGTGAAAAGTGTGATAAAATTTGTGTTGAAATTTTTTCCCATAATTAATAAAAGACTTGAGATCACGGCGGGCAAGGTAGTGACAGGATCTTTGCCCGCTGTGGTTATTTTACATTTTGGAAAAAAATCTTCGAATAGAATAACAGTAGAATTTATTTTTCTATATCATGAAAAACAGTTCCGGCTTCAGTACTGTTGAACCAATTGAATTGTTCGTGCAGTTTTACTACATCACCAATTATAACCAATGATGGTGAGCTGAAAACTTTCCCTGCAAAATCTCTTGCACAATCTATCAATGTAGTTGTATGAACCTGCTGATGGATAGTAGTTGCTTGTTCAATGACTGCAAGTTTCATTGCAGGTTTTTTAGAAAATCTTAAAAGTATTTCGGCGAGATCACAAATATTTTTTGCCGCCATGTAAAACACCATCGTATCAGCTGAATTAGCCAGATGTTTCCATGTTTCAGGATTATAATAACTATTAGGATTGTAAGTGAGGAACTGAACGCCTTGTGAATGTGCTCTTGCCGTTAAAGGGATACCCGCATAAGCTGAAGCCCCGGATGCTGCCGTGATCCCGGGAATGATCTCAAAAGGAATATTCTTTTCTGTTAATGCATGCAATTCATCCAATACATTGCTAAAGAAAGCAACGTCCCCGCCTTTTAAACGTAACACTTTTTTCCCTTGCAGTGCATGCTCAACTATTAACGTGGTCACTTCTTCCTGTGAAAAAGAACTATCATTATATCCCTGCTTGCCTGCAAATAAGATCAATGCATCTTTTCTTGAATGAGTTGAAATAATATCAGGATTTACCAAACGATCTGTAATGATGACATCTGCTTCAGCTAATCTCCTTTGTAATTTTAAAGTAATTAATTCTGCATCACCCGGGCCTGCGCCAGCAAGAGATACAAATCCTCCGCTATTTATATTTTGTTCTGTCATTTTCTTCAAGATTTAATAAGAACTGCTGCAACTGTGCTATTGCTTGTTTCATCAATTAAGATGGCACTTCCATTTTCACTTAATGTTTCATAGCTATCATATACTAACGGCGAAGCAGTCTTAATGGTTGCTTTCACCACTTCGTTCAACTTTACATTGCCTTCAACAGGTTGTCTTTGCAAACTATTCACATCCAATTTGTATTCAACATTTTTCACGATTGCTCTTACCTGCCGGCTGTTATGTTGTAATAAATATTTATTGCCTGAAATAAGCGGCTTATCATCCAACCAGCAAAGCAATACTTCCAATTCATTATTTACTTGTGGAATATTATCAACTTTAACTATAGAATCGCCACGGCTGATATCTATATCATTTGTCAATTGTATCACGGCACTTTGTGGCGCAAAAACTTCTTCTACTTCTTTGCCGGCGATCTCAACAGAAGAAATGGTTGTTTCAATATCCTGTGGCAACACTTTTACTTTATCACCTTTTTTATAAACACCACTGATAACTTTTCCCGCATAGCCACGGTAATCATGCAGGTCTTCTGTTTGCGGACGAATGACAAACTGCACCTGGAATCTTGGAATCTGTAAGATTGATATCGCTATCCAGTTTTACATCTTCTAAAAATTCAAGCAGTGGTTTTCCATTATACCATGTAATATGAGTTGACCTGTCAACAATATTATCACCGTCCAAAGCACTGATCGGAATATAAGTCACATCCTGCAATCCCAATTGTTTTGCCACTTCACTATAATCGATCACGATATTATTAAATACATCCTGCGAATATTCCACCAGGTCCATTTTATTAATCGCAACAACAACATGCGGGATCTTTAATAATGATGCAATGATCGAGTGACGACGTGTTTGTTCAACCACTCCCTGTCTTGCATCGATCAAAATAATGATCAGGCTTGCATTCGATGCACCTGTGATCATGTTGCGGGTATATTGAACATGCCCTGGCGCATCTGCAATAATGAATTTTCTTTTTGGAGTGCTGAAATAACGATAGGCTACATCAATTGTGATGCCTTGCTCTCTTTCTGCACGCAGTCCATCAGTAAGCAAAGCGAGATCAACTTCTCCATTCTCTTTATTCTTTGTTGATTTTTCCAATGCTTCTAACTGATCTATCAAAATATTTTTGCTGTCGTATAGTAAACGACCGATCAAAGTGCTTTTGCCATCATCAACACTGCCTGCGGTTATAAAACGTAATAATATCCATAAACCCCCTGTCCCCCTAAAGGGTGACTTAGTTTGTATCAGTCTCTCTTTTTTTGAAAGACCAAGAAATTAAAATATATCATGTGTAATGACACTTCCTAATGCCCCCTTTAGGGGGTTTGGGGGTGTCTTAAAAATATCCACTCTTCTTCCTGTCTTCCATCGCTGCTTCGGTTACCTTATCATCTATCCTCGTTTCGCCTCTTTCACTTATTCTTGTTGAAATGATCTCATTGATCACTTCATCCAATGTTGCTGCATTTGATTCTACTGCAGCAGTACAGGTCATATCACCTACGGTACGATAACGAACTTTTTTTGTAAGTACTTTATCATCCTCTGCCGGGTGCACAAATTCACTGATCGCCACTAACTGTCCTTCATGCTCGATCACTTTTCTTTCATGCGCAAAATAGATAGAAGGCAATTCGATCTTCTCATGACGTATATAATTCCAGATATCCAGTTCTGTCCAGTTGCTGATAGGGAATACTCTTACATTTTCCCCTTTATGAATTCTGCCGTTATAAATATTCCAAAGCTCGGGTCTTTGCAATTTTGGATTCCATTGTCCAAACTCATCTCTTACAGAAAAGATCCTTTCTTTGGCTCTTGCTTTTTCTTCATCACGCCTTGCCCCGCCGATACAACAATCAAATTTGAATTCTTCGATCGTATCTAATAATGTATAAGTCTGTAGCCAGTTGCGGCTTGGAAATTTTCCTTTAGGTTCTGTAAGACTTCTTTGTTTGATTGTATCCTCAACTTTTCTAACAATCAATGTTGCGCCTACTTCATTTACCAGCTTATCACGAAAGTCCAATGCTTCAGGAAAATTATGACCCGTATCTATATGCACTAAAGGAAAAGGTATTTTACCCGGTGCAAAAGCTTTTCTTGCCAAATGAACCATGGTAATCGAATCCTTACCTCCGCTAAATAATAAAGCAGGTTTTTCAAACTGTGCTGCCACTTCACGAAAAATGTGAATGCTCTCTGATTCTAATTCTCCCAAATAATTGAGATGATACTGACTCATGTTTCTATTTATTAGTCTACCAACTTAGTGGGTTGATGTTTATAAAAAAAAGCCATTAGCTTTAATTATTGTCAACTTTATTTTATTACCTGGTTTTCTGATTCGGTCTCCGCATGAATATGTAAGCCGCATTCTTTTTTACTATTGTCTTCCCACCACCAGCGGCCGGCACGAAAATCTTCACCGGGCTTGATCGCTCTTGTACAGGGTGCACAACCGATACTTACAAATCCTTTATCATGTAAAGGATTATAAGGAACATCATTCCTGCTTACATATTGTTTCACTTGTCCCCATGTCCAGCTTAGCAAAGGATGAAATTTTATGATTTGATTTGTTTCATCCCATTCAAGCATCGGCATATCATGCCTGTTGTTACTTTGCTCTGAACGAATACCAGTGATCCAGATCTTATTTCCCTTTAATGCTCTTTGTAAAGGTTCCACCTTTCTTATATGACAACACTGCTTCCGATTCTCCACCGATTCATAAAAACTGTTTGGTCCTTTTTCGCTTACAAATTCCTGTAATGAATTTGCATCAGGATAATAAGCTGAGATAGTGAGTCCGTATTTTTCAACGGTTCTGCTCCAGGTTGAATATGTTTCGGGAAAATTTCTGCCGGTGTCAAGTGTAAACACTTTAACCGGTAGTTTATTAGAGGCAATAAAATAAGTGATCGCCTGGTCTTCCAAACCAAAACTGGTGGAAAAAACAATCTCACCGGGAAAACGGCTTGCAAGAATTTGTAATTGCTCTGCAATTTCTTTTCCCTTTAACTCATTCAGTAATTCACTTACCAAAGCACTCATTTTATTAACTGTTAAATCATTTTACTCTTATGGCAGAGCGACAATCGCAATTATAAATTCGGTTGCGGTGTATAACGTAAATATGGCTTAACGATCTTTACACCTTTCTGGAATTTCTTTTGAGCATCTTCAGTTGATACCGATAATGCTACGATCACATCTTCACCATGATTCCAATCAGCAGGTGTAGCTACGCTATAACCCGCTGTTAGTTGCAATGACTCCAGTACACGCAACACTTCATTAAAATTACGTCCTGTTGTTTGCGGATAAGTAATGATCAGTTTTACTTTTTTATCCGGACCAATGATAAACAAAGAACGAACTGTTTGTGTTAATGATGCATTAGGATGGATCATATCGTACAATAAAGAAACATTCCTGTCTTCATCTGCGATCAGGGGAAAATCAACAATACAATTCTGCGTCTCATTTATATCCTTACTCCATCCAATATGTTTTTCGAGTGGATCAACACTTACCGCAAGCACTTTAGTGTTTCGTTTTGCAAATTCTTCTTTCAATAACGCCGTTTTCCCAAGTTCCGTTGTGCATACGGGAGTATAATCAGCAGGATGTGAAAAAAGAATACCCCAGCCATTGCCTAAGTATTCGTGAAAATCAATTTCTCCTTCAGTAGTTTGTGCCTTAAAATTAGGCGCATCATCACCAAGACGTAGTCCCATAAAAAAGATTTTTAGTTGAGCGACGAAGATAGGCCAATTGCCCTACCCTACCAACCGGGTAGACTTGTTTTGACAAAATTATATCATGGCATGGAAGCAAGGTCCACAAGTGTTCGTTTCTCGAGGACATTTAAAGTGGCGTCCCTCACTTCGATCATAATATCATGCAGGGCGCATTTCTTTTCATCGCAATTTTTGCAACGTTCATAAAAATAAAGACTTACACAAGGGAGCATAGCAATTGGTCCATTTACCTTCCGAATAATATCTGCCACCCTCACTTTAGCAGGGTTCTTTGCTAAAAAATATCCCCCTCCTTTTCCTTTTTTGCTGTCAAGCACTCCAATTACTTTTAATTCAAGCAAAATATTTTCAAGAAACTTAAGAGGTATCTTTTTCTTTTTTGCAATTTCAGAAATAAGGACAGGCCCTTCCTGGTACTTTTCGGTAAGGTAGGACAATGCTTTTAATGCGTATTGGGATCGTTTAGATAGCACTGCTATAAAATTTCAAGAGTGTAATGAATGGGTGAATTTTTTTGCAACATTGCAGATACGCCACAATATTTTTCCAATGAAAGATCGATCGCTTTTCTCACTTTCTCTTCATTTTCATTGTCAGTCTTCATTTTATAAGTAATATAAATGTCTTTATAGACTTTAGGAAAATCTTCTGTTTGTGCTGCTTTTACTTCAATTGAAAACTCAGTGAATTTAACTCTCATTTTTTTTAAAACATCTACAACATCAATACCCGAACAGCCGGCAAGTCCTGCTAATAAAAGGGCTTTGGGACCAAAGCCATGTTTGCGGCTTCCGTCAATTTTTATCGTATTGTGATCAAGACTGCTTGTGAATTCATGATCCTTATGCCATACAGTGTGTGTTATTGTCATACGTGATGCTTTTGATCCTGTAAAACATTTTCCAATGTCCAGTCAATTCTTTTTTCAAAGTTATGTTTTCGTTCGTTACAATTTTGTTTATTACACACTTTGCATGAAAATGGCATGCAACCATCTACATGGACAAATAATTCAACAGATTCTCCGAATTCCCTGCGAACAAGGGATGATAATGCCTCCACTTCGGCATGGGCTTCATTTACATTCAAATACCAGGGAACTGTCTGGTGACAATCAATATGCAAGATTGAACCATATTTGATCACCCGAAGATTATGTAGGTCTACCCAATTCTCTCTTTTGTTTTTATTTAACAGGTCAACGATCTTTTTCAGCAATTCAACATCTGCTTCATCCATTATTCCTGCAATTGATCTGCGTAAAATTTTATATCCTGTATAAATAATTATTACGCCAAAAATGATAGCTACAACAGGATCGATCCATTTTAATCCTGTAAAATAAATTAATATTAATCCAACAATGATCCCGAAAGTAGAATAGCTATCGCTTTTTAAGTGCTTGCCGCTTGCGGTCAATGCTAATGAATTACTATTCTTTCCTTTTCTTTCGGTGATCAATCCAACACCAAAATTGACAATGGCTGCTGCGGCAACGAGGTAAATTCCATAATCAAGTTTTTGCAATTCTACCGGCGCAATAAAACTTTTTACCGCCTTATAAATAATAATTGCTCCTGCTGACGTGATCAATGTTCCTTCAATAGCAGCTGAAAGAAATTCTGCCTTGCCATGGCCGTAAGGATGATCTATATCGCGGGGTTTGGCTGCAACATACAAACTGTAAAGTCCAATAAAACCTGCAGCAACGTTTACAATACTTTCAAGCGCATCCGTAAGAATAGAAACAGAATTCGTAAGATAGTAGGCAATAAATTTTACGACAAGCAGTATTACTGAAATACCTGCCACCCACTTTTGTAATTGTAAATTTTGCGTTTGTACTTTCAAAAGCTTCAATTATAACACTGCAATATTATCCTGTTCTTTTTAAAATGGTCCTGATTTTTCTCCAGCTTCTGAAATAGAATTCTTTATTCATAAGGTTTGAATCCCGCATAGCTTTATAAGTGAGAAAGATACCAACAGGCAGAAGAAAAAGCGTTGCCATCCACATTCCTCCAAATACAGTCATCACATTTTCTTTTGCATATTTTTCTCCGCTGGTATTAAAAAAGAAGAAGAACATAAAAAGTAAAATAGCAATAACAAGAGGTGTGCCGAGCCCGCCTTTCCTAATAATAGAACCTAAAGGCGCCCCAATAAGAAATAAAACAAGACAAGCTAATGATAAGGTGATCTTTTTATGCCATTCGATCTTATGCAATCGAAGATCTTTTTGTTTTACTCTGAATTCTGTATTGGCGATCTCCGCATTTAATGTAATTGAGCCAACTAACTGCACCTGCTTTTTGGCTTAACCGTGAATAAACAACTATCAGGAATTAATTGTTCAAATTTTTTTACTGGTGTCTTTTGACAATACCGGTTTTGTATAACCGCTATCCAGGTACTTTGAAAAAGTTAAAGACAGAAAACACATCCTGCTTTACTTTTTTTGAATATTGATCCACGTCCCTTTGAATTGAATCTATCGCTTTTGATAATTGCCGCATACTTTGCATTCGCTGATTCGTTCTGTTTACTGTGTCAGAGGTCCGTTTTTGTAAACCAAGAGAGCTCAGATCAAATTGCTTACTGTATTCTTTAAATCCTATTCGGATAAACTCGGTGTTCTTCGCATACCGGTCACCTTTTTCCTGGTAACGCCAGCCATCTTTTAAATTAAATTCCAAAAATCTTTTGTTACCCGTCGTACGCATGATGCCGCTGTTGGCAATAATAAAATTATCCTGTAAGTTATTCGGACCTTTTTCATAAATGATCACATCATTTATAATGCTGTCATTTTCTTTTTTACCTATCTTAATTGAAAATCCCTCTATCTTATCATAGAAAACTCCTTCCTGTATATCAAATGCAGGTTTTGACCAAACAATATCCGCTAACAATGTTTGTGATTTCAAAACAGCAACGGGAATAATATAATTTGAAAACAAAAATGCTACTCCGCATATTAATAAACTAACTACAAAAAGCGGACGCATAAATCTAAGCAGCGAAATACCTGAAGCTTTTACTGCAACCAGCTCCATGCTTTCTCCAAGATTACCAAAGGTCATTAATGAAGAAAGCAAAACTGCAAGCGGTAGGGCAAGTGGGACCAATGCGGCGCTTTGATACCATATAAATTCAAAAATAACTTTTGTAGAAAGGCCCTTACCAACAAAATCATCGATCCATAACCAAAAAAATTGCAATATTAAAACCAGCAGCGTAATAAAAAATACGGCAATAAACGGTCCGACGAACGCTTTGATAACAAGTTTATCAAGTTTCCTAAACATAAATTATACTCTTATGAGCAAAGCCAGTTTGCAGTTCCTATTTTTGTCCAAAGGACTCCTTTGGAGATCAATGATACAGCAAACAAAAATACAGTTTTTGCCGGCTGAGATGGAATTAGTATCAAGTCCTGATATTATTTTAACAAAGAATGCCATTCTGCAAAAAATAAAATCATTCTTTGAAGAGGTCCAGATGAAACAACAAGATATTTTAAAAAAATATTCAACTCAATTACCGGAAGAAGTACTTAAAATTTCACCAAAGATCTCAAGAGGAGAAAACTATAAAGGTTTGCCCTGGCTTGTTCTAGATAACCCCCGGCATTTTCAGCATAATAATATTTTCGCTATCCGTACTATGTTTTGGTGGGGAAACTTTTTCAGTATCACACTTCATTTATCAGGAAATAATAAAAACGATCTCTTAAAAAACTTAACCGATAATGTTTCATTACTGGCAAAAAACGATTTTTATATTTATAATGGAACAAAAGAATGGGAACATGATATTGATCCTGGTTCTTATAAAAAATTATCTAGCTATCAATGAAGATGAACTACAAAAAATATTTTCAGCAAATAGTTTTTTGAAACTGGCAGTAAAATTTACAGTTGAACCCCTGGAAGCTATTGAAAAAAAACTGTTGAGGAATTATGAACTATTAGTAAAATGCTGCTGTTAGTTACTGCCCAGGCGATGAAAAAGTTCTTTCACCTGGTAATCCCAAAGCCGGCTTTGGTCTTTGATCTCTTTCTTTTCAGCAAAATCTTTTATAACAAGAATTGTTTGATTAGTAACTTCTGATTTTTCAATTTTGAATTCAAAGTATTCTTCTTTGGGTGCATGCAGCCAATGAAACCTGATGAACTTGTCTTCTTCTTTTTCCAATACTTCTGCTTTCTCAATTGTACCATTCCATGTAAAACTGAAAACATTATCTCTTTCATCAACTCTATCCGCAAACCATTCCTGCAATCCTGCTGGTGTAGCCAGAAAATCATATAAAATAACAGGTGAACATCTTACCGGGAATTCTAAAGTATATAACTGTTTTGCCATTCTGTTTATTCATTATTAAGTATCCAACTCGTGCAATAATAAAAAATTAATCAGTCAGTCAAAGTATTTTCCCTATTATTTTTCCCAGAATCCTTGTTTATTAAGATGTGTGGAAAATAAACCAACTAATGCTTCGTTAATACCTTACCAAAGAATATTTTGGACGTATCGCTAATTTGACTAAATTGCTTTGACGTTCAATACGTTCTGAGGATCAAGAAAAACCGTGAGGATTTTTTGGGTAGCAATTACCAAAACTAAACCAATATTCTTTTTACCCTTGAAAAACCTAAACAACCCAATATACCTATGAGCATGAGGCAACTCAAGATCACGAAGTCGATTACGAATCGTGAATCGCAAAGTCTGGAAAAATACCTGCAGGAGATCGGCAAGGTAGAATTAATTTCCCCCGAAGAAGAAGTAAAACTGGCTCGCCTTATAAAACAAGGTGATCAAAAGGCTTTGGATCGTTTGACCAAAGGCAATCTTCGTTTTGTGGTATCCGTTGCAAAGCAATACCAGAACCAGGGACTATCATTACCTGACCTGATCAATGAAGGCAATCTCGGCCTGATAAAAGCCGCCCAGCGTTTTGATGAAACACGTGGTTTCAAATTCATTTCTTACGCAGTATGGTGGATCCGTCAAAGTATTCTACAGGCATTGGCTGAACAAGCCAGGATCGTTCGTCTGCCATTAAATAAGGTAGGACTCACCAACCGTATCCAAAAAGCTTATTCGCAACTGGAACAGCAATTTGAAAGAGAACCTTCTGCTGAAGAAGTTGCTGAGGCATTGGAAATGGATATTGAAGAAGTAGCCGCTTCAATGGGAATTTCTGCAAGACATGTAAGCATGGATTCTCCAATGTCGAAGGAGAAGAGAATACCTTGCTCGATGTACTTGAAAATCCGAATGCTGAAAAAACAGATGGTGACCTTGTATATAATCAATCGTTGAAAACCGAAATAGAAAGAAGCTTAACTACTTTAACTGAAAGACAAAAAGAAGTGATCTGCTTTTTCTTCGGAATTGGTGTTGATCACCCTATGAGTCTTGAAGATATTGGCGAAAAATTCAGCCTGACCAGGGAAAGGGTTCGTCAAATTAAAGACAAGGCGATCACCAAATTGAAAACAAATTCACGTTGCCAGGTTCTCAGAACTTATTTGGGTGCATAATCAATAAAAAACAGAAACACTGAAATAAACTTCTACACTTATACTAATACTTATCTTTGCCAACTTAAAAAGTGAACTTTAATTAGGTTCACTTTTTGTTTTGTGTAAATGAAATAAAGTCTTAACTATGTTTCAAATCTTTATCTGATCGTCTCGAATCCGCCTTTAAGAACATAAAAGGCGCAGGCCAGAGTTACCGAACTGAATATTGCTGCCACCCTTAAAGATATTCGCCGTGCATTGGTGGATGCTGACGTGAACTATAAAATAGCCAAAGAATTTACGGATAGGGTAAAAGAGAAAGCCATTGGTGAAAAAGTGATCAATGCCATCAGCCCGGGACAATTGATGGTGAAGATTGTGAAGGATGAATTGGCAGAATTGATGGGTGGCGAAGAAGCAGTCTTTAATGCAAAAGGAAACCCTGCTGTTATTTTAATTGCAGGTTTGCAGGGTTGTGGTAAAACGACTTTTAGTGGCAAGCTGGCCAATTATCTGAAAACAAAAAAAGGCCTCTCTCCTATGCTGGTGGCGGCTGATATTTATCGTCCGGCTGCGATGGAGCAATTAAGAGTATTGGGTGAACAGATAGGCATTGATGTTTATATTGAACTAGAAAATAAAGATGCTGTTTCAATTGCGCAAAATGCAATTAAAGAAGCAAGAAGTAAAAATAAAAATGTTGTTATTATAGATACTGCCGGTCGCTTAGCGATTGATGAAGTGATGATGACCGAAGTAGCAAATATTAAAAATGCAGTTAATCCGCAGGAAATTTTATTTGTTGTTGATAGTATGACCGGACAGGATGCAGTAAATACTGCAAAAGCATTTAATGATCGTCTTAATTTTTCGGGAGTAGTTCTTACAAAACTCGATGGTGATACAAGAGGTGGTGCTGCACTTTCAATCAAATACACGGTAAACAAACCCATCAAGTTTACCAGCAGTGGTGAAAAGATGGATACACTGGATGTATTCTATCCTGAAAGGATGGCGCAGCGTATTTTGGGAATGGGTGATATTACAACACTTGTTGAAAAAGCACAGGAACAATTTGACGAAGAACAAGCAAAAAAACTGAGAAAGAAAGATCCGCAAGAATAAGTTTGACTTTGCCGATTTCAAAATGCAGCTTGAGCAGATAAAGAAAATGGGAAACATGAAAGATCTGCTGGGCATGATCCCCGGAGTTGGAAAGCAAATAAAAGACCTTGATATAAATGATGATTCTTTTAAAGGCATTGAAGCCATGATCAACTCAATGACGAAGGCAGAAAGAGAAGATCCGGATCTGATAGACATGAGCCGCAAAAAAAGAATTGCAAAAGGTGCTGGTAAAGACATTTCAGAAGTGAATGCTTTTATGAAGCAGTTTGAACAAATGAGGGATATGATGAAAAGGATGAATAAAGCCGGAATGTTTGGAGGCGGAAAAATGATGCCGGGGATGAAGAGATAAAGGGCCAGCCCCATCCCGATCCCGTATCAGGCGGGACCATCATCACACGGCCCATACTTATTTAAGCGTCATTTATTTTATTGGAAATAGCTGATATATTATGAGTAAAGAACTACAGTTGATTTGGTAGTTAATCAGTTCATTAAAGATTTACAGCACCGCTCCTTCCCTTTCGGGGAAGGAGAAGGAGGATGGGGCTTGATGCCCAGTGAACAGAACCCCGAACGGAGCGTCGCAACATCAGCCCAACCGGAGCTAATTTGCCGGTTAACCAATAAAAACCATATAAGAAATGTATTAAATATTTTTTTTGTTAGAGACAGGGCAATGCCCTGTCTCTACGACATTTCAGGCAATTCCTAAACCGGTCAACAAATAAAAATCCTTCTAATTGGCATTTTCCGCTTTCGGGCTTATCTTCGCCGTCCCGGTGTCTACCGGTGTTTGAAACAATATTGTTAACGACATTAAATTTCTATTTAAAATGTCAGTAAAGATCCGACTCCAACGTCATGGCTCTAAAAAGAGACCCTTCTACTTCATCGTAGTTGCAGATGCACGAGCTCCCCGCGATGGTAAATTCATTCAAAAACTTGGTACTTACAATCCGCTGACTATGCCAGCTACCATTCAATTGGACAGGCAAAGAGCATTGGATTGGCTGAACAAAGGTGCTCAACCCACCGATACTGTTCGCCGTATCCTGAGTTTTAAAGGTGTATTATACCTGAAACATTTGTTGCGTGGAGTGACGCTTAATCTTTTTGATGAAGCCACAGCAATGGACAAATTCCAGAAATGGTTCAGTGAACACGAAGCGCAAATCAAAAAACGCCAGGAAGACGCAATGAGAAATCGTCGCGGTGGCCGTAGGCCTTATCAAGGTGGACGTCGCCCGAAGGCCGTCCGAAAGAAGAGCTGAAAGCAGCGGTGGCGAACAATAAGCACCATCCGATTTTCTGAACTAACTGAATCCTCTGAGTTATCGGGGGATTTTTTTTATCGCGGATTATAGGATTGCTATGGATTTCACTGATTATTTTTATGTTGTCAACTATATTACTACTATGAACATTTGTTGCGTCGCACTCTTGTACGTTCTGTTCGCTATTCAGCATAATGCAAATCGTCGTTCTAATCCGTGTAATCATCTTAAATCCTTTAATCCGTGATTCAATACTTCAAAGCAGGAAAACTTGTAGCTGTTCATGGTCTCAAAGGCGAACTCATTCTGAAACATGAACTCGGGAAGAAATCATCATTAAAAGATGTAAAAGCAATTTTTATTGAAGACAAAAAAGATTCATTTCTTTCCCTGGTTCATTGAAACTGCCAAAGCAAGATCAGCAGATGAAGTTTTATTAAAGCTCGAAACAATAGATACAAGAGAAGCCGCTGCAAAAATTTCTCAAAAAGAAATATGGTTGACAGAAGAAGATTTTAAAAAACTTTCTGCTAAATCTGCACCGGCCAATTTACTTGGCTATACTATCATTAATAATAAAGACAGGTTGAGCGAAATACTCGAAGTGATTGAACAACCCCATCAACTGCTTTGCAGAATAGAAATAAATAAAAAAGAAGTACTGATCCCGATTAATGAAAGTTTTCTAAAAAAGATCGATCATAAAAAGAAAGAAGTGATCGTTGAGTTGCCTGAAGGATTGCTGGACATCTATTTAGAACCATGATTTGCTTGATTAAAAATAATTAAGAGAAAAAATGAGATATTTCCTCTTAATCCCTAAAAATCCTCTTGACGCGGTTCTATTTAAAATCAGAACGTATAAAATCTGCCATTAATTTCATCCTGTAATAAAGATTACTCATCATTAATGCAATATTATTCTTGACATTTTCTACTGTTCCTTTATTCATCCTTTTAATATTCTTTAGCTCTTCTATTTTTTCATCTATTTTATCCATTAGCTTTTCTGCTTCCCATCCCTGGTATCGTCGGTTACGTTCATCATAAATATGATAAGGCTCGATCCGCCCGGGTTTTAACTTCCTGAACTTAAAATTATTTTTTATTCCATCTTTGATAGCATCGTTTGAGAGCAGGTCAATAATAACATCGGCAGATACTTCATTTTTAAACCCATTGCTGAAAATATTCAGGTTGTTCCGCAATTCGCGGATCAGTTGTTTTTTCATTACATCGCTGGTCTTGCTTTCCTGAGTCAGGAAATTCAGCAAGTCTTTCAGCGGACCAATACCTGTTTTGAGCCATTCCCATTCCATTTGTCAAATATAGTCCGCAAGTCGGGAAGACGGAAAGTCCGAAAGACAATTCAATTAGAATGAAAAATTCTTTCGGACTTCCGGACTTTTCTGACTTCCCGACTTATAACTAATTTTGAATTTCGTGGAAGAGTCCAAAAAACATATCGCCCATTTCGATCTTGACTCATTTTTTGTTTCTGTTGAGATCCTGAACAACCCTTCATTAAAAGGTAAACCCGTTTTAGTAGGTGGCTATGAACGTGGTGTTGTTGCTGCCTGCAGTTATGAAGCAAGAAAATTTGGTATTCATTCTGCTATGCCGATGAAAAAAGCAATGCAGCTTTGTCCTCATGCAATCATTACTTCTTCCAGCCGCGATCAGTACAGTAAATTTTCAAGATGGGTAACAGATATTATTGCCTCAAAAGTTCCGTTGTTTGAAAAAGCCAGCATTGATGAATTCTATATTGATCTCAGTGGCATGGATAAATTTTTTGGTGTAAGTAAATATGCACAGGAATTAAGACAGCATATTATCAGTGAAACTGGTTTACCAATTTCCGGTGGCTTATCATCAGCAAGATTTATCAGCAAGATGGCAACCAATGAAGCAAAACCAAATGGCTTTTTAGAAATACCTCATGGAAAAGAAAAAGATTTTCTATGGCCATTAGCAGTGGAAAAAATAAATGGCGTTGGAAAAGAAACAGAGATCAAATTAAAAGCCCTTGGCTTTTATAAAATTGAAGACCTTGCTAAGTCCACCCCAGAATATTTGGAAAAACATTTAGGAAAATGGGGCGAAAGCTTGTGGCGAAAATCACAGGGCATTGGCAGCGCTGAAATAGTAACTGATTGGGAACAAAAAAGCATGAGTCACGAAAACACTTTTGATAAAGATTATAATGATGTAGAATTTTTGCATAAAGAATTGGTGCGGCTTACAGAAAAAACCTGTTATGGTTTGAGAGAAGATGAAAAGCTAACAGGTTGTGTTACCGTGAAGATCCGTTATAAAGATTTTGAAACAACAACACGGCAGGAAGTGGTTGATTACACCGCACTCGACGATGAATTGATAGCAAAAGCAAAAGACATTTTCAATAAATCATACCAGGTTGGCCGACCTGTAAGATTGATCGGTATTCGCTTCAGCCAACTCATTCCCTTTACAATGCAAATGAGCTTGTTTGATAATAAAGTGGAAAAGCTTCAACTCTATAAAGCTGTTGATGATATTAAAGACAGGTTCGGCAGCAAGATGGTTACAAAAGCTGTTAATTCAGGATCAAAAGAAGATCCGGATCTTAATCTTACAAAGCATAATAAAAAGAAACAGCCCGATGATAAAACCAAATTGCTTTAAGTATTGCTTCCCCTTTAAAATTTATTGCACCTCTTTATTTTCTTATCTCTTTTTTAACACTCAACGATCAAAAAAATTGTTGGTAGAATTTTTGCTATTGATTAAACCAATACACCTTATTTCAATCAATAACCTGTTCCCACCACAATAATTGAATGAATTAACTCTACACTAAAGTCTTTACGGTAGAATTTTCCCAGATCCATGATCTGTTCTTTATTAATTCAATTTTAAAACCACAACCATGAAAAAACCTCGTGCTTTTTCAGCTCTATGTTTATTTGTTTTTGCTTTTTTAAATGCAAACAGTCAATCATCACTTATTCCTAAGTATGAGATCGGTGTTCATCTCGGCACATTTATTTACCAGGGGGACCTGACGCCGTATGATCTTGGTGCTTTCAACACAATGAAACCCGGTTTTGGTATTTCTGCTACAAGAAATATAAACAGCCTTTATGCTATTCGCTTTCAATTGTTGCGTGGGTCATTAAGAGGTGATGATGCTACATACGAGGATCCTGCATGGCGGAAACAACGAAATTTTAATTTCACAACTCCTGTCACTGAATTATCGCTACAGGCTGTAAGAAATATTATCGGCCTTATGCCAAATGAGGCAGGCATTATTAATTTCAGCCCTTATGTTTTTGGCGGACTCAGTTATTCCTTTCTAAATATAAAAAGAGATTGGAGTCAATTCGATTACTCACATTTTGCCAGTGAAACAGCCGTCACCAATGGATTAACGGAAGATCTCAATCATTCAGTTCCAAAAGGAATTTTCTCGATACCCATTGGGTTGGGAGTTCGATATGGCATTACTGAAAAACTTTCTTTTTCTCTTGAAGGCACTTATCGGATTCTTGATACCGATTATTTGGATGGTTTTAGCCAGGCAGCTAATCCTGATAAGAACGATCACTATCATACCTTAATGGTTGGTCTGATCTACTCATTTGGAAAGCGAAACAGGTTTGAATGTCCGAAAATAAGGAATTGAAATAAAGCATTTTCATTTACCCACGTTACCATTCTTTAAGACCCTTATCCTTATCTTCGCCGGATTAAAAAAAGGAAGATATGTCCCAAGCCTGGAAAGATTATCAGCAAAAAAATAAAGATCGTTTTCTAAGTGAATTGTTGGAGTTGCTTCGCATACCAAGTATAAGTGCAAGAACGGAACATAAACCAGATATGCAGAAATGCGCTGAAGCAGTAAAGCAACGGTTACTGGAAGCCGGCGCAGATAAAGCAGAAATTTTTCAAACACCTGGTCATCCCATCGTTTATGGTGAAAAAATAATTGACCCGAAAAAGCCTACAGTACTTGTTTATGGTCATTATGATGTGCAGCCTGTTGAGCCATTAGAACTTTGGCATAGCGGACCTTTTGATCCGGTAATTAAAGACGGAAAAATTTTTGCACGAGGAAGCTGTGATGATAAAGGACAATTTTATATGCATGTAAAGGCATTGGAAACAATGGTGCAAACCAATTCACTTGTTACCAATATAAAATTTTGTATTGAAGGTGAAGAAGAAGTTGGTTCATCTAATCTTGCTGATTTTGTAAAGAGTCATAAAGATCTTTTAAAAGCTGATGTGATATTGATCAGTGATACGGCGATGCTTAGTCTTGAACACCCGTCAATAGATATTGGAGTACGTGGATTAAGTTATATTGAAGTGGAAGTAACAGGACCAAATCGTGATCTGCATAGTGGTGTTTATGGCGGGGCTGTTGCAAATCCAATTACTATTTTGGCAAAAATGATCGCTTCATTACATGATGAAAACAATCATATCACCATTCCTGGTTTTTATGATGATGTGGTTGTAGCAACAACTGAAGAAAGAAAAAAAATGGCTGCAGCACCTTATGATGAAAAAGAATACATGGAAGACCTTGGAGTAAAAGAACTGTGGGGTGAAAAAGGATTTACTACCAATGAAAGAACGGGTATTCGTCCAACTATAGAATTAAATGGAATTTGGGGGGGGTATATTGGTGAAGGTTCTAAAACAGTTTTACCATCGAAGGCATTTGCAAAAATTTCTGCAAGGCTTGTTCCTGATCAGGATAGCAATAAGATCACTGATCTTTTGATAGATCATTTAAAGAAAATTGCACCTGCAAATGTTGAGGTAAAAGCTGCACCACATCATGGTGGTGAACCTTACATGACCCCCATTGACAGTAAAGCTTACAAAGCCGCAGCAGCAGCAATAAAAGATACATTTGGAAAAGACCCGATCCCTGTTCGTGGTGGCGGCAGTATTCCAATTTGTTCTTTATTTGAACAAGAGTTGGGAATTAAGATTGTGTTTATGGGTTTTGGGTTAGACAGTGACAATTTGCATAGCCCAAATGAAAAATTCAATCTTGATAATTATTATAAAGGCATTGAAACAATTCCTTATTTCCACAAGCATTTTGCTGAAATGTGATCTTGTAACAAGTCTTTCAAAAAACCTCATCCGATAAGATGAGGTTTTTTAATTTTGAGATAATGAATGAAAAACTTCGTCTCGATAAATATCTCTGGGCCATTCGTCTTTTCAAAACCCGTTCTCAAGCTTCAGATGCCTGTGATTCAGGTAAGGTGAAATTTAATGGTGTTCAAACAAAAGCATCTAAACATGTAAATGTTGGAGAAGAATATGAAGTAAAAACCGAAGCGAAACGATGGCGTATTCGTGTAAGCGGATTATTATACAAACGTGTCGCTTTTGCTGAAGCCCTTAATTATTACACTGATATCACTCCTGCCGAAGAAATAGAAAGATTAAAATTCCAGGCTGCAAGTTTTCATACAGGCAAAAGGCAGAGTAAAATTGGCCGGCCAACCAAAAAACAAAGACGTGACATTGATGATTTCCTGGGTGAATAATTTCTTCTGATAAAAATCATATCGCTTCCTCACTGGCATCATTTTTTCGGCCAAATAAAATAGCCATCTTTAGAAGAGTTAATAAATATTTCATAACCTTAAAAAAAATAATATGGAAAACAAAGCTGTTGATAAACCAAAAACATCATGGCCGACTTTATTCGACAGCGGCTGGATGGAAAAATTTTTCAATGCCCCATTAGATGAATTTTTCAATTTCGGAAAAGTGATGAATGTTCCGGCAGTGAATGTTAATGAAACTGACAAGGAATTCGCACTCACCATTGCAGCACCCGGTTTGGAAAAGAAAGATTTCAAAGTGGATGCTTTTGATGACATGCTGACCATTAGTGCTGAAAAAGAAAAAGAAGTGAAGGAAGAAAAAAATGGAAGGTTTAATCGTCGCGAATATAACTACAATAGCTGGAGCAGAAGTTTCACTCTCCCAGAAAATTGCAACTCTGGCAAGATCAATGCAGAGTACAAAAACGGAGAACTAAAAATTGTAATTCCCAAAATGGAAATTAAAGAACCTAAAAAGGTTAAAAACATCTCCGTAAACTAATGGGATGAATAAGGACGGTACCCCCGCCATTTGGAATGGCGGGGGTTTTTTTTGCATATGACCAATTGGAATCAACCCTTCACTTTTTGCTTTTGTAACTTTACAATTATGAGAATAGACATAATAAGCGTTTTACCGGAGTTACTGCACAGCCCGATGCAGCACAGCATCATGAAAAGAGCCCAGGAAAAAAAATTATTGGAAGTTCATATACACAATCTGCGTCAATGGGCCGTGAATGAATATGGCCAGGTAGACGATTATCAATACGGCGGAGGTGCTGGTATGGTAATGATGTGTGAGCCATTGGCAAAAGTTATAGAACAGCTTTCTGCAGAAAGGAAATACGATGAAGTGATCTATTTAACCCCAGATGGTGAAATGCTTGATCAAAAAATTGCAAATAATTTTTCCCTGAAAGAAAATGTCATCATGATCTGCGGACACTATAAAGGCATTGATGAAAGGATCAGGGAACATTTTGTAACAAAAGAAATTTCTATTGGTGATTATGTATTAAGTGGTGGCGAACTGGCAGCTGCCGTATTGGTTGATTGTATCGGCAGATTAATACCCGGAGTTTTAAATGATGAGACATCGGCTTTGTTCGATTCTTTCCAGGATAATTTACTGGCTCCTCCCGTGTATACCAGACCAGAAGATTTTCGCGGATGGAAAGTACCCGATGCTTTGCTTAGTGGAAACCACAGGCTGATAGAAGAATGGCGCACTGAGGAATCCTTAAAAAGAACCAAAGAAAGAAGGCCCGGTCTTTTAGAAAACCAGTGACAGTTAATTCTTCTTATTTATCCTTTTATTTTCCTATTACAATATCAGCAATAGAAAAACATAGGACAGTACGATCATCAGTGCATTGATAACAAAGGTCTTTTTCATAAATACGGATTTAATACCAACAGTTACCATAATTCAAATCTAAGGCCAAAGACTGTTTTAAAATACCGGATTTATTCTTGTGTTTTAATTGAAAATGCCTTGGCGAAAAGACGTTGGCCGGCTAAGCCACCTATCATTCCCATTGGCGATTTACAGGAGTTTTGCTTGCTATTAAAAAGTATTTCTACATATTGCATTCCGATAAGCTACCGAAAGCACTGACATGAAAAAGCTGGCTGCGATAATTATATTTTCATCGTGTTTCCTGCATGTAAAGTCACAAATTGATAATTCAGATTATCAGCAGAAATACCAATTAAAAAATTCCAAAGCGGTTGATGCTATAAAGATCGACGGAGAACTGAATGAAGCATCCTGGCAAAATGCACAACCAATAAAAAATTTCTGGCAGAAGGAGCCTGTTGACACAGGGCATGCAAAACGGCAAACGGAAGTAAGAACAACCTATGATGCCAACTTCCTTTATATCGGCATCATAAACTATGATACGAATCACTATATAATTCAAACATTGAAACGCGATGTTGATCCTGGTAACAGTGATGGTATTGGTATCGTAATTGACCCGTTGAATAGCCGGACGAATGGCTTTCTATTCATCGTTAATCCTTACAATGTACAGTCAGAAGATCAATTAACAGCAAGCGGTGGTGGAGATATAAATCTTAGTTGGGATAATAAATGGTTATCACAAACTTCAAGACATGATGACCGATGGATCGCAGAAATAGCAATTCCTTTTAAAACACTCCGGTATGAAGCAGGAAAAACGATTTGGGGTATAAATTTTATCCGTGCTGACTTAAAAAATAATGAATACAGTACATGGACAAGAATTCCAATAAACCTGCAATTTTATGATTTTGGTTATACTGGAGCATTGATATGGGATGCTCCGCCCCCGCCGCCGGGAAGAAATATTTCTATTATACCTTATACAACGGGTCAACTTTCAAGTAACCAGGAAGAAGGATTGAAAACTACGGGAGAATTTAATATGGGTTTCGATGCAAAAATTTCTTTGTCATCAAAAATGAATTTAGACATTACCGTCAATCCTGATTTTTCTCAAGTGGAAGTTGACAGGCAGGTAACTAATCTAACCCGTTTCGATATTTTTTTCCCGGAACGCAGAACTTTTTTTCTTGAGAATGCTGATCTGTTTTCAAGTTATGGTTTTCCCGGAAGTAATCCCTTTTATTCAAGAACGATCGGGCTTGATAAAGATGGCAACAAGATCCCTATTTATGGAGGATTAAGATTAACCGGAAGTATAGATAACAGAACACGAATTGGAATAATGAATATGCAAACAGGTAAGAAAGGAGATTTTGATGCACAAAATTATAGCGCAGTTTCTGTTACACGTCGTGTATTGAAACGATCCACTGTCAAAGCCTATTATTTTGGTCGTGAAGCATTCATGAGTGAGCAAAAGAAAAAAGACAACCCGCTAGACCGGTATGGAAGAAATGCAGGTATTGAAATGGGTTATACAAGTAACAAAGGAGATGTACAATCCTGGTATGGCCTACATAAGAGTTGGAAATATGGCATAAATGACAAAGATCATTTCACCTACTTAGGTGGCGGATACTTTGGCAGAAAATTTTCAGGCTTTATTAATGTGACACAAACCGGAACAAACTACTTTGCTGATATGGGTTTTATGCAGCGTATTGAAAACTATGATGCAGCTCTTGACACTACTATACGGATGGGTTATAAAAATTTATTTTCGACAATGAGTTATACAATGTTTCCAAAAAAAGGACCATTAAATACCCACGCAATTAATTTTAACAATGATATGTATTGGAACCCGGATGGCAGTTTTAATGAAAGAGCATCAGAGATCATTTACGCTTTCAATTTCAAAAACAAAAGCCAGTTACAGTTAGGCGCCAACAACCAGGAAGTACACCTGTTATTTCCCACTTCATTTACTGACTATGAACCATTGCCAAAAGGAACTTACCATTATGGTAACTATAGTATAAAATACCAGTCAGATGAAAGAGCTAAGTTTATTTTTTATGTGGGAGTGAGACGGGGCGGTTTTTATAATGGCACTATACATCAATATACAGCGTCATTAAAATACCGTGTACAGCCATGGGGAAACTTTGGAGTGGAATTTGAACAGGATGACCTGAAATTTCCCGACCCTTACGGGAAAGCTATTTTGTTTCTCATTGCACCAAGAATAGAGATCAATTTCAGTAATAGTATTTTCTGGACAACATTTATACAATACAACACACAAGAACAGAATATTAATATCAACAGCCGTTTTCAATGGCGGTTCAAACCTATGAGTGACCTGTTTATTGTTTATACCGATAATTACTTCAGCGACCCGTTCCTCAAAAACCGGAACAGGGCTTTGGTATTTAAATTAAATTACTGGCTAAACTTATAGCCATGAAATATTTTATCGCAGGCATTATATTATTAATGTCTTTTTCGAATTCTATTTTTTGTCAAACTGGCCAGGCATTAATTAAAGAAGCGGAAGAAAAGCTAAAAACCAACAAAGCAACCATTTCACAAATTCTTACTGATAAAAAGTATGATGCCGTTCATCCTGAAACTTCGTTTCGTGAACTGATAAAAGAATATTGCAAAGCAGAAGTGATCTCAATAGCAACCGATACAATTTCCGGGAAAAAAATAAAAGTGATCGGAACAATAAAGAATACAGATGGCAAAGCAATTGCAGATGCATTGGTTTATTTATATCATACTGATGCCCGTGGTTGGTATGCTGCAGATGCACCACATGTTTCAATGAACGAGGGTGATATGCGTCATGCAAGGTTATTTGGATATATAAGAACAGATAAAGACGGCAAATTTGAATTACATACTATAAAACCCTCCGGCTATCCTCAAAGTGACCTGCCTGCACATATACATGTACATATAGATGCGAACGGCTATCAACCTGTCATTACCGAATTTCTATTTGATGATGATGAAAGATTGGTTGGTAATATCAGGGAAAACTCAACCAGGAATAATTTTATGATCTCCAAACCAGAAAAAACAGAATTACCTTTTCAACAAAAATTCTCTTACTCCATTATACTTCATAAGTAATAGCAAACGGCCTAACTATCTCAAGCATTGCACTTATAAAAAGCTCAAAATCTCCTTTTTTTGAGATCCATTACATTGTATGTCATCAAAATACCGTGTTTTCCTCCTTATCTGAAGATCATAAGGCGGGTACATTTGCTTAATTGGCTTTGTGGCCAGTTTAATGCAATTACAATTTTGAAAACAGATGTCTTGCTAATGGAATTGAATATACTCATAACCGGAGGGATCATCATTATCACAATTTTAGTAGTAACAATGATAGCATGCTTTTTCTTTTACCAGAAAAAATATTACCAGCAGATACATGAAAAGGACCAGCGTCATGCAAGATTTCAACAGGAATTACTCAAGGCACAATTGGAAATACAGGAACAAACCCTTAAAAACATATCAAAGGAAATACATGACAATATCGGGCAGGTACTGAGTCTTGCAAAGCTTAACCTGAATACGATGGGTATCACAAACCGGGAAGTAACTGATAAGATCAGTTCTTCAAAAGACCTGGTTGGTAAGGCCATTCTTGATCTGAGAAGCTTGTTAAGAAATCTTAGATCGGACAATATCGAAAATATAGGTCTGTACCGTGCCATAGAATACGAATTAGAGCAGATAGAAAAAACCGACCTTTATCAAACCCAGCTTCAAATGGAAGGTGATCTGCCACATCTTGATGCGAAAAAAGAATTGATTCTTTTCCGGATCGTACAGGAAACCTTGCATTACATCGCCAGATCTGGGGCCGTAGAGAACATTAAAGTTTTATTGAAAAATTCTGAGCATGACCTGGAAGTGATCATCAATAGTGATGGGGCGAACGATGAGCAGGCTACACACAGTAAATACAGCAGTACCGCTACAGATAAAGGTTATTGTAAAATGCGCAAGAGAGCTAAAATAATTAATGTTGATTTTAGCCTGAATCGGAAAACGCAGGGTACTGAAGTAAAACTTGTATTACCAATAAATGAATAAAAAATCAAGACTATGACTGCAAAAATTGTTTTGGTAGATGATCATGTTCTCCTCCGTAAGGGTTTGGCTGACCTCGTTCGTAATCTCGGTTACGAGGTATTATATGAAGCCAACAATGGAAAAGAATTCTGTGAAAAATTGAAATCGAATAATGATCACCCGCAACTGGTGTTGCTTGATATCAATATGCCGCAAATGGATGGTTATGAAACCTCGCTTTGGCTGAAAAAAAATTATCCAGACATCAGGATACTTGCATTAAGTATGCACGATGATGAAAATGCCGTGATCCGCATGCTGAAAAATGGAGCAAGAGGATATATTTTAAAAGATACTGAGCCGTCAGAATTAAAAATGGCCATTGATGCCATTCTTCAAAAAGGATTTTATTATTCTGAGATGGTAACCGGTCGCCTGGTTCATAGTATTTCCGGCAATGATGATGAAAGTCATTCTTCACAACAGATCCTGCATCTTACTGAAAGGGAAATTGAATTTCTGAAACTGGCTTGTACCGAAATGACATACAAGGAAATTGCTGATAAGATGTATCTCAGCCCACGTACAGTAGACGGCTACCGGGATACACTTTTTCAAAAACTTGAAATTAAAACAAGAACCGGTCTTGTGATCTATGCGATCAAAAACGGAATTGTACAGGTGTGATTCAACTTTTATCCAATTGAATTGTAGTTCCCCGGCCAGGTTGTGAAATAATAGTTGCCTTATAGCCTATTTGTATGGAGCGGTTCATAATATTTTTCAAACCATTACCTTCAGTTATTTTATCTTTTTCAAAACCAATTCCATCATCAACGATCTTTATCATCAACCTGGACTCTTTATTGTCAATTGTAAGATGAATTAAGCTTCCTTTTGCATACTTTATGCTGTTATTTACAGCTTCCTTGATGATCATATACAGGTTTCGCTTTTCCTCTTTCCCTAGTTTATAGTCACGCAATGAATCGTTGAGTTGAGAATGAAAACTAATAGCACCAGCATCACAAAGCGGCACGGCAAACAGGCTTATCCTTGTCATCAGGTGATCCATACTATCTTTTTTATCATCAAGGATCCAGATTATGTCCCGAACACCGCTAATAGCTTCCTGTGTACTTTCTTTTATCTTTTCCAGGTACTTATTATTTTCTTTTTCGAGCATTGCCATGTTTGCATAAACTTTTACACTGTTTAGTGTGCTGCCAAGGTCATCATGCAGGTCACTGGCAAGATGGGTCCTTATCTCTTTCTCTTTTTTAAGCTGGTTGATGCGTATCTTATACAGTGCATATATAATACCAGCGACTAACACTATCAATAAAATTTTAAACCATGTTGTCTGGTACCATTTAGGTAAAAAAACAAGTTTAATTTCTTTTATCTCACTGGCCAGGCCATCTTCATTAAAAGCCTGCACCTGCAGGGTATAGTCATCAGGTTTGAGTCCGATCAGGTTGACAAAATTTTGTGTACCAAGTTTGACCCATTCACTATGTTGCCCTTTTATCCGATAGTTATAAGTTGTTCTTTCTGGATTAGAATAATTAAGAGCAGAAAAATAAACGGTAGCCTGTAAAAGATTTCGCGGAAGTGTTACAGCTTTCATTTGAAGATCACTTATCTCTTGCTGCCCTGCCTGGGTTTCAATAATAATATTGCTGATATACAATTCCGGAGCAATGGTATTAGTAGTGATATATTTGGGATCAATGATGGTAAAGCCATCAGGCCCCCCGGCGTAAATTTTGCCATTATAGGTGGTGCCACAATGTTCATCAAAGGCATTTGAATGCAGACCATCACTTTCAAAATAATTTGAGACTGATGATTGATGAATATTTATTTTGCTTAAGCCATTATTTGAGGTAGCGAGTAGCAAAGTATCATTTAGTGGAAAAATTTTATAAATGCCGGCATTGTTCATTCCTTTATTAGTGGAAATAATATTCTTTACCTGAAGTTGATCATCAAGTTGAACAACCCCTGATCCATAGGAAGCCAACCAATAAGAACCCGACGCTTCACATATATCAAAAAAAAGGGTCAGCGGTTGGTTGGTGATTGAATGAGTCAATTCATAATTATTAAGTTTATGTTTTGCCGGATCATAGATCGCAAAGCTTTTGTCAGATAAAACCCACACTTCATCCTTTTTATCTTTATATACACGGTTCACAATGCCGTCCTTTAAAGGAGTGGAAGCTATACTGTCCAATTGAATAAGTGTTTTCTTTTTAAAATTCCATTCAAATACTCCTTTTCCTTCCTCGCTCCCCAAAAATACAAGAGAGTCATTCCAAGCTGTAACGCTACTAATTGTTTCGTTACTTATTGAATGAAGCTCCGGGTATATTTTCTCAATGTCTATAAATTGCCCGGGTAAACTAAAAACATATAAACGTCTCTCACTGCAAACGATCAACTTTCCATCCTGATGACGAAACATAGTCCAAAATATGCCTTCCTTTAATCGCTGAATATTTTTTTGCAGATTATCAACTCTATAAAAGCCATCATATGCAGAAACAAATTCTACACTATCGTTAAATGGAAATATGAATTTAGTCCTGCTGATCTTTGTCTTTAGATCAGCAGATTCAAAATATTTTAGAAAAGGACTATGGGTACTGATGGCCAAGGCAAATCCCTGAAGAGCACCGAGCCAGGTATTATTATGCCTGTCAAAATAAATTACATTGATAGAATTGGTCCATTTCTTTTTATCTACAAGATTGACATCTTCCACAGGTAATATGTTTTCATTTAGAAAATCTTTTTTATATAATCCATCGTTAGTGGCAAACCAGAGGTTTCTATCCCGGTCATGAACCAAGTATCTTATTTCCTTATTTGAGATACCAGTAATTATATAATCGGTAATACTTATCAGATCAGTTTTAGAATAATCAATTTTTTTGATCCCACTATAAGTTGCAAGTAAGATTATCCCGGGTTCTAAAATGCTGTAGCTATTGAATCGCTCATAAATATATTCACCCGGCTGACCCATTTTTGCTATCGGAACGGAAGAGATTATGGAATAATTTTCCCCGGAATAAATCGTAATACCAAAATTTGAAAAAGCCCATATTCTGCCACTTTCATCTTTATAAAATAAGTTTATATCATACTCTTTTTTTAATTTATTGTTCTGAACAGGAGCTGATAATAACTTTTTTATTTTCCCTTCCTTCATATTAAAAACTGTAATGCCATTATATGTACCTATCCAGAGCTCATCACCGTTTTGAATCATTGTTCTTAACCACTGATCGCTGAAGTTTTTGGCAGTATCAGATACTGACATGCTAATTGTTACGTTTCCAGTTTTCAGGTCAATACCGTTCAATCCGCCATAAGGGCTGATAACCCACATCATGTTACGACTGGTATCTTCGACCATATCCGTGATATCACCCCCAAGTAACAGGTGTTTTTCCCGGGCACTCTTGTTATAAATGATTATATCTTTACCGTCAAATCTATTAAGCCCATCCTGTGTCGCTACCCAAATAAAACCAAAACGGTCTTGTAAAATCTTCACGACCTTATAAGAACTAAGTCCATCCGCCAGTGAATAATGTCTGAAATTAATAGGCTGGACCTGTCCCGATGCCTGTAGAAATATAAATACTAAGTAAGGTAAAAGGGAATTTTTAAGAAATCGAACACTGAAATGAAAGGTCAGTCTGATAAACATAGATGGCAGATGTCTTTTAAATATACTATAAAACTTTAAACCTATTATTTATGGCTAATAATAATAATAAGTCCAAAGCCAAATGGACGGTAATGATCTATATGGCAGCTGACGATTCAACATCAAACGATGCGTCTAACGAATTTCTCACGGAGTTAAATAATTTGGGAGATATATTGGATAATCAAACGTATAAGTCGATAAATATACTGCTTCAGGTTTATAAAGATTGGAATGTAGACGAGAGTCAACCTCCTAATTTCAGAGCCCGGAGATATAAAATCAGACCCAGCTTTTTAGAAAACATCAGCCATCCGGAAATTGAATTAAGCAGTGATGTGCGAATGGGAAATGAACCCGCCTTAACGGATTATATAAAATGGTGCAAGAGAAAATATGAGGCGGAAAGATATTTATTATTGTTATGGGGTCACGGTACGGGGTCGGGTCTGTTTGCGACAGAGATAAGTCAAGCGTATTCTGAAATGATTACAAAAATACCTGACTTTACGCTGACTGAACTCGATTCCGGCAATACAGTTTCAATAACTGAGTTATTAAAACCAAATTCAACCTATTTTAATAACTCGGACGAAATTCAACTAGGATTAAGCTATACTGATGAAGATAACCAGATCATCACAGATATAATTACGGCTTCCAAGAGTATTTTGAAGGTCTTTAAAGATAATCCCAAGTTTAAGCTTCGGACCAATAATCCTGATACACTAATCAAATTAAATAGTTATATCACCTCCAGATCAAATCTTGATGCTCTTATAGGCAGAGAATTGAATACTAGCCTTACCAAATGTTTTGGTAATAACGGTCATAAATTGGATTTACTGGTAACCCTTGGATGTTGCATGCAAATGGTTGAATATGGATATGACATTCAAAAGTTTTGCCAGTTTTATGTAGCTAGCGAAGAATTGATTTTTTTTCAAGGCTATAATTATCTTGACACTTTTAAATTACTGATCAAAACCCCAGACATGAATGCTGAGCAATTGGGTGTAAAGTTCATAGAAAAAGCAAATAAGAAAGCCTTTTATAACAAGCTAAAAGAATCACAACTAGCGATTTCCTGTGTAAATCTTGATAAGAATGATAAACTGTTTGATGACTTAGATAAAATATCCTCCATTCTTAACAAAAATTATGAAAAGCTACATCCAGTGATCCTGGAGAGTCGCCGAAAATGTTCTCATTTTGGGGAAAGTGCTTATCGTTCCTCGTTCATTGATATTGTCTGGTTTATGAAAAAGCTGGAGGAAGGTTTAGCTGATGCAAATTTGTACGTCGGCCTCCAAAAGAGGATAAACAGACTAATTACTTTCATAATGAAAGAATATATAATCAGAAAATATATTGGTGAAAGAAAAAAACCACGGGCCAGCCAAGACCGGTCAATGGGTGGCCACGGGGTCGCTTTTTATTTTCCCAGTTCTGCCAGGGATCACACCGATGATGCCGAACGCGGAAAGTACTTTGATAAAAAGGAAAAAGATTATGTGAATACGTTTAGCAAAAAGAATGAATGGAACGAAGTGATTTTTAAATTTATGAAAAAAGTGGAAGGTGAAGAGCCTAAAACGCCTGTCATTGATGAGGAGGTTTTTATGCAGATGGATCTAATTCAAGAGAATATTCGATTGCAAGACTTAATAGCAGAATATATTTGAGAAAATGAATCCGCGGTTCAGGAGCTCTTATTCAATGTCATTACTTATGGAATATAGCGGCATGCTATGAGATTAATAGTGTGGTACATTTATTTGAATGCGACCAGTATTGGAAGATGCAAAATTACCCCAACATTTCATGTTCGAAATGAACTTTCCTCGGTGATTCGTTGTTTGTTGGGTTCGAAAAATAAGTCAACTCATCACAAGTACAACAATTTAAATTGTGTCCTTTAAGATTAACGGGTTTTGCTACAAATGAGACTAGTACCTCAGCTATTTATCCAGTAGCACTTCTATTAACTTGTCTTTGAGTCTTTCATTTACTGATTCAAGATACAGTGTTTTATAATCTCTCGAATCGCCATTTGAACCATTCTTGCCCTTTTTAGAATATTTGGCAATTGAATTTGACAGCCTGTTTAAATCATTTTGAAGGTCGGAAAATTCATTTACTGATAGTCCTGCAGAAGAGATAATAAGATCAAGCTGTCTTTGCAATTCTGCAGCTTTATCTTTTGCCGCTTTAATTGCTCCAGCTTTGTCTTTATTAGGATCTACAGGAGCTTTGTCTTTTACTCCAGCTTTATCTTTTACCCCCGCTTTGTCTTTTACTCCGGCTTTGTCTTTTACTCCAGCTTTGTCTTTATTTGCCATAACAAAAAAATTTAGTGGTTAAAAAATGATTTGCTTGTTTTAAAGTCGAACTTTTAAGGTACAACATTCTTCAACATCTTTTGAACTCCATCATAAAAAAAATTTAATACTCAGTTCACCTTACAAACCTAACTCCTGCATATTATATCAACCAACCGTCTTTTATCCATTTACGATCCCCGTGTTTTCACGGTAATAAAAAAGCCAGCCCTTTCTGGCTCGGAAGAGGGCCGGCATGCATCCTTTATCAATTGAAAGGTTGATGCCACATGCCTGGATAATGAGGATGGGAGGTTTATGGTAATGTCATTATAAAATAATAACTACCATACAAAAAGAACTACTAACTACTGCTTATATTCTTATATAAAAATATAATACAGAGCTGGGTATCAACAAGGGTCTTTCAACCATATTTAATACCGTGAAAACACCGGAGATAAAAAAAGCAAGCCTGGATCAATGATGATCTGGCAAGTATCAATAAGCTAGTTTGTAGATGCGTTACTGTACTGTAGGTTTAAGGCTTGAGCTACTTCATTATAGTTATCCCAATCGATCGCCAAAATGTTGAATAATGATCTTGGAATAACGATATAGCGGCAGAAGAAATCCTGGGATATGCACGGGTCAATTGTAATAACGGACGGCTTGAGATTTCTGACACTCAGGCTAAATCCAATATGATCTATTGCAAACCGGAAGTTGAATTCCTCTGTCGTTCTATCAGTTAACAAAGTAAGGTTCACCGGCAACCGTTTATAAATAGGCAGTCCCTGACCCGATATCATAATATATGCGAGTTCTACATGCTGATCCTTGTCATAATCCATGGTCTTATTAAAATATTCAGTACCCTCCAGGTAGAATTCGGTTCTGTCAGAGATCGGGAACAACGACATGTTGAACCAGGAACTGATTATTGTTCGTTCAGTAACGGTTGGTGACGAAGTTTTGTTCACACTATTACTGCCATTATTGAAAATGGTCAGACAACCGGATAATGCTGTGAGCACAAAAACTGTATAAATGATTTTAATCGTTTTCATAAAAAGATTTTTGATTCATTCGTTATGTCATGCTCTTTGCATGATGTTTCTGCTGATTATTTGCCAGCGACTTTCCGGCAAAGCTGATCTTGTTGTTTCCATCAACAGATCAGCGTCATAGGCATTTCCGAAGGATAATACATGATCGATCCATCTTGCAATTTCATTGTCATCCAGGCATTTCATTACCTGGTTGTTAAACCATTCTTTTTCTTCTGTAACAAAATGACTTATGATCTTTACTTCCAGCTCGAGCAACTCGCAATCAGTGAACTTCTGCCAAAGCAATTCGTTCAATACCGTTTCTTCCTTCTTAATATGTTGCACCACAACTGAAGTGAATGAAAATATGGATGATTGAAGTTCAATTCCAAAATCAATGATGCCTTTCCCATGTCTTTCAGAATTGAACTGGCAAATTTTATTCTCAATAGCCGATGCCACTTCTGCTCCTTTTGTATTTATTTTCTCCAACAGGCTAACTATATATGGTGCTGCCGGGTTTACAGCTCTGTAAATGATCATATCCTCTTTCCTGATATGATAAATATAATACCTGATTGCCCGGAGGAGAATTACAATACATTCACTTACCTCGCTGTTACTGCTAAAATCACATTTATTAGATTTCGCCCATGCTTCCAATACCAGACGGCGAAGTCCTTTGTGACTCTTATTAAAAATGTTGTAGCGTTCTTTTTTCATTTTTTAGGCTTTTTTGGTGGATAAAACAGTAAAATCTTTTTTTTAACCCTGGCATTGTCATTTGATCCTTTCTTGTCTTGCAGATCTGTTGCTTTTACATCATAAAATGAACCCACTACCGAAGCAACGAGATAAATAAAATTTAGTAATATCAGTTTCATAAAATCATTCTTAACATACATGATTGACATACCAAACTTACTACCCAAGATGGCTGCCAACAACGGTCTTTTAACTGATTTCTAATACGTGATAAACCCGGGAAAAAAATTGTTAACAGTAAAAAAGGTTCAATTTCTTTGTTCAATACAAACCAGGTATAGCATACACATACGATTGTGTTGTTTTTTGTCAATTTCAGCGCAGTACGAATTATTTCATAAACTTGCAGCCTCAACCATTGCAAATGAAATCAAACCGCAGAAAATTTTTACGCAATCTTTCTTTGGGAACTGGTGCATTATCCATTAGTCTTCCCTCACTCGCTACCCTTCGACAAGCTCAGGGCGAAAAAAATGAAGTGAACGATCATGGCAAACAAAGCTTCAATATGTGTGATTATGCTGCACCAAAAATGGAGGTGGTAAGGATCGGTGTAGTTGGTCTCGGTATGCGTGGCTCCGATGCTGTTGAAAGATTAAGTTTTATTGAAGGTGTTGAGATCACAGCACTTTGTGATAAATATCCTGATCGTGTTACAAAAGCCCAGGCTACTTTAGAAAAAATGGGAAGGGCTAAAGCGAAAGAATATAGTGGTGAAGAAGGATATAAGGCTTTATGTGAAAGCAATAATGTCGATCTCGTTTACACTCCTACTCCATGGCATTTGCATACTCCTGTTGCCTTGTATGCAATGAATCATGGTAAACATGCAGCTACTGAAGTTAATTCAGGAGAAACTGTTGATCAATGCTGGCAGTTAGTGGAAACATCAGAAAAAACAAAGAAGCACTGCATGATGCTGGAGAATTGTTGTTATGATTTTTTTGAATTGCTCACATTAAATATGTCAAGGCAAGGGTTGTTTGGTGAATTAGTGCATGCTGAAGGCGCCTATATTCACGATCTTTCAAAAGATTACCTGTTTAATAAAAAAGCCTACGCCGATATGTGGCGGTTAAAAGAGAATATTGGTAAAAACGGAAATCTTTATCCAACACATGGTCTTGGTCCTATTGCACAATGCATGAATATTAATCGAGGCGACAAGTTGGATCACCTGGTGAGTATGAGCACCAATGATTTTACATTGAACAACCTTGCAAAAGATATGGCAGCAAAAGATGATTTCTTTAAAGAATATGTTGACAAGCCATATCGTGGCAATATGAATACAACTATTATTCGCACAAATAAAGGCAAGAGCATTATGTTGCAGCATGATGTTTCTTCTCTTCGTCCTTATTCAAGAATTCATTTGGTAAGCGGTACAAAAGGCGCCGCACAAAAATATCCTGGACCAGAAAGGATTGCTTTTGGTCATAGCTGGATAAAAAAAGAAGAGCTTGATGACTTGTATAAAAAATATTCACCGCCAATTGTCAACCACATTGGTGAAATAGCAAAAGAAGTCGGTGGCCATGGTGGTATGGATTTTATCATGGATTGGAGACTGATCGATTGTTTACGCAATGGTTTACCGCTTGATCAGAATGTGTACGACGCAGCAGCATGGAGCAGTATTTTTCATTTAAGCCAGCAATCAGTAAAAGCAAGGTCAAAAACTGTAGATGTACCGGACTTTACAAGAGGTGCATGGAAAACAAACAAGCCTCATGATATGACCTTGAACGGCGGCGCTACAACCACCGTAAGAAAAATAAAACCCTGAGTTGAATTACTTCAAAAAGGCTGATCCCCAATGAAGCAGCCTTTTTGAATTAGAGAAGTCTGAATTTATTCAACGCCTCCACTTTATTTTGCACATGTAGTTTTTGATAAATATTCTTAAGATGTTTTTTTACAGTTTCCGGGCTGATAGCAAGCCGTATGGCGATCTCCTTATAAAGTAAACCTTGCGCCACCTGTTCAAGCACTTCCTTTTCCCGTTGGCTCAATAAAGAATTTACATCATTGATCGCCGGCTTTTGAAAAGCGCCGATCACTTTCCTGGCAATAAAAGGACTCATAGGTGAACCGCCATTGAATAGATCATGAATGGCTTTTACAATTTCTTCTTTAGTGATCGGGTCTTTTACAATATAGCCTGCGGCACCGCTTTTTAAGGCCTCAAAAATGGTATCATTATCATCATGAATTGTACACACCATGAATAAGGTTTGTGGTAACTTATCTTTCAGACGGACGATCAGTTCAGTACCACGCAATCCTGGCAAACTTATATCTACGATGGCAATATCAGGTGGTGATTGCATTAATCCAACTAATGCTTTTTCGGCGCTGGTATACGAACCAGCTAATGTTGTATCTTTTTCCTGGTTCACAATTGTCTCCAGCGCTGTGCGAAAATGATCATTGTCTTCTATGATAGCAATTTTGATCATAACACTTGTTTATAAGGGATTTCAAACTTCAAGGTAAGCCCTTCATGGTTTTGAATAAAAATTTTTCCATTTAATTGATGAATTCGTTGTTTCATGTTTTTAAGTCCGTTTCCGGCATTACTATTTTCATCAACATGCATTCCCTTGCCATTATCTGAAATTGAAATGATCAATTGCTCATCACAGGCAATGTTAATTGTAACTTTATTGGCGCCTGAATGTTTAATAATATTATGGACAGCTTCTTTCACCGTAAGAAAAATATTTCTCCTTGCTTCACCGCCGATCTCCAGGTCAGGTATTTTTTCCGGAACAGAAATGTAAAGCTGGCAGGGATAATTTTCCAGCCACGATCTTGCCTGTCTTTGAATATATGAAATAAGGCTTGACAATTGATCATTCTCGGTATTTAAACTCCAGATAACTTCTTTCATCTTAGCAGAAATGTCACCAACCGACTCATATATTTTTTCAACTTCACTGCTTGCAGCAGTGTCTTTTACTTTGCCTTTGGTCATCTCTGTCAAAAGCCTTATACCCGAAAGCCCTGCGCCGATATCATCATGCATTTCAGCCGATATCCTTTGCCTTTCGAATTGTACCGCTAGTTGCTTTTCCAAAATAGCTCTTTGCCGTCTCAACCTTGAAATATAAATGAGACGAACAATAGATATTATAGTTGATAAAGCAACTAATGCTACTAACATGCGAAACCACCATGTTTGGTACCAGAAAGGAAGTATTTCAAGATCGATCCCTACTTTTCCTTCAACAAATTCTCCTTTTTCATTTATGTAACGAATGTCTATCTCGTATTCGCCATAGTTCAAAGCATTTAGTTCTATTTTATTCTTTTCACCGGCAGGTAAGTAGGCATTCTGAAACCCTTTTATTTTATAGCTGAACCTTGGTTTATTGCTTGTAAAAGATATTGCACTCAGCCAAATAGTAGCTGCCGAAGTTCCGGCAGGTAATTTTATTTTGTTCCATTCAAGATCATTCAGGATATTTCTCGTGTTATCTTTTATATACTCTAATTTTTTTATGTAAACAGGGAACGTTACAGAGCTGCTGTAATAGTTATCGAGATCAACAGAAGTAAAACCATTTACACCGGCAAAAAATAATTTTTTGTCAAATAACAAAGCTCCTTTCTCATCAAACGAATTATCGTGTAAGCCATCTTCTACAAAGTAGTTCAGGCATTTTTTAGTTTTATAATTCACTCTTGAGATCCCATTGTTTGTACTAACCCAGAAAATACTGTCTCGTTCAGGAAGTATACCATACACAGCATTATTACATAAACCATCGTCTTCAGTAATATAGATCCACCCACTGGTTTTTTTATTATAGCCATTAATACCGCCGCCATAAGTGCCAAACCATAAAACAGAACCATCGTCGTACATATCAAAAAAGATCCCGGCATTAAATCCTTTGCCACTATGATCATACCTGAGCACCTTAACAACCGAATCCTGTACTACGTCATATTTTGCGACTGAATTATCAAACAACATCCAGATAAAACCATCTTTATCAAACTTTATATTATGCATGTGATTTTCTGGTATTCCATGTGAAAGAGCTGTACCTGATTTGTATTGTCTTATTGCATGTTTGTCATTATCCCATATCAAAAGGCCTTCCTGCTCTTCACTTGCCCAAAATGTTTTATTTCCCCATTTCACTGTATTATTAAAATAATTATTAATGAAAGGCCGCCACTCAGGAAATAATTGTATCAATAGATCCTTTGAAAGAATTTCTTTTGAAGGTTGATAAGCATACATACCAGCATCCGAACAAACAAGCCAAAGGTCATCATTCATTTTATGAACATAATGTATGATCCCTAAAGCTGAAGTACCCTTGATCTTTCTCACACTTTCAGAGCCAAATTCAAATAAATACAAACCATCGGTGCCACAAACAAAGAGTTGAGTTTTGTTTACCGGAACAAGCGAATAAATATGATTTAGTCTCGTGCTGCCGTCCTTGCTTCCTTTTATCGCATAAAAAGGTGAAGGAATAAGATTCATCCTGATAAGGTTTTTTGAAGAACTTATCCAGAGCCCGTTCTCTTTATCATGAAAAAGATCAGTAATAAAATTATCAGCGCTGAAGTACTCATTATTGATCGCCTTGAACTGATTTGTTGTAAGATCGAATTTACCGATACCATTATTGGTTCCAAGCCATAATTCATTTTCACCGTCTGTTGTAATGCAATTAATAATTTTGTCATTGATAGCCGGGATAATTATTTTTCTTCCCTGTTGCCAGGCTCCATTCATAAGTTTGCCACTGTATAATTGAGAGCCAATGCTAAAATAACAACTATCGTTTACTACGCAGAGATCACTAGCAGTTACATTATTTATATTTTCCAGTGTTCTTATGCTATCATGGATTTTTAAAGAAGTGGTATTGTAAAATAAAATTCCATAATCTTTTGCACCGATCGCTATTGTATTCTTATTCACTGATCGTATAAAAGTGATATGATTATCCGGCCGCATCGTTACAGCCTGCTGAAAATCTTTGAACTTTTTTTCTTTAAGATTAAATATTTTCAGATATTCTTTCCCTCCTATCCACAAATTATTTTCTGCATCACAAAATATTTTTTCTATCCACAGATCCGGAAGTCCGTCTTCCTTTTCCTTTTTTTGCGATAAAAGAGGAGTGACTTTCAGTGTTCGTATATTAATAACATCCACACCCGCATTGAATGATGCGACATAAAGATTCTCATCATTATCACTTCCCAATGCAATATCAAAAATGAAATTTTCTCTAATGCTTGCACTTCCATCGCTGCTTTTCTTATATGCTTCAAAATTGGTTCCATCATATCTATAAACACCATCCTGTGTGGCCAACCAGATAAATCCATACTTATCCTGCACCGCCTTCTTGATATTATAAGTAGCAAGTCCTTCATTAAAGGAATATGTCTTCACATTAAATTGTTGCGCAATACATGTGTCTTGAGCCAAAAAAAACAAGAAAACCGTAAGAATAAAGAGGCACTTCATGGAAACATAACAATAATGAATTAAATTAAGAATAATTTTAGACTAACCAACCTCTTCTATGAAAAAGAAAACAACTAAAAAAAAGTGGACACTCATTTTTTTGCTTAGCGCAAAGAATAATCTTTTTAATGAACAACTGAAGGTCATTAAAGAGATCTACTCGGTCGGAAGCAATAAAGATGTTGATTTTGTGATCCTGTTTGATGCAATTGAAGGCGATAAGTTCTCTAAAAGATTT
This sequence comes from uncultured Bacteroidota bacterium, assembly GCA_963746915.1. GTDB lineage: Bacteria > Bacteroidota > Bacteroidia > Chitinophagales > Chitinophagaceae > VBAS01. Next base: position 387,901 of record CAVVDD010000006.1, on the reverse strand, counting down.
GCAGCTCCTGCAATTTATCATGTTAATAAGGATGGAGATTTTTTATCCGACGTAAGTTTTCATCAGCTTCCGACTACTGCAAAAGGGCTTACTACAAAAAAGAACCTTGAAAAACTATTAAAGATGGCCATCCAAAATTTTCCTGCAAAGAATTTTGGTTTCTTTTATAAAGGTCATGGCGGACCGGCAACTACTGATATTTCAAAAGGTGCTTTTGATACAAGATTGGTAAATGTAGACGCAAGGATGAAAGACGCAGGAATAGAAAAAAAATATTCAAAAGCACAGCATGGATGGACATTTGAAGGATATTGCGAATACCCTATTGTTTCAAAAAATAAAGTAAAAGAAAAACCGATCTTACTTATTTATAGCAGGGGCAATACTGAATCACTTACGTATTCCGGCATGGCTGATGTGATCAAAAGATGTTTCAGAAAAAACCCTGGATTTATTTGCCTTGATTGTTGTTGGGCTCAGCAAATTGAAAATGCAAACAAGTTTGTTGGGCTCACAGATTATTTTATCGCTTCGCCTGATGAGATGCCTGCATTGGGATTAGGATACACTCAACTTTGTAAACAATTTTTGCAAAGACCTACTATAAAAGCAAGAGAAGTTGCCAATTTACTTGTATCCATATTTTATTGTACCAATTATGCAGACTATGACAGCGATGTACCGGAATTCAGGAAGATGGGTGTGTCACTTACCAGTCTTTCTCTTTCAAATTTTAAATCATTTACAGATTCCTTTACTATTCTCTGCAAATATTTAATTGATAAATTAAAATTTAAAGACGATCAAACATATGTATTGTTGCATAATGCAAGAGCTCAATGTCTTGATTATACCTATAAAGACACGGATAAATTAAAAGCGGGTAAAATAGATTACCCGATGTTCAATATCGACCTCATCTGGTTCCTGGAAAATTTATTATACTATAATGTTGACCTACCCTTAGACAATAAAATTTTCGAAGTCATCAATCAGCTTCAGAACAATGTTATTGCCGGGTTCATGGGTAATAATTATAAAAAGCCCACCCCGGGATCAAGAGCTATTGGTGGTAACGGTATTGCTATTTGTTTCCCCGCAAACAAGGAACATGCAGAAGAATCTATTTTAAAAGATAATAAAATAACTTTTTTCAAAACAACCGGATGGAAAGATTTGCTTACGCTGTATTACAACTATAAGTTTGATGAGAAAAAAAGCAAGGCGAAAGCCGGACCTACCTTTAAAGGATTAACTCTAGAAAAATCATTAGCAGAAGATCCTGACCGGTTGATCTTTCATAGAAAAAGTAAATCAGCTAAACTTTCAAGGACTTTAGCAAAACAGCGTTAATTATTTATTCTTTCTTTACTCCGATCACCGGTAAAGTTTTTTCATGGATCAATTGATTAAGCTTTACCACATCTTCACCCATGATCTTTTTCAGCTTATTCAGTTGCTCATCAATTAGCACTACAAGCTCTGCATAAGCGTCTTTTGATTGTTTGGAAAGACCGGATTGTCCTGCAGCAGATGCATTATAAATGCTGGAAAGCTTATCATCGAGTTTAATTGGGTAATTCAAAACATCCTGTCCGCTTTTTGCTTTTGTTTGATGCAATGCTTCTTCAACTGCTGTCATTTGTTTATTAACTGTATCGATCTGTTGCTTCACTTCTTTCGGTAAGTCTTTACCAACTCTTGCGCTGAAATCATTCATTTGTTGTCTTACTTCACGAATATTTTTGATCGCCTTCATGATCTCGGTAGATTTATCCCGGATAGTGATCAAATGATTGAATTGTTCTTCATACTCTGCCTAGTGAAGTTTTATAATTCGGATCGCCAAGAATAGTAAACGGAACTTCTGTTGAATCGCTGCCTGATTTGAATTTCGCAAAATAATTTCCAGGTGCTGCTTTTGGTCCGCCAACAAAGCCATTCCATAAGATCAATCCTTCTACTCTTTCCGCTTCAGGATAATTCATATCCCATTCAAACTGGTTCATTCCTTTATGCAACTTCTAATTTTATCTGCAGGTGTTTTAGCTGTTGTAGAAAATGTTTTGATCGTTTTTTTATTCTTGTCCAATACTTCTATAGAAAGTTTGGTTGAATCGGTAGCGTTCTTCCAAATAGTAATTAAATACAACTCCATTTGGTGGATTCATCCCAACATTGCGCATATCAAGTGTTGCTCCGCGACCTCCGCCACCACGTCTACCACCACCCGGCATACGATAAGCAGGATTTACACTAAATACATGCAGATTTTTATTTAGTACATCAGCATTTTTTTCCTGCAATACAGTTAGATCATCCAAAATATAAATGCTTCTTCCCTGTGTGCCTACAATAAGGTCATTGTTTTTAATAGTAAGATCAGTAATGGGAACTTCAGGAAGATTCAATTGAAATGATTTCCAGTTGGCACCATCATCATAAGAAATATACATTCCATATTCAGTGCCTGCATATAACAAGCCTGGTCTTTTTCTATCTGCACGCAGGCATCTTGTAAAATGCAGAGTATTAATTCCATTTGTAATTAGCTTCCATGTTTTACCATAATCTTCTGTTTTATAGATATAGGATTTGAAATCATCCAGTCTTATATCTTGTACCTACAAAATAAGCTGCTCCTTTTTTAAACGGATCTACTTCAATACAATTCCACATCATCCATTGCGGACAATCTTTTGGAGTAACATTCTCCCAATTCTTTCCGCCATCTTTACTTACGTGATATCAAACCATCATCACTACCTGTCCATAAGCAGATCTTTTTCCACCCAGCTTTCAGTAGCAGTAAAAATGGTACAGTAATATTCAACACATGTATTGTCCTGTGTTATCGGTCCGCCACTTGATGCTTGTTTGCTTTTTATCATTGGTTGTTAGATCAGGTGAGATCATTTCCCAGGTTTTCCCTTCATTTTCGGTTGCGAATAAATGATTGCCTGCAGCATATAATTTTTTTGGATTATTTGGCGAAAAGAAAATGGGAAGTTCCATTGAAAACGATATTTCGCTGCATCAGCACCTGCACCCATATTATCAATCGGCCATACACTGATAGCCCGGCTTTCTCCCGTTCTTATGATCCAGTCTTTGTAAATAGCCCCATATAATTTCCTCCATAAGTAATATCAGGATTCAATGGATCAGCAACGACATAACCACTTTCACTTCCCGCTGCATTTTCCATATCAGCTGCAGTAATTGCTGCGCCATAAGTTCTGCTTCTTATTCTGAAAGTACTATTATCCTGTTGTGCGCCAAGTATGCGATAAGGAAATGCATTATCAGTGCTGACACCGGTATACCTGTGCGGTAGGTTGATTTTCATAAGTGCTCCAGTTATTGCCGCCATCAAAACTGATACTTGTGCACCACCATCATCGCAACGATCATTCGGTTTGCCATCTTCCGGATCGATCCAAAGATCATGATGATCGCCATGCGGTGTATTGATGGATTGAAATGTTCTGCCGCCATCACTGCTGCGCATAAAATTTACATTGGGACAATAAACACGGTTTTCATTTTTCGGATCAACAAAAACTTTTGTATAATACCAGGCACGCTGACGAATATTATTATCACTGCTGTTAATGTCCATGTTTCTCCGCCATCAGCACTCATATACAATCCGCCATCTTTATTTTCAATAATGGAATAAATTTTATCTGGATTTGATGGAGCAACTGCAACACCAACAATTCCCCATACTCCTTTTGGTAATCCTTTTTTTGCTGAAATATTTGTCCATGTTTCTCCTCCATCAATACTTTTCCATAAACCACTTCCATCGCCACCGCTTTCCAACTGAATAAGGAGTTCGTATCAATCGCCAGGTACCTGCATAAAACACAGTTGGATTTCCGGGTTCCATTACCAGATCGCTGCAACCGGTTTGATTATTTATAAATAAAGTTCTTTTCCATGTTTTTCCGCCATCAGTTGTTTTATAAACACCTCGTTCTTCATTGGGTCCAAACAAATGTCCCATCACTGCCACCCAAACTATATTCGGATTTTTTGGATGAATAACAATACGGATAATATGACGTCCATCTTTTAACCCAATATTTTTCCAGCTCTTGCCGCCATCATCGCTGCGCCACATACCACCAAGACCTTCACTTACATTTCCACGCATGGTATTTTCTCCTTCGCCAACATATACAATATTTTCATCTGAAGGAGCAACTGCTACAGCGCCAATAGTGCTTCCAAAATATTTATCAGAAATATTTTTCCAGTTGCTTCCGCCATCTGTTGTTTTCCAGACACCACCACCGGTAGCGCCAAAATAAAATGTGTTTTTGTTTTTATAACTGCCGGTTGCCGCGCCGCTACGTCCGCCACGCAAAGGGCCGATCAAGCCGGTATTTTGTTTTTGAAAATAATTGCGAATCCATCATTTGATTGCAGGTGAAGCTGCAGTATTTGGTTTTGTTGTGTTTGTGCTGTTAAAGAATAGAACAGCAATGCAGACAGAATAAAAAAATCTTTCTCATGTGTTTTGTGTTAGGGAATGAAGTTAAGAATTTATTTATACTACGAAGCCTGTTGAGAAATATGAATTAGGGAAATTAAGAAGGTGAAGTAGTACCTTTATCCAAATCATGATGCATGTCATTCATTTTCTATAAGTGGCAATCTTGTTGATGTTCATCAGCAAAAAATCTATCCGGCAGAAATTAACAGTTGAAAATGGAAAGATCATTTCAATTAAAGAGACTTCAGACTCACAACTTCACAACCTCACAACTATATTCTTCCCGGTTTTATAGATAGCTCATGTTCATATTGAAAGTTCCATGCTGGTTCCTTCTGAATTTGCAAGACTTGCTGTCGTGCATGGTACTGTTGCAACTGTCAGCGATCCGCATGAAATTGCCAATGTATGTGGAATGGAAGGTGTTGAGTTTATGATTGAAAATGGAAAAACAGTTCCTTTTAAATTCAATTTTGGTGCGCCGAGTTGTGTACCTGCTACTATTTTTGAAACTGCAGGTGCTGCATTGGATTCAAATGATGTAGAAAAATTATTGCAAAGAGATGAAATAAAATACCTGAGTGAAATGATGAATTTTCCGGGTGTGTTGATTGAAGATGAAGAAGTGATGAAAAAAATTGCAGCTGCTCATCGTTTATTAAAACCGGTTGATGGTCATGCACCGGGATTAAGAGGTGAAGATGGCAAAACAATATATTGACTGCCGGCATCTACTACCGATCATGAATGTTTTACAAAAGAAGAAGCACTGGATAAATTAAAATATGGAATGAAGATCATCATCCGTGAAGGAAGTGCTGCAAAAAATTTTGAAGCATTGATTGATCTGCTGAATGATTATCCGAACCATGATGATGTTTTGCAGTGATGATAAACATCCGGATAGTCTGGTGCTGGGACATATCAACCAGCTTTGTGCAAGAGCTGTAGCAAAAGGAATTGATATATTTAAAGTATTAAAAGCTGCTTGTGTAAATCCGGTTTTACATTACAAACTTGGATGTTGGTTTATTGAGAGAAGGTGATCCAGCAGATTTTATTGTAGTAAAAGATTTGGAAAAATTTGAAGTGGTGAAAACATTTATTAATGGAGAATTGGTTGCAGAAGAATGGAAAGTCAAAAATTAAAACTGCAGAAATCAGGAAGTGATAAATAATTTTTCCTGCAGTAAAAAAGAAAGTGGCAGATTTTGAATACCTGTTGAACAAATATGGAGAAGAAGAAAACATTACCGTGTTATTGAAGCATTGGATGGCAACTTATCACCAATAAACTTTCATATTGGATCCAAATGAGTATTGTAAAAACTGGAATAATTGTAAGTGATACTGAAAATGATATTTTAAAAATAGTTGTGGTGAATCGTTATAATAATGCCCCCGTTGCAAAAGCATTTATCAAAAATTTTGGATTGAAAGCAAGGAGCTATTGCTTCTTCTGTTGCACATGACAGTCACAATATAGTTGCTGTGGGTGTGGATGATGAAAGTATTTGCAAAGCAGTGAATCTTGTAATTGAAAAGCAAGGTGGTGTAAGTGCTGTTGGAAATAGAAAAGAAATGGTTCTTGCTTTACCAGTTGCCGGACTAATGAGTAATGAAGATGGATATAAAGTTGCAGCAGATTATACAGCAATTGATAAAATGGCCAAAGAACTCGGTTCCACTTTAGCCGCTCCTTTTATGACACTTTCATTTATGGCCTTGCTGGTGATTCCGCATCTTAAACTGAGTGATAAAGGATTGTTTGATGGAGATAATTTCAAATTTTTGTAAACTTCAAAAGACTGTCAGTCTTTTACATTATCTAAACGCTTTTAGAACAAATTTTTCAGAATTTTCACAAACCTTTTATAACCATTTTGAATTTTAAAGCATCATATAAACAGACAGAAAGGAACAAACATCTGTGAAAATGGCAAGTGACAAGGGAAAAAGATGATTGTAACCCCTCAAGCCACTTGTTATGAAAAAGACTATACGTATCAAAGCAACGATCGACGAAGAATCTTTCCTTGAAAATATGGTTGAAAAATTAGCATTGCGTCATAGCTACACGGGTCCTGATAAACAAAAAAGTTTGGGTATTGATGCACTTGAAACTTCGTCCACTGAAACTTATGTTAGCGGTACCCTTGCGATAAAAACCAAAAGTCAGCAGATCAATATGCCTTTTATCACCAGTTTCCTGTTTACCTGCATTAAAGAAAGCAAAGACACTTATAGCCTTGAATGGGGCGTTTCTATGTCCTGATCAGCTACTTCTGTCCGGGCGAAATTATTCGCCGATTTTCACCGGCCTTTTTCCGTCATTCACCGACATCTTCCCCCTTATTACCTCTCAACCATTGTCTGTTCTGCAGTGCCGTCATAGATTTGATTAAAATTTACAACTATGACAGAGATCCAGGATTCCCGCGAACAAAGGCGACAGGAAAGACAAAAGAGAAGGGAAGAAAGAAGACAGCGTTGGGCAAACGGCGCCCAGGGCCAATTCGGTATAATAAACAGCAGGCAGAGCAATGTATTGACAGGAGCTTTTATACTTCTTATTGGCATTATTGCTCTAATGAGGGCAACGATCCCCAATTTTCCTGATTGGGCATTCAATTGGCATACAGGAATGATAGCATTTGGATTATTTATCGGTATACGCCATAATTTTCGCGGTGGCGCATGGCTTATCCTTTTACTTGTTGGTGGTATTTTTCTTTTCAGAGATATCTATCCTGAGTTTTCATTCAACCGTATTTGGCCCGTTGTATTAATAGTGGTTGGTTTATTTATTATCCTGCGGCCCCGGCGCAGATGGAAATGGGATGGTACAAAAATGACTGAAGGAGCCAGTGATTCATTTTTTAGTGATGACGTTGATTATACGAAAGATGATTTTGTTGACAGCACTTCCATTTTTGGCGGAGCAAAGAAAATAATCATCTCAAAGAATTTTAAAGGCGGTGACCTTGTAAATATTTTCGGAGGCACAGAACTTGATCTGTCCCAGGCAGATTTTACAGGTGTGGCTGTTATTGAACTCACAACAATTTTTGGTGGCACTAAACTTCTTGTTCCTTCAAACTGGTCAATAAAATCTGAAGCCGTTACGATCTTTGGTGGCATAGAAGATAAAAGAAGAATGCAGCAAATAACTGAAGCTTCAGAAAAGACCTTGCTGATCAGGGGAACGGTGATCTTTGGAGGTATCGATATAAAAAGTTTTTAAATCCTGCTTTACCTAAACCTTAATCTTAAACCATTACTAATATGAACTGGTATCTTGCTAAAATCGTTTATCGAATAATTTGTGGCGACGGTGATCATACTGCACAATTTGATGAACAACTTCGCCTGATGTATGCGACAACCAAAGAAGATGCTTTTTATAAAGCACAGCAAATTGGTAAAAAAGAGGAAGAAAAGTTTTATAACTTAAAACAGGAATTGGTGCAATGGCAATTCATCAATGTAAGTGAATTGTATAAAATTGGCGAAATGATCGATGGTGCAGAACTTTATTCACGTATTGAAGAAAAAGACGATGGTGACCTGTATACTGAAGTGATAAATAAAAAAGCACAGGGCATTCTTCATTCAGACACACATCAACTCTTGCAACTGGTATAAATACACATGGCAACTTCTCCATTATCTGTAACAAGATTCAGGATCATCTTCAGCATTTGCTGGTTAATAATATTCATTGATCATGTATTATTGTTACGCTGGTTTGGCTTAAGTTGGTCAATGGCTTTAGTTGATGGCGCCATAAACGATGCCTTATTGATACTTGCCTGTTTTCTTGTGATCATGATGCTTCATTATTATTTACCGCAAAAAGAAAAATATTTTCACCTTTTAACCTGGTGCTTATTAATTTCTGTCATTGTTATTTTAATTACAAAAGTTATTTTAAAAAACATTTATGCATCTAATGATGAATACATAGCTTTTTTCAACCGCTCTATATGGGTCCGCAGCAGTCTTGATTTTCTTTTGCTGGGATGTGTAATTCTAATTAGTGTTATTTGGTACAACTGGCAGGAACAAAGTGAGCAGGAAGGAAGAAAACAGGATGCGGAAAAATTATCGAAGGAAGCTGAACTTTTTAAATTGCGTCAACAACTACAACCACACTTTCTTTTTAATAGTTTAAATAGCATCAATGCCTTGATCGGTTCAAGACCGCAGGAGGCAAGAAAAATGGTACAACAGCTTTCTGATTTTTTAAGAGGAACCATAAAAAAAGAAGAGCACCAATGGGTGACATTAAAAGAAGAACTTCAATACCTGGAACTTTATCTTGAAATTGAAAAAGTAAGATTTGGTCACCGGCTTGCAACAAGTATTGAATATGATGAGTCTCTTGATGAATTAAAATTGCCGGCACTGCTTTTACAACCAATAATGGAAAATGCGATCAAGTTTGGATTGTATGATACCGTTGATGAGATCGAGATCAGTTTAAAAGCTGTGAAAGAAGAAAATAATTTAGTAATAACAGTTACTAATCCTTTTGATCCTGAAACGTCAACACCGAGACAAGGAACAGGTTTTGGGTTAGAATCAGTACAAAGAAGATTATATTTATTATTCGCAAGAAATGACCTGGTAAGCACTGAAGCAAAAGAAAATATTTTTACAACAACAATTAAAATTCCACAGGCATGAGCAGCAAAGTAATAATCATTGATGATGAGCCATTGGCAAGAAGCATTGTGATCGAATACATTCAGAATTTTCCTGACCTTGTAGTATCACAAGTATGCAGCAATGGATATGAAGGAGTAAAAGCCATTCAACAATACAAACCCGATCTTATCATTCTTGATATTCAAATGCCGAAGATCAACGGTTTTGAAATGCTGGAACTCATCGAAAACCCTCCTGCTGTAATTTTTGCCACCGCATTTGATGACTATGCAATTAAAGCTTTCGAAGCACATGCGATCGATTATTTATTAAAACCATTTAACCAGGATCGTTTTGAAAAAGCAATTAAAAAATGGCGAGAACAAAAAAATAGTTCAGCTGGTGAAAAGCAAACAAAACAATTATTGGATGAAGTTTCGTTAACTGCACCGCAAAATGAAAGAATAGTAATAAAAGACGGAAGCAAGATCAAAATAATTCCAATCCAGGATGTACACTATCTTGAAGCTGCTGATGATTTTGTAAAAGTGTTTACCAAAGAAGGTTATTTTTTAAAAAATAAAACCATGGGGCATTTTGAACAAGTGCTGGATCCATCACAATTTGTCCGTTCGCATCGTTCTTATATTGTCAATCTTCAACATATCACAAGAATTGATCCATATGAAAAAGACAATCATGTCGCAATACTTCGTTCCGGTGCAAAAGTTCCAGTAAGCCGTTCAGGTTATCCAAAGTTGAAGTCCATACTTGGTTTATAAAGACCTTTCTAAGGTTATATTTCCATTCTTGTTTCAGAGAATTTTCTATACATTTAGAGACTAATAGATAGTCTCTACCCCCTGCAAAATACCTCGAGCCATTTTCCATTGAAAATCTGATTACTTAAACTACAGTTATGAGAAAAGACACTGTCTTTTACAATTTGCTTAGGCCAATAATTGTTTTGCATTTTATTAGTGCAATTCTCTTACTACCCAGCATAACAAATGCACAATCAGAATCAGAAAAAGGGCTGCCATTTATTACCAACTACATGCCGAAAGAATATAAATCTGCTACTCAAAACTGGTCGGTTATTGAAGCTGATAATGGTATGATGTACTTCGGAAACGGATCTGGTGTGTTGGAATATGACGGTGTTAAGTGGCGGCTGATCAACGTGGGTGGCACCAACACATCAAGAGCATTGGCTCAGGATAAGATGGGGCGAATTTTTTATGGCACATCTTCCGATTTTGGATACCTGGCACCAGATAGCATGGGTCTGAAACATGCTAAGTCACTATTACAATATATTCCTCAAAGTGATAGAAACTTCAATGATATATGGACGATATATGTTACTGAAGAAGGTGTTTACTTCCAGGCCCGTGAAAAGATATTCCGGTTAAAACAAACAAGTGATGGAGCAAATGAAACATGGCAATTGAAAACATGGAACCCGGACTCAAAGTTCATGTATGCTTTTTACGTGGATGGCAGTTATTATGTGCACCAACAAAATAAAGGACTATATAAATTACAGGCAGACTCTCTTCAATTCATTCCGGGCAGCGAATTCCTTGGTGCAGACCGTATGCAAATAATGTTGCCCTATGCTTCATCCGAACCGGGGGCCGATAAACGATACTTGCTTGGACAATTTAATAATGGCATATTCATTTATAATGGCAAAACTTTCAGTAAGTTGAAAACTGAGTCTGATATTTTTAAACAAGCAGGCATTTTATATAAGGCTATTCAATTAAAAGATAGCAACTATGCTTTATCTTTTTCAGGTAAGGGTGTTGCGATCATGAATAGCAATGGAAAGATCCTTCAGCAAATTAACCGTGCCGCCGGTCTTCAGAATGAATCTGTTTATGGTCTCAATACTGATCATAAAGGAAATTTATGGCTTGCATTGGATAACGGGATCTCAAAGGTTGAAACTGCTTCTCCATTTTCCTTCTTTTCGAATGAATCCGGTATCAATACAACCACACTTTCTGTAGCCCGGTTTCAGAATGATCTGTATATAGGTACTTCCAATGGATTATTTCGGTTTAATAATAAGGACTCAAAATTTGAAGTAATTAGTGGCATACCAACCCGTCAGATATTCACACTTCCTGAATACGATAATACATTATATGTTCCAAGTGATGGACTTTATTGTATCAGGAATAATAAAGTTTATGAGATTCATCCGTCAATAGGTGGCGATTTTCAAATGTTTGGAATTTGGATTCCGAAAAAAAATCCAAATATTTTATTAGCAGGAGTAGTAGGTGGGGTTGCAGTATTTTACAATCCTTCCACCAACCAATCATCCGGCCCTCCAAAATGGGAATATATTGGATATGTACCCGGGATCACAGAATCTATCAGCAGTTTTGCAGAAACGGAAGATGGCAGTATATGGATGGGAACACAAGATGAAGGAGTTTACCTTCTGAAAAAATCATTCGACAATAATGCAAAGCCTTCTTTGGATAAGATCAGTTATCAATTTTACGGTACTGATAAGGGCTTGCCTCAAGGCGCTGCTACCACTTTTGCAATTGGAAATAAACTATTTGTTACTACTCCCATTTATGTTTACGGTTTCGATAAAAAATCAGAGCGATTCTATGCGGATAGCAGTTTTAAAGCAATGAATTTTGGTTTGGATCTTGGATCTGTTTTCATGGGAAATGATCATTTGGGTCGAACCTGGTTAAATTTTGGAAAAGAAACTGGGGTAGCAACATCACTTGGAGGAAAGGATTTTAAGATTGAAACATTTCCTTTCCTGCCGGTGGCAGATCGTCCTGTAAGTTTTATTTATCCCGAAAAAAATGGTATCGTCTGGTTTGCTACATCAGATGGGCTGCTGCGTTATGATGAAACACTGAAAAAAAATTATGATGAAAGTTACAAAACGATCGTAAGACAAATTTCTTCAGGAAAGAATATATTAACTACAAATGTTGATGATAAATCAGACCCTGTTTCTGTTTCATTCAAGAATAATTCTTTGCGTTTTGAATATGCCACACCATTTTTTGAACAGGAAAAGAAAACAAGATTTCAAACATGGTTAGAAGGATTTGAAAACGGCTGGTCTGATTTTGATAATAATTTTTACAAAGAATACACGAATCTTCCGGATGGGAAATATACATTTCATGTACGGGCAAAAAATATTTATGATAAACTAAGTGAGGAAGCTGTTTATTCATTCGAAATATTACCCCCCTGGTATCGTACATGGTGGGCCTATTTATTGTACGCTATTGCAGCAGCTATTGTTATTTATTCATTGATCCGCTGGCGCACAAGGCAACTTCATGAAAAACATCGTGAGCTGGAAAAAGTAGTTGAGCAAAGAACACATGAACTAAAACAAAGCGTTGAAGAATTAGCTGTTATCAATAGTGTGCAAGATGGACTGGCAAAAGAACTGGATATGCAGGCTATCTATGATCTTGTTGGTGAACGTATCATTAAAGTATTTAATGCACCCAATCTTGTTATCCGCACTTTCGATCATGAGAATGGCATGGAAAATTGGCGTTATGCAATTGAAAAAGGTGAAAGACAAATTATAGATCCCAAACCATTTGTTTGGCACAGCAAGCAGTTAATACAAACACAAAAGCCAATCCAGATAAATGAAAATTATCTGGAAACTTCAAAAAAATTTGGAGGAACTGGACAATTTGTTGGTCAACCAACCAAATCAGGAATTTTTGTTCCAATGATGGTTGGAGGAGTTGTAAAAGGATCGGTAAGCTTGCAGAATGTAGATAAAGAGTTTGCATATAGTGAAGCAGACCTGAGATTATTAACAACAATTACCAACAGCATGAGTGTTGCGTTGGAAAATGCAAGACTCTTTGATGAAACAAACCGTTTATTAAAAGAAACTGAACAACGTACGGCAGAACTTGCTGTTATTAATAGTGTGCAGGAAGGTTTGGCCAAAGAACTGGATATGCAGGGTATTTATGATCTTGTTGGCAATCGGCTTTGTGAGCTTGTTTCCAGATACGCAAACATTAGTAATCAGAACATTTGATCATGAAACAGGGACGGAATATTTTCAATATGCTATAGAAAAAGGTGATTGATGTGATAAGTTGAGCCGCGGCCATTTATGTGGGCCAATAAACATACTGATCGAAACAAAAAAACCAATTGACATAAATGAAAACTATGTCGAGACATCGAAAAAATATGGTGGTACTGGAGTTACCAAAGGTCAGCCTCCAAAATCTGCTGTTTTTGTTCCTATGATTGTTGGTGATGTTGTAAAAGGATCTATCAGTCTGCAAAATGTAGACAGAGAAAATGCATTCACTGATTCTGATCTCCGGTTGCTTGACAACAATAACCAACAGCATGAGTGTGGCTTTGGAAAATGCAAGACTCTTTGATGAAACAAATCGTTTATTAAAAGAAACAGAACAACGTACTGCTGAATTAGCTGTTATCAATAGTGTACAGGAAGGTTTGGCAAAAGAACTGGATATGCAGGGTATTTATGAACTTGTTGGTGATCGTCTATGTGAATTGTTTCCTGATACACAAACACTGGTCATCCGCACATTTGATCATGAAACTGGGATTGAGCATTGGCAATATGCAATAGAAAAAGGTGAACAGGCATATGTTCGAACCACGACCATTTAACTGGAATAGTAAGCAACTTATTCTTAACCAAAAAGCCGCTTGATATTAGAGAAAACTATGTAGAAACAGCTAAAAAACATGGAGGCACTGGTGTTACGGCAGGTCAACCGCCAAAATCAGCAGTATTTGTTCCAATGATGGTGGGTGATGTTGTAAAAGGTTCTGTCAGCCTTCAAAATGTAGATAAGGAAAATGCATTTACCGATTCTGATCTCCGATTGCTTACCACCATTACTAACAGTATGAGTGTGGCATTGGAAAATGCAAGATTGTTTGATGAAACCAATCGCTTGTTGAAAGAAACAGAACAACGAACAGCAGAACTAGCCGTAATCAACAGTGTGCAGGAAGGTCTTGGTAAGAGAAATGAATATGCAAGCCATTTATGATCTTGTTGGTGACTCGTATTTGCAACTTATTCGATACACAGACCGTTGTCATCCGCACATTTGATCATCGAAATCAGAAATGGAACATCTGGCAATATTGCAATTGAAAAAGGAGAACGGCATTATAGTAGATCCCCGTCCATTAATTGGGCGAATAAACTTCTCATTAAGTCAAAACAACCTTTATTAATCAATGAAAATTATGTTGAAACTGCCAAAAAACATGGAGGCCCCGGAGTAAGTAAAGGTTTGCCTCCAAAATCTGCTTTGTTTGTTCCAATGATCGTTGGCGATATAGTAAAAGGTTCTGTAAGCTTGCAGAATGTAGAAAAAGAAAATGCATTTACTGATTCTGATCTTAGATTGCTTGACGACACTTACTAATAGTATGAGTGTGGCACTGGAAAATGCAAGACTATTTGATGAAACCAACCATTTGCTGGCAGAAGCAAAACAAAGAGCTACGGAATTAAGTACAGTAAACAGTATCAGCAAAGCACTGGCATCACAATTGAATGCCAGATGACCTGATAAAAATGGTTGGTGACCAATTGAAAGATCTATTTAAGAGCCAATATTGTTTATCTCGCTTTATTAAATCCAAAAACCAAGATCATCAATTTCCCTTATCAGTATGGTGATAACTATGGCGCCAATAAAATTAGGAGAAGGGCTTACGTCAAAAATTATTCTGACTGGTGAACCATTGCTTATTAATAAAGATTTGCAGGAACTAAGATTGCAAATGGGAATTCAACAGATAGGCGTACCTGCTGCATCATATCTTGGTGTACCCATTCCAGTTGGTGATGGAGAATATTGGTGTACTAAGTGTTCAAAGCACAGAACAGTGAAAATCGTTTTAATGAAAATGATCTTCGGCTTTTATCCACCATCGCTTCTTCAGTTGGAGTTGCATTAAACAATGCTACACTATTTGAAGATGTAAAACTGGCGAAAATGGAAGCAGAAGCTGCCAGTAAAGCTGCAGAAAAAGCAAATGAAGCAAAGAGTGCATTCCTTTCTACCGTAAGTCATGAATTAAGAACACCACTTACTTCTGTACTTGGTTTTGCCAAGATCATCAGGAAAAGACTGGAAGAAAAAATATTTCCAATAGTAGATAAGATCAGATCCGAAAACAGAAAAAACCATTAGCCAGATTTCAGAAAATCTTCATGTAGTTATTTCAGAAGGCGAAAGACTTACCCACCTGATTAATGATGTGCTTGATCTTGCAAAAATTGAAGCAGGTAAAATGGAATGGAACCAGGAAAATGTTTCCATGTCTGAAGTAGCAGAAAGAGCCATTGCTGCTACCACTTCTTTATTTGATCAAAAAGCATTGAAGCTGATCAAAAAATATTGATGCCGATCTTCCTGAAATTACCGGCGACAGGGATAAACTGATACAGGTGATCATTAATCTTATTTCCAATTCAGTAAAATTTACCGACAAAGGTTCTGTTACCTGCACGTGTCTACCAGGAAAAAGATGAGATCATTGTCAGCATCAGCGATACAGGTATTGGTATTGCCCCGGAAGATTTTGGTGCTGTGTTTGAACAATTCAAACAAGTTGGTGGAGATACACTTAACTGATAAACCAAAAGGAACCGGTCTTGGTCTTCCGATCTGTAAAGAAATAGTAGAACATCATGGCGGAAGGATTTGGCTGGAAAGTGAAGTAGGAAAAGGAAGTACTTTCTCTTTTGCTTTGCCAATTACTAAAACAAATGGTGTTACCCGCCCGATGCATCTTGATGATCTCGTAAAACAATTGAAAGAACAGGTAGCTCAATCACAATTAATATTGGCAGGTAAAGCATCAAATATTCTTATTGTTGATGATGATGATTCTATTCGTTCATTACTGCAGCAGGAACTGGGTGATGCAGGATATAGTATTGAAGAAGCCAGGAATGGAAAAGAAGCATTGGCTGCGGTAAGAAAGCAACGGCCCGACCTGATCATCCTTGATATCATGATGCCGGAGATGAATGGCTTTGATGTAGCGGCTGTATTGAAAAATGATCCGCAAACAATGGATATACCAATTATTGTATTATCTATTGTACAGGATAAAACAAGAGGATTCAGGATCGGTGTTGACAGGTATCTTACCAAACCGATTGATACTGGTTTGCTGTTTAGCGAGATTGGAAGTTTGCTGGAGCAGGGCAAATCAAAAAAGAAAGTGATGGTGGTTGACCAGGATAGCTGCCACTGTTAACACACTTACCGATGTGCTAAAGACAAAAGGATATTCGGTAATGGAAGCAAATGAAAAAGAACTGGTGGAAAAAGCAATAGCCAATCAACCGGATATTATTATTATCAACTCAGTTCTTTCAGGTAAACAGGATATTGTACAAACTACTCCGATTTGAAAAAGGATTGGAGAATGTTTTATTCCTTGTTTACCAATAAGTATTGTGCTAAGTGGAAAAATAGCTATTATTTAACCGTTAACGTAAAATAACAATGGGCTTTAGCCAAAATGAAAAATTAAAAACGTTTAATTGGAACAAAAAGATATTAATTGTAGATGATGAAGCACATATCCGTATGCTGATAGAGCAAACACTGGAAGAACTGGAAGATGAAGGTGTGGAATTTTTAACAGCAGAGAATGGAGAAATTGCGCTGGAAATCATTCAGGAAGAAAATCCGAAGCTGGTGTTCCTGGATGTGATGATGCCCAAAGATGAATGGCATGGAAGTATGCCGCCGGGTAAAAAAAGAACTGGGATTGAATAATGTATTTATTGTTCTGCTGACTGCAAAAGGACAGGAAACTTGATCGCCAAAAAGGACAGGAAGTTGGCGCCGATGTGTATATGACAAAACCATTTGATCCCGAAGTAATTCTGAGCAAAGGCAAAGGAAGTTCTGGGAATTGAATAATGATCCAGGTAAATAATCTGCATCGTTTCATAATTACAAATCACAGCTATCAATTATCAACACCAAACTATGGCATGTCTCAATCTACATTAAAATCATTACTGGCAAAAAAAGTGAAACTAACTGCCTGGCTTGCTGTCATGGATAGAACATGACTGAAAGAAGAAATATGCGGTTGAAGATAATCAAAACAATGTGTTATTTGGAACTCCAACTGAAACCAGCGAACATTCAACTTTTCCAGTAACCTTGAAAATGAAATTTCGGTTGGGTAAAAGGAGATGAAAATGCAGTAATAATTGCCAGTCTTTTATCTATTTATGCTGCAAAAAGAAGCAGAGAAAAAAAAATTGGGAACAGAAGTGCTGAATCTTTACCAGGAACTGAATGTTATTTATAATTTTTCTGAAACAATTAACACAGACAATTGACCCGGATGTCATTGCACAATTAACACTTGAGCAAGCTATACATTCCATTCCATCACATAGTGGAGTAATTGTATTGTGGGATGAAGAAAAAAAGCAATTAGCCGTCCCTGCAAAATCAGGTGAACCTTATTTAATGAAGAACAACTTCGAAACAACCCCGGCGTTCTGCTCAAGATCGGATTGAGCGGTCAATCTGAAATCATTACTGATCTGTCTGTTTTAAAAGAGAAAGGAATTATTGAAAATGATGTGCATTCACTTATTTATGCTGCCATGAAAGTAAAGCATCGCATTATGGGTGCCATTATTCTTGCGGGCAAAAACGTTGAACAATATTCTGCAGCACATCTTAAATTATTAGTTACACTTGCCTTGCAATCTTCCACAGCTATTGAAAGCGCCATGCTTTATGAAAAAAATATCCGTGAAGTAAGAGAAAGAGAAGAAGCCATACTGCGTATTCATGAAGTAACAAAAAAATTTGTACCGCATGAATTTATCCGGTCATTGGGTAAAGAAACATTGACCGATGTAAAACTTGGTGACCAGGTGGAAAAAATAGTAACCGTTCTGTTTACAGATATACGTGACTTCACAACTCTTTCCGAAAAGATGACACCGGAAGAAAATTTTCATTTTGTTTCTTCCTTTAATGCAAGACTTGGTCCCGTCATCCAGATCAAACAATGGTTTTATTAATCAGTATCTCGGCGATTCGATCATGGCTATCTTTCCCGAGAATCCCGAAGATGCTTTACGTGCCGCCGTGGGTATGCAAAAAGCCGTTCATGAATTAAATAAAGAACGAAAAGAGCTTGGACTTCCTTCTATAAGGGCCGGCATTGGCATGCATACCGGTTCACTCATCATGGGTATTACGGGTGATGAATTCAGAATGGATGCCGCTACCATTTCCGATACAGTAAACACTGCAGCAAGAATTGAAAGCCTCACAAAATATTATAAATCTCCTTTGTTATTAAGTGATCATACTCTTCAGTATTTGAATGGCCAAAATAATTTTCATTTCCGGCATCTTGGCAGCGTTAGATTGAAAGGGAAGAATAACCTTCTTAGTATTATTGAATGTATTAATGGGTTTGAAGAATTGCAATTTGAAAGAAAACTGCAAACTCTTTCACAATTCAGCGAAGCAATGAGTTTATATCATGATCAGCAATTTGAAAACGCTTTACAACTCTTCCAAACTATTCTTACAAATGATCCGGATGACCTGACCGCACATTATTTTCTTACTAATACAAAAAAATATTTGCGTGAAGGAGTTCCAAAGAATTGGACCGGTGCCGAAGAAATGATAAGTAAATAGCAGGCCTGTTTTCAGATCAATCTTCTCTCAATCCTTTGATCACTACATTACCCGTTCCATTTTTATCACAGGGATAAGCAAAATCCTTCTGCCAGCTTTTGGGGTTATTGATCGTGGCATAAAACTCATCAAGATATTTTGTGATCGACTTAATATATTTGGCATCGAGCAAACTGCAATTAGTAAATAAATTATAAATATCACTTTTAAATTTATTGAACAAGGCGATCGGGTTCTCAAATACTTTCAGGTCCGTCATACAATAGCCGCGATAGCGACGTTCCTGCACTGACTTCATCAATAATTCTTCAGCCGGTTGCGCATATGGAGCATCTACAATTCCGGAATGATCAAAATCATAAGGCACGGTAATTAATTGCGTGAAAGAATCTGTTTTCAGCAATTTTATGTTTTGCAAATATTGCACAGACCAATCAGTGTTACCGACCAGGTATTGAAATACAGCCATTGTTAAAAAAACATCTTGCCTTGTTTGTTCAGGTCTGAGTTTTTGATCTACAGCAACTGCTTTATTACGTGCCGCCATTTGTTTTTCATCTTCTATTAAAAAGCCATAGAATGGAGCTGCTTGTTTCTTACTTTTATCATCATCGAGATCTATTCGCACAAGCCTGGCTCTGAAGCTCATTGGTGTAATCAAATTGTAGATCTTATAAACAAGCCATTCACGAATAACATAATCTTCACCGGCGCAAGGCGTCACCAGTTTCAATTTATTTTGACCGCTGAATACAGTAGATAAACGATCAACATCCTTAGGAAAGTTGATCAGCAAAGGAGGGTATTTGCAATTCGCTTTTAGCTTTCTGAAATGGCCTCTTGTTTTCATTTGCACCGGTATATTTACCTCGCTGCTGTCTTTATTTTTATAGGAAAGAGTAACAGGGTGATATGTTGGCGTTTCTCCCCTATCATTTAGTAAGTCCCGGATATTGCCCTTTAATGTAATTGGAAGTATTTCATCTGACTCAAAAAGATCTTTTTCTGAAATTGTTTTATATGATGGAGTGTTATTTGTTTCTCTTTTTTCACTAAATGAAAAAATAAAAAAACTTAATCCTATTAATATTGAAAGTTTAACAACCATTGATTCAAGCTGGTAAATAAATAGTGAATACTGATCCTTCTCCTTCTTTTGTTTCCACTTTTAGCTCCCCGCCATGTGCTTTTACAATATCATAGCTCAAAGATAAACCCAATCCTGTTCCCTGCCCGGTTGGTTTGGTGGTAAAGAATGGTTGAAATATTTTATCCAATACTTTTTGAGGAATGCCATTGCCATTATCAGCAACTCTTATTTCGATTTTACCCCCATCTCCCTAATGTGGTGAGCCGAGTCTTTTAGTTGATACAGTTACTACAGGTTCGTATTCTTCACCCCCCTTTAGGGGATGGGGGCTTTTCTTTCTTTCATCAACTGCATAAAAAGCATTGTTGATAAATTAAGAATCACCCTTCCAATATCCTGCGGAATAATATTAATATTACCAATAGTTTCATCAAAATCAGTTTTCATCGTTGCATTAAATGATTTGTCTTTTGCACGAAGACCATGATAGGCTAATCGTAAATATTCATCTGCCAATGCATTAATATCTGTTGGTTCCTTTTGTCCACTACTTGTTCTTGATATGCTGCAGCATTCCTTTTACAATGGCATCTGCTCTTTTGCCATGATGATTTATTTTTTCTGAATTATCTTTTATATCATTTGCAATTGCTTTTACTCCATCTAATATTTCCCTTTTCTAGCTTCTGCATTCAGTTCATCAATCAATTCTGTATTTACTTCCGAAAAATTATTGACGAAATTCAACGGGTTTTGTATTTCATGGGCAATACCTGCGGTGAGTTCTCCCAATGAAGCCATTTTTTCTGATTGGATGAGTTGAGATTGAGTAGATCTTAATTGATGCAATGTATTTTCAATTTCTTCATTTCGCTGTCGTAAAGTTTCATTAGTTTTTTTCCTGTGCTGGTTATTTCTATAGAGCAAAAAAACAATAACTATAAAAACTACAATACCTGACAGTAGCAAGTATATTCTTAATTTCTCGCGGGTTTCTATTTTTTCTTTCTCCAGTTTTTCCAACTTTGCCTGCTCATCTACAACAACGTCCAGAAATGCAAGAAGATTTTTTCGCTCTTCTACACTAAGACTATCACTTAATGATTTAGACAATTTTAAATACACGATGGCACTATCGGTTCTGCCCAGCTGATCAAAACAGGAAGTAAGCAGATTATATGCATCTCTTTTCCAAGCCGGGTCTTTGCGCTTTTCAAAAATTTTCAAGCTTTCTTTGGCATAATACAAAGCGGAGTCATTTTTTTTTAAATCCGTAAATACACGACTTAATGAAATATATCCCAGGCCCAGGTGTAGATGATCATTTGTCTCTTTTAAAAGCGCTATCGCCTGTAATATTGTATTGGCGGCTAAATCGAAATTTCCCATCTTCTCATAGGTATCGCCCAGGTATTTCATTGCACGACCTAATCCTGATTGATCTTTCAAATCTGAAAAAGTTGATATGGCCTTTTTAATTAACATGAGTGCTGAATCTAATTTTCCTTCATTCATATAAGCAATACCCATGTGAAAGTTTATATACGCAATCTGTCCTGTGTCTCCGGCAGCTTTTGCATATTTTTCGGCTTCCCGATAATTTTTCAATTGGTTTTTTGTGTTAACAATCCAGTTTCCGGTATACGCATTTAGCAATCCGATTAAATCGTAGCAGTCGCTTAGCAGAAGCATTCGTGCACTCCTTGGGTTTTGTCCCGGCGACAAATGCCAAATAGTTTTTTCAATAGTGGGGTCCTTTGCAATATTTAACGCTTTTAAATAGAATTCCAATGACTTTGAAAACTTTTCCTGCTGCATCAGGATAATCCCCATTCCGTTCAATATAGAGGCTTCGTCAAATTTTAGATTTAATCTGACAGCAATAGGCAAGGCTTTTTCAAGATAAAAATTTGAACTATCACGATCCTCAAGACTGTAATATGATCCGAGGTTACTACAGACTTTCATTCGGGCAGTATCGCTTGTTGCATCGGATAGAGATCTGTACAAACTACTCAAATATGGGTTTTCCTGTTGCCCGGCAATTAATGATGGCAACAAGAATAGTGAAATTACTTTTAAAAAGATTTTCATGCTTTTTTTAATTAGTTCGCAATTGAATAATAAATTCACTTCCTTCACCTTCTTTCGTTTCCACTTTCATTTCTCCGCCATGTGCTTTTACAATATCATAACTCAAGACTCAATCCCAATCCTGTTCCCTGTCCTGTTGGTTTGGTGGTAAAGAATGGTTGAAATATTTTATCCAATACTTTTTGAGGAATACCGTTGCCATTATCTTTTACACTTATTTCAACTTTATCATCTAACTTTTTTTGTACTTACTGAAACAGTTGGTTCATATCGCCTTCGATCTGCTTGTTTCTTTCTTTTCATTCACTGCATAAAATGCATTGTTGATTAAATTCAAGAATCACTCTTCCAATATCCTGCGGAATGATATTGATGTTGCCAATGCTTTCATCAAAATCAGTTTTCATTGTTGCATTGAATGATTTGTCTTTTGCTCGTAAGTCCATGATAAGCCAATCGTAAATATTCATCAGCCAATGCATTGATATCTGTTGGTTCTTTTTCACCGCTGCTGCTGCGGCTGATGTTGCAGCATTCCTTTTACAATTGCATCAGCTCGTTTGCCATGATGATTTATTTTTTCTTCATTGTCTATTAACATCATTTGCAATTGCTTTTACTTCATCCAAATTTCCTTTTTCAATTTCATCTTTCATTTCATCAATCAATTCTTTATTTACTTCAGAAAAATTATTGACGAAGTTTAACGGGTTTTGAATTTCATGGGCAATACCTGCAGTGAGTTCACCAAGGGATGCCATTTTTTCGGATTGGATGAGTTGGGATTGGGTGGATTTTAAATTGCTGAGTGTTGTTCTCAATACTTTATTTGGCCTTTTGTTTTTGCCGATTGTTTCGGTAAAGAATTAAAGCAATAAGAAGAAGTATTCCCAAACCCGCAAACAATGTATATTGTTTCAGCTTGTTTCGATAATTGATTTGAGCTGCCTCAATTTCTTTTTGATGTTGTTCTTCCTGTGCTACCAATGTCTGAATGGCTTGAATATTATTTGTTCCAAACAAACTGTCTTTGTAGGAATCTGCTATTTTAAGATAATGAAGCGACTCTTTAGTATCTTTTAGTTCATATAATTCTGACAGTAATGCCGCCGCTTCCTGCAGTGTTTTCTTTTGTGCAATTAATGTTGATTCATCAAAACCTTTCCTGGCATAATAAATAGCAGAATCTGGTTGATTTATGACTTTATAAAAAGATGCAATTTTATTATAGGCATAAGCTGTAGCTCTGGGCTCGTTATTAATAATGGAGATATGAAGACTCTTTTGATAGTAATGCAATGCTTCAGCCTGGTTTCCTGATTTCATCTTGATATCTCCCAAAGTCTTATAAACCAGTGGTTCTTCCCGGGAAATTTTTGCAAAACTCGTAATGGCCTGTTGTTCATAATAAAATGCTGAATCCAATTGATTCATTTCCTCATAAGCGTATCCAATATCATACGAGGCATATGCAATCGCTTCTTCAATGCCATTAGTTATACCAATTAATTTTTGCTGCTGTAAATAGCTTATCGCTTTGGGGTAGTCTTTTAGTATAATATAAGTTTCACCAAGGGCATTGAGTGCCCCTCCAGCTTTGTTTTCCAAATGATTTGCCTTAGCAATCTGTAATGCCTTAAATGCCATTTCCAAAACCTTTGGTAAATTACCCAGTTGGTTCATTGTAATACTCATATATGATAAGGCCCGTATTTCACCTTTTGGATATTTAATTTGTTGGGATGATTTGAGAGCCTGTTGCCCATACAAAAGAGAAGAATCTGTATTTCCCAAACGATACACATAGCACAATTGTATTTGGGTATTAATCCGGCTTGTATCATCTTTGGCAATAGCCAGTTGATGTTGTAAGCTATCAATTGTTTCCCTGGTTTGGGCGAAACCAATGAACCATAAAAACGCAAGAAAAAAAGTAAATATGAATCTCTTTATCATTTTATTTTATTAAACAGGCAATTGAATAATAAATCTGAATTCCTTCACCTTCTTTCGTTTCCACTTTTAATTCTCCACCATGTGCTTTTACAATATCATAACTCAAGACTCAATCCCAATCCTGTTCCCTGTCCGGTTGGTTTGGTGGTAAAGAATGGTTGAAATATTTTATCCAATACTTTTTGAGGAATGCCATTACCATTATCTTTTACACTTATTTCAACACTTTATCACCCAATTTTTTTGTACTTACTGAAACAGTTGGTTCGTATATGCCTCCGAGCCTGATTGCTTTTTCTTTTCATTCACCGCATAAAAAGCATTGTTGATCAAATTCAGAATCACTCTTCCAATATCCTGCGGAATGATATTGATGTTTCCAATGCTTTCATCAAAATCAGTTTTTAATGTTGCATTGAAAGATTTGTCTTTTGCTCTTAAGCCATGATAAGCCAATCGTAAATATTCATCTGCCAATGCATTGATATCTGTTGGTTCTTTTTGTCCGCTGCTGCTTCGTGAATGTTGCAGCATCCCTTTTACAATTGCATCAGCTCTTTTACCATGATGATTTATTTTTTCTTCGTTTTCCTGAATATCTTTTGCAATTGCTTTTGCATCGTCCATAATTTCCTTTATCTAATTTCCTCACTTCAGCTCAATCGATCAATTCTTTATTCACTTCCGAAAAATTATTGACGAAGTTCAATGGGTTTTGTATTTCATGTGCAATGCCTGCAGTGAGTTCTCCAGTGAAGCCATTTTTTCTGATTGGATCAGTTGCGATTGAGTAGCTTTCAGTTCGGTCAAGGTCAACTCGATCCTGTTTTTAGCATCCTCCAATTGTTTAAAATCTTCATAACGGGCATAGGCCACAGAAAAAGTATCAGCCAGCGATCTTACAAGATCAATTTCAAATTCCACCAAAGTTTCCTGACCTCCTATATAAAGCATTCCCTGTGAAAAAGGAATGAAGTACAGATTCAGGGAACTAAACAGATCGCCGTATTGAGAATATTGATCAGTGATTGTATGATGACCTTGTGCATAAATTGATTGCAGCCAATTCTGAAATTGTTCACGATCCCAGTGTTCTTTATACACAGTTTTGTTTCTCCAGTTTTCGATCACTTTACCTGTTGTTTCATTATCATGAAAACCCAAATGAAGAACTGCCAGCGATCTGCCTTCTGGTGTAGAAAGATAAGCATGCACCAATTGTTCATCTTCCCTCACTATAAAAATGCCGCATCTTGAAAACGGCACATTAAATGTGATCAGCTCTTTCCATACCAGCGGAGTGATGTGCTGGAGATCTTCGGCCGTTCGCATAGAAGCTATTTCAGCACGGATCTTGTCGAGTGCTGCTTCACGCAATGCCTCTCTTGTTTGTTCCTCGGCTTTTTGAAGATCAAGAAAGCGGGTATAGATAAGACCGAATGCACTGGCAAACTGCGTCATAACAATACACTCTTCATCTGTTAAAGGCTGAATGGTTACAACATTCAGGGTACCCTGTTCAAAAAAGAAAGAATAAAAATATTCTTCCTCATTATAAACATTCTGCTGCTGCGAAGAGACAACAGCGGTCATGCTTTGATAGTAATGCCTTACCTGGTTTCCTTTCAGTTTTGTAAGTGCAAAGGATCTTTGCTGCTTTCTGGATGAGATCAGGTTTTCGTATACGGGGTGAATGTAAAGACTGAAGTAATCTAATTTTTTTAAAACTTCTTTGTTATCTGACACGGAAGTGGTCCATAATTCCATTGCATTGTTCGTATCATCGAAAATGCCAACACCGGTGCGGATCGCTTCTATACCCAATTCTTTAAGCTCATGAAATAAAACTGCTGATGCTTCTGATAGCTCGGCACTATTCCGCATGGTCATTGTTCTGCTGCGGATCTTTTCCAAAGATGCTTCTACTACGAGCTTCCGGTTTATCTCCAGTAGCTCTTTTTCAAGAGCTTCATTTATTTCTTTTAGTTCTTTTAATTCATCGTTCTCCATTTCTTCAAGAGTATATATTATAACAGGGCAATTGCTTCGGTCAAAAAATCAGTACTGGGATATCATATAAAATAAAAGGTGCAAAAGGAAAGATCGTTTACCAATTACACCTTGAAAAATTTGTTTAACAGATCCGGAAGTCATACTATTCGGCAGTCATTGGATCAATTACAGTAGAAATTTTGGTGATGCTATTTGCCGGGAACCCACCCAGCCGTGCATGTTCCAATATCAGTTCTTCGCTCGGGGCCATATAAATACAATATATTTTATCCCCTGCAACATAACTATGTATCCATTGGATCTCAGACCCGAGTGTACATAGAACCTCTGTCGATTTTTTTGACATAGCCTTGAGCATTTCAGGAGTAAAAGCACCGGCCTGCGGCACATTCCGTTCAATTATAAATTTGGGCATACTATTGATTTTTGTTTCAGGATTATCAAAAATTGTTTTGGGACTAATTAATCTTTTTCAAGTTAGTAAATTTCGGCGATTAGGTCCCAAATCTGGTTTTACATTATGCAGGAATACTTATTATAAACTGACTACCTTCCCCTTCCTTCGTTTCCACTTTCAATTCACCGCCATGTGCTTTTACAATATCATAACTCAATGATAAACCCTAATCCTGTTCCCTGTCCTGTTGGTTTGGTAGTAAAGAATGGTTGAAATATTTTATCTAATACTTTTTGCGGGATGCCATTTCCATTATCTGTAACTCTTATTTCAACTTTACCATTTACTTTTTTTGTACTTACTGAAACAGTTGGTTCATATCCTTCACCGATTCTGTTTCTTCTTTTCATTCACAGCATAAAAAGCATTGTTGATCAAGTTCAAAACAACTCTTCCGATATCCTGTGGAATGATATTGATATTGCCAATGCTTTCATCAAAATCTGTTTTCATCGTTGCATTGAAAGATTTGTCTTTTGCCCGTAGCCCATGATAAGCTAAGCGTAGATATTCATCAGCTAAAGCATTGATGTCTGTTGGTTCTTTTTGTCCGCTGCTGTTGCGGCTATGTTGCAACATTCCTTTTACAATGGCATCAGCTCTTTTACCGTGGTGATTTATTTTTTCTTCGTTGTCTATTACATCTTTTGCTATCGCTTTTACTTCGTTTAAATTTCCTTTCTCAATTTCTTCATTCATTTCTGTAAGCAATTCTTTATTTACTTCGGAAAAATTATTTACAAAATTCAACGGGTTTTGAATTTCATGGGCAATGCCGGCAGTTAGTTCACCAAGCGAAGCCATTTTTTCTGATTGGATAAGTTGTGATTGCGTTGCTTTTAATTCAGACAATGTTTTTTGTATTTTTCCTTTTTGCGACTCAAGCAGGGCATTAGCTTTTTGTTTGTGACGATTATTCCGGTAAAGCAGAAATACAATTATAAAAAACACTCCAATAGCAGACCATAGACCAACCATCTTCGTTTTGTTTTTATACCGCTCCTGTTCCTGTTGTATCTCCTGTTGACGTTGCTGTTCCTGGAGCATCAACAGTTGAAGCTCTTTGAATTTTTGAGGTCCATACAGGCTATCGGTCATTGCTTTTGCAACATCCTGATAATAAAACGCACTGTCTATATTTTTTCGCTGATAAAATAACCTTGTTAATAATTCACTTGTCTCCAATAATTCGAAACGTTGTATTAACAGCTGGGCATTTAGAAATGATTTGCGGGCATAGTAAAGACTTGAATCATATTGCCGGGTAAGCTCAAATATTTCAGCGATCTTTTTCTGTATTTTACTAAGATTTACTTTTTCATTTACCTTAATTGAATTTGCTAATGCTATTCGATAATACGCCAATGCAGAATCTTTTTTTCCAAGACCAACATATGCATTTCCCATTCTTGTAAGAATAAGAGATCTTAAAGGGCCATGATTTAAACCTGTAGATGTTTTATAGGCCAATTTTGAATAAAATAATGCAGAGTCAGGCATTTTCAATAAATCATATGCATTGGCGATATTAGTCAGGCCAAAAGTTTCCCATAGTTGATTGTGCAGTTCTTTACCAAGCTTGTTTGCTGATAAGAAGTAATTAAGTCCCAGGCGGTATTCGCGAAATTCAATATAATCAAAACCAATAAAAGCCAATGTTCTTGCTTCGCCACCAATATCTTTCATTTCCCGGTTCATTTGCAACGCCTCAAAGTTTAATTTCAATGCAAGCGGATAATTACCCAAAAAACGGGTTGCTTCTGCTAGTTCATTCAAATTAGCAACCACCCCGCTTACATAATGCAACTCCCTCGATAAAGCCAATGCCTTTTCGGCAATCACTCTTGCAGTATCAGGCTTTGTAAAAAAATATTCATTTCCTATTTGCATAAGCAGTTTTACACGGTTCGTATCCTGCCCGGTCTTTGCTAATAGCTGATTCAGGCTATCAACAACTCGTGGATTTTGAGCATTAGAATAAAAAAACAATCCGGTCAAAAAAATTGATATGATTAAAAATATTTTCATCTGCACAAATTGCTTTTAAAGTGTAATTATAAATTCCGAACCTTCTCCTTCCTTTGTCACTACTTTCAACTCCCCACCATGTGCTTTCACAATATCATAGCTCAATGATAATCCCAACCCTGTTCCCTGCCCAGTTGGTTTGGTAGTAAAGAAGGGTTGAAATATTTTATCTAATACTTTTTGAGGAATACCATTACCATTATCTTTTACGGCTAATTCAACACTTTATCACCAAGTTTTTTTGTGCTGATTGAAACAGTTGGTTCGTAACCATCGCCATTTTGTTTTTTCTTTTCATCTACTGCATAAAAAGCATTGTTGATCAAATTCAGAACAACTCTTCCAATATCCTGCGGAATGATATTGATGTTACCGATACTTTCATCAAAATCAGTTTTCATGGTTGCATTGAAGGATTTGTCTTTTGCTCTTAATCCATGATAAGACAATCTTAGATATTCATCAACCAAAGCATTGATGTCTGTTGGTTCTTTTTGACCGTTGCTGCTCCGGCTGTGCTGCAACATATTTTTTACAATGGCATCGGCTCTTTTACCATGAACGAATTATCTTTTGTTCATTCTCATCAATATTGTTTGCAATGGATTTTACTTCCTGCAAATTTCCTTTGTCAATTTCCTGTTTCATTTCAGCTATTAATTCTGAATTGACTTCAGAAAAATTATTTACGAAGTTTAACGGGTTCTGAATTTCATGGGCAATGCCTGCGGTTAGTTCGCCAAGGCTTGCCATTTTTTCGGATTGGATGAGTTGAGATTGAGTGGACTTTAAATTTGAAAGTGTTTGTTCTAAAACGTTATTTGCTTTTTGTTTGTGTTTGTTGTTGCGTACAAAATGAAAAGCAATTAATAAGGTAGAAAGCAGGGCGCCTATTATACTAAAAATCAATAACCGTTGATTTTTATTTTTCTGTTCCTGTAGCAACCGGGTCTGTTCTAAACTTGCGACCCGCTTATTACTCTTTTCAATAATACTATTGATTTGAAGGCCTAGTATCTGGTTGGCACTTTGACGAATGTTAGACTCCGCCAGCAAATTGCGATAATTTTTAAGGTACTTATAACTGCTGTCTTTTTTTCCCAGGGCTTCATAGATATCAGCTAATTGCAGGTTGACTTTTAATTTATATCTTAAATCAGTACGAACGACTGAATTAAAACATAAAATAGAATATGGTAAAGCAGTTTGGTACTCCTTCATCTGGTAGTAACAGTTGGCAATATGAGCAGCTACTGCGTACAGTTGAACATTATTCCGGTTGCTGTCATAAAAATTATACGCTTCGAATAAAAGAAGCAATGCTTCGGTATATTTCTCCTCGTCCATCAGGATCTGGCCTTCGAGATGAATCTTCTGCACCTTCGCAAAACGGGACTCAGATTCAGTCAATGGAATGCTGTCCAGAATATATTGTAGACAGATCCGGGCCGGGCCATAATTTTTTACATTGTAGTAAGCCCAGCCGGCACGATTGTAAAAATATGAATTAGTTTGAGGGTCTGATTCTTTAATAATGGGCAGGAAACGCTCAAAAATAATTACCTGGTAGGAGTACATTTCAAGCTGCAGAACCATTTGCATCATTTGTTGATAGGCCTTGACCTGGCCATTCGTATTTCCGGCTTCTTCAAAATAATCTGCGCTTCTCGTTAAGTCTTCAATTGCCTGCACATACTTTTGCATCAGGAAATGGACAGTCGACAAATCATATAGTGTTCGCCCATTGAAATTCTCGGTCTTGATCTGGCTTAAGCGATAAATCAATTCCTTATAGATGCTA
Source organism: uncultured Bacteroidota bacterium (assembly GCA_963746915.1). GTDB lineage: Bacteria > Bacteroidota > Bacteroidia > Chitinophagales > Chitinophagaceae > VBAS01. The sequence continues at coordinate 357,571 of CAVVDD010000006.1, read as the reverse complement.
TCCGCGATAGCTCGGTTGTCTTCAGCCAGAGGCACTTGTATCTTGAAGGCATACCCTCTTATAAAATCATCAATTAAGTCCAATTCCTGGTTCAATGAAAGAGTTTGGTCCATTAGTTGGTTTACCTTGTCCATCTTTCTATTGTTCAAATAATACAACCCTTTGAAGAACAAAATAGCCGATAGAATTTCTTTGTCATTCTCCTTTGTAAAATATTCAAGGGCGGGTTGTAATTTTTTCAATGTTTCTTCGTTGATCGGATGGGGATATCCTTTCGGCACGATGGGATCGTCAAATATGGTCTTGTCGACCACATTTGCAGAAAGCATAACTGCTGCCCTTTGATAGTATTCAGAGTTGTTTGATTGTGCCCTACTAAAAATTCTAAAGTTCATATAGTACATGGCCAGCCCATCATCGTATTTTAATTTTTTGGAAAGCTCTCTTGCCTCCCGGGTGGCTATAAACCCGTCTTTGTATTCCTGGTTGTAAAAGCAAAGACGGGCATATTCATTTAACAGCCTGACTTTTTCTTTATCAGCATTTGTATGCGATTTAATAAGTTGTTTAAGGCTGTCGATCTTCGAGGGGTCGACCAATAAACTATCCTGCCCGTTTATGTTGGTTAATCCAACATACAGGAATAATACGATTAATATGACAAGTTTGCTTTTCATGATGTGAAGGATAAATGTTTAAGTTAATATATTAATACATGCGATCCTTAATCAATTAATGCCTCGCTATCAGCCGGCAGGTCTGTTTCATATAACAGGCAATTGAATGATAAACTCACTTCCTTCTCCTTCTTTTGTTTCCACTTTCAATTCTCCACCATGTGCTTTTACAATATCATAACTCAACGATAAACCCAATCCTGTTCCTTGTCCTGTTGGTTTGGTGGTAAAGAATGGTTGAAATATTTTATCCAATACTTTTTGAGGAATACCATTGCCATTGTCTTTTACTCTTATTTCAACACTTTATCACCTAACTTTTTTTGTGCTTACTGAAACAGTTGGTTCGTAATCCTTCGAGCTGAGCTGTTTCTTCTTTTCATCCACTGCATAAAAAGCATTGTTGATTAAATTCAAGAATAACTCTTCCAATATCCTGCGGAATGATATTGATGTTTCCAATGGTTTCATCAAAATCAGTTTTCATTGTTGCATTGAATGATTTGTCTTTTGCCCGTAAGCCATGATAAGCTAATCGCAAATATTCATCAGCAAATGCATTGATATCTGTTGGTTCTTTTTGCTCCGCTGCTGCTTCTGTGAATGTTGCAGCATTCCTTTTACAATTGCATCAGCTCTTTTACCGTGATGATTTATTTTTTCTTCATTGTCTTTTATATCATTAGCAATCGCTATTGCATCATTCAGTATTTCCTTTTGCCAATTCAGTCTTTCATTTCATCAATTAATTCTTTATTTACATCAGAAAAATTATTGACGAAGTTCAACGGGTTTTGAATTTCATGTGCAATACCTGCGGTGAGTTCACCAAGTGAAGCCATTTTTTCTGATTGGATGAGTTGTTGCTGTGTTGCTTTCAAATTATCATAAGCCTGTTCAATTTTTACTTTCGCTTTATGCTTTTGCCTGTTATTTCTGTAAAAAATTATTGCAAGCAATAACAACACGCCAATACCTGCCAGTAAGAAATAAGTCCTGATCTTATTTTGATAAACTACTTTTTCCTTTTCGAGGTTTTGCAAACGAAGCTGCTCGCTGTAAGTCAGGTTTTGAAATTCCGACAGGTTTTTTATTCTATCTTTTGCAAAACTGTCTTTTGCAATCAATGCAAGTCCCTGGTATTTGAATGCGCTGTCAAACTGGTTATTTAATTTATAACTCAGGTAAACATTTTCATACCCATTACCAAGATTTGTTTCGAGCCCCGTTACCTTACCAAGCGATTTTAGAATCTCAATAGCTTTTAATGAGAAATATAGAGCAGAATCTTTACTTGCCTTTTCAATATAATACCTGCTTAGCCTGAGACAAACCCTGCATAAGGCTGTGAAATTATTATTCTCCGAAGTTGTTTGAAGACTTTTGTAATAATAAGCCTTCGCCTTAATGTCATCACCCAGTGCTTTATATATATCGCCCAAATGCATTTGAACAGTACCTAAATAAACCCGGCCCAGCCTGAGGCTGCTGTCAGTTGTCTCCAATGCAATGCGTTCAGCTTCCTTTTCATAATATAACGCAGAGTCAAGTTTGTTTGCATCCAGATAACTCTGCCCGAGATTCAGATTTGCAAGTTGGATACGGGGCGCATAGTTTATTTCTTTCCCAATATTGCCAGCGATCCTGAAATGATAAATTTGTTGTTCCAGGTTTCCTGTGGCCAGCATCAGTAATGCATACATATGATGAGAATAAGCAAGCAGCAATAACCTGTTATTACCGCTGAAAGGTGTAAGAAAATAATCCCATCTTTCGTAGTTATTATTCCGCATATCCTCGGCAATCTTAAATGCTGTTTGCAGGCATTTAAGTGCATCACCATAATTACCTAATCCCATCAATTGATAAGCCTTCGAAACAGAACCAATTCCTTCAGCAATTTTATTATGATTGCGCTTACCTATCTGTAATTGTTGCTCAGCATAAAAAAGCGCCGAATCACGATTCAATTCCTGGTAATAGTAGTAGACATTACTGGCTGTTTTGAATTTCAAAGGGCCATCGGGTGCATCATTAAAAGCAAGCCTCAAGCTATCAACATGAGATAGTTGAGCATTAGTTAATACGGGTAAAAAAATAAATAGTCCTATCTTAATAAAAATTCTCATTTCTTTCTTTTAATTAGTTGGCAGTTGAATAATGAATTCACTTCCCTCTCCTTCTTTTGTCTCCACTTTTAACTCACCACCATGTGCTTTTACAATATCATAGCTCAACGATAAACCCAATCCTGTTCCCTGCCCGGTTGGTTTGGTGGTAAAGAAGGGTTGAAAGATTTTATCCAATACTTTTTGCGGAATACCATTTCCATTGTCCTTCACCGATATCTCAAACCCCCATACCCCCTAAAGGGGGCTTTACAGTCTTAGTACTGACGGTAACTATTGGTTCATAATTCTTCAGATTCCTGATTTTTTCTTTTCATCAACAGCATAAAAAGCATTGTTGATCAAATTGAGAATTACTCTTCCAATATCCTGTGGAATGATATTGATATTGCCAATGCTTTGATCAAAATTCCGTTTTCATTGTTGCATTGAATGAGTTGTCCTTTGCTCTCAAACCATGATAAGCTAATCGCAAATATTCATCAGCTAAAGCATTTATATCTGTTGGTTCTTTTTGTCCGCTGCTGCTTCGTGAATGTTGCAGCATTCCTTTTACAATAGCATCAGCTCTTTTACCGTGATGATTTATTTTTTCTAGGTTTTGTTTTATGTCATCAGCAATAGCAATAGCTTCTTCTTTATTATTGTTCACCAATTCCGTTTTCATTTCATCAATCATCTCATTACTTACCTCCGAAAAATTATTAACGAAGTTTAACGGGTTCTGTATTTCATGCGCAATGCCTGCTGTCAATTCACCAAGTGATGCCATTTTTTCTGATTGAATAAGTTGCGATTGGGTATTCTTTAAATTAGTAAGCGTTGTTTCTAAAACTTTATTTGTCTTTTGTTTTTGCCGGTTGTTCCTGAAAAGAATAACTGCGATTATTAAGAACACACCGGCGCCTGCCACCAACGACCATTGCCGCATCTTATTCTGATAAGCAAGCCGGGCGGCTTCCAATTCAGTTTGTCTTTCCTGCTCTTTCATTGTTGCCGACTGAAGCTGCTGAACTTTTTGCACCCCATATAAACTGTCTTTTGCCGCAGAAGCAATTTGATAATATCTTATTGCTTCTTTAGGATCTTTTTCTGCATATAGTTCCGCTAATAAACTGCTTGCTGCGAGTATGCGGTTCCTGTACTTAAGCATTTCTCCAAGTTTCAATCCTTCTTTTGCATAAAAAATTGCGGAATCAGGTTGATCAAGTTTCTTAAAAACCTGTGCCATGGCGTTGATCGCAGTAGCTGCTTCTCTGAATGATGTCGCCGCCATCGCCTCTGCAATGCTCTTGCGGTAATACTCTATAGCAAGCGGAAGTTCATTTCTTTTTGCAGCTATATTTCCATGCAACCTGTTATTTATAACTATCCAAAGAGATTCCGATCCGTTTTTCTTATCAAGCATTTCTACCAGCTTTTCTGCACTATCCAATTTGTTTAGCTGCTCATATCCGTCTGCTAAAAAATATTGCGTTACCGACCATTGAAAATCATCGTAGTTTTTCTTTAAAAGTTCATCCGATCTTTTAAGATAGGCTATAGCCTTTGGCGCATCCCTGACAGCAAAGTATACTGACGATATGCGAATAAGACTGTATATCTGTTCATAAGCATATTGTTCTTCTTCAGAAGCTTTTAATGCTTTTAATCCAAGTTCAAGTGCATAAGGAAGATCTCCTTTTTCCCTATACAAAACACATAATACGATCAACGCATGGATCTCACCTTTTTTAAATTTTATCCCGGTTGACTTAGCTAAAGCTTCATTAGCTAACAACAACGATGTATCAGGATCGTTAGCTCTGTAAGCCTCGCCCAATTTGCATTTTAAAATAATGCGGGCAGTATCAGATGTTGCTGCAGAAAGCTTTTTCAGTAAACTGTCCACATCTTTAAAACCTTCCTGCTGAGCAGAAACAGAAATAGATGAGATCACTGATAACAAAAGAATCAAATAGAATTTCATGATTCAGTAGTTTTGGAAACTGGTATTTGAATTATAAACTCACTTCCTTCACCTTCTTTTGTTTCAACCTTTAACTCACCACCATGTGCTTTGTAACAATATCATAAGCCAAAGACAAACCCAATCCCGTTCCCTGTCCTGTTGGTTTGGTGGTAAAGAATGGTTGAAATATTTTATCCAATACTTTTTGCGGAATGCCATTGCCATTGTCCTTCACCTTGATCTCGATAACCCCCAAACCCCCTAAAGGGGGCTTTACAGTTTTTGTAACTGACTGTAACTATTGGTTCATAATCCTTCGAGTTTCTAGCTTTCTTTCTTTTCACTCACTGCATAAAAAGCATTGTTGATCAGATTGAGAATACTCTTCCGATATCCTGCGGAATAATATTTATTTTTCCAATACTATTATCAAATTCAGTTTTCAAATTTTGCATTGAATGATTTGTCTTTTGCACGTAAGTCCATGATAAGCCAATCGCAAATATTCATCAGCCAATGCATTAATATCTGTTGGTTCTTTTTGTACCGCTGCTGCTGCTGGCTATGTTGCAGCATTCCTTTTACAATTGCATCGGCTCTTTTACCATGATGATTTATTTTTTCTTGATTCTGTATAACATCATTTGCAATAGCTTTTGCATCTTCTATATTTCCTTTTTCCAATTCTGCTTTCATTTCATCCAGCAATTCTTTATTTACTTCAGAAAAATTATTGACAAAATTCAACGGGTTTTGAATTTCATGTGCAATACCTGCAGTGAGTTCACCCAAGTGAAGCCATTTTTTCTGATTGCACTAATTGTGTTTGTGCCTGTTTCAGATCGGTCAATGTTTTTTCTACCTGTTGCTTTGGCAGCTTCCAGTTTATTAAAATCTTCATAGCGGGCATAAGCAGTAGAGAATGCATCAGCCACATGTTGTATCAATTCAATTTCTTCTTCTTTTAATTGATCTGTGTTTCCTACATAGAGCATTCCTTGTAAGAAAGGCAGGAAGTGCAAATAAAATCCGCCTTTAGGAATTGTTTTCAGGTATTGTTCAGCTGAAACAAGTGCTCCCCCCTTAACTAAAATATCTGCGAACTGTAAGAACTCAGCTTCATCCCAATGATCGATATAGTTTTTGTTTTTCTGCCAGTTGGTTACAACGTGTGCTAAGATTTCCCGGTGTCTCATAAGGCAGATGAAATGCGGCAATAGCTTTTCCATCAGGTGTTGAAAGAAATGTATGAATAAGCTCTTGCTCGTCATCCATAATAAATACACCGCAACGGATAAACGGAATACCCAATATGGTGAGCTCATTCCATATTAACGGAGTAATTCTATCAAGATCGTTAATAGTACGCATGGAGGCGATCTCTGCACGAACACGATCAAGAGCTGCTTGCTTCACTGCTTCTCTTGCATTGGCTTCTGATTTTTGTAATTCTATATACCGCCTGAACGTGAGATCAATAACGGAAGCAAAGCGTTTAAGAATTTTTATTTCTGATCCTGTAAATGGTTTTTCGGCCCATCCATAAAAAACTCCTTCGGAGAATGGTAAGAAATATCCATGATGTTCGTATTCCGTTTGTTCTTCCGGTACTACGAAACCGGATTTTAAATGCTCATAATACGCTTTCAGCATTTCTTTTTTCAGCACCGGGAAATAATCTTCGCCACGTATCCATGTATCATAAATATTTTTTAAAACAGGATTGGTATCCAGCAATACCCAACCGATCTGTGAAAGGTTATCCCCTTCTTCAGAAGCAATAGCTGCATATAATAATGCTTTTCTATTTTCTTTATTAAGCATGCCTACGCCACAACGCATAGGACTAATACCCAATTTTCTTAACTCTGTAAATACAAGACTTGCAGTAGCAGTAAGATCGTTACTGTTATGCATGGCCATTGCCTTACCGCGAACTTTTTCCAATGCAGCTTCAATGGTTGCTTCTCTTGCCTGTGCTTCGGCTTTTTTCAGATCCTGGTAACGGCGGAATGTAAGAGAGAATACGGAAGCAAATCTTTTCATTACCTGCTTGTCCTCTTCAGAATGTGGTTGCAGTGAATTTGTCCATACAGCGCCTTCTCCAAAAAAATAAGATTGAACATGCACATCAGGAAATTCCTTTATTGGTTGCGCTAAATAATTTGGCGTTGCATTTAATATATTTATATAATCTTCCTTGTCTTTACCCGCCATCCAATAATACAGGTACTCTTCTTTTCTTTCTTTTCCTTCTAATAAGGCCCGCCAAAGAGGATGTAATTTCATGTCAAAAACACCTATTGCTCTTACTGTTCTTCCATCTGCCATATTTGTGACTGACCACACCTCCTGCTTTTGATCTGGTTTTATGATAGTAATGCCTCCGCGAAGATTTTCGATCCCTAATTTTTCCAACTCAGTAAACATCGTTGCAGTAGCAACGCCTACATCATTACTGCTATGCATAGCCATTGTCCTGGCACGAACTCTTTCCAAACCTGCCTCTATTTGTGCTTCTCTTGCATTTGCTTCTGCTTTTTGCAGATCAAGATAACGGCGATATGTTTGCCCGAACACTCCTGCAAAACGTTTGAATATCTGTGATGCCTCTGCAGTTATTGGCTCTGATGTAAAAGCAAAAACAGCACCTTCCGGAAAAAAGAAATCACTGTGAATTTCTTTTGTCCGGCAAACTATCCAGGTTAAAACGGGTAGGATAATCCGGATAATTATTAATGGCGCTGTAATAATTTTTTATATCATCTCCGGCCAATTCATAGGAGAAAAATGTTTCTTTATTTTTCCAGGCATTCCTTACGCCCTGCAGCATGGGATGAATAGTTACATCCAGGTGTCCGATTATTAAAGTGGCTTCACCGTTTGGGTTTGATTTTGCTGTCCATACTTCCGTATTGTTTGTATTGCTGAAAATTAATATGCCGCATCGGTTTGTTGTAACGCCAAGTTTAACAAGCTGATCAAACATGGTGGCAACAGTTTCTCCTACATCCTGGCTATTATGCATCGCCATTGTTTTACTTCTCACTCTTTCCAATGCAGCTTCAATGTGTGCTTCTTTTGCTTGTGCTTCGGCTTGTTGAAGATCCTTATATCGTTTGTAGGTAAGACTGATCAACAGATGTAAATCTGCGGTATATTTCAGATCTTGTTCCGGTAATTCTGTTTCAGTCCATGCATATACATCGCCTTCTTTGAACATAAAGTAATAACCGAATTGATACTTACATCATGGGAATAATCCAGGTAATCAATCTGTGGCTTTAACACCTGGTAATAGTCTTTAATTTGATTGCCTCTCAAAATCTGCATGATAATTCTTTTTGTACCAGCCAGTTTTCAAAAACGCCATCCAATACCGGGTGCCCTGCCATTTTTATTTTGCCAATAATTTCTATTGAATCACCCTCGCCGGTCGTATTCATAGTAGTTAGCTCAGCCATTCGGGTCTCATTATCCATTAAAGCCACTCCGCATCTTATCGGTATTACACTTAATGATTTTAGTTCACGATAAAATACACTTAGCGTTTCTGCCAGATCTTTTGAACTGTTATGCATTGCCATTGCTCTTGCACGAACTCTTTCCAATGATACTTCAATCTGTGCTTCTCTTGCCTTGTGCTTCGGCTTTTTGCAGATCAAGAAAACGCTGATATAATCTTTCGAATTCGTTTGCAAACCTGATCAGTATTCTTTGTTCTTCCTCTGTAGCTTTTCTGTGATGGTGAAACCCGATATATCCGAATTTACAATAACCCAAAGCGTCGAATATTCCATCCGGAAAATCTTCGGGACTCATAATGGCATCTTCCGGCATGGCCGCCCATATATCCGGGAAGAAGGTCATTAACTCTTTGATCACCTCCTTAGGATAATATGAAAAGTCAACAGTATTAGGCTTTCCATTCTTCCATTTTTGCAGCAGTGCTTGCCATTCCGGTCTTGAGTCAAGATCAACAATTTGCTCTGCAATAACTCTTTTCCCTTCTTTACCGGTTGCCCTGTATGAAAAAGTATTTTTTTCCAGATCAAAAAGATCGAGGTGAACATCCACCGGTTGAATTTTCAACACATCAAATTGTTCAAATAATATAGCAAGCACATTACTTAATTCATCGGAACGATGCATTGCCATGGCACTTGCTCTTACTCTTTCCAATGAAGCTTCTATCTGTGCTTCTCTTGCCTGCGCTTCGGCTTTTTGCAAGATCAAGAAAACGGGTATAGGTCTGTTCAAAAACTTTTGAGAATCGCTTTAAGTATTTTGCGATTCCTCCGGTAATAATTTGCAGAATGACACCAATGACACCAATTGTTCCCTGTGCAAATGCAATGGCTTCAGTAAATACCAGACGATCAGGAGGTGCAATTGCTATCTGCTTCGCTAAGCATTTGAAATCAGTTTCTTTCAAATAACGAAACGGAAACCATTATTTTAAATAGTCTGTCAACTCACCGCCGGTAAGATCCCTGTTATAAATTAATTTCCTTCCTTTCTCTGGATGCACTAAACATCTGTAAGATGCCTGCTTGCTTTAAGCGATATACGGTGAAACCGGGTCTTAAAATTCCATCTTCCTTGTCGTCCATACTCTGAAGTCCCTGTGTCCCTCATCAAAAAGGCATGAAAAAAACTCTTGAGCCTTCCGTAACAATCCTAAACTTCTCAAACAGCTGAAAAACTAATGTCGCCGTTTCTGCCAGTTCATCACTTTTTTGCATGGCCATGGTACTGGCTCTAACTCTTTCTAATGCCGTGTTCAATCTGCGCTTCTCTTGCCTGTGCTTCTGCTTTTTCAAGATCAAGAAAACGACGATAGGTAAGATTGAATACCGAAGCAAAACGTTCTAATATTTGTATCGTTTCTGCTGATTGAGGTTCATGAGATGTAACCAATATCCATCCATGTGAGAAGAAAGCAAGATTATGAACACGACGATCTTTTATTTGATCACTCATTACAGTGATTCCCATTTCTTCACGGGCAAACTGTATCCATTCTTTTAATTCCTCTCCATGCAGATCGACCACTAAGGATCTTTTCTGCTCTTTCCATGCCTGGAAAGTTTTTGCGATCGTGGTTCTTTCATTTAAGCGGGCACTAAAACTATGATCAAGATGGCTACCCTGTTGATCAGTTGTCCAAAAATTAACCACACCTTTTACTTCATCTGCGATACCAATGGCAATGCGATCAGGAATTCCACCAAGCTCACTTAGTTGCTGAAAAAGTACCTGCGCTGTTTCAGCCAACTCTTCACTTTTATGCATTGCCATTGTTCTTGCACGAACTCTTTCCAAGGCTAATTCAATTTGTGCTTCCCGTTTTTGTGCTTCCGCCTGTTTCAGATCATTGAAACGTGTATAAGTAAGATCAAAAACTTTTGCAAAGCGAAGCATGATGTCAAAATGCTCATCAGTCAAAGGTTCAAGCGTTGCCAATGTCAGGTTGCCGAAACTATTGAACGATGCATTTAAATAAACCCTGTCCGGGGCTTTCATACCTGCTATAACAAAATCAGGCAGATGTGAAAGTTCAGTTTCGACAAATAGAAAGTCATCCCATTCTTTCTTAGTATTTCCTTCTAAAATGTAGGTCCATTTTAATTCTTTTTGTTTCCATGCATTTACATATGCTAAATAAGATGGATGCTCATGATACTGCACTTTTAAACCAATAGGTTGAGTTGGTGCTTCAGAATTTGCCATCCACCATACTGAATCGTTTGATCTGTGATCATAGATCATGATAAGGCAACGAGTGAGAACTAAATCAAGCTTTGTTAGTTCTGTAAATACAGTTCCTATTAATTCTCTTAACTCTTCTGAAGTTTGCATGGCCATTGCACGACTTCTTACTCTTTCTAATCCTGCTTCTATTTGTGCTTCTTTTGTCTGAGCTTCGGCTTTTTGCAGATCGAGGAAACGTGTGTAAGCCTGGCCAAATGCTTTTGCAAATCTTCTTAAGATCGAATGTTGTTCATCAGTAAAAGACCTTGGATCAAACTTGCCAATAGAAAACCATGTATCCTTTAATGCTATATTGGAAGTGGTATAACCGGTTTTTGCATATTGAATAGCCCTGTATTCCTCCGGTACATCCTTAAAAACAGTTTTCGTAAAAAGGTGATCAAGCCAGCTGTCTTTATCATCCTTGCTTAAGGCCAATATAAAAAGATCATTGCCGGTACTGTGATATTTATTAAGCTCTTTAACCGCATTAATAAATAGTGGATGATCAAAGTATGGAATAAAGACCCTGGCAGAAACGGGATCGCCGCCGGGAATAATAGCAAAATTCCAAATGTCAATACCCCTGGAAATATCTAATCCATTTGCTCCAAAGTTGACCCATTCAATATCAAAACCAAGATGAACGAATTGCTCACCTACTATATTAATTACATCAACAAACTCAGATGGTTTTTGCATTGCCATCGTTTTTGCACGAACTCGTTCCAAACTCAATTCGATCTCTGATTCTCTTGCCTGGGCTTCGGCCATTTGAAGATCGAGAAAACGGGTATAGGCTTGTTCAAAAACATTTGCGAAGCGTTTGAAAATTGCATTTTCATCATCCGTAAATGCAGTAATATCATATCTGCCAACACTAAACCAAATGTTTTTCGTTTGGAAAACCGAACGGGCTAACCCTTTAGAACTGTATACAAATTGTTTTCGTTCTTCAGGACTGTTTTTTGCAATTGTATTTTCGAAGAAATGATGGAAAAATATATTTGTTTCTTCCCGGGTATATACATCAGTATAAAAATCATTTCCTTTTGCTTCTTCTTCTGTTATCCTGTTAAAAATCGGATGGTCTAAATAGGGAACGTGTATCAACGTCGGGTAAGTTAGTTCAGGTGTTGAGAGCCACAGATCCCAGCTACCATCTGAATTAATTTTAGCAAAATTGGCAACATTGAATTTTACACTTAATAATGATAATTGTTCTATCACCACTTTAATCACCTCATGAAGATCATCGCTTTTGTGCATCGCCATGGACCGGCTTCTTACTCTTTCCAGTGCAGCTTCTATCTGTGCTTCCCTTACCTGTGCTTCGGCTTTCGTTATATCCGTATATCTTTTATAAGCAAGATCAAATACATTTCTGAAGCGTCTTAGCAATTGCAGTTTTTCTTCATTAATAGAACTGAAGCTCGAGATGCCTATATCACCTGTGCCGACAGAATGAAAGTAATAATAGAGTGCTGAAGCTTTATCTAATCCCGGATCATCGGGTTGGCCGCCGCTTTTTCTGAATTTTTTCCATTCGTTCAATTCCTTTCCTTTAATAGTAATTTCTGCAAACGCCTCATCTGATCTTATCTGCTTTAAAAAACGTTTAATGACCGGATGAGAGTTGTAAGAAATATTTGTAATGGCTCCGCCGGTAAGATCAGAATAGTCATAATCAATAAAATAATTTTCCTCGTCGTTATATGTGTGAATAATGGCGTTCCTGATATCATTAAATCCTAATAAGCCAAGTTCTTTAAATAATACTCTACAAACATTCAATAAGTCATCCGGTTTGTGCATGCCCAATGCCTGGGCCCGCACTTTTTCGAGTGATGATTCAATTTCCAGTTCACGGTTTTTATTTTCTAATTCTTCAGTTCGTCGTTTTACTGCATTACGCAGTTGAATGTTCTCCGCTTTTATTTTATCAGTATTTACCTGTTCTCCTTCTTCTGTTTTTGAATCAGGAAAAGATCCATGTTGGTGGATCACTTTCCATTTATTATTTTTCTTATGAAAAAGACTTGATATCCGTCCCGGACCATAAAATGTCCATTGATCATCTATCAGCAAATAAAAATCTGCCTTTTCGTTAACCATAAAGCCTTTTTCAACAGGCATCACTTTGATCTTCCTGTTCCGGAATTCCGCTTTCCCGGTTATTTGTCCGGCAGTGGACTTATAATATTTAACAGCTGCTTTTTTATTGCTGAATACCTCACCTGCAGCAGAACCAATTATATAACAGTTTTCATCCAGAATGGAAGCAAAGGTTCGCATATCACCTCTGAGATACGCATCCCAAACGGTATTATAAACTTTCAGAATTTCTGCTTCCAGTTTTTTGGTGAGCTTCATTTTTATCAGGTGGTTGGAATGCTAATAATAAAAGTTGTGCCTTCTCCTTCTTTTGTTTCAACCTTTAGTTCACCACCATGTCCCTTTGTTATTATATCATAGCTTAATGATAAGCCGAGACCTGTTCCTTGTCCCGCTGGTTTGGTGGTAAAGAATGGCTGAAATATTTTGTCCAATACTTTTTGAGGAATACCGTTACCGTTGTCGGTAACCCTAATTTCGATTTTGCCCCCATCCCCTAAAGGGGAGTGGATTCTTTTAGTTGAAACAATAACTATTGGTTCGTACTCCGTACCCCCCTTAAGAGGATGGGGGTTATTCTTTTTTTCTGTTACAACATAAAAAGCATTGGTAATTAAATTTAAGATCACACGACCGATATCCTGCTGAATCACATTTACTTTTTCAATGGTGCTATCGAAGTCAGACTTAATATCAACATTAAAAGATTTATCCTTTGCTTTCATTCCATGATAAGCAAGCCGCAAATACTCATCAGCTAACACATTGATATCAGTTAATTCTTTTTTACTGGTGCTGCTGCGTGAATGTTGCAGCATGCTCTTCACGATCGCATCGGCTCTTTTGCCATGAAAAATTATCTTTTCTTCATTCTCTTTTATATCATTTGCAATTTCTATTGCCTGTTGTTTATTATCTTGTCCAAGTTCTGTCTTTAATTCATCAATTAACTCAGCGTTTACTTCAGAAAAATTATTTACGAAATTCAATGGGTTTTGAATTTCATGTGCGATGCCCGCAGTAAGCTCTCCTAGCGAAGCCATTTTTTCCGACTGCACCAATTGATTTTGCGTTGTCTTCAAAGTGGCCAGTGTCGATTCTAATTCATTCTTCTGTTGCGATAAAAGAATGTTTGCTTTTTTTCTTTGAAGACTATTGCGATACAACATGATTACAATAAATAAAAAAATGACAAGGCCTGCGACCAGGATATTAGTTCTGTATTTTGCCCGTTCCGCTGTTTTTGCATCTTCAATTTCTGATAACCGCTGCCGTTCATTAAAATCTATATTTTGAAATTCCTGTGCTTGTTTTGAATTGAACAAACTATCATTTATCTTAATGATCAATGCCTGGTATTTTACGGTGCTGTCGTTATTGCCTGCAACCCGGTAATAACGGGTAAATGCAGTATAAGACCTTAATAACAGATCAGGAGCATCCAGGTTTTGTGCAGCAGTAAGCGCATCTTTTATATGCAAATAAGAAGAATCCTTTTTTCCTGATAGAATATAATAATCGGCAAGTAAAAGATTGCTCGCCACCACACCCCTGTAATAACCATTTTCTGCACTTTCAATTAAAGACTTCCTGTAATACTCATTCGCCATCGGTATATTTCCCTTGGCAGCGTAAATGCGTCCCATATTTAAAAGCACACTTCCCAAATATCTTTTAAACCCTGTTTGCATCACCTGCTCATAAGCCAGTTGCTCACTTATTAAAGCAGAATCAACCTTTTTTAAATTCAAATAAGCACGGGCCATCGTCATGTTTATAATACTTTGTAAGGGAAGGTTACCCGACATTTCTGCATTATATCTTCCAAGCTCATGGTGGATCAATGCTTTTTCATAATTATTCGAATTGGCATATAACACTCCCATGATCTGGTGTGCAAAGGCCAGATCACTGAGCCTTTGTTTATGCGGCGGGGCAATGCGGTACATCAGTTCATCATCTCCCGGAAATTTTCCAACCAACACTCTTTGTTCGCTTTTAGGATTTTCCAGGATCGCGAGGGCGGCAAGAAGCGTTTGTAAAGACCGTGGGTAATTAGCCCTGTTCAATAGTGCATAGCCCATTTCTCTTAAGGCAGCCCCTTCGTCTAACTTAAGATTTAGTTTGCGGGAAACTTTCAACGCTTTTTCTGCATAAACAAAAGAGCTGTCGGGATTTAATTCGGAATAGCTTCTTGCAATATTTCTAAGCAGGATCAATTCAAGGGTGTCATTATTGATAATGCTTGCCTTTCTTTTAAAGCTATCAATATAAGTTTGCTGGGCAACAACCGATACTGAAATAAAAAAGAAGACAACGCAATAAGAAAAATGTTTTTTCATTTGCATAAAATTTTATTTCATGGGTAAACTTATTGTAAATACAGAACCTTCCCCCTCTTTAGTTTCCACTTTTATTTCGCCATCATGTCCTTTTGTAACTATATCATAGCTTAACGATAATCCTAACCCTGTTCCCTGCCCCGTTGGTTTGGTGGTAAAGAATGGTTGAAATATTTTATCCAACACTTTTTGCGGGATACCGTTGCCATTATCTATTACTCTGATCATAACCTCAGCCCCCCTGTCCCCCGAAGGGGGGTTCAATGAAGTTTTCACTTTTACAGTTGGTTCATATAGATCTGGAGAGTTCCCATTCCCCCCTTCCTGGTGTGAGGAGGCTTTCTTCTTTTCACTTACCGCATAAAAGGAATTATTTATAAGATTGAGTATCACCCGTCCTATTTCCTGCGGAACAATATTTATTTTGGTGATAGATGGATCAAGATCCGTTTCAAATTTTGCATTAAAGAATTTATCCTTTGCCCGCAACCCATGATAAGCAAGCCGGAGATATTCTTCCGCCAATACATTTATATCTGTTAGCTCTTTTTGACCCGTGCTTGTACGGCTATGCTGCAGCATTCCTTTTACAATTGCATCGGCTCTTTTTCCATGATGTAATATTTTCTCCAAATTTTCTTTTACGTCTCCAGCAATCTCAATTGCCAGTTGCATATTGCCCGTTGCCAATTCATTCTTCATTTCTTCCAGCAATTCATTGCTGACATCAGAAAAATTATTTACAAAGTTCAAAGGATTTTGTATCTCATGTGCAATGCCTGCTGTCAACTCTCCCAACGAAGCCATTTTCTCTGCCTGTACCAGTTGTTTTTGTGCCGACTGTAATTCAGATAAAGCATCTTCGGCTCTTTTCTTTTCTTCTTTTAATTTGACCAGGTCAATACGTGCCTGTGAAAGATCTTTAAACCTTGAGTAGGCCAAAGAAAAAACAGATGCGGCACGATCTAATAGTCTCCAGCTTTCATTCGATATTTCCCCCGGCGCTGCAGCACCAATATATCCATGAGAGAATTTAAAAAGATGATAAGTGCGATCAGGAATTGTTTCACCATAAAAACCGCTGAATACAGGAGAGTGTTTATAACAATATTCGATCCATTCCCTGCGATTAGCTCCTTGCATCACAATGGAAGTTTGTTTTTCGTTCGACGTATAAAATTTTTGCATTTCCCTGCCTACCCATGTATCATTAAGATTGAGATCAAAATGATCAGAGACCATTCGCTTTTCAGTTGCTACGGGATCTTTTAATGCATACCAGCATTCTACCTTTTCAGAATTGTCCGGATGAATATAAATACTGCTTGTTTCTAATTCTTCAACACCCAACAATCCCATTTCATTTCTCAACACTTGTGCAACTTCTTTTAATTCTTCGGGCTGCTGCATCGCTAATGCTCTTGCACGAACTCTTTCCAGCGCCACTTCTATTCTTGCTTCATGTGCTTTTGTTTCTGCAATAGTCAGATCAAGAAAACGAGTATAAGTAAGGTCGAATACTCCGGCGAATCTTTCCAATAAAAGTATTGATTCCTGTGGTCGTGGTTCATGAGTAGTAAGACCGATCACGCCTTTTGAAAAACAGGCAACGGTTTGTACCCTTCGGTCACTCATTACACCTTCGATAACGGGTATGCCGACTCCTTTTAAAAAAGAAACATATTTTTTCAAGTCATCCCCCGTAAGATCTATTACCACTGATTTTGCTTTTGCTTTCCACGCTGTAATTATTTTACTGATCACGGTTGGTTCATCCACCGGCGCCCTGAAAAGTTTATTTAGTTGGTTACCGCCCTGGTTCGTTCCCCACAGATCGACCCAACGCTCATCATCATCAAAAGTTGCGATAAAAATTCTTTCGGCTTCCTCACCCAATCCTTTGAATTGTTGAAACAAAACAAATGCAGCAGTTGAAAGGTCTTCACTTTTCTGCATTGCCATTGTACTTGCACGAACTTTTTCCAGCGCTGCTTCGATCTTTGCTTCTCTTGTTTGTGCTTCTGCTTTTTGCAGATCCATCATGCGGGTATAAGCATGATCAAGTGCTTTTGTAAATCTTTTTAAAATTTTCGCTTTGTCACCGGGAAGCGGAGAAGGACCTGCAGCCTGCAACGAACCATACTTCATAAAAACATCAGTAAGAAAAAGATGATCAAAGCTTCGCATTGTATCTTTTATTTCCTGTGGGAAATGTTTCAGGTCGGTTTGCGTAAATAAATATTCATCCCAGCTTCTTTTTAATTCACCTCCCAGTACATGCTCATAAAATTCAACACCGCTTTTCAATTTGTCAAGCAGATCATTCAAAAATGGATGATCAATTACTGGCAGAATGTTGCGCTGAGGAAGATCAATATCACCAAATCCACGGCTCCACCATTCGATGACATTATTCTTAATGTCATATATGGAAACCATTACCTGGTAGAATCCAAAATCAAGTTCTTCAAACTGTTTATACATCAAGCCAACGACATCAGCCAATTCATCACTTTTTTGCATGCCCATTGTCCGGGCTCTCACTCTCTCCAATGCTGTTTCGATCTTTGCTTCTCTTGCCTGGGCCTCCGCTTTTTGTAAATCAAGGAAACGAGTGTAGGCCTGTTCGAATACTTTTCCAAAGCGTTGAAGAATGTCATTATCAGCGGCTGAAAACTTTTTTCCAAAATGGTTAATAATAAAAATACTGGTATGTTGAGATACATAACAGGACCTGGTGTATCCCCCCGGACTTGAAAGGGTTTCGTCTTTCTGTTTAGCATCAAGCTTTGACCAGGGCTCATGTTTAAATAAAAAAGTGAAAAAATCTTTTTTCTCTTTCTGTGTGTATTCTTCGGTAAAAAATCCGGGAGCACTTTTTATTCTGTTTATAAGATTGGTACAAAATGGATGTTCATAGAGCGGAATGCGTACTTCTTCTGAAGTTTCAGCCGTACCTCCAGATCCCCAACAGCAGAGTACTGTATCAACGTCTTTATTAATAGCAATAAATGAACCTCCATTAATAGCAATATTCAAATTGAGTAATTCTTTATGCACCGTGTGGATGACCTCTTGTAATTCGGAAGTATTGTGCATAGCCAAACTTCTGGAACGTACTCTTTCTAAACCGGCTTCGATCTGTGCTTCTCTTGCCTGTGCTTCTGATCTTAACAGATCATTGAAACGGGTATAAGTGAGATCAAAAACTTTTCCGAACCGGGCAAGAATATCAAGATTGCTTTCTGACAAAAGCTCATCGCTTACCGTTTGCAGCCCGCCGAAATTGCTAAACGAAAAAGAAGCAACATATTTTTCCATTGCCTTAAATGCAGCTTGTCCTTCTTCCGGTATTTTCCTGAATTCAGTTTCATTGAATAAATATTCATCGTAGATCTTTTTCTCTTCGCCTTCAATCACATGAATAAACTTAGGATCCCTTTCTTTGTAGCCTTTCATCATGGCATGATGAAAAGGATAATCTTCAAACTTCATGTAATAAGATTCAGGTGGCTTACCTGTTTCCGGACTTGCTGCCCAAACCATATTCGACAATGCAGGTTCATCAATAATATTAATGATGCACATACTGAGTGTAAAATCAAGTTTGGTCAGTTCTTTAAAAAGTGTATCAACCAATTCGGCTAACTCACCAGATGTTTGCATAGCCATGGCTCTTGCTCTC
Organism: uncultured Bacteroidota bacterium; assembly: GCA_963746915.1. Lineage (GTDB taxonomy): Bacteria > Bacteroidota > Bacteroidia > Chitinophagales > Chitinophagaceae > VBAS01. The sequence continues at coordinate 338,918 of CAVVDD010000006.1, read as the reverse complement.
ACTCTTTCCAATCCTAATTCTATCTGTGATTCTCTTGCCTGTGCTTCTGCTTTTTGCAGGTCTAAAAATCTTGTATAGGTCTGTTCAAAAACTTTTCCAAAACGTTTGAGTATAGCATTCTCTTCTTCCGAAAATGGAATGCCGTCAAAATTTTCAATATACACTCCAACATTTTTCATGTAGGCACAAGAGATCGCATAACCTGCACTACTGTATAAAAGGTCTGTTACTTCCTTAGGAAGAGCAGGGAAAAATGGAAGTGCATAATCCACCCATTTGTTTTTTTCTTCGAATGTTAAACTGAGCGTATTAAAATCAAGACCTTTTTCTTTTGCTCTGACAAATTCATTAAATATGGGATGATCAAAATAAGGGATATGTGTTTTATTTAATAATAACCGGGCAGGATCGGATCTCCAAATTTCAAAATCATTACTATTCTTATAATCCATGAGAAACCCTGCGATATAATTTTTGAAATTTAATTGCTGCAATTGTTCATTCATTACATGGCTCACTTCGCCGAGTTCATCACTTTTTTGCATAGCCATTGTTCTGGCACGAACTCTTTCAAGGGCCAATTGAATTTGTGATTCTCTTGCCTGTGCTTCTGCTTTTTGCAGATCAAGAAAACGAGTATAGGTTTGTTCGAAAACTTTTCCGAAACGTTTGAATATATCATGGGATTCGGGTACCTGTTCGTATGTAATGAACAATAAAAAGCCTTGTGTGAAATAAGCCAGGTGAAATATCTGGAACGTAGGTACAGGAAATCCCGCCCTTTCAATATCGTCCAATGTTTCTTTAACGCCGGGCAATGATCGCAAATACACATAATGTTTTTTCAAAGCTTCACCACCCACTTCTTCCACAAAAAATGATTCCCCTCTATCATAGGCTTCCCGGAAATGTATTAATGAAGGGTCTTCTGTTAGAGGCATTCTCAATGTTGGCTGAAGAACTCCTTCACTGCTCATTGAAAGTGTAATGGCCTGCTTATCCTCATCCCAAATACAATATCCGGCACTCCATGCAGGCATACCCAATGTCTGCACTTGTTGAAAAAGCAAATTAGCTGCCTCAGGAAGTTCATCACTCTTCTGCATTGCCATTGTTCTTGCACGTACTCTTTCCAGTGCAAGTTGTATCTGTGATTCTCTTGCCTGTGCTTCGGCTTTTTGCAGATCAAGAAAACGTGTATAGGTCTGATCAAAAACAGCAGCAAACCTTTTAAATACATCATGAAATTCAGGACAAGGTTCCAGTGTTATAAATAGCAAATTGCCATTCGAAAAATTAGCAAGGTGGTGTATTTGTGTTTCGGGCATATCAAAACCAACACTTAGTGCATACTCGAAAAAAGCTTTAAACGCTGGAATAGTTTTAAGATATTCATAATGCTCTTGCATTCTTTCGCCACGCAGTTCTAAAACAAAAAATTGTTCACCATTTTGTTTTGATTCAACATAACGGATAAAATTAGCATCTTCAGTCAATGGGATATTTGGAACCCCGTTAATGATACTACCGTCCTGGGTACTCATCCAGGATGTAAATTCCTTTTCATCTTTTTCCCAGATATTATAACCACAGCTATAGGCAGGTGCTCCTAATGATTTTACTTGCTGAAATAATAATGCAGCAGCGTTTTTTAATTCATCACTTTGCTGCATGGCCATTGTTCTTGCACGGACTCTTTCTAATGCAAGTTGTATCTGTGACTCTCTTGCTTGTGCTTCTGCTTGTTTTAAATCGTTGAAGCGAGTGTAGGTCAAATCAAAAACTTTGGCAAACCGGTTCAGAATATCAAATTGCTCTTCTTTCAATAGTTCAGGACCGGCAGTTTGCAAACAACCAAAATTGTGAAAGGATGCCGCGAATATTATTCTATCAGTTGCCTGCATGTTTTTTTTCACCCTGTCAGGCAGATGTTTCATTTCGGTTTGGTTAAAAACATATCCATCCCATTCTTTTTTTACCTGTCCATGTAGATCATATTGCCATCTTTTGTTTCTATCCTTCCATGCTTTTACGAAAGCGAGATAGGGCGGATTATCATGATGAGGCATATAAAAATTAACAGGCTGCGATTCTGCATTCGCCATCCATAATCGTGATGAAAGATCTTCGCTGTTCATTACCCAAATCAGGCAACGGTCAAATGCCAGATCAAGTTTGATGAGTTCGCTATAAACAGTTCCAATTAATTCTTTTAATTCATCAGAATGCTGCATAGCCATAGCTCTTGCTCTCACTCTTTCCAATCCTAATTCAATGTGTGATTCTCTTGTTTGTGCTTCGGCCTTTTGAAGATCAAGAAATCTTGTATAGGTCTGTTCAAATACTTTTGCGAATCGTTTGAAAATATCATAAGCTTCGGGGACAGGCTCAGAAGTAATAAACATGAGATAGCCTTGTGAAAAAAAAGCGCAATGCATAATTTGAAAGTCAGGTATAGAAAGACCTTCAGTAGATGCGCTTTCTACATATTCTCTAAAAATCGGAATTGAATTCATGTACTTGTAATGAATTTCCAATTCTTTACCGGCTTGTTCTTTCACAAACAAAGCTTCTCCTCTTTGGGCCGCATCATGAATATCAAGAAATATATCTTCAGAACTTGATGTTTTGAATGGTGGAGGAAGATTATCTGTTGTAACGTTACACATCCAGGCGGTTGCTGCTTTTCTGTCGTCGTCCCAGATATTAAAACCTGATGCAAACTGTGGCACACCCAGTGTTTGTATCTGTTGCACCATAAGACTGGCAGCATCCTGCAATTCATCGCTTCGCTGCATGGCCATTGTTCTTGCACGAACTCTTTCTAATGCCAATTGAATTTGTGACTTCTCTTGTCTGTGCTTCTGCTTTTTGCAAGTCGAGAAAGCGAACATAGGATTGTTCAAAAACTTTTGCAAAGCGTTTCAATATTGCTATATCCTCTTCTGAGGGCAACACTCCTGTATGTGAAGGAATAAGAATGGCTGAATTTTTTTGCCAGGCAAAAGAGAGGATGTGCTTGTCGTTTTGAAATATCCATTGTTTAAACTCTTCCGGGAAATGCCTGTAATCTGAATGTTCAAAGGCATATTCAAAAAAACTGTTCTTCTCCGCAACTGAAAAGGCTTTTGAAAAATATTCATCGCCGTTTTCTCTCGATTGCCAGGCAGCGTTAAAAATGGAATGATCAAAATAAGGTAACAGGTAACTGCCTGCCATGCTAAAGTCGGGAGAAACAATCCAATGCATTACATCTTTTGAATTGTGGAAATAGGTACAAAGAACTACACCATTAGCATCCAGTACTACTCCGAGGTCCTTTAATTTTTCAACTATTACTTTCACCACTTCCCCCAGTTCGTTGGCAGTATGCATAGCCAGTGAACGTGATCTTACTTTTTCCAGTGCTGCTTCTATCTGTGCTTCCTCTTGCCTGCGCTTCGGCTTTTTGCAGATCAAGAAAACGGGTATAGGATTGTTCAAAAACATTGGCAAATCGTTTTAATATATCGTTTTCTTCTTTCGAAAATGATTTCTCCGTGTATCTGTATAATTGGAAAACAGTGTTTTTTGTACAAGCAAGTGATGTTGTAAAGAATGCTGATGCCAATAGCAACTCCTTTTGTTCTTCGGGTATATTGATCCCTAAAACAGTTTGCTCCAGGAGAAACCGGATATATTCTTTTTTTATTTCTCCGTAATAAGTATGCGTAAATAACTCTTCCCTTCTTTCAATCGCATCATTGTAATCTCTTTGTACCTGTGTGATCTCATTGAATTTAATTCGCAATGGTTCCTGGTAATCACCAATCCAGACATTATAATCTTTTGTTCCTTCAATAAAAGTGCAGATGGCCGCACCATCCATTTCCGACCTCCAGTTCATTTAAGCGTTCATATACGCTGTTCACCACTTCCTGCAATTCGCTACTTTTCTGCATGGCCATCGTCCTTGCACGAACTCTTTCCAAAGCAAGTTGTATCTGTGATTCTCTTGCCTGTGCTTCTGCTTTTTGCAGATCAAGAAATCTTGTATAGGTCCGTTCAAATTCAACAGCAAAGCGATTGAGTAATTTTTTTTCATCTTCTGTTAAATCGGTTGTCACCATTACACCAAAGCATCCATACTTCATGAAAGCTTCCACATAATGCAAGCCACCAGCAAAATATTCCGGTTTCAAATGTTTAACTCCATCGATCAACTCCTGCCACACAGCAAAATAATTTTTGACAGCGGCAGGTGGTACATGATAAGAATAAACGGGTTCGTTGCTTTTCCAATCAACAAGACATTGTGCAGTTGCAGGTTCATTCCTGTCGAGCGGATAATTGATGGCCTTACTCTTAAAAACTGTTGAGCCTTTTTTTTCTTCTCCCCAAACGGCCCAAAAGATGTGCCTGTCATTTTTTTCGTCAGGCAACCATAAAAATGAAAATGCTGAATGAATACCGAGCAGCAAAACCTGTTCATGAAAAACCCGTAAGGTATCATCCAACTCTTTCGAATGCTGCATGATCATGCTTTGTGTACGGGTACGTTCCAATGCTGCTTCGATCTTTGCTTCTCTTGCCTGTGCTTCGGCTTTTTGCAGATCAAGGAAACGGGTATAGGTTTGCTCGAACACGCCGGCAAATCTTTCGAGTAATTGAATAGTTTCCTGCGGGTGAGGTTCAGTTGTAGAAAATGTAAGTACTCCTTTTGAAAAGAAAGCAATATGAATAACCCAGCGATCTTCTTTGTATTCAAGATTTGATAATTTTTTTCTGTACACATTATACTTCCGCAGATCTTTACCTGTAATATCTATTACTAATGATCTTTCTTGTTCCTTCCATGCAGTATGAATTTTTTTCATAACCACCGGTTCATCCAGGTCAACTTTCGCCGCCTCTTTCCATTGTGATCCGTATAATGTCGAATACAGCTCCATTATATTCTCATCTTCCTTAAAAATTCCAATGGAAATTTGTTCACTTGTTTCTCCCAGTTCTTTGAACTGTTGAAAAAGCACTAAAGATGTTTCAGCCAGTTCTTGACTTTTCTGCATAGCCATAGTTCTTGCACGAACTCTTTCCAATGCAGTTTCGATCTTTGCTTCTCTTGCCTGCGTCATTGCTTGTTCTATATCCAGATACCTTTTGTATGCCAGTTCAAACACTTTCAGGAAACGTTTGAATAAATTCAATTCATCTTCAAGTAAAGGTGCGTAGGTAGAAATGCCTAATGCTACAGGCCCGAGGGAATGCCAATAATAGCTGAGTGAATTTGCTTTTTCCAGGAAGAGGTCAATAAAAACATTGGTGGTCTTTTGGTAAGCGATCCAATCTTTTACTTTCTTTCCTTTGATATGTGTAATATAAACTTCACCCTTACCGCTCAGCATTTTTGCGGCAAAGGCTTTTGCTATTTTATGATTCGTGTAAACAGTTTCAGTGATAAATGTTTTTTTATGCTTTGCATAATATTCATAATTCATGTAGGCACCCTTACTCTCGTAAAAAATTGCCGTCTGCACATTCCGAATTTCCTTGACACCTAATTTTTGTAACTGAAGAGAAATGGTTTTACAAACTTCCAGCATATCAGCTGGTTTTTTCATTTTCAAAGCAACAGCTCTCACTTTTTCCAGGCCGGCTTCAATTTTTAATTTGCGGGCATTAGCTGCAAGCTGCTGTTTCAATTCAGCATTTCGTTTTAACACTTCTTTTTCCTTGCTGCTGTTCATAATTATTATTGAGCTATTGGTAATTGGATCACGAATTCACTTTTTTATGTTTGCTTTTTTAACGAGCAGTAGGCTCGGAACATCTCTAAATCATCTCCTGAAAAATATACTGTTCATCATACTCAACTTTAAATTCTTTTAATAATTCCAGGTATTCCTCTCTGAATGTTTGAATTTTATGATGTTCTTCCTGATGCTGAATATACTTATAAACTGCATCCACATCCTTTTGGCTGTATGAAAAAACACCATACCCTTCCTGCCATTCGAATCTTGTCGGTGTTAAAGAATGATCATTAATATATTTTGATGATTTTGCTTTTACGGTTTTCATTAACTCAGAGATTGAAACAACTGGTCTTAATCCTAAAAAACAATGTACATGGTCTTCCACACCGTTCACAATTATGGTCTTGCAATTTGTTTCATTTATTAAATTACCAATAACACCCAATAACTTTGGCTCGCCACTCCTTATTAATTACAGCATTCCGGTATTTTACTGCAAATACAGTTTGCAAATAGATCTGGTGGTAGGTGTTTGCCATCAGTTTGTTTTTATGCATCGTGCCTATGGCACTCAGTTTTGATTTACTTCCTTCAACAACGGGTTGAAACCCGTTGTTACAATATTTATTCGAGGCTACGCCTCTTCTTTCCTTTAGCAACAATTTTTCTTTTCGTTATGCAGAGCCGTAGGCTCGGTTTCATCTTGTAACACCGGAATTTATTCCGGTGCAAGCCTCGGTCAATCCGAATCAAGTGCCGAAGGCACGGCTCATATCAGGAAACAAAATAATAAACTCACTTCCTTCACCTTCCTTTGTCTCCACTTTTATTTCACCGCCATGTGCTTTTATAATATCATAACTCAAACTCAATCCCAATCCTGTTCCCTGCCCTGTTGGTTTTGTTGTAAAGAATGGCTGAAATATTTTATCCAATACTTTTTGCGGAATACCATTGCCATTATCTTTTACAGAAATCAAAACCTTAGTCCCTGTCCCGAAGTATTCTTTTGTGTCTTTACTGTCACAGTTGGTTCATAATTCATTAATCCAGGCTTTGAGGCTTCTTCTTTTCGTTCACTGCATAAAATGCATTGTTAATTAAATTCAGAAATACTCTTCCAATATCCTGGGGAATAATATTGATCTTACCGATCGTTTCATCAAAATCAGTTTTCATGGTGGCATTAAATGATTTATCTTTTGCTCTTAAACCATGATAAGCCAAGCGCAAATATTCATCTGCTAATTCATTGATATCGGTTGGTTCTTTTACACCACTGCTGCTTCTTGAATGTTGCAGCATGCCTTTTACAATGGCATCTGCACGTTTGCCATGATGATTTATTTTTTCTTCATTGTCTGATAATATCATTTGCGATCGCTATTACTTCGTCAACATTTCCCTTTTCGATCTCCTCTTTCATTTCTGCCAATCAACTCTTTATTTACATCAGAAAAATTATTTACAAAGTTCAACGGGTTTTGAATTTCATGTGCAATGCCTGCAGTGAGTTCACCAAGGGTCGCCATTTTTTCTGACTGGATCAATTGTTTTTGTGTAACCTGCAATTCGGACAATGCATCTTCGGCACGTTTCTTTTCTGTTTGCAGTTTTATAAGATCTTCTTCTGCTTGCACCGCATGTGCTTCTGCAAGTTTTAGATCGTTGAAACGGGTATAGGTTTGTTGAAAAACTTTTCCAAAACGCATCAGCGTGGCATTCTCTTCATCTGAATAGGGAAGGCCTGAAAAATTCTCGATGTACAGACCGACATTGTCTAACAAGACAGTTGATATTGCAAGGCCAGGACAACTAAAATAATATTTCAATGTTTCCTCTGGCAGGCCAGGAATTAATTTAAATAGGTCCTGATAAAATTTATTTTTTTCTTCAAATGATAATTTGTTGGCAAAAAAATCCATCCCTTTTTCTTTTGCTTCATTAAAACTATTCCAATGGGCACAATCAAAATAAGGAAGGGTAACCTGGAAGGGAACTGCATGTTTGTCTGCCAGCCAAATATGCATATCACTTCTTTCCTTATAATCCATGATAAACCCCGTGTGTTCAACATGGACATTTAAGTGAACGAATTGTTCATATACAACCTGGATCACATCTTTGAGCTCTTCACTTTTTTGCATGCCCATTGTTCTGCTTCTTATTCTTTCTAAGGCTGCTTCTATCTGTGCTTCTCTTGCCTGCGCTTCTGCTTTTTTAAGATCGAGAAAACGGGCATAGGTCTGTTCAAATACCCTGGTGAACCTGGCTAACAAAATCTCTTCTTCATTTTTCAGTTCAGAACCTGTTACCAGGTGAAGGTACCCATGTGAAAAATTAAAGCAATAAAATACAGTCGGGTCAGGAAACTGATTTCGAACCATTTCCTCCGCTTCTTTAGAATTAAATGTGGTAATGGCATATTCAAGATGTTTGCTTCGTACTTCACCGGCTACCGTTTGTTGAAAGATGATTTGCTGTTGCTTCCATGCCGCATATCGTTCATCAAAAGTGGCATCCCCTGTTAATGGGAGATAAAATAATCCTAAAGAATCCCCACCGGGGCTGGTAACCCAGGTAAATTGCCTGTTGATTTTCTCATTTATTTCTACATATCCACACGTAACGAAATTGGTAACGCCCAATGCAATGAGCTCTTTATACAAAAGGACTGCAACCTCGTTGAGTTCTTCACCCTTTTGCATGGCCATTGTTCTGGAACGAACTTTTTCCAATGCATTTTCAATCATTGCTTCTCTTGCCTGCGCTTCTGCTTTTTTCAGATCCAGGAAACGGGTATAGGTCTGCTCAAAAACTTTTCCAAGACGTTTGAATATATCATGTGCTTCTGGTACCGGCTCGTAAGTAATAAACATCAGGCTTACTTTTGAACCAAACACAAAATGTTCATATTGATGAGACGGGAAGCGGACGCCATCCTGCAGCATTATTTCATATTGTTTCTCATCAAGTTTCGTAAGTGCGAGGTACAATTGTTTGATCTTTTCCCCTTCAACATATTGCACATCAAATTCAATTCCGCTTTTCCTTGCATTACTGATATCAGTTAATGCTTCTGCCGTCTCTGTATATACTGTATAAGGTTCAATAAAACCGCCTTGTGGACTTGTGATATAGTCGACATAAGAATTATTGTCTTCACTCCATACATTAAAACCTGCGGTCCAGGTTTTAATACCCAAAGCACTGACCTGTTCAAATAATAACCCTGCCACATCTGTCAACTCATCACTTTTTTGCATGGCCATGGTACGGCTCCTTACTCTCTCCAAGACCGTTTCGATCTGTGCTTCTCTTGCCTGTGCTTCTGCTTTTTTAAGATCAAGAAAACGGGTATAGGTAAGATCAAAAACTTGTGCAAAGCGTTTGAATACCGGCTCTTCCTGACAAGGTACTTGTGTAATGATACAGAGGTATCCTTTAGAAAAATAGGCGCAGTGCAATTTTTGCCAGGTTGGTAATGAAAAACCACCAGCTATCATTTCATCAAAGATTCTTTTGGCAACCGGAATATTGTACAACCATTCATAATGTTCTTTTAGTGCGTCACCTTCTAATTGTTCAGTATGATAAGTCTCCCCGTTTTTCCATCCATTATAGATGTTCTCATGCGTGGCATCACCGGTATTGGGTAAATAAAAGGCAGGAATAAAACCGGTTTCAGTGCTCAACCACCATTCATCTTCTGCTCTCTCACGTTCACATAATACAAAACCGCATGTCCATAGATTTTTTACCAACTGGTTCATTTCTTTGAATAATACAGTTGCCACATCACCCAATTCTTCACTTCGCTGCATGCCCATCGTTCTGCTCCGAACTTTTTCCAACGCTACTTCGATCTTTGCTTCTCTTGCCTGTGCTTCGGCTTTTATGACATCATCATAACGTGTATACGTCAGGTCAACAACATTTGTAAAGCGTTTTAATATCTGCACTTTGTCTTCAGGCATTGGCGCTTCTCCCAAAAATTCCAGGAAGCCGTGATTCATGGCAGCCTGCGAATAGAATACCTGTTTGATTTTTTTCCAGGATTCAATAAATTCTTTCGGGGCATATTTAAAATCAGTTTCAACAAATATCCTTTCCCACCAGGTATTGAGTAACTCCCCGGAATATTCGCCGGATCGATACAGTGTACCGTTTTTAAAATCATTGAGCAACTCAATCAGCAGCGGATGATCTATGTATTGTAGTTTGGTACTGGAAGATTGTGCGGAACCAAAGGGCCCGGCACTCCAAAAGATCAGATCATTTGGAGTAGTATCATCATAGGTAGCGATGCTGCATTCCATCAGGTCAATCCCAAGTTTGTTCATCTCCTGGAATATGATCTGAATGACTTCGCTCAGTTCATCGCTTTTGCGAATGGCCATTGCCCGGCCTCTTACTTTCTCAAGAGCAGCTTCTATCTGTGATTCTCTTGCCTGTGCTTCGGCTTTTTGCAGATCAAGGAATCTTGTATAGGTCTGTTCAAAAACTTTTGCAAAGCGTTTAAGAATATTTGCTTTTTCTTCTGAAAGAGGTTCGGCTCCTAATGCCTGTAATGCACCATAACTGATGAAAGCTGTTGACAGGATCACAGACTTTAAGCCAATCATTACTTTTTTTGCATCTTCCGGTACGTTTCTGAATTCAGTTTGGGTAAAAAAGAGTTCATCAAAACTTTGCTTCATCTTGCCAGTATATTCATATACCACATATTTGTCACCTTGTTTCCAGGGATTCAACAGCGCATCCTGGTAAGGATGATCAAGATATGGCACAGTATAACTTTCGGGAAAAATTTCCTGCGAAAAACCTGACACCCAATACCGGGCACTCCCAGATTCTTTATCAATAATTATAATGTTGCAGGCTTTCGAATCAAAATTCAACTGTTGCAGTTGTTCATAAATTACAAGGACAGCTTCACGAAGTTCATCACTTCTTTGCATAGCCATTGTCCTGGCACGAACTCTTTCGAGTGCAAGTTCTATTTGTGCTTCTCTTGACTGTGCTTCTGCATTTGTAACATCGGTATATCTTCTGTATGCAAGTTCAAATACATTTCTGAAGCGTTTCAATACCTGCAACTCTTGTTCTGTAATTGCATTAAAAGTGGAGATACCTAATGCACCGTTCCCAACTGAATAGAAATAATAACAGATCGCATTGGCTTTTTCTAATTTCTCATCAAAGGCCTGTCCTATACCAGTTCGGAAAGCTCTCCATTCTACCAGTTCTTTGCCGGTCATCTCTATTTTGAAAAATGCGTCTTTCGATCTTTTCATTTCATCCACCATCGCTTTTACTTTAGGATGGCTGTTGTAGGCCACATCAGTAATACTTTCCTGTGAATAATCAGAATATTCATAGTTCAGGTAAGATTGCTTATTATCATTGTTCACTACAATTTGAGTATTGCGAAGATTGGTAAAACCTAATGCTATCAATTCGCCATTCACTGCTTTGCACACTGATACAAGGTCTTCTGATCTATGCATTCCCATGGCCTGTGCACGAACTTTCTCCAGCGATGCTTCAAGTTTTAATTCTTCATTTGCTTTTTCGATCTTCTCATTTAACTCAGTCAGTTCTTTATTACGCTGACTTATTACTTCAGCCTTATGAGAAATCTCAAGATTGGCAATTTTTTGATTGATGCTGTTTTTATGAAGTTCCTTTTCTATTTGAAAGTGAGCTTCCAGTTGGACAAGCGATTCTTTAAAATTTCCTTTTTGCTGGTAATACTCGTGTAAATTATAATATGCTTTGCTCAAAAGATCCTGTGCCTTTATTTCATTCGCAATTTTTAAGGCGCCGGAAAGCCATTCAAAAATTTGATGATCTTCAATATCGGTACGGTTCTTATACAGATCAGCAAGAAATAACAGTACTTCTGTTTCTCCTCTTTTATCTCCCCTTGCTTTTCTTATCTCAAGGCTTTCATTGGAAAAGCCTGCGGCTTGTTTGATATCTCTAACCTGTTCATAAATTTCACCAAGATGAAGCAACGCATTTGCTTCTCCTTTTTTATCGCCAGTAGCCTGGCATATTGCCAAACTTTGTTTGCAATATTCGATCGCTTTATCAAGATCATTTAGTTTTAAATAAGTGAACCCGATATTATCCAGGCTTCCCGCTTCTCCCCATTTGTCATTCGATTGCCGGCGAATAATTAAACCTTGCTGATAACAATCCAATGCCTGGTTATAATTGCCATTGTCAAAATAGATGGAGCCAATGATATTAGTGGCGTAGGCTTCCATCAATGTAAAGTTTATTTTTTTTGCAAGCGAAAGTGCTCGGTATAAATAATCCAGCGCATTTTCGTGGTTGCCGAGGTGCTTGTAAGTGACCCCGATCTGGTAACAACTTGTTATTTCAACTTCCGGCGGATCTGTTTGCTGTATCAGATCATTTCCTTTTAACAAGAGTTCTAACGAGCTGCCTAAATTTCCCCAATTGCGTTCTATGATCCCCAGGTATTCGTAAACAATAGCTTGCCCTTTATGATCATTCAAAGATTGAAATAAAGAAAGAGATTCTTTTAAAAGAGGAGCTGCCTCGTCATTTTTAAAAAACCGGACATATGAAAATCCTAATGATCGAAGACCTTCCGCTAAACCTTTTGAATAATTAATGCTACGGGCCAGTTTTACCGATTCCTCGCTCAATTCGAAAGATTTAGGCAAATCAGTTACCCTGAGCTCCCATGCCTGCTGGTTGAGGTCATCAATTTTTTCTTTAAGCGATATTATAGCAGTATCATTACTCATCGATGGCAAATGAGAAGAATTGTTTTGCGGTTGTTCTCCCTGGTGTTTGCTTGCTGAAATTAATGATTTCTTAAAGACTTATAAAATAAAGGAATATGTAGGGAATTGGAGAGTTTTCTACTGTTGAAAACGGCCACTAAAACTTTGAACCTCTTAACCTATTTCATATAGAATTCCCATGCTATACGATCAGGGTCTTTGAAAGCAACATATAACTTATTTAAGGCTGCATCCAATTTTACTCCAGTATTTTCAACCCCGGCATCAGTTATCTTTTTAGTAAACCGATGCAGTTCTTCTTCTGTTTCGCAGGTGATTGCAATGTGATCAAGCCCCACTTCAAATGGACTGAATGTTGAATATTGTTTATGTCTTGGATCTGCTTTTTTAAATGCTATAAAAACACTGCCGGTCAAAAAGATGATCAGGTCAGGTTTTTCCATGACTAACTTCCACCCGAGCTTATTTCCATAAAATTCCTTTGTAACATTAAAATCCATTGAACGCAGACCAATGTGATGAATGTAACTTTTCATCGGGCTTGCATCAAAATGATTTTCCTGTTCCGTTATCATTCCCTCTTCGTTTATTATAAAGCGATCTGCTGCACGCAACGTAACACCAAGCACGGCTATTGTGATATCTGCTTTTGTAATTAGTTCGGTCAGCGATTCATTGTAATAATGATCAATGATCTTAATAGTAGCTCCGTCTAATGCCGGCTCTAATGGTTTCCACCATTGCTCAAATACATTTTGCTTTCCTTTTATAGGATTTCCCGAACCACCGGGTGCAAGCGGGGCTCTGAATGCGATATCATCACTGAAAGGAATGGCTGAAAAATTTTTGTCTCTTAATGCCTGGAAATAGGTTTCTGAAATTTTTTTCAGTTGCTCTTTGGTATGCATGGTGATGGTTTGTCCTTTAAATTTAAGGATTAATGTGTTTTTATAAATCTTGCTTTATAAAAAAATATTACTAGTGAGTATATAGCTGGTGAACCGTTTCTAATTGCAGTACCTCAACCGCTTTCTTATAAAATTCTTTTGCTTTTTTGGCAGAAGAGCCAATGCATACCACGCCTATCTTTCCATATTGTGATAATGCGCCGATAAGATGAAACATGACGCCTTCCTGTAAAGTACCATCATAGTGCAGGTCATGCAACATGGCTATATCAATAAGATCAGGAGGAGTAAGTCCATGAAATTGTTCACTGCGAAGATTATCGGAACAGAAATAATATCTTTTTTGTCCATTGGCGGTAAAATATTCTCCTTTGTTTGCATCATAATCACCATCAGTCAAAAACTGCAGCATGATATAAGGATGAGTAGTGCCGCCTTTTCTTAAATTAATTTCAATGGGATAATGCGTCCAACCTGTTTTATTTTTTACAGAAATAAAATCAACAGCAAATCTTCCCAGCACCCCTTTATCACGCAATGCTTCTGCTACTTTTAGTCCCATTTTTCCCAACTCAATAGCATATTCAGGATTCGCCGGGAAATAAGCCCCAAGGAATACCTGCCCGCTTTCACCTCCCAAGTCCTGGTCATGCGTTGAAATAATAACACATTTACCTTTGGGATTTACGCGGCATTGAACAGAGGGAGATGTCTTGATCTCACCTTCCACAAATTCTTCTACTATGCCTCCCATCCCTTTAAATTTTGCAAGAAAATCCTTTAGATCCAGATCGGTGGCCACTGGTTTTAATCTTGCATAGAAATAGCTGTTTATTTTATGACTTAGGTCGTCCTTTTCTTTTACGCCTTCATAAGAAAAGATCGCATTACCATCACCGGAGAAACCATCATTTAGTTTTACAACCGCTTTTCGTAATGAAGGATTTTGTTTTTTTAATTCAATTAACGCATTTATTATTTCTTTTTCTGAATAGAGATCTTCAAAGCCTGCCGGTACATTTAAGCCACATGATTTAAATATCTTACGTCCCTCACTTTTATTTCCAAGGCTAAACAGATCGGGATCGCAACCATAAATTGGTAACCCCAGTTGTACAGATAATTTTCTTTCTTTTTCCGTAACATTAAAGCAAGCCATGTGTGCAATATGATTATCCGGTATTGCATTTTTGATCCTTTCGATCACCCGTGGCCTTTCAAGAATTTTTTCTGTTAATGATCTGCCCGATGCATCATAACAACTCAAGAGGTGTAATCTTTTTTGTGCATGATGACCGGTAATACCAGGAAGCAAATGCAAATAGTAATCTATAATAACGGGATCGATCGGCATACTTGTTACATAAACCACATGGGTACGTGGCATACGCAGCAATAATAAAAAACATAGCAATCGTTCTTCGTAGTGAGTTATTCCCTGGATCTTGGAAAGTATTTCCTGGTCCATTGTTAGTGAGGGTATGATCACTACAGTTTTAGGAGCCAGTTTATCCGGAAATGCTTTGTCAAACTGTTCCGCAAAACAGCTTTGTATTTTTTTGAATTGTGATCTTTCCTCCTCTAACTCTGAAAGCAATTTTCCAGCGCCATTTGTTGGAACTTTTGCGTTTTCTTTTTTATTTATTGCTTCCATACCCAAATTGCGAATCTATTTTATTTACAAAATATAAGCTATGATTGTTTAACGATAACCCGGCTGATTATTGTCATCCTTCCTGTCCCAGCCAAACCGCTCCGCCAATACTACTGCGGCTGGCACCGGTAACGGAAGATAAAAAATTATATTCTTCCCGCCACCGAAGAATACCCATAAAAGCTACACATATCGCCTTATTTAACTCATTCATGCTTTCATTTGTAATATTTAGTTTTTTAAATGCAGAATTATAAAATTCCCCATTGCCTCCAAGCGCCATATCAAGTGCGGTAAGATCTGTGATGACAGGGAGCCCGGTTGCTGCCGCAACAAAAGCCCCGCTAAAAAGTATACCTGGAGATTCCGCATGTACAGTGATAAGAGCAACCTGGTATTGCAAATTATTTTCCTCAATAAATTTTTCAATTAATGAAACACTATTTCCCGTAGAGTAAGAATTATTTGCTTTTAATGCAAATGTCCATACCCCGGCATTTTCATGAAACTCAGAAAAGGCAACCGAGTAACCGGAATCAGAAAACAAAACACCTAATGTACGATAAACCATTACTGATTTTATTTTAGTTTGCAGTTTCGATTTGTAAAAATCGGGTTTAAAACGGGATATTTGACTTCTAATCAATCTAAAATCTGCAATCGTAAACTGCCTGTCCAAATTTCAAAACCGTGATTGTAAACTTAAGCGACCAGCATTCTCTTGTCAGCAATTGGGTAAGTGAACTGCGTGATATAGAAATTCAACAAGACAGGATGCGGTTTCGCCATAATCTTGAACGTATTGCCGAAGTAGCAGCTTACGAGATAAGCAAAGTTTTACCTTTTGTAGAAACGGAAGTTGAAACTCCACTGGGAACAGCAACAAGTAAAGTTTTAAAAGATCAACCTGTACTCGCAACTATTCTTCGTGCTGGTTTGCCCATGCATAATGGTTTGCTTAATTATTTTGATAAAGCAGATAATGCCTTTGCAGCTGCTTATCGTAAACACGAAAAAGACGGGACTTTTGAGATCAGTCTTGAATATATGAGCTGTCCCGATCTTGAAGACAGGATCCTTATAATTTCTGACCCGATGCTGGCTACCGGTGCTTCCCTTGTAAAAACAATTCACTTTTTAAAAGAAGAAGGTCCTCCAAGAGAAATACATGTTGTTTGCGCCATCGCCTGTACGGTTGGAATAGAATATGTAAAAAGAGAAGCTCCTGCTGTTACAATCTGGTGCGGGGATATTGATGAAGAACTAACGGCCAAAGGTTATATAGTACCGGGTTTGGGTGATGCCGGCGACCTCGCCTATGGGACTAAAAGTCAAGGCTAAAAGCAGCAAATTTTAAGTTTCATGGGTCTCTAAAAAAATGTACATTTACTATTCTATTAATTTGTGATGAAGAAACTCCTCTTAACCCTATTGTTACTTTCATGTATTGTTTCTGTCTCCTTAGCACAGGATCCTAATTTTTCTCAATTTTTTGCTTCACCGCTGACTTTAAATCCTGCTTTGACTGGTAAGTTTGATGGTAATTTTCGTCTTGCCGGTAATTACAGAAACCAGTGGCCTTCCATTAACAATGCTTTTGTTACTAAGACCGGTTCTGCTGATTTTCATTTACTAAGAAATAATTTACCGGAAATTGATCGCTGGGGTTTCGGGGTATTATTTATGAATGATCAAAATGGCAACGGAGCTTTACGCACCAACCAGTTTTCGCTTTCTACTGCTTATCATAAAGGACTTGATGAAAATGGTTATCACCAAATCGGGGTCGGCTTCCAGGGATCATATACAGATAAAAGCCTTAATGTAAGTATGCTTGATTTTGAAGATGAGTTGACCGCACTTGGATTTACCGGGAACACCAGTGAAATTTTTACTCAAAGTGATCTGCAGGTAAAATATGTCGATGTCAATGCCGGCATATTATATAATGGAAGCAGCAATGGTTATAATAATTTTTATCTCGGCGCATCTATGTATCATATCAATCGTCCGAAGGAGACTTTCCAGGGCGGCGAGTTTTATTTGAATTCAAGAACGACCTTACAAGCTGGTGGTAAATTGCCAACCAATCAATATAATGCCTTTCATTTTAGCGCTAATTATAGTTTCCAGGCAAATGCTAACAACCTGATGTTTGGCGGCGCCTATGCAATGAACCTTAATTATGACGAAGAAAACCCGGTGAATGTTTATATGGGAGCATGGGCAAGGTTCAATAATGTTACAGATGCAGTCATTCCCTATGTCGGTTTGGAGTTTGGCGACGTTATGATCGGCGCTTCTTACGATGTAAATATTTCGAGCCTGCAACCGGCATCCAATATGCGTGGTGGTTTTGAACTTTCTGTCATTTATATTAAAAAACCGGTTGACAGGGATCTTAAAAAGCTGAATTGTCCGAAATTCTAATTCAACAAACACAATATTTTTTCATAAAAGCGTTGCTAGTGCGACGCTTTTTATTTGCACAATAAATTTTTATCTTGTTGCAAATTCAATCCCATGAAAAAAGTAACCACCCTTTTTTTCCTTGTATTTCTTTTTTTTACTTCCCAGGCACAGGAAGTAGGGTATAACACAACAGATGTTGGCGCCGAATTTCAATGGTATAAAGACGGAAAATTTATTGGGGTTCATTTAGCTACAAATGCAAAACTTCATAATTCCTTTCATGCTATGATCGGTTATTATATGGCAGGTGATCCTACTGCTTCCTTTTATGAGAATCAAAATAATGGCGGGTTGGGAGTTGGATTGGGTTATCGCTATTATATAGATCTAAGACCTCATGGGTTTTTTATTGGAGCAAAAGCAGATCTGTTTACCTACAAAGTAATGCTGGATACACAAACATCCGAAGACCCTTCTACTTCCATGATCTTCATTCCATCTTTACAAACAGGCAACATGTTTCTTATTAATGATATGCTTTTTATTACTCCTACTATAAGCTTTGGCTATAAAACAAACCTGCAAAGCAAAATGAGTGCTGATGAAAAAAGATCGGTTCTGTTGTTTGGGATAAGTATTGGCGCAAAGTTTTAGACTAAAATTATTGCCGGAGATCCAGGATTTGCATAGACTCGAAAAGGGATGATCACTCATAACCACTTTTAATAATGGTCGAGATCATTTTAAACCGGCCGTTGGGTTTTATGAAATTAGACAAATGTGCAGGTATAATGATACCCTGGCCTTCATCAAGCACATGCGTTATTTTATCAATCACGATCTCCGCCTTGCCTTCAATTATCTGAACAAACGTATCAAATGGAGAGGTTTTTTCAGTTAACCCTTCGCCGCTATCAAAAGACATAACGCTTATATTGCCTGTGGACTTTTTGATTATCGTTTTGATCACTACAGAATTTGTCATATACTCAATAATTTCAACGATGATATGTGCTTTTGATTTCTCCAGCTCGGAACTATCCGCTTTTTTATCCTGCTCTTTCATAAAGATACTTTTACTGATGCTTTTACTATTTCCAACGACGGAAGTAATTTTTCCCGCATTTAGCTTTAATAATGAGACAAAGTATTAAGTAGAATAAAAGGGCCAGGATAAAAATCCAGCCCCTTTATTTTATCCGCTAAACGCTATATTGCTATATTAAAGATAAGTAGCTGGTTCGCGGTCATTATTATACGATTTTACCTATTATCTTATATAATTCACACATTCTATCGCTCACTGTAAATGCTACATAATTTTCTTTCCCTGGATAACCCGCACTAATATGACTATTACCGCAATAACAAGCAGCACATGAATGATACCGCCTGCATGAAAGGCAAAAAATCCCAGCAGCCAACCAATAATAAGGATAACAGCAATGATGTACAATAAATTGTTCATGACTTTGTATGTTAAGATTTAATTTCCTCTGCTAACTGGCATTTACAGAGATTCAATTATTTTATGCAGTTCTTCTTTTGTTTTTCCCAGTTTTACCTGGAGCTTTCCTAACATTTCATCTTTCTTACCATCTGCAAATAACAGATCATTGTCTGTAAGGGTTGCAAATTTTTGTTTGAGTTTTCCTTTTTGCTCATTCCAGTTTCCTTTTAATTCGATAATGTTTGTCATTCTATTTTGATTTTAATTTTTACAAATAAATAATTGTAAAGATGAATTTCTTTTACCGGGTTACTGTTACAGAATTGAATAAATAGTTTACATCATTCACATATTATTGGAAAAAGAATTATTACTATAAATGAACAGTCCCTGTAAAAACAAGGACTGTAAACCAAAACCAACGCTATGAGAGATCAATTTATGGGAGGAAAAAGCCTCTACGGAAATTCCAGGCATATAAATTATTTCCAGTTTTATTATCGTGTAAATCGAATATTTTTCTTGTATTCGATGATCGTATGCAAAACCCTAAGTTTTTGAATAATCTTATTTTTCAGGTCGCGGTGAAACCTGTTCTTTTTAACTTCACTCAGCGCATTTTCATAATTTATAATGGCTTCATCAAAATGTCCGTCATTTTCATATTTAAGACCCTCAACAAATAATTCGACAGGCAAATTCTTTTTCTTAAGAAAAAGAGAACTGATTATAGAGGCTATTAGTAATGCTATCATAATAAAAGGTAAATATTGAAAAAGTGCCATAAAAGGATTTTATTCTATTTGTATAAAGATGGGCCACTTACATCCATAAATGTTACAAGACTACAGGAGAATGTTACATCTTTCACAGGTTTTCAAGCATGGTCAATCTTTTCTCACGAAGCTGTTTGAAGTGTGATGGAGTAAGGCCGGTTACTTTCTTGAACTGGGCGGAAAGGTGCGCCACACTGCTGTAATGCATGAGGTAAGCAATTTCAGTAAGGTTAAGTTCATTATAAACCAGTAATTCTTTTACCCTTTCAATTTTATGTGCAATAATGAATTTTTCAATTGTAGTACCCTGTACTTCTGAAAAAAGATTAGCGAGATAAGTGTAGTTGTGTCTTAACTTCTGGCTTAAATGATCAGAAAAATTGATCGCCAGTGGTTCTTCTGAATAATGGATCAATTCAATAATAACATTCTTTATTTTCTGGATCAACACACTTTTTTTGTCATCCAATAATTCAAGACCGGACTTCAGCAACGCCACTTTGAACTGATCATGCTGTTCCTCTGAAATACTTTCCATTATTTCCGCTTCGCCTAATTCCACAACAATATAATGCAAGCCCAGTTTTTCCAGTTCCGCTTTCACCACCATTTTGCAGCGGATGCAAACCATGTTTTTAATATATAATTTCAAAAGATCTGTTTTGTTAGTAAATGATTCCGATTTTTATTCCGATTAATGAGTCACGATACTTATATGCTGCCGACAAAACCATCTTGAATTTACTTAAATTTTTCCATATCCGATTTCTTTGTGGATTCATTACCCATTTCATATTACTTAATGAAAAAAAGCTGCTTGATTAAGTCAGGCGGCTCCCGTTATCATTACTGTTTCCATGGTAGATTCATCGTTAAACTAAAAATGAAACCGGTACTTAATAAAAAAAACTTTTCATGCTATTATTTTTAAAACCTGAAACCTAAAGAGAAACCAAAGCCAGTGTTTTTGGCGGATGTTTTATCATTCGATGCACCTTCATATTCCGGATTGATCTTAGTAAGACCTAATTGTGTATTTAATTGAAAAGAAACTCTATTACCAAATTCATAACCTACCAGCATGTTGGCTCCTGCATCCAGCGGCCTGATATAAACCGCATCATCCGGATCGGAGTTCTTCACTGTTTTTTGAAACTTAATTTTTTCGGTTAGGCTGGATCCGCCTCCTTCATATGTTGCCTCACCACCGATACCAAATGCGACATAAGGACCAAACCCCAATAACAGGTGTCCCTTTCCCAGCATGGGTTTGTAAAGAAAATTAAGAGGTAATTCGAGGTATGAAATTTTTATAGTTGTATTAAAAGATTGTCCAAGAATAACATCTTCGCTTTTTGCTCCTTTAATTGTATAAAGCAACCCTGGTTGAAAATAAAAATCAATCCCCACCGGAATTTCTGCATTGATACCGATATTAAAACCGGTCAACATATCATTTTTTAATTTATCGTCATTTTCATCCTTACCATTAATGTTCTGAAAATTTACACCGGCACGAAGACCAAAACTTGTACCGCCTGTATGAGATGTTTTTTGCTGCGCCTGGGAAAAAATTGTTCCTAAAACCATTACTGCAATTAAACTGATTCTTTTTTTCATTTTATTTTGTTTGATCTATTCTGATAAAAATTTGTTTTTAAAACTCATTTGATAAATACTATGTGGTCTTTTATTATTTACCACCGGTCTTTTCTGCTTCTTTCGCAGCCTCTGCTTTCATCTTTTCATTGGCGGAAATGACGAAATCCACCCGGCGATTTTGTGATTGGCCGTCATCTGTGTCATTGGTATACCTGGGCAGCGTTTCGCCAAATCCAATAATAGTGAGTCGTGAAGTAGTGATTCCTTTTCCGGATAAATAATAGGAAACAGTAGAAGCTCTTTCTTCTGATAATTTCTGGTTATAACGAGTAGTTCCTTTACTGTCTGTGTGCCCCTGTACCTCAATGTTTGTATCAGGGTATTTTTGCAGAATGGCTAGTAATTTATTTAAGTTAGTACGGGCATCAGTTGTAAGACCGGATTGATCGAAGCCAAATAATATCTTACTGTTAAACTCTATAACGATCCCTTCTCCTACCCTAACTACTTCTGCATCCGGAATTGCTTTTTTCATTTCTTCTGCCTGCTTATCCATTTGGTGCCCGATAACAGCTCCTGTCACACCACCTACAGTAGCTCCAATAATAGCACCCATCGCTGTGTTACCAGCTGCTTTACCAATAACTGCACCTACGGCCGCACCACCGGCTGTTCCTATTACTGCTCCTTTTTGTGACTTATTCATTGTTTTACATCCCGCAGCAAAAATGGCTGCTACTAAAAAACCGGTGACTAAAATTTTAAATGTTTTCATTATGCTTGTTTTAATAGTTAATACAGTATCTTTTTCTTATTAATAAATTGTCTTATTTGTCTCTCTGATCTTCAATTAGAATTTCAAAGCAGAGCCTGATATAAAAATGTTATTTAATTTCATACTGGATTGTAAAACTTTAATGCCTGCGGCATATATGATTTGATGTTTGCAATTCTTGTTTCATCAGAGGGGTGACTGCTTAAAAACTCAGGTGGTTTTGCTCCACCAGCTGCAGCCATCCTTTCCCAGAATGGAATTGCTTCCTGTGGATTGTAACCTGCCATAGCTGAAAAGTATAGTCCGAATTTATCCGCTTCTGTTTCTTCTTTGCGTGAAAAAGGTAATATTCCTCCTACGGTACTTCCAATACCATAAGCCGTCATAAAAAGATTTTGTGTTTCGGCTGGCTTATTTGCAACGGCGACCTGCAATGCGACACCACCTAATTGTTGCAATAACGCCTGGCTCATTCTTTCACTTCCATGTTGTGCAACTGCATGGGCAATTTCATGTCCTATTACAACAGCCAATGCAGCTTCGTTTCTTGTAATGGGCAATAAACCGGTATATACTACCACTTTCCCGCCGGGCATACACCATGCATTGACATCTTTATTATCTACCAGGTTAAATTCCCACTGGTATCCTTCCAGGATCGACGTTTGTCCTTTACTATCATAATATGATTTAATAGCAGCAGCAATACGAGATCCCACACGACGAACCATTTCAGCATCTTTATTGGTGTTGACGTTGACAACTTTATTGGCAGTTAAAAAGGTTTGATATTCTTGCTTTCGCCATGGTTTGTAATTCGGTCTCTGATACCAGGCTTAATTGTTTACGACCCGTTACCATATTTTCTGCACAACTGATAAAAACAAAAACAACTAAAAGGAACGTAATAATTTTTTTCATTTCTAAAATTTGATTTTATAAGAAGGATAAAATAGCCGCAAAAGCCGTTCATGAAATCCTGAAGTAATACTATTCAACTCATAAAGCGAGAAACGAAGATGATCCTCTTTGTGCAGATGAGTGTTACACAATTAAAAAAAATAGTTGTAAGATTCACTGGTTAAGTAAGCAATGAAAAGAATCGTAATCCTGGAATATGTGAATTATATAACATTTTTCTAAAATCATATAACACAGTTGCGAATTTTGCAGCTCAACTTCATATAGTAATTCCTGAAACGCCTAACCAATGGATACTAAAGAATTTACTCAGTTGTTATCTGATACACAAAAAAATCTTAATCAATTAAATAAAATAGTTAAGGATAGCGTCAGGGCTCAGGAACTCATTTTTGATAGTTGTGTTGATTCTCCGTTGAAACAGGATGAGTTCGAAAAAAAAACGGTTGAAAATAGTCCACTTCAGGAAGTTAATCCAGCTTTCGAAAAGGCCGCAATTAATATTCACACTGCTTCTTCTGAATTCAATTAATGTGTGAATTATATAACTTATTTGTAAAACCCTGTAACAGTTATACACGGAAAGCTTCTCAATTTTGTCCTTTTATTAGGAAAGCTCCTCATAAAAGTTGAAAAGTTAGATGACAGGGAGAATAAATCAAGCTTTAAAAACCAAACAATGATCACAAAAAAAATTCTAAGAATTGCCCCGCTTGTTTTGTTAATGGCGATCACATTACCGGCAAGTTCTTCTATGATCGCTCTTGGTTCTTCGCAAACCAATAGTGCATCAAACACTGAAACTACTAGAGCTCAACAACTGGAGCAACGATTGGAAGAGATCAGGAATATCGATAGATCAGAAATGACAAGACTTGAAAAGAAAGGTCTTCGGAAAGAAGTAAAAGCAATTAAAAAAGAAGGGAAAGGGCTAAGTGGCGGAGTTTATCTTTCTGTTGGAGCCATCATCATTATTATTTTATTATTGATCTTGCTTTTATAATATAAGTTTTAAAAACATTTTACCGGCTTTTCTGATTGTAGCAATTGAACATAACGATTTAGTTCCTTATGAAGCAAATATTACCTATGTAAATTAGAGCTCTGAATACTCGGTCAAACCTTATCCTTTCCCTGAGCTATGACCACCCCGGCAAAATGGGGTGGTTTCTTTTTCACCTGCTTCACTTTTATTTGCCAACGTTATCAGTCTTCACCATCCATTTATACTACCATATATGAATGATGTAACTTATTTCAATGATTGTATAACAATTATACTTAGCAGGTAGCAGACCTTTACTTATATCATTTAAAAATCATCATTATGCCCCTGCTTACTATTTTTATTGTATTGGTTGTTGTTGGTGTTCTTCTCTGGCTTATCAACAACTACGTTCCTATGGATCGTAAGATCAAAAACATCTTAAACACAGTTGCCGTGATCGTTGTTGTTATCTGGTTGCTGCAGGTGTTTGGAGTATTAGGTTCTCTAAAAAATCTTAAAGTTTAAAAAAACTATTTGTCACCAAAGGACATATTTCAATTTACCCTGGAAATACTCCTTACAGATAAATTAATAATATGAAACGATTTACTTCTCCGGGTTTTATTGTCGCCCTCTTTTTTGCAACTACCCTTCTGATTGCAGCATTTATTCTTTTATTCAGTTATCCCGGTTGAGGAAACGAAATAAAAGTTATCCTTTAAAGGAACAGACAGAAGAAGAAATGCTTGTGTTAAACTTGTTGAACAAAATGAAAATAGCAGGCAGTGAACTGAGTCAGAAAAAAAGGTTTGGTGGAATATTTGAAATCTTTGTGAATTATAATTTTAAAAACAGAAAGCATGATTCAAAATTTGATCATAGCATTGAAAATAACTCCAGTATTCGTAGGCATAATCCTTACCACAATTGGGGTTCTTATACTGTTATATATAATAATTGTAGTTGTCTTTAGTAAAAAGGCCCGCAGTTAATATTCATGCGGATCCTTCCGAATTCAATTAATGTGTGAATTATATAACTTATTTGAAGAATTATATAACATCTCCTGAGTCAAAAGGAGTCACCTTTAGCAGTCCCGGTATAAAAAGAGGAGCTATTTGAAAATATTCATTAAACACATGGTAAGCAACCGCTGTAAAATGGCGGTGAAAGAAGAGTTGAGAAAGCTTGGGCTGCATTTTATCGTTGTTGATTTGGGTGAAGTAGAGATCATGGAAAATATTTCTGCGGAACAACGTGAGCAAATGAAAGCCGCATTGTTGATCTCAGGATTTGAATTAATGGACGACAAAAAAGCTATACTGATTGAAAAAATAAAAAATGCAATTATTGAAATGGTTCATCATTCAGATGAAAACATTAAAACAAATTTCTCTGATTTTTTAAGTGAAAAATTAAACCACAATTATACGTACCTGGCAAATTTGTTTTCCGAAGTCCAGGGAACCACGATCGAGCAATTCATCATTGCTCATAAAATTGAGCGGATAAAAGAATTGATCATTTATGATGAACTGAACATTACGGAAATTGCCTGGAAGATGAATTACAGCAGTGTTGCTCATTTATCCAATCAATTTAAAAAAGTTACAGGGCTCTCTCCTTCGCATTTCAAACAATTGAAAGATAAAAGACGAAGCCCGATTGAAGATATTGGAGTGCTGCCGATAAGCTTTTGGAACAAATGGAATAAATTAAAACAAACCAATTTTATCAGGACAGAATATGACAAAATTAAAAAAATCGGATAAAGATGAGTTACTTATAGCTCGTAAAGAACTTGCTCTTCAAAAACAAGAGAAAAATAAACTAGCAGCAGAGTTAATCATTGCACGAAAAGAACTTGCATTTCAAAAAAAAGAGAAAGGGAAACGGGCAGCAGAGTTAGGTATTGCCAACATAGAACTTGCCTTTCAAGACGAAGAGAAAGGAAAACGGGCAGCTGAGTTAGGCATTGCCAACAAAGAACTTGTCTTTCAAGATGCAGAGAAAGGAAAACGGGCAGCTGAGTTAGTCATTGCTAACAAAGAACTTGATTTTTCAAAACAATGAGAAAAGAAAAACAGAGGAAATTGCAAATAAAGAACTTGAAGTATACAGCAATTCTGCAAAATTAGCTTCCCAATATTCCCGTAGTCTTATTGAAGCAAGTCGTGATCCGTTGGTTACCATAAGTACCGAAGGAAAGATCACCGATATGAATGAGGCATTGGTGAACATTACAGGTTTGACACGTGAAAAATTTACCGGCACAGATTTCTTCGATTATTTTACTGAACCAGAAAAAGCCCGTGAAGTTTACCAGGAAGTTTTTGCAAAAGGTTTTGTGGCTGATTATCCGCTAACCATAATGGATGGCAAGCTGACCGATGTATTATTTAATGGATCTGTTTATAAAGATGAACAGGGAAATGTGCTTGGCGCAGTGGTGGTGGCAAGAGATATTACAGAACAAAAAAGAATTGAAAAAGAATTGACAGAAGCAAAAGTGTTTGCTGAACTGGCAACAGGAATTGCTGAAGAAGCAAAAAGTAAAGCCGAAAGCGCCACACGAATAGCAGAAGATGCAGTGAAAGCGAAACAGCAGTTTTTGTCAAACATGAGTCATGAAATCCGCACACCGATGAATGCGATTATCGGGTTTACAAAAGTGGTGTTGAAAACAGATTTGTCTGCAAAACAAAAAGAATATTTAACAGCCATAAAAATGAGTGGTGATGCATTAATCGTGCTCATTAATGATATACTTGACCTGGCAAAAGTAGATGCAGGAAAAATGACATTTGAACAAACACCTTTCAAAATGGCATTATCCATATCAGCCATGCTTCATTTGTTTGAAACAAAAATCCAGGAAAAGAATTTAGAGCTGGTTAAAGAATATGACAATAAAATTCCTGAAGTGTTGGTTGGTGACCCGGTGCGTTTGCACCAGATCATTTTAAATCTTGTGAGTAATGCAGTAAAGTTTACAACAAAAGGAAAAATTACAGTAAGTGTTCGTTTGCTGAATGAAGATGAAGAGAAAGTAACCATTGAATTTGCAGTTACCGATACCGGAATTGGAATACCAGAAAATAAAATAGAAAATATTTTTGAAAATTTTCAGCAGGCATCCAGCGGTACATCAAGATTGTATGGAGGAACGGGATTAGGACTTGCCATTGTTAAACAATTAGTAGAACCGCAGGGTGGAAGCATTAGTGTAAAAAGTAAAATTGATGAAGGTTCTAGTTTTCAGTTTTATATTAAGTTTTCAAAAAACAAATGCTGAAGCTGAATCAGAAACAGAAATGGTGGAATTGGATACAGAAATTAAAAATATAAAAGTATTGGTGGTTGAAGATATTGCACTCAATCAACTACTGATGAAAACACTGTTGGATGATTTTGGATTTGAACGTGATATTGCCGCCAATGGAAAAATAGCCATCGAAAAACTACAAGACTAAATCGTATGATATTATTTTGATGGACCTGCAGATGCCCGAAATGAATGGGTTTGAAGCAACAGAATACATTCGCAATACCATGAATTCAAAAATTCCCATCATTGCTTTAACGGCCGATGTAACCACAGTTGACCTGGCAAAATGCAAAGCGGTTGGCATGAATGATTACATCGCAAAGCCTGTTGATGAAAGATTATTGTACAGTAAAATAGTCGGGTTGGTAAGAAACCCGTCACTTATAAAATATACTGACGATAAAGGGAATGAAAACGATCAAAGTGAAAAAGTAAAATGCATTGACCTTGACTTATTTGATTCACCGCACAAAATCTAATCCGAAATTGATGATGGAAATGATTTCACTTTACCTGGAACAAACTCCGCCTTTAATCAGCACAATGAAACAAAGTTTCAGGGATAAAGATTGGAGTTCATTGCATGCAGCTGTACATAAAATGATTCCTTCATTTTCAATAATGGGTATCAGTACAGATTTTGAAAACATGGCAAAAAAAATTCAGGAATATGCAAGCACACAGCAACAGGCAGATGGAATACCTGACCTGGTTTTACAACTTGAAAATGTTTGTGCACAGGCATGTAAAGAATTGAAAGAAGAATTTAATTTGATTAAAAACGCCGAATCATGAAAAACGAAAATAAAATAAAACTATTCCTGGTAGATGATGATGCTTTATTTTTGAAATCATTGGAAATTGAATTTCTTCAGCATGCTGATTTTACTATTGAAACATTTGCAACAGGTGAACTTTGCATGGAAAATTTATCTCATAATCCTGATGTAATTATTTTAGATTATCATCTTGAATGGTATTGATAAAAACGCAATGAACGGAATAGAAACACTGGATAAAATAAAAGCATTAAATCCGGATATTCCTGTTGTCATGTTATCCTCACAGGATAAAATTGATGTGGCGATAAACTGTATGCATCACAGGGCTTTTGATTATGTAGTGAAAAGCGAAACTGCTTTCCTTCGTCTGCAAAAAATTATTACCACCATTTTTCATTACAAAAAAATGGAAAAAGAATTGAACTGGTATATGGAAAGAATGTAGTTGCTCATGATATTTTCAAGAATGTATATGATCAACCCGCATGAGCTCCACGGGGCAGAAACGTTATTCTTTATTTCGAAAATTTTCCTAACAAACAAAATAAAATTGAAAAATGAAAAAAATTAAATTAGTGGTGACTGCGGTTCTTGTGATAACGGGATTTATCGCCTGCAAAAATTCTCCAACAATAGCACAGCGAGATGCGACGAATTTAAACAACTATGTAGATTCAGTAGAAAACCTGACCCCTGTTTATACTGCTGCCTATTGGTCCGACCTTGATAATGGATACCAGGTAAGAGTAACTAAAGCGGATAATACAATGGCCACCCTGGAAGCCGCTGATAAAGCAAAACTGGATGAAAGTAAAATACAATACGCTGTATTAAAAACCACTTATGAAATAAAGATCAAAGATGCCGAAATAAGTGCTGCAACAACTGCATCGGATTACAGGCAGGCATTAAGAAACAACTTATTTGGAGAAGGCATGATCGGCTCTGATATGAGTTTTAGTTTTGCAACTGCCAATAATTTACTGAGCATCTACAGGAAATTTGTAAATACGGTGGACGAAAATAAAAATAAATATAGTCGTGAAGATTGGGATGAAATAAAAGTATTGTATGAGGCATTGGATACCCGTAAGAATACAGTTGAAAAACAACTTCCCGATGGTGATAATACGAAAATCGCAGGGTTGAAAATAAAGTTCTCTGCTATAAAAGCAACTCACAGAGGTGGGACAAAAGGGGAAGAAAATAAAGCAGCGAAAGAAAAAGCATAAGAAATATTTGTTTCCGTAATCGTTTCTGAAATCAATCATGATCGAAGTAAAAAAAGAAGGTGTACTGCTAAAAAAGACATCACTTGGTTTTGAAAATGAAGGTGTGTTGAATCCCGCAGCTATTAATAGTAACGATCGTATTCATATTTTTTACCGGGCTGTAAGCAAAGGCAATTATTCAAGCATCGGTTATTGTAAATTAAAAGACCCCTTATCAATTGAGGAAAGATTGGACATACCCGTTCTCTTTCCTCAATTTGATTATGAATCGCATGGTGTAGAAGATCCACGAATTGTAAAAATTGATGACCTGTATTATCTCACTTATACTGCTTATGATGGAGTGAATGCTCTTGGCGCATTAGCTACTTCAAAAGATCTGCAACACTGGGATAAACAAGGGATCATTTCACCGCAGATCAGTTATGAAGAATTTAGTCATTTGGCCGGTGCAAAAGGAAAGATAAATGAAAAATACCTGCGCTATAATGAACATGAACAGGTAAAAGAAAAACAAGGAAGAAAAATTTTTGTTTGGGATAAAAATGTAATTTTTTTTCCCCGCAGAATAAACGGACAACTACATTTTCTGCATAGGGTACGTCCGGATATTCAAATAGTGGCAGTAAATGATCTGAAAGAACTCACAGCTGAATTCTGGCAAAACTATTTTCTTCATCTTAATGATGGTATTGTGCTGTCACCACAACATAAACACGAGGTAAGTTATATCGGTGGCGGATGTCCGCCAATAGAAACAGAACACGGATGGTTATTAATTTATCATGGAGTGCATGATACTGTGAAAGGTTATGTTTATTCGGCATGTGCAGCATTACTTGATCTAAAAGATCCGCAGAAGGAAATAGCCCGTCTGCCATATGCATTGTTTAAACCCGAGCTTGATTGGGAACTAAAAGGAGAAGTGAACAATGTTTGTTTCCCTACAGGTGCTGTTTTAATTGAAGATACACTGTATATATACTATGGCGCCGCTGATGAACGAATTGCCTGTGCATCTGTAAGTCTTTCTGCATTATTAAAGGAGTTATTGGTAAATATAAAAAAACATGAAAAAACAATATCGTTGTGAACAACATAAATAATTTCCCGCTCCTCGAACATAAAAAAGTCATTCCAGTAAATGGAATACTTACTTCGGATAGCGAGAATAAGTTGCCTGAAATTTTATTCATCACTTCTTATCCTCCCAGGGAATGTGGTATTGCTACTTACTCGCAGGACCTGATAAAGGCATTGAACAATAAATTCGATCACTCTTTTACTATCAGTATTTGTCCTTTGGAATCTGAAAATGAAAAACACCATTACACAGATAAGATCAAATACATTCTCAACACTGATCACACGGATGCGTTCAGTGATTTAGCAAACACCATTAATCGTAATGCAGATATCCGGATGATATTGATCCAGCATGAATTTGGCTTTTTTGCAAAAGCAGAAAATGAGTTCAAACAATTTTTAGATATACTCACCAAACCGGTTATAATTGTTTTTCATACTGTATTACCCCACCCTGATGAACTATTAAAAATAAAAGTGCAGGAAATGTCCGGCGTTTCCCGGATCTATTATTGTAATGACCCATTCTTCTGCAGAAATACTGATTAAAGATTATAATATACAAGAGGAAAAAATTACAGTTATTCCACATGGCACACACTTAGTTCCCCATTCAGATAAAGAACTTCTGAAGGATAAATATAAATTATCAGGGAAAAAAGTGCTATCAACATTTGGATTACTAAGCTCAGGAAAAAATATTGAAACAACATTGGAAGCATTACCGGCTATTGTCAAAAAAAATCCTGATGTACTTTTTCTTATTATTGGTAAAACACATCCTTCCGTAATAAAACAGGAGGGTGAAAAGTACCGCAACGTTCTTGAAGCAAAAGTTAAAGAATTGGAACTGCAGCAATATGTAAAATTCATTAATCATTTTTTACCGCTGCCTGACTTGCTGGAATATTTACAGCTAACTGATGTTTATCTATTTACTTCAAAGAATCCTAACCAGGCAGTAAGCGGAACATTTTCCTATGCCATGAGTAGTGGTTGCCCTGTTATTTCAACTCCTATTCCTCATGCCCGTGAAGTATTACGGAATGATGCAGGGATCATTATTGATTTTGAAAGCTCACAACAATTAAGCGAAGCAGTGATCAGCTTATTAAATGATGAACAGCTGAGAAAAAATATCAGTTCAAACGGATTACATAGAATGGCATCTACTGCCTGGGAAAATGCTGCCATTGCGCATGCATTACTGTTTGAACAAATCAGTGAAAGCCTGATCTCATTACACTATAATATGCCGGCCATCAATCTTGATCACATAAAAAAACTGACAACGGATCTTGGAATGATCCAGTTTTCTAAAATCAATCAGCCTGATATAAATTCCGGATACACATTAGATGATAATGCAAGGGCATTGGTGGCTATGTGCAAGCATTTTGAAATGACAGGAGACACAGAGACCATAAAATATATTTATACCTACTTCAATTTCATAAAACATTGCCTGCAACCCGATGGATCATTTCTGAATTATGTAAATGAACAAAAAGAATTTACCGGACAAAATAATGAGGCCAATCTCGCTGATTCAAACGGAAGAGCTATTTGGGCCCTCGGTTACCTCATCTCAATGAGTAGTTTATTGCCGGCAGAATTGACACTAAATGCAGTATCAACAATGCAAAAAGCCTTATTAAAAGTAAATAAGATCCATTCCACCCGAGCTATGGCATTTGCAATAAAAGGATTGTATTACCGGAATATAAATAATAAGTCCATCCGGGGTTTATCGTTAATAAGGCAATTGGCAAACAGGTTAGTTCAAATGTACAGGCATGAAGCAGACGAAGAATGGCAATGGTTCGAAAGTTATCTTACTTATGCAAACAGCATTTTACCGGAAGCGTTGTTATGTGCATGGTTAGCTACAGGAGATTCCATATATAAGGAAGTTGCCAGGTCATCTTTTGATTTTCTTTTATCAAAGACATTCAAAGGCAACAGCATAAAAGTTATTTCCAATAAGAGTTGGCTGCATAAAGGAGAAGATATAGTTCATATAACAAATGGTGGCGAACAGCCAATTGATGTAGCTTATACTATTATAGCTTTAAATAAATTCTATGATGTGTTTGCAGAAGATGAATACATGGATAAGATAGAAATGGCATTTAATTGGTTTTTGGGAAACAATCATCTTCACCAGATCATTTACAATCCCTGTACCGGCGGATGTTATGACGGGCTGGAAGAAAATTATGTAAATCTCAACCAGGGAGCTGAATCAACAGTTAGCTACCTGATGGCCAGGCTAACTATTGAAGAATCTCTTAGAAACAAGCAACGAAAATTCCGGCAGTTAATAAATGCAAATTAAAAAGTAACAAAATGCAGGATATGAAATATATATTCAGGCACCTGGAGAAAGCTTTTGAAAAACTAACATCAGCTGCTACTATCGTCCTTGGTCATTACATCACTTTTATACTTGCATTAGCCACTGTAATATTCTGGCTTACCAATAAGAAATTTTATACGCAGGATATTCATACAAGTATCGGAGATGTAATTCTCGGAATTACTTTTCTATGTTTTTTTATTATTCAAAAGGCATTTAACAAATTTTCCGCGTCACTTCATTTAAAAGTTAATGAATTGGTGGCATCACACGAATCCGCAAGCAATACAGTAATCAATGCGGAAGATAAATCGGAACATGAGATAACAAAGCTTTCAAAAGAATATACTAAACTGGAAGAAATAGCCAGTGAACAAGCAGGTGATATCTACTAAAAAACTTCACTTCGTTTCTTAAAGATCCTCCATAAGGGTAAAGACTATAAATTTCCATCTTCATTTTTTTATATCATTCAAACCTAAAATGACAACAATATCCGAATAAGTGTGAATGATATAACTTATTTCTAAAGTTGTGTAACATTAATCGATTTACTTAAGTTAACCTTTGTCTTGAGTAAATTCATCACCAAATAACAGTTAAAAAAATATTTTATGAAGTATAACAAAATATTCCCGCTACTCGCCGTTATGTTTTTTGTATCGGCGTTTTCGCCAATCTTCTCTCAAAGTGAAACTCCTCCTTCAAAATTTGATATGAAAAAAGATGGTGATGGCGATGGTGTTAAAAACAAAAGAGATAAATGTGCCTCTACACCTCCCGGTGTTGCCGTAGATGGTACGGGCTGCCCGGTTGATACTGATAAAGATGGTGTGGCAGATTATTTAGATAAATGTCCTTCTGTACCGGGCTCTGCAGGTATGAATGGCTGCCAGGACAAAGACAATGATGGTGTAAGTGATAATAATGACGAATGCCCGGATGTTCCAGGTGATGCAAGATTTAAAGGTTGTCCTGATAGTGATGGTGATGGCATAGAAGATTCAAAAGACAAATGCCCGAACGCAAAAGGATCTGATATGTTCATGGGTTGTCCAGATACAGATAAAGATGGTGTACAGGATGCAAATGATAAATGCCCGGATACTAAAACGGGAATTAAAGTAGATGTAAACGGATGTCCGGCAGATAGTGACAGAGATGGAATTCTGGATGCAGACGATAAATGCCCAGATACTAAAATGGGAGTTGCAGTAAATACTATGGGATGCCCGGCGGATACAGATGGAGACGGTGTATTGGATGCAGACGATAAATGTCCTGGTGTGATCGGTGATATAAGTAACTACGGATGTCCGCTTGCAAAAAAAGAAATTCCAAAAAGATTTCAATTTGCTACACGCAGGATCAGTTTTGAAAAAGGGAATGCATTACTAAAAGTTAGTTATTTGCCGATGCTGGATGAAGTGGCTAATATCCTGAAAGAATATCCTGATTATAATTTAAGAATAGGAGGTCATGCAGATGGAATTGAGAAAAATCCAACTACTGTTTCTCAGACCCGTGCCGATGTGGTTAAATCGTACCTGTTGGGTAAAGGTGTGGGTGATAGCAGGACCGTAACAACCGGATATAGCAAAACAAGACCAGCTGCCTCAAACGCAAACGAAACCGGCAGGGGGCAAAACAGAAGAGTTGAATTAGAATTGTATGTAAGATAAGAAGCAGATCCTTTTACAAGATCACATCGTCATGAAATTCTAAACACATAACCACTGGTATAGTCAGTGGTTATTCTTCTTTCGGAACTTTCAGTTCCAATTTTAATTCATCTATATCCATTTCCCGTTCTACCTTTTTGATGGCCGCATCACTGAATTCTCCTTCTTTGTGAATTTTTACCAATAACTCCCTTTTAAATTTGCCGATCTCTAATTGAGCATTTACCAGGTCAGTGGGTGGTGGTGGTTTTATTTCTTCATCATTACGTTTCGCCTTTTTTTGAAGTCGAATTTCTTTTGTGAGATCGTTGATCTTTAGTTCATATCTCTTTTTTAGTTGTTCCTGTAATTTATTATCCAATTCTATTGGAAAGTCCTGCTCAATAAAATTAAGTGTATTGGTCGCAAGATATAATTGCAATTCTTTTTCTTCTTCAATAGTATTGTCTTGTGGTTTTATTTTTAGCCAGCGTATAAGCAACGGAAGCGAAAGCCCCTGGACCACCAGTGTTATAAAAATGACAACGAAGGCAAGAAATATGATGGAATTTCTTTTGGGGAAAGCTGTTCCATCTTCTAAAACCAATGGCAATGCCAGCGCTGCCGCCAATGATATCACGCCTCTTGTGCCCGTCCATGCAACTACCAATACATTTTTCCAGGTACTATCCTGGTTGTCATTGGCAGATAGATCTTCCGTTCTCTTTATCTTCTTTTGAAAAAAAGTTTGTGAGGAAACACCGGCAAAAACCCAAATGATGCGAACTACAATAGTAACTGCACTGATAAGTAATCCATATCCGAGTATTTGTGAAAAGGGGTAATTGCCGAGGCCCTTAATGATTGAAGGTAATTGAAGCCCTATAAGGATAAACACAAAACCATGTAATAAAAAAATCAATGTTTCCCATACTCCTCTTATTCTCATTCTTGCCCGGTAAGAAAAAACTTCCGGTGCTCTCCATGATATAACTAACCCAGTGGTTACTACAGCAAGCACACCAGACATATGGAACTGTTCCGCTGCTAAATAAGATACGTAAGGAGAAAGCAGTGTAAGACTTGTTTCAACAACAGGATTATTTACTATTTTTTTATGCGCCAGTACAAACAAATAACCGACTACAATTCCAATGATGATACCCACACCCGCAACTAACAAGAATTGAAGACCGGCTTTCCAGAATATAAAAGTTCCTGTTGTAACCGCTATTACTGCATAGCGGTAAGCGATCAAAGCAGAAGCATCGTTCACAAGACTTTCACCTTCTAATATCGTGATCACTTTTTTATTCAGTCCCAAACCTTTTATAATACCAGAGGCCGCCACAGCATCAGGTGGAGAAACAACAGCTCCCAATACAAAAGCCAGCGGCCAGCTAAAACCCGGAATAAGATAGCGGGCTGTAATTGCCACAGCAACGGTTGTAAAAAAAACTAATGTAATGGCTAAAGCAGAAATTGGTCGTATGGATGTTCTGAATTCGTGCCAGGAAGTTTTAGAAGCTGCATCGTATAAAAGAGGCGGAAGAATGATAATAAAAACGACATCAGGATCCAATGCCAGATCAGGCAATTGTGGTACAAAACCAATGACCAACCCCGCAGCAACTAACAAAATGGGAAACGGAAATTTTTTTTTATTAACGATCGCTGTCAGGCTGATCAGGATAGCCATTAAAAAAATTACAACTTTAAATTCGTCCATACATTCTCAAGCTACGTAAAGCAAGAAATATTTATAGAAAAAATTCTTGAAATCTAAAATTAAAAAGGCAAGCATTAACTATTATCAAAATGAGATCTTTCCTGCCTATGATAAAAAGATATAGTCGTTAATTTTTTACAGTTACATCTACTTTCTTAGTTTCCACCTTCACTCCATTTTTATCTAAAGTGACAGTTGTGCCTTTTTCAGGAGGATCTTTTACTATTATTACCGGTGCAGCAGGAACAACAATGACTTCTTTCTTAGTCTCAGCAGGTTTGCAAGACATTATAGTTAAAATAGCAGCTAATGACAGGAAACCAATGATCTTTTTCATAAAAAAATTTGAGTTGAAAACGCTGCATTTTGTTACAGCACTTTATAGTGCCACACAGCTATTATATAGGTCAAACATCATACCCCGTATATGAATACAACGATAATAGTTTCATTTCGCCATATTGGCGTGAAGAAACCTCCAGGAGCTTAATTATATCTTCATCAATAATGGTAATAAGAACCAGCAGAATAGTACTATTAAAATAATAGCAACTAGGTTTATTACAAAACCTGCTTTCATCATTTCTTTGATCTTTATATGGCCGCTTGCAAATACGATCGCATTGGGTGGAGTGCCCATTGGCATCATACTGGCACAACTGGCGGCTAAGGTCATTGCTATACCAAGTATTAGTGGATTCATGCCAACCGAATCGGCTAGACTGCAAACGACAGGTGAGAAAACAATTACCTGCGCAATATTGCTCATTACTTCACTTATAAAAAGTGAAACGATGGTTACCATTAATAAAAGCGTAAAGCCTCCACCGGCATATTGCGATAACCAATCTCCCAAATTTTTTATTAGCCCGGTTTTTTCCAAAGCACTGGCCAATGCTAATCCTCCGCCAAAGAGTAACAATATTCCCCATGCCATTCTTTTTGTATCCCCCCATTCAAGCAAGCT
Organism: uncultured Bacteroidota bacterium; assembly: GCA_963746915.1. Lineage (GTDB taxonomy): Bacteria > Bacteroidota > Bacteroidia > Chitinophagales > Chitinophagaceae > VBAS01. Next base: position 301,768 of record CAVVDD010000006.1, on the reverse strand, counting down.
GCCATGAAGATCGTGTTCCTCAGTTTCATTTAAGTTATCCGGATGTTTGATATTTCCCGAAGGAAAAATAAATAAAGCCACGGCGCCAATAAGTGCAATGATATTATCATCCAGTTTCACAAAATCCTGGGATTGATTTAAAAGATCTTTGAATATCCAAAGCAATGCAGTAGCAGAAAAAATGATCAGCACCCTTATTTCTGGAACCGAAATACGGCCAAGGCTATTATATTCTCCATAAATAAATTTCCGGGCCGCCTCATTGGAACGTATATGATTGGGAAAAAGAATCCTTGTCAATACAAAATATAAGGTGATCATCAGCAATAATGCAATGGGTACACATAAGATCATCCAGTCAACGAAGTCAATATTTGTTTTGTATGTTTTTTCAAAATAGCCGACAAAAGCAACATTAGGCGGTGTGCCGATAATTGTTCCGATGCCGCCGAAATTGGAAGCATAAGCAATAGACAACATTAATGAAAGATTAAAATGACGATGATTGCCGACGCCTCCACCCTCTTTTACTACATGTATCACAGATAATGCGATCGGGAACATCATCATCGTAGTTGCCGTATTGCTGATCCACATACTGATAAAACCAGTTGCAAGAATAAAACCCAATATTATCCGGTTACCGCTTGTACCGGTGATCTTCACAATGCCCAATGCAATGCGACGATGCAGGTTCCATTTTTCAATTGCCAAACCAAGCATGAACCCGCCCATAAAAAGAAAGATGATAGGATCAGTATAATTTGCTGATACAGTTTTTATATCACTGATATGCAGGATTGGTAATAATATTAAAGGCAACAATGCAACAACCGGCATTGGCAAGGCTTCCGTTACCCACCATGTGATCATTAATACTGCGACGGATAAAACGACACAAGCATCTTCCCCAACAGAAAAAGGGTTTACAAAATAAAAAAACAAGGCAATTGCAATGCCGGCAAATAATGAAAGGTATTTGTATTGTTGCTTTGACAGTTTTTGCAAGAGATCAATTTGTCAGGGAAAATACAATCTATTTTGGTTTTCCGCTCACAAAAGGATTTCCTTTTATATAGAACCTGTAAGGCAGGCTCGCATCTTCGCCTGCATAGTCAACTCCGATCCTTGGAGAAGCAGCCATATCTTTTTTATTCAAAACAAAATCATCTTCTGCTATAAAAAGAACTTTGCTCAATAATGAATGACCTGTATGATGTTTGAAAGAATATTCCCAGAGCTTTAGAAACATTTCCCGGCCCTCTTGTTAATGTATGATCTAATTGTTTTTTGTTGGTTCTTTCCAGCATTGTATCAATTCCTTTTAATGGTTCCAATGCCCGGATAAGAATTGCATGTGGTGTTTCCCTTTCATTTGTGACTACATTAAATAAATGATGAATACCATAGCACAAATAAACATAAGCCACGCCAGCCTTTGCCATACATTATTTCATTTCGGTTTGTTCTTCTTCCACCCGAAGCATGTGAGGCTTTATCAATAACGCCATTGTAAGCTTCCACTTCTACAATACGACCAGATGTTTCAATGCCATCCCATTTTGTCACCAAAATTTTTCCCAGTAGCTCTTTGGCTATTTGTAAAACATTGGCTCGTTGATAAAATGAAAGTGGAAGTTTTTTCATACTGAAAGTTTTCTGCTCATAGCTCACACCTGCCTGCCGGCAGGCAGGGCTCATAGCTCGCAGCTTCTCTTTATATTTACCCAAATTTATGTCTTGCTGAAAGAAATCGTCATAGCATTTCAATCCTTTGGAGAAGCAAACCTTTTTATCCGCCAGCATAAAATGGTTAAGTGGATAATCATTCCCGGTATTATTTATACACTGCTGTTTATTGTGGCTATGATCTTATTTGGCCGTTCATCAAATGATGCGGTCACCTGGCTTAGCCAGCAATTGCGAATTGAACCATGGCTTCAAAAAGAACGTAATCCATTTCTTGCCTTTATTTTTTTGATGGCTGGCATTATGATGCGCCTAGTGTTATTTCTCTTTTATTTCTCCTTATTTAAATACCTCATTCTAATAATCGGCTCACCGGTATTTGCCTACCTGAGTGAAAAAACCGAAGCAATAATAGAAAACCGGGAATATAAATTTAACCTGAAACAGTTATTGCCTCATGCAAAAAGAGGTATAAGACTTGCGCTGCGCAATGCAGGTTGGCAAACTGTTTATATGATCGGTATAATCTTTCTTTCTCTTATTCCGGTTGTGGGATGGATAACCCCGCTAATTGCCATTATTGTTGAGTGTTACTATTATGGCTTCTCCATGCTTGATTATGGTTTTGCAAAAAATAATTTTAACCTTCAGAAATCAATTCTATTATTCGGGCCGGCATAAAGGATTAGCTATCGGCAATGGGATCGTTATTTTACTTAATGCATGTAGTCATCATATTTGCTCCGGCCTTTGCCAGTCATTGCTGCCAGTCTTAGTGTTATTAAAGTAAAAACCGATTAGTGTGGCTGCAACTGTTTATCTAATACCTCAGTTTGCTTCATGAAGAAGGAATGCGATGCTATCCCTCCTTATATAACGGATATTGTAAAGCAATGCAACGTATTGTTTGTAGAGGATGAAAGAACAACACGGCGTTTTTTCAAAAAGCTTGGCAAAGAAATGGTGATCGATGATTATGAATGGTTTACCGTGACCAATGATGATCCGAATATCTGATTCATTTAGAAAAAAAATAAAAGAAGAAAAAACGATTGGCATCATCAGCGAAGCTGGCTGTCCGGGTGTTGCCGATCCTGGTCAGCAATTGGTTGCAATAGCCCAGGAAATGAATATAGAAGTAAAACCATTGGTGGGACCAAATTCCATCTTACTTGCGTTAATGGCCAGTGGCATGAATGGTCAGCAATTTCAATTTCCCGGTTACCTGCCGATAGACAATCCTGAACGGATAAAAGCCATAAAAGAACTGGAAGCAGAATCAGCAAAGAAAAAATGCACACAGATCTTTATTGAAACACCTTACAGAAATAACCAGTTGATGGAAGCACTACTTAAGTATTGTCATCCTTCAACAAAACTTTGCATAGCTGTTGACCTGACCGGCAAAAAAGAATGGATAAAAACAAAAACAATTGCTGATTGGAAAAAGAATAAACCGGATATCCATAAACGACCAGCGATCTTTCTTCTTTATTGTGATAAGTCAGGTTGAATCTTTTTGACTCCGATAACAATATACTTGGTTTCACCCCGCCAGGGAAGTGTACTACTGTACTGTTTGTAGGCAAGCTGCACACATTGATCCTGCAGATTTTTAAGAATGGCAGCAATACTGTCACTTGGTAACAGAGAAATAATATTTTTCCGGATTTACCGTTTGCCGGCATCCAAGCCACATTTCACCTTCATCGGTTTTAAAAATATTTCCTTTATGACTGAATTTTGATAAGCACTCCTGTCCTTTCTCCTTTGCTATTTACATTAAAAGAATTCCAATAAACTAAGAGGACTATCACTGCAGCAGCGATAAGCACAAAAGTTCTGAAGTATTTACGCAGCTTTGATTTCGGTTTTTTTGTGATTACTGATTCTTCCATGACAGTTATTTTTAAGTGTGCGACCCCAATAAATTTATACTAATATAAGCTGTTCTTTAAATATAACTTCATTAAAGAAAGCTCCTATTAAAACCATGGTTTTGGTTAAAAAACTTTATGAAAATAAAACTTTATTATATTATTATTATAAATTTGTTCCTAATAAACAACTTGTTTATAAACATGATCAACATTCTGACACATACAAAACAACTCGCCTTTCATGCGCCGATTGCTACCGGAGTATATGCTGTTGGTTTTGATGTGTTTACTTTTTCCCGTCCCCGACGTCGCCGTGTATTCTGACAGGACGAGCCCCTCACCATGGTCCCTGTCAGTGAAATTCACCCCGCAAATAATTATTGGATTGGTGATCCTTATCATAATCAATTATTTCAAGTTGGACAATCAAAATATTATTATCAGGGTAGCTACATCAGCTGATAAGGTTTACTGCAAAAACCATTACAGATGAAATGGAAGCATCGTGCAAAAGCAAGAGGTACCGGTATTGCCAAACGTTCCCCGGAATATATTGAAGAAAAAATGGATGAAGGCAAAGCTGTCATCGCCGTTACCAGATGGCAATGAATGGGTGGGCTTTTGTTATATTGAAACCTGGAGTCATGGTGAATATGTTGCCAACAGCGGATTGATCGTGGCTCCTGCATTTCAGAAAAAGCGGTGTTGCAAAAGCCATCAAGAAAAAGATATTCGACCTTGTCGAGAGAAAAATATCCCGATGCAAAAATATTCGGACTGACTACCGGTCTGGCCGTAATGAAGATCAACAGCGAACTGGGTTATGAACCTGTCACCTATTCTGAGCTTACACAGGATGAAGCCTTCTGGGCCGGTTGCAAAAGCTGTGTGAACTATGAGATACTGATGAGCAAGGAAAGAAAGAACTGTATGTGTACTGCCATGCTGTATGATCCGAAAGATCATTATGAGCCGGAAGAAACAAAAGAATTTTTTGAAGAAAATGAAAAGGGGTTTGAACGATTGCTGCGATTCAAACAATGGAAACTGCTCAGACCATTTATGAAAAAGAGATAAAGAAAACGGTGACAATGGTGGTACGGCAAAACCCAAAATCGTTATTGCATTTCAACTTTCACTCTTTATTCAATTCTATTCAGATCGAATACTGAGCATGATGTCAAAGAAAGTATGTTTTGGGTTTTAGTGGTGGTTTTGATACTTCTTACTGTGTAAAATATCTTACTGAAGAAAAGGGCTATGAAGTACATAGCATAATTGTAAATACCGGTGGTTTTACGTGAAGATGAATTGAAAAAGATAGAAGCACATGCTTATAAACTGGGTGTAAAAACACATACTACCGTTAATGCAGTAAAAGGTTATTATGACCGCATCATTAAATATCTGGTTTTCGGAAACTGTTTAAAGAATAATACCTATCCCTTTAAGTGTATCCGCAGAAAGATTGAGCCAGGCATTGCATATTGCTGAACATGTAAAAAAATTAAATGCAGATGCAGTAGCACATGGCAGTACCGGTGCAGGTAACGACCAGGTAAGATTTGATATGATCTTTCATATCATGATCCCCGGTGTTGAGATCATTACTCCTATCCGTGATCTGAAACTGAGCCGTGAAGAAGAGATCGCTTATCTGAAAAGCAAAGGAGTGTGAAATGAATTTTGAAAAAGCAATGTACTCCATCAATAAAGGATTATGGGGAACAAGTGTTGGTGGTAAAGAAACATTGAACAGTAAAGGCATGTTGCCCGAAGAAGCATGGCCTACACAAGTAACAGAATCAGGAAGTGAGGAAGTTGAATTAGGTTTTGAAAAAGGTGAACTTAAAAAAGTTAATGATAAAGAATTTGATCATCCATCTGAAGCAATTCAATATTTACAAACTATTGCCGGGCCTTATGGTATTGGAAGAGATATACATGTTGGCGATACGATCATTGGCATTAAAGGACGTGTAGGATTTGAAGCAGCTGCACCGATGGTGATATTAAAAGCACATCATGCATTGGAAAAACATGTGCTTACCAAATGGCAATTGCAATGGAAAGATCAGTTGGCACAATTTTATGGCAACTGGTTGCATGAAGGACAGATACTTGATCCGGTGATGAGAGATATTGAAGCATTTCTGGAAAACAGCCAGCAAAATGTAACCGGTGATGTATTTGTGCAATTGATGCCTTATCGTTTCCAGGTTACCGGTATTGAATCAAAATATGATCTGATGAGCAGCAAGTTTGGAAAGTATGGTGAAATGAATACCGGCTTTACCGGAGAAGATGTAAGAGGGTTTTCAAAAATATTTGGCAATCAGACATCGATTTGGAATGCAGTTCAAAAGGATAATGAATCAAATGAAGTATTAGACTTAATGATTCATTGATTACTTAAAATTAAAGACTATGGAATAAAAGTAGGCATTATTGGCGGAGCAGGTTATACGGGTGGTGAACTCATACGTTTATTGATTCACCATCCGGATGTAGCTGTTTCTTTTATTCATAGCCGCAGCAATGCCGGCAAGCCTGTTCTATGCTGTTCACCAGGATCTGTTGGGAGAAACAGAATTGAAATTTTCAGGATGAATTGAATGATGATATTGATGTATTGTTTCTTTGTCTTGGTCATGGTGAATCAAAAAAATTTCTTGACAGAAAATAAAATCGCTGACAAGATAAAGATAATTGATCTTAGCCAATGATTTTCGGTTAGTCTCAAAGTTCACAGCTCGGAACTCGCAACTTTGTTTATGGTTTGCCTGAATTGAACAGAGAAAAAATTAAAACAGCAAACAATATTGCCAATCCCGGTTGTTTTGCTACAGCTATTCAATTGGGATTATTGCCACTGGCAAAAGCAGGTTTACTGAAAGATGTTTATACAACAGGTATTACAGGTTCCACCGGCGCAGGTCAAGTCTTAACTGCAACTTCTCATTTTAGCTGGAGAGCAAATAATATACAGGCTTATAAAACATTAACGCATCAGCATCTTGGAGAAATTGGTGAATCATTGAAACAATTACAACCTGACGGGTGACATTGATGTGAACTTTGTTCCCTGGAGAGGTGATTTTACAAGAGGTATTTTTATCAGTTCACAATTACCATGCGATCTAAGTCTTGATAGAGACTGAACAAACTTTATCAAGATTTTTATGCAGGTCATCCATTTACACATATAAGCAAAGGAACCGATTTTTTTAAAACAGGTAGTGAATACAAATAAATGCTATCATTCAATTAGAAAAAGTAGGAAGTAAACTGGTTGTTCATTCCGTTATTGATAATTTATTGAAAGGCGCAAGTGGACAGGCTGTTCAGAATATGAACCTGATGTTTGGACTGGATGAAACAGCAGGATTGAAACTTAAAGCAAATTATTTTTAAATAGCAGTCATGCCACGGTTGCAACCGTGGCATGACTTAATAACAAACTTTATAAAATGAAATTATTCGACGTTTATCCGATCAATGATATTACCATTGTAAAAGCCAAAGGCTCTTATGTGTGGGATGATAAAGGTGAACAATATCTTGACCTGTATGGCGGTCATGCCGTGATCAGTATTGGTCATACACATCCGCATTGGGTGAAACGAATTGAAGAGCAATTGGAAAAAATTGCTTTCTATTCCAATTCAATAAAAATTCCTTTGCAGCAAGAACTGGCCGAAAAACTTGGAAAAGTTTCCGGCAAAGAAGATTACCAGTTATTTCTTTGTAATAGTGGTGCTGAAGCCAATGAAAATGCATTGAAGCTGGCATCTTTTCATAATGGAAGAAAAAAAATAATTGCTTTCAGCAAATCATTTCATGGAAGAACTTCATTGGCTGTTGCTGCAACAGATAATAAAAATTATATCGCTCCGGTAAATGAAACAGACAATGTGATCTTTCTTCCTTTTAATGATGAAGCTGCGTTGGAAGAATGTTTTAAAGAAAATGGAAAAGAAATTTCATCTGTGATCATTGAAGGAATACAGGGTGTTGGTGGTATTAATGTAGCCGAAGTGAGTCTTTCCTGAAAAAGATCCGTTCACTCTGTGATGAATACGGTGCAGTTTATATTGCAGACAGTGTTCAATGTGGTTATGGAAGAAGCTGGTAAATTCTTCAGTCATGATTTTGCCGGAGTGAATGCAGATATTTATACAATGGCAAAAGGAATGGGCAATGGATTTCCGGTTGCCGGGATTATTATTGCTCCGCATATTAAACCAAAACATTTTCAGCTGGGAACTACTTTTGGTGGTAATCATCTGGCTTGTGCAGCAGCATTAGCTGTTCTTGGAAGTAATGAAGAAGAAAAACTAATGGGCAATGCAATCATGGTTGGTAAATATCTGAGAGATGAATTGGAAGCAATTCCTGAATTAAAAAATGTAAGAGGCCGAGGTTTGATGATCGGTTTTGATGTGCCGGAAGAATTGAAAGATCTGAAGAAGAATCTACTTGTGGAATCAGAAAATATTTACCGGTGAAGCAAAACCAAATGTGATCCGGTTATTGCCATCACTGGCATTGAAGAAAAGAGATGCAGAACAATTCATTGATTCAATAAAAGAAGAAATATGCAAAATACTTGAAGTTATCCTAGTCAACAAATCCACTGTCAGCTTAAGAATGAAAAATTTTATTTCTGTTAATGATGTAAATAATATTGATGCCTTGGTGCAAAAAGCATTGGCATATAAAGCCAGATCCATTTACTGATAAAACACTTGGTGCAAATAAACGTATTGGTTGTTTGTTTCTGAATCCAAGTATGCGAACAAGGCTGAGTACACAGATTGCTGCACAAAATCTTGGAATGGAAGCTATCATTTTTAATGTAGGACAGGAAGGCTGGGCGTTGGAATTTGAAGAAGAAGCGATCATGAGTGGCAATACGGTTGAACATGTAAAAGATGCTGCACCAATTCTTGGAAAATATTTTGACATTCTTGCTATCCGAACTTTTCCATCATTGAAAAACCGTGAAGATGATTACAGTGAACTTTATATAAAACAATTTATAAATATGCAGGTATCCCTGTAGTAAGTTTAGAAAGTGCAACGCTTCATCCGTTACAATCATTCACAGATATTATAACTATTACAGAGGAATTACAAAAGTCAAAGATCAGGAAACCTAAGATCGTTTTGACATGGGCACCGCATGTAAAACCATTACCGCAATGTGTGGCCAATAGTTTTTCTCAATGGATAAATGCCTGGGGTAAAGCTGATTTTGTGATCACACATCCTGAAGATTATGAATTGAGTGAAGAATTTACAAAAGGAGCAACGATCACCCATAACCAGGAAGAAGCATTGAAAGATGCTGACTTTGTATATGTAAAAAACTGGAGCACTTACAATGATTATGGTAAGATATATACTAATGATCCGAAGTGGATGCTGAAAAGAAAAAGCTGGCACTTACCAATAATGCAAAAGTGATGCATTGTCTTGCCGGTAAGAAGAAATGTAGAATTGAGTGATGAAATACTGGATGGCCCAGATAGTATTGTAACACAACAAGCAGCGAACAGGGTTTGGGCAGCACAGGCTGTCCTTTCAGAAATATTAAAAAGTAATGGATAAACTTTATGTAATAAAGATTGGAGGTAATATTATTGATGATGAAAAAAAACTTTCATCATTTCTTAAGATCATTTGCTGCAATTGACGAAAAAAAAATATTGGTGCATGGTGGTGGCAAACTGGCAACAAAGCTGGCTGAGAAAATGGGAATAGAACAAAAGCTTGTAGAGGGAAGAAGGATCACTGATGCTGAAACACTGAAGATCGTAACGATGGTGTATGCTGGCTATATCAATAAAAATATTGTTGCACAATTACAGGCTTTAATTGCAATGCAATTGGCTTAAGTGGTGCGGATGGTGATATAATTCTTGCGCATAAAAGGAAACACCCGGTAATTGATTATGGTTTTGTTGGGATGTTGATTCGGTTAATGCCCCGTTATTGAAAAATTTACTTGATCAAAATATTTCACTGGTATTTGCTCCAATCACTCATGACCAGACAAGGTCAATTATTAAATACGAATGCAGATACGATTGCACAGGAAATTGCAAAAGCAATGAGCGGTGAATATGAAGTAAAACTTATTTATTCTTTTGAAAAAAATGGTGTGTTGCTGGATGTGAATGATGAGACTTCGGTTATTCAAAAACTTAATTGGGAAGAATATCAGAAACTAAAAAACCCTCCGGGCTCCCCTTTAGGGGATGGGGGTAAAATATTTGCCGGCATGATACCAAAACTGGATAATGCTTTTGCAGCTTTGAAAAGTGGAGTGAAAAAAGTAATCATTGGAAAAGCAGAGGAATTGGATAAATTAATGAAGGCACAGCCGGAACAACAATAAATAATGAGTAAGGATGTCGCCATATTACAGGCATAATGCAATTGGGCTTTTAAAACAATTGATCGCTACTCCTTCTTTCAGCAAAGAAGAAGATAATAGCTCTGCTCTCATTAAAACTTTTCTTGAAAACAACGATGTAAAGACAGAGCAATACCTGTATAATATCTGGGCAAAGAATAAATATTTTGATGCAAGCAAGCCAACAATCTTATTGAATTCTCATCATGATACAGTAAAACCAAACAAAGGTTATACACTTGATCCATTCGCTCCAATTGAAAAAGATGGAAAGTTATTTGGGTTGGGAAGTAATGATGCCGGCGGATGCCTTGTATCATTGATCGCAACTTTTCTTTATTTCTATGAGAAAGAAAATCTGAAATACAATATTGTTACTTGCTGCAACTGCCGAAGAAGAAATCTCTGGTCATAATGGAATTGAATTATTATTACCCCAATTAGGCAAAATTGATTGTGCTATTGTTGGTGAACCCACACAAATGCAAATGGCAGTTGCTGAAAAAGGTTTAATGGTATTGGATTGCACTGCTAATGGAAAAGCTGGTCATGCAGCAAGAGAAGAAGGTGAAAATGCTATTTATAAAGCAATAAAAGATATTGAATGGTTCAGTTCATATAAGTTTGACAAGAGTCTCTGATCTGCTTGGGCCAGTAAAAATGAGTGTAACTGTAATTGAAACAGATAACAAAGCTCATAATGTTGTTCCGGCCCAATGCAAATTTGTGGTGGATTGCAGAGTAAATGAATTTTATACATTTCGAAGAAATGCTGGATATAATAAAAGCAAATGTGCAAAGTGAAGTAAAACCAAGAAGTACAAGATTGCGATCAAGTTCAATTGCATTAGATCATCCGTTGGTTAAAGCAGGTTTGAAATTGGGAAGAAATTATTATGGCTCTCCCACCACTTCTGATAAGGCATTGATGCCTTTTCCAGCGTTAAAGATTGGACCGGGTGATAGTGCAAGAAGTCATACTGCAGATGAGTATATTTATATTGATGAAATAAAAGAATGGAATTGAGTTGTACATTAGTTTACTAAATGAACTATTATAAACTGTTTCCGGTTACCTGTTGCAAGTTACCGGGTAAATACACCATTTATGAAAAGTTATAGAGATTTGGATATTTATAATGATTCAAAAAAGTTTGCAGTTGAGATTCATAAAATGTCCCTGGCATTACCCAAATTTGAACTTTATGAAGAAGGAAGCCAGATAAGAAGATCATCGAAGTCAGTAACTGCGACAATAGTTGAGGGATATGGTAGAAAAAGATACAAGGCTGATTTTATTAGATATCTCGTTTATGCACAATCAGAATGCGATGAAACAATTGTACATCTTGATTTTTTATTTGAAACGGAATCATTCACTGATAAGTTCAGGTATGATGATTTAAGAGCCAAGTATGATCTATTAAGTAAGCGTATAAACAAATTTATTCAATGGGTTGAAGATAACTGGAATGAATTTCCCTCACCGGAAATCGGCAACCCGTAACTGGTAACTTTTATGAAACTCTGGCAAAAAGATAAAGCCTCATTAAAAGAAGTGGAGCAGTTCACTGTTGGCAACGATCGTGAATTTGATCTGCTGCTTGCACCATTTGATGTGCTGGGTTCAATTGCACATGCGACAATGCTGGAAACAGTTGGGCTGTTAACGAAACAAGAAAAAGACCTCCTTGTAAAAGAGCTCCGACACATATATAAACAAACTTATGATTCAAGATTCATGATCGAAGACGGCGTTGAAGATGTTCATTCGCAAGTGGAATTATTACTTACACAAAAGCTTGGAGATATTGGCAAAAAAATTCACGCTGCCCGCAGCCGGAATGACCAGGTGCTGGTAGATATAAAATTATTTCTAAGAAATGAATTGGAAGAACTGGTAAAATCAATTCAGCCGTTTTTTGAATTACTGCAGACACAAAGTGAAAAATATAAAGATCATTTGCTTCCTGGTTATACGCATTTGCAATTAGCAATGCCTTCCTCTTTTGGTTTATGGTTTGGCGCTTATGCTGAAAGCCTGGTCGATGATATGATAACCTTGAAAGGAGCCTATGATGTTGTAAATAAAAATCCATTGGGTTCAGCGGCTGGTTATGGTTCTTCTTTCCCGATCAACAGAACATTAACAACAAAATTGCTGGGCTTTGATGATCTGAATTATAATGTGGTGTATGCACAAATGGGAAGAGGAAAAGCTGAAAGAATTGTTGCACAGTCTTTGGCAAATGTTGCTGATACATTGAGCAAGCTCAGCATGGATGCCTGTTTATACCTGAACCAGAATTTTGGTTTTATTTCTTTTCCTGCTGAATTGACAACAGGCAGCAGCATCATGCCGCATAAAAAAAATCCGGATGTATTTGAACTGATACGCAGTCATTGTAATCGTATCAAAGCATTGCCCAATGAAATTATGATGATGACAACAAATCTGCCTTCAGGTTATCATCGTGATCTGCAGTTATTGAAAGAACATTTATTTCCTGCATTCAAAACATTGAAAGATTGTATTGAAATGGCTGGTTTGATGCTGAGCAATATTGAGATCAAAAAAGATATTCTTGCTGATGAAAAATATAAATACCTGTTTAGTGTGGAAGAAGTAAACAAGTTAGTGAATGCAGGAATGCCTTTCCGGGATGCTTATAAAAAAGTAGGATTGGATATTGAAGCTGGTAATTTTAAATATGATACTTCAGTTCATCATACACATGAAGGATCAATTGGCAATCTTTGTACTGCAGAGATAAAAAAGCAAATGCAAAAAGTTGTCGAGTCATTTCCTTTTACTTCTGTAGCTACCGCAGTTAAAAATTTACTTTAATAAATTTCACGCAGCGTTCGCAAAGAAAATACACTACGTAGTGTCGCTATCTCGTTGCGATCGCTGCGAGAAATAAATGCTGAATAGAATTACGTAAGTACAAGAGTGCGACCCTTCGCTTCGCTCTGGGTAAACTGCGACGCTATTTGTTGAATAGCGAAGAGAACCCCCAACGGAGCGTCGCAAGAAAAACTTAATAGTAATTCAAAAGCCTGCCTTCGCATAAAGCTTCGGCAGATAAACTGGCTACATAAAATTCACTCTCCTACAATCCATATTTATCGATCAGATAGATCAGCGCAGCCATATTAACTGCTCCCAATTCGAGTTCACGTTTATTTACATTTTCAAATACATCATTTCTTGCATGGTGATAATCAAAATAACGTTGTGAGTCCGGGCCTAATTCTGCAACCGGAGTTTTAAATGTCCTGTTCAAAGGACCAATATCAGCGCCACCGCCGCCATTGGTAATTTCATAAACACCATAAGGATAAAGAAGAGGTACCCAGCTTTGCAATTTTTTTAATTGTTCAGGAGTTCCGCCAAAACTAAATCCGCGGGGAGTAAATCCACCAGCATCGCTTTCAAGAGCAAATATGTGTTTTTCATTTTTTGCTTTTGCTTCTTCAGCATATTTGTTGCCGCCACGTAAACCATTCTCTTCATTAGCAAACAAAACAAAACGGATCGTTCTTTTTGGTTTATAGCCGATCGCTTTAAATGCACGAAGCAATTCAATTGTTTGCACACAACCTGCCCCATCATCATGAGCACCTTCTGCAGGATCCCATGAATCAAGATGTCCGCCTATAGTAATTATTTCATCAGGAAATTCTGAACCAATCAATTCACCGATCACATTATGGCCAATAGTATCAGGTAAGAAATGAGCATTTGTTTTAATGGTAAGACTGATGATCTTGTTATTCTGAATTTGATCACTCAACCAATCTGCATCTCTTAATCCAACAGCCAATGCAGGAATTTTTGCATAAGTGGTGTCGTATCTAGTAGCACCGGTATGCGGATTGTTATCAGCACTATGGCTCATGCTTCTTACGATCACGGCTGCAGCTCCATATTTTGCTGCACGGCTTGGACCACCACCACGATATTGAGATGCCTCACCATAAGAACGAAATGTCTGAACATAAGTGGAATTGAATTTATAATTATAAAAAACGATCATTCCTTTCAATGAATCTTTTTTCTTTTCCAATTCAGCGAAGGAGTTAACCAAAACAACTTTTGCAGTCAACTCTTTATTTTTTGTCCCTTCAGAGTTTCCTAATGCCAGGACATCAAGTTGCTTATGAAATAAAAGTAAATTCCTTGCGCCTGTTATTGCGCCATTATAAAATGCTTCTGCTTTATCCTTTCCACCCCTTACCCAATGAGGCACCATACATTCCTGTAACCATGCTTTATCGGCACCGCTTTCTTTCATCAGTTCCACGCCCCATTTTTCCGCTTTTACCATTTGGGGTGATCCTGATAATCGTCCACCGATCTGTTTGGTTAAAAACCGGAGATTATCATACGCCTTTCCATTCGTTAAAATTTCATCAGATATTTTTTTGATCATCATCGAATCGTCGTTCTGGGAAAAGCTGTTTGTAATTAATAAAAATGTAAGGGCAATAAACAAGATCTTCTTCATGTGTTGTATTTAGTGTTCTTAAGGGGTATTTGAGGGCTGAAAATAAAGAATGCGCCGTTTTGTAACAAATTATTGATATAAGCGGCAATAACTAATAAAATTTAAGTATTTAACTTCGGGGACTATGACGATCACAAAAACTATGAGAATAGGAATTGTTTGTTATCCCACTTTCGGAGGTTCGGGAGTATTGGCAACAGAACTTGGAAAGGCATTGGCGCAAAAAGGCCACCAGGTGCATTTTATAACTTATCAGCAACCGGTTAGACTGGGTTCTTTTACACCCAATATATTTTATCATGAAGTGCATGTTCCTACCTATCCATTGTTTGATTACCCGCCATACGAAACTGCACTTGCCAGCACTATGGTTGATGTTATAAAAAACAATAACCTTGATCTGCTGCATGTACATTATGCCATTCCGCATGCTTCCGCTGCATATATGGCAAAACAAATTTTAAAAAAAGAAGGAAAGAATATACCGGTCATTACAACCTTGCACGGAACAGATATAACCCTTGTAGGAAGGGACAAAACTTATGCTCCAGTAGTAACATTCTCTATCAACGAAAGTGATGCGATCACTGCTGTATCAGATAATCTTCGTGATGAAACGTATAAACATTTCAAGATTGAAAAAGACATTCATGTGATCAAGAATTTTGTAGATGTGAGTCGTTTTACCCGGAAACCGATCGATGCCTTTAAAAAGATGATCGCTCCAAATGGAGAACGGGTTTTAATGCATGCGTCTAACTTCAGAAAATTGAAACGTATACCTGATGTAATAAAAATTTTTAAAGAGGTTAATGATAAAATACCAAGCCGCTTAATGCTTGTTGGCGATGGACCTGAAAGACCTGCTGCCGAAGATCTTTGCCGCGAACTGAACCTATTTGATGAAATACGATTTGTTGGCAAACAGGAGCAAATGGAAGACATTTTAGCAATTGCAGACCTGTTTTTATTACCATCGGAATATGAAAGTTTTGGATTGGCAGCATTGGAAGCGATGGCTGCCGGTGTACCTATTGTTACAACCAATGCCGGTGGATTGAGCGAAATAAATATTCCTGGTGAAACAGGATATATGGGCGATGTGGGTGATGTAAAAGCAATGGGACAGCAAGCGATAAAAATCTTGCGTGATGACAAGGTGCTGAAAAAATTCAAAGAAAGAGCGGCTGCACATGCACAGGAATATGATATCAGTAAAATCATTCCTCTTTACGAAAATTTGTACGAGAAATTCTTATAAATAAGAAAGCCATCCTGGTAAAAGATGGCTTCTTTATATATTGACAACGGCGAAGTGACTTTATTTATGCAACCACTGCTCGGGATTTAATTTCTTGTTCTCGACCATTAACAAAAATTCAAGTTTACCACCCTCACCAGTTTCCTCATCCACACCTACTTTACCTAGTGATTGACCCGTACTCACACTTGCACCTTTTGCAACATTTACAGAGGAAAGATTGCTATACACAGTAAAATATTTTCCATGGCGTATCATTACAGATTTTGAATCGCCAATATTGAATACGCTTACAACTTCGCCATCAAAAACTGATTTTACGTTATTACCTGGTTGTGGAGTACAGATCGTAATGCCGGGATTATCTCCTTTGATCTTTGTTTTTTCTATTTGATAAGGACCGTAGTGAATACAAACAGTTCCCTGGTCGATCGGCCATGGAAGTCTCATCCTGTTTTTTTCAAAATCAGCATTTAGTTTTAGATCCTCAGCTGAATTAAACACAACGCTTTCTCTTACGACAGCTGGCTTCGTATTAGTTGTTGTGTTTTTAGATACATCGGGGTTTGTAGTTACAGGCTTAGTATTTTTGATCGCATCTTCATCCGCTTTCCTTTTCTTTTCTGCGGCTATTGCTGCTGCCATCTCCCTGTTGATAATTGATGTAATAGCCTTTTGCAGATCTTTGTCCTTTTTCTTTTTCGCGGCTAATTGTTTTTGCAGATCATTTTCCTGTGATTTTAATTGATTCAACACTACATCTTTTTCCTTCTTCTGTCCTTCTAATGCTTTGGCTTGTTCTGTTTGATTTTGCAGCGCATCATCCTTTTGTTTCTTTTTGCTTAACTGATCTGTTTTTCTTTTTGCAATTAATGCCTGTGTTTCTTTAATAGTATTCACCTGCTGTTCACGATAAGTTCGGTAACTTTTAAGATAAGTAACCCGTTTGATCGCATCATTAAAACTGCTGGCAGAAAAAATAAAATTCAGGAAATCATAATTACTCTTGTTCTTATAAGCGTACACTACACTTCGTGAATATTGGGACCTTAATGTATCCAGTAATTTTGAAAGACGGTAGATCTCCACATTGCTCAGGTAAATATCATCATCGATCATACGAAGTTCCTTGCTGATATTACTGATATATTTATTCTGCAATTTTATCTTCCTGTCAATGAGGTTATATTGCCCAACGATCTGCTTGGTTTTACCTTTCAGCTTATCATATTCCCCCTGGATCTCTTTGATCTCTTTTTGTATATCCTGTCTTTCTTTTTCCAACTGGGCCTTATCTTCTGTTTGGGCAAAAAGGGAACAAGCTGAGAAAACAAAACCGAAGAAGAGATAGATTCTTTTTTTCATGGTTACCTGCTGTTTTGTGGTAAATCAATAAAGGGTTGGGATCATTTTAAAACGACGAACTGTAAATTAAATTTTATTTGTCATTTCCTTTTATAGTTTTTTGGCACTGAAAACGGATAACTTAACGTTTCATTAAATGCATACTGCTTGAAATTTAATTTTACATCAAGCTTAGTTTTCTCAGTAACAGATACCGTGCGGTTAGTTGAAAACTTCACCCCCTTTTCCGTTTCATAATCCGTGTAGGTAAGAAAGCAGGTTCTGTTTCTTAATATATCAACATCATCGAGCTTGCTATGCAATACAAGATGATCGTTGTTATTCATTGAGATCAGGTGCCTGAACCATTGTCCTTCGCTTAACAAGGAAATACCATTTCCTTCTGTGGAATAAGAAACAATATTCGAATCAAGAAAAACAGGATTGCCGATGATCAATTGCTGCACTGTATGCAGGTCAAGCGGCAATGCTGCCACTTCCGTTAAGTATTCTACAGATCGAACCTGGTATTCCTTATCCAGCTTATTTAAAATGCGAACAGAATCTTTATCAATTAATACACGCATCCCTTCTATTCCTAAGGCACCGTTTACCGATATCCAAATAATACTGTCTTTTTTCATTCTTATAAAAACATTCACGTCATACTTTTTTCCATCACCACCCTCATAATCTGTATTGATCTTTGCTGAAAAAGTTTCAAACTCGATCCTGTTTGCGAGAAGCTGATAATAATTGTCTTTTATAAACCTGACAGAATCTTCATGCGGGTCAGTGGTTTGCTTAACCACTTCCACCGAGTCTTTTTTTGTGGAAATTGCCGTTTGAATTTTCCTGGTAGAGCGGCATGATGATACCAGCAATGCACCCGTAATTAGTAGTAAGATAAATCGAATCATTATTATTGTTTTCCTGTATGACCAAAACCACCTGCGGCCCTTTCAGTGTTATTTAAAAATTCTACTTGTTCGAATTCGGCTCTTTCTGTTTTCTGAATTATCATTTGCGCTATCCGGTCACCTGGATTAATGACTTGCTCTTCTGAAGAAAGGTTGATCAATATGATCTTAATTTCTCCGCGATAGTCGGAATCGATCGTTCCCGGTGTATTCAAACAAGTGATACCCTGTTTAATTGCCAAACCACTTCTTGGTCTTATTTGTATTTCGTACCCCTGGGGTATTTCAACAAATAATCCTGTTGGTACCAGGTTTCTTTCAAGCGGTTGAAGTGTTAATGGCATATTTAAAGATGCTCTTATATCCATACCTGATGATCCTTTTGTTGCATACTGAGGTAAAGGATTAGCAGATGTATTAACGATCTTTATTTGTATAGAGGTCATTGCGGCAAAGTTAAGCTTCAAGGACACACGGAAAAGGTTATATGTTACGAACAAGTAGTTAAACTTTCTGCAGCAATACAGTAGCATAAGCCATGATGCCTTTTCCTTTTCCTATAAATCCCATCTCTTCAGTTGTAGTTGCTTTTATTGAAACATCATTCTCTGATATGCCGGTTATCGATGAAATGATCTTTCGCATTTCTGCCGTGTATTGTTTTAGCTTCGGTTCCTGCAAACAAATCGTGGTGTCGACATTTACAACTGAATACCCTTTTTGTTTAATTAAATCCATTGTTCGTTGTAATAATATAGTGCTCTGAATATTTTTGAACTCCTTTGATGTATTAGGAAAATGAACACCAATATCGCCCAGAGCAAGGGCTCCAAGCAAAGCATCACAAATAGCATGAAGAAGAACATCAGCATCGCTATGCCCTAATGCACCTTTTTTAAAAGGAATATTCACCCCGCCGATCCACAGCTCTCTTCCTTCTTTTAATTGGTGAAAATCAACCCCGCTTCCAATTCTATAAGACATGTAATTCTTTATTTATTCAAATATATGCCAAAGGTATTCCTATAGAAAAAAAAGACGTCCCGATGTATCGGGACGTCACTATAAATTATTAATTCATTTTTAATTTGTGGTTGCGTCTGAACCATCGAAAGCAAAATGCAATGAGAAACGCAAAGTATTAGATAAAGGATTGCGATCAACACCACTTCCTGAAGGAATCAAGTAAGAGAAATCAAGGCCAAAGCTTTGATATTTGATACCTACACCCATTGTAAAATATCTTCTGTTGCCTTTTGTTTTATCCTCATAAAAATAACCTGTACGCAGTGCAAACTGGTTGTTATACCAGTATTCAGCACCCACTGATATCTGGAATTCTTTCATCTCTTCGCTAACTCCGCCGGGTGCATCAGAAAACGAAGTGAACCAACTGCTCATAACACTCTTGCTGCGATATTCAGTTAATTGCTGTGGAGTAGCCGGATCAGCAGGAGGTGTAGGAACAAGCAATTTATTGACATCCACACCAAACGTTAATGAATTAGCAGAGTTGAAAACTCTAGTGTAAGTAGATCCTAATCCTAGGTTAGCAGGGATATAATCTTTTTGATCAGCATTGTCAGTATAAGATATCTTAGAACCAAGATTACTTAAAACAGCACCGAATGCCCAACCTTGTCCGAGATCATTATGCCCATTGTAGTAATAAGCAAGATCACCTGCAACAGCACTTGCTGCTTTATAAGTATTTCCAGCAGCAGGACCTTCAGCCAGGTTAGAGTAAATATATTTCAGACCCACACCAATACCAGATTTTTCCGAAAGTTTACGAGAATATCCAACATCAATTCCTAATTCGCGGGGACGGAAAGTATTCAGATCATTACCAAGATTATCAGTAAACTGAATATTTCCAAGACTAAAATATCTTAATGAACCAGATATAGCCTGTTGGTCATCGAATTTATAATATCCAGCAACTGAAGCAAGATAAACGTCATTAAGAATGTCTTTTAACCATGGGGTGTAAGAAGCAGAGATGCCTCCTTTACTAGTGTTATAAGGAATTTTTGCAAGGTTCCAAAATGATGCATTGGCATCTGGTGAAGTAGCAACCCCAAGATCACCCATACCAGCAGCCCGTGCATCGGCTGAAATGCGTAAAAATGGAACAGCCGTGGTCACGACATTAACCGGATCTGCGCTTTGGGCTTTGGTGGTTTGGACAATACCAGAAAAAATGAGGATTGTAGCAGTTAATCTTAATGCAGTTGGTCTCATTAGTAAGAGTTTATGTAATTTTTGTAAATATATATGAATTTTAAAAATCCTGATTCTAAGAATATCGTTTTTTGTCCACTCATCCGTCTCAAAAGATCACTAGTTTTTCAGTTACTGTCCGGGATTTGGATCCATTGCAAAAAACCTTGATCCGGTAAATATATACACCTCTTCCAATCTTGTCACCGAAATCGTCCCTGCCATCCCAATCCACTTCACAAGAACGATTTCCGTATGTGTTTATTGTTTTTTCAATCGTTTTTACTACCCTTCCGGCTAAAGAAAAAATATGGATCTGCACAATCAGATCCTGGCCTGGTTTATTATGCTCAAACCAAAATTGTGTTTTGGTTGTGAAGGGATTAGGATAATTGAGAACATGGTCGATCACCAGGTCATCATCATTCATTACTGAAAAATCAAGTATAAACTCTGACGAGTTATTAAGTACATCCCATACTTTTATTTTTAGTGAATGAATTGCCGGGCTCTAATTCGGGTAATTGAAAACGGGCAAAACCCTGGCCATATTGATCAAGATCAGCTTCATAATAATTATTCAGATCAAATATTTGATCGTTGTTGTTATCGAGCATTGCCGTGATATTGTGTCCAATACCTGTCCCTGATGTATTGATGCCTGAAGAATCAGCCAGTTTTAAGATCAGTATTGGTCTCTGATTAACAATACTTCCGTTCACAAATTTTTCATCATTTAACCATGCTTTTATTTCAGGACCACTTTTGTCATTATCAATAGTTGATGCTGAGCCGCCAATAACAAAGTCACTAAAAAAATCACCTCCATCTTTGGTCCCATCTTCAGCATAGTAACTTATTTTACCACGGCCATACTGATAATTGATGTCCTTTGGCACTTTAAAAGAAAAATTGAATTTACCATTGGTAACTGTAGCTTTTCCTTTGAATAGAATATTCGATTGCTGTTGAAACGATGTTTGTTGACTACCTGCATCGTTCGCTTTTGTAGTGACCGTTTGAGGTTTATCAAAAACAACAGGGTAAACGGTCCCGTTTAAAGTTGAAAGAATTAAACCATTATTATCTATTACCTCTCCCTCTATCACTACTTTTTCTCCGGCTGATAATGTATCTGTTCTTACGATAGGATCAAACGAATTCAGTCGGGTAGTTCTTATTTTAAATTGAGGAAATGCAAGTGTCAAAGCCGGGTCTCCAAGCAATGTAAACTTCCTGTTGTTGATCAGGTCACCAGATGTTTGATACGTGTAATTCTTTGCTTCCATTACTGCTTCACCAAGACTTCTGTATTTTCCGTTTGCATCAGGCTGCATAGCAAATTGCATGTAGTTATTATTCATGATCCTGTTGCTGAAAGAAAATACAAGCCGGGTGGTTGTCATCATTGCAATGCCACCGGACTTTGGCCTCAATAAAATATTTTCGCCAATTGAATTTGTAAATGGATTATCATAAGGTGCAAAATCGCAGGTAGCAGTAACAAATAAAGGAAGCCGGTTAGTATTACTCCATCCGTTTATCATTGGCTGATCAAGTATCACTTCTTCGGCAAGTCTTGCCGAACCGCCATGACCAATAAAATTAAAGACCAGTGTTCCACTCGCAATTTGATTATTGATCGCTTCATTCACAGATGGATACCTGCTACCCGCTGATCCGCTTTCCTGTTGAAATGCATCCAGGTAAATTTTCTGAATATTGAAAACCGGGTTTGCAGAAATAGTGCCTGTTATTAATTCTGCATCCTGCAAATGCAGATTATTATCTTCATCATCGGCAATAATTGAAACATTGTTTCTCCATACACCAAAACTTTCTTTACTGTAATAAGCAATTACTTTGTCAACGTAGTTTTTGGCTTCTTCAATATTTTTAGCTGGAATTCTGCCAATACCAAGATCAAGAAGATTGGTGACCAATCCCGAATTGATATCTTCATTGTCATTCAAAAAGCCAAAAAAATCATCACTCGTATAAGTGCTAAGCGGATCAAGAAAAATTTTACTTTGATAGGCAGGAACAAGGTTTGTATTATTAGTGATCCTGTTTTTATAGTCGAAAGAAGCATCGCCAAAAAGCAACAAATACTTTGGATGGTTGGCAGGGTTAGATGCAAACCTGTCAAAATACATTTTTACAAGATCACGAATGGCAACAGGATCTTGTATTCCGGAAGAAAATTCATTGAAAATTTTATCAGTCGTAACAACCGTCACTTTCAAATTCCTTTGCCGGTGAAAAGAAGCTAATCGTTCAGCTTGTGAGAGCAATGAATTATTTGTAATGACCAGGTAATCTGTTTGCTGAGAATTGTGCAGATCCTGGTTTTGTATTCGACCTGCATTTACAGGTATCAACGCATTGCCTGTATTATAAGCGATGTACTCTTTCAATCGTGAAGACTCATTAACAAACCGAAATTCATTTGCCGAAAAATTCCCTTGCATTCTTATTGGCGATAAAGGATCGGTAATATCCCAAACTTGTGTGTTGCTTGTTGTATTGCTTATTACAAATTCACAAATATTATTTCCAACACTATTCCAGTCGCGAAAAGGCAATTGACCACTGCTATTTAATACAAGGTTTCTTCTTGCATGTATCTCAAAAAAATTCAACCAGCCCTGGGAATTAAACCCGCCTGGCAGGTAAGTATAATTGATCTGCAAAGATTCTTGTGACAATAAAAGATCTGATGCTTGTTGTGTTTGTTGCGCAAACAGATCATATAGACCGGCTCCGGTTGATGGAACATTGACCTGCTGCACTAATTGATTATTTACCCGAACATCAAAACGACTCGGAACATTTATGGACCGGGCTACACAATTCGAAATTAAAGTAGTGGGTGTGCTTATAAGAAGATTTGGGATACCAACTGAAAAAGATCTTGAAAGTGTTTTACCCGGTGCATCAGCAAACTCTTCACCGAGCCACTCTTTTCCGCTTGATAAAAGATTTATCGTATCAAGTTCATGAAAGATCCTTTCATTGAATGAGCTAACTGTTACTGATGAAGGAGTATTTGCTTGTAATGATGTAATTCTTTTTCCTACACCACCAATTGTGATGTAGTAGTAGGCAGAGTCAGAATAAAGATTTTTTTGATGAGTAAATCTTTTATTTATCGAATCCTTCAGCCACTGGTCAGGTCCTGTAGCATAAAAAAGAAAATAATCACTTCCGTTAAAGGAGCCATCTCCCCCATCTATTACCATGATCGCATTTTCGGCAAGGTCATCGATGGGAATGTCTGCATTTGCTTCGTTAAGCATGCTGCCTCCGTTTCCAAAAAGTCGTATCGAACCAGAGGAAATGTTTGAAGTATTAAAACCCATTACCCCCAAAAAAGGAACATCTATTTTATAGATCCCGCCTTCCCTAACAGCAATTTTAGCCCAGCCCCCTGATGACAAAACTGAATTGGTTTTGTACACTCTTTGGGCACTAACATTTGTTGCAAAAAAGCATATAAACGACACGACTATAGCGGTAAATCTCCCCATGATTTCCTTGCAAAAATCAGGGGGTTTAACGAGGTGATAAAAAGTATTTCTGCTTAATAAAATCATTATAAACTGCCTATATTCGCAAATGCGGGTAGATAAAATATTATTAAGGTGCAATATTTTATCCCATCCGGCGTTAAATTAATTCCAATTCAAAGGTTTATACAAAAAACTATGAAACTGAAAAACTTAATCATCCTTTTATCCTGCGCCGTTCTGATAGCTTCATGTAAAGGCAAGGGTTTATTTGGCAAAGACAAGAAACACGACAAGTCGGACGTAACCGGCTGGAATTACAACGACAAGAATATGGGTGGATACCAGGTATCCAAAGAAAAAGAACAGGCAACTGGCCCAGGTCTTGTTTTTGTACCAGGTGGTACATTCACAATGGGTCAAACTGATGAAGATGTAATAGGTGATTTTAATAATATCCCCCGCCGTCAAACAGTTCCCTCATTTTATATTGATAAAACAGAGGTAGCCAACGTTCACTACCGTGAATATCTATATTGGCTTGCCCGTGTTTTTGATCCTGCAAATGATCCCAGCTATCAAAAGATCCTTGACGCCGCTGTGCCTGATACACTTGTTTGGCGTAGTGAATTAGCATACAATGAACCATTGGTTGAATATTATTTGCGCCACCCAAGTTTCAACAATTATCCTGTTGTTGGTGTTAGCTGGAAGCAGGCCTACGACTTCTGTTTATGGAGAAGTGACCGTGTTAATGAAGGTGCTCTTATTGATAAAGGGCTTGCTGCAAAACAAGGCCTGCAAGCACAACAAGGCGAAGATAATTTCACAACAAAATCTTATCTCTTAGGTTTTTATGCCCCTCAACCCGGAAAAACAGGAAAGAAGAGTACTTTAAAAACTTCACAGGGTACACCACGTACTCAAGCAACAATGGAAGATGGAATTCTTCAACCCGATTATCGTTTACCAACAGAAGCTGAGTGGGAATATGCAGCTTTGGGTTATATCGCACAAAACCCAAGACCAAGCACTAAAGAAGGTAAACGTGGTGAAGAGTTAACCATGAATAAACAAATTTATCCATGGAGTCATAACCCGAATGGTATGCGTGATACACGTCATGGAAGCTGGCAAGGTATGATGCTTGCTAACTTTAAAAGAGGTAATGGTGACTATGCAGGTGTGGCCGGTGGTTTAAATGACGATGCGATCTATACAGCTGATGTAAAAGCTTTTTATCCAAATGGATTTGGTTTATATAATATGGCAGGTAACGTAAGCGAATGGGTAGCCGATGTATACAGACCTCTTACATTACTTGATGCTGATGACGTTGCTGCATATCGTGGTAACAAATATCAAAAGATGCTTGTTGTAGATTCTACATCAAGCGATCCAACAACACGTTTTGCAAGAGATAGCATGGGCAGAGTTAAATATACTGATGTAACTGATAAGGAAAGCATGATGCGCAGAAACTATCAGCGTGGTAATGTTATCAACTTTATTGATGGCGACTCTTTATCACAGTCAAATTATGGTTATGGCATGACCACTCTTGTAAGTGATAAGTCAAGAGTGTATAAAGGCGGTAGCTGGGCTGATTACGCTTACTGGTTAAGCCCTGGCACTCGTCGTTTCATGGAAGAAGATCAATCAAGTGCAACTGTTGGTTTCCGTTGCGCCATGAGCCGCATGGGTAGCACAGAAGGTAATAAAAGAAAAACAGGTAACTGGTGGAAAGACAAACGTCAAAAACGTTAAGCTTTTCATTTCATAATATTAAAAGCCCCGTCATCATTGGCGGGGTTTTTAATTTAGCCTTTACATTTGCTTATAATGATCGAAGAGCTTTATAAAATATACCAGCAACACCCCTCAATTCAAACAGATACAAGGAAATTAAAAACCGGAGATATTTTTTTTGCACTAAAGGGGCCCAACTTTAATGGCAATTCATTTGCAAAGCAAGCGATAGATAATGGCGCGGCTTGTGTTATTATTGATGAAAAAGAATACCAGATCCCCGGAAAAACTTTTTTGGTACCCGATGTATTATCAGCCTTACAGCAATTGGCGCTTCATCATCGCAAGCAGTTTGATATCCCTTTCATTGCTATTACAGGAAGCAATGGTAAAACAACAACCAAAGAACTGATCCATGCCGTGCTTTCTTCTACATTCAAAACATATACAACAGAAGGAAATCTTAATAATCATATTGGAATACCATTGACCATCTTAAAGATCAGGCCAGATGCGGAGATGGCGGTTATTGAAATGGGGGCCAATCACCTCAAGGAAATTGCCGGTTACTGTCAGATCGCTTTACCAACACACGGCTTGATCACAAATTGCGGTAAAGCTCATTTGGAGGGTTTTGGCAGTGAGGAAGGTGTAAAAAAAGGCAAAGGTGAGTTGTTTGATTATCTGCGAACACTTACACATGGTTTTGCCTTCGTAATGTGGGATTATGAGTACCTGCAGGAAATGAGTAAGGGCATCAGTGGCATCATAAAATATGGGACAAAGGCTAATGATCACGTGATCGGGAAAATTCTTCCCAATGAAAATTTCTTAAAAGTTCAGATCACACAGGGACTCAATGATGGCATCATTTCAACACAATTAGTTGGAGAATACAATTTACCTAATGTATTAGCTGCGGTAACGGTTGGAAAATTCTTTGAAGTGCCGGAAGATAAAATAAGATCGGCCATCGAAGATTATACTCCGTCCAACAGTCGTTCACAATTAATAGAAAAAGGTTCTAATAAAATTATCCTTGATGCTTACAATGCAAACCCCAGCAGTATGAAACTGGCTATTGAAAATTTTGCCAGGAAAAATTCAGAAAATAAGATCCTGATGCTTGGCGCTATGGCCGAATTAGGCAAACTTAGTTTGCAGGAGCACCAGGAAATAATTGATCTGATAAAAAAATATTCGTGGAAAGAAGTGGCGCTTGTTGGTGGTGATTTTCTAAAAATCTCTCACCCGTTTCTTTCATTTCAAAATTCTTTACTGGCAAAAGAATGGTTTAGCAAACAACAATTCCAAAACAGTTATATACTTGTAAAAGGAAGCCGGAGTATGCAAATGGAAAAAGTTTTAGAACAATAATTTTAAAAAATGGATTGGAAAAAATTATTCCCGCAATTTGAACCT
Organism: uncultured Bacteroidota bacterium; assembly: GCA_963746915.1. Taxonomy (GTDB): domain Bacteria; phylum Bacteroidota; class Bacteroidia; order Chitinophagales; family Chitinophagaceae; genus VBAS01. The sequence goes on along the minus strand of CAVVDD010000006.1, from coordinate 274,839 downwards.
GAACTAATAGAGATCCTGGATAAAAATGCAATAGAAAGAAGTTTTCATGCAGGCGAAGAGATCGTTCGAACCGGACAATATATAAAATCCACCGTACTTGTCTTAAGCGGTAGAATAAAAATTTATAGGCAAAACGATGAAGGCAGTGAGTTCCTGATCTATTATCTCGGGCCAGGTGAAGCTTGTGCGGTTTCGTTGATCTGTGCATTGCAATCGCAAACAAGTGAGATAACCGCAAAAGCCCTTGAAGACACTGAGGTGCTAATGCTGCCCGTACAACTAATGGATGAGTTGATGATCAAATTCAAAAGTTGGTCTCATTTTGTTATTCAAACATATCGCAATCGTTTTGATGAAATGCTTACCGTAATCGATAACATCGCATTTAAAAATATGGATGAGCGACTGGAATTCTATTTAAAAAGAAGTAAAACTGAATCTGGTAAACTTATTTTAAATCTTACCCACCAGGAAATTGCGGATGATCTGAATTCATCAAGAGAGGTGATCAGTCGTTTATTAAAAAAAATGGAACAGCTTGGAAAAATAAAATTGAACAGGAATTCAATTGAGATAATTCATCTGTGATCTTTATCACTTGTAATAATGATCCAGTCTTTCAATTTTGCAATTCAATTTTTATAAATGGAAATAGCCGGATATATCGCTGCAGTTTTTATTGGCATTGTACTTGGCCTCATGGGCGGCGGCGGTTCCATCCTCACTGTCCCTGTTTTAGTTTACCTGCTCCATCTCGATGCATTAACGGCAACTACCTATTCATTATTTATTGTAGGGGTTACCAGCCTTACCGGAGGCACAAGAGCTTATATAAAGAAGCAAGTTGATTTTAAGGCAGTCTCAGAATTTGGTATACCTTCTATATTTTCAATTTTTATCACCCGTCATTTTATTCTACCCGCAATTCCCGAAAAATTATTTTCAATAGGCAACATCGAATTTACCCGTGATACAATGCTGATGATCATATTTGCTTTTTTAATGCTTACTGCATCAGCATTTATGATACTTAATGGCGATGATGAAAATATAGAACGGCCAGTATCCCAGGAACGCAATAGCAAAATATTACCGCTTGCTTTGTGGGGATTAGCAATTGGGCTTATTACAGGCCTATTAGGAGCCGGCGGCGGATTCCTTATCATTCCTGCATTAGTACTATTTGTAAAGCTTCCAATGAAAACTGCCATCGGCACTTCCTTAGTTATTATTGCTATCAACTCAATTTTTGGATTTCTATTTAGTTTAAAACAAACCTCACTTGACTGGAAGATCCTTCTACTTTTCACAGCTCTTGCAATTATTGGTATTTATTTAGGAAGCCTTTTCGCTGAAAAAATACCAGGCAAAATCTTAAAAAAAGGGTTTGGGTGGTTTGTCGTGATAATGGGGATTTACATTATTGTTAAAGAACTCATTTTAAAATGATCTCTGTGACAAAAGTCATAGTTCTGCTCTGAAAACAATTTCAAATTTGCTCCATAAATATTTAATTATGAAAATTGAACAAATCTATACAGGTTGTCTTGCTCAGGGTGCTTATTATATTGAAAGCGATGGCGAAGCCGCTATCATTGATCCGCTTCGCGAAGTAGAACCTTATATTCAAAAAGCAGAAAAAAATCATGCAGAGATCAAATACGTTTTTGAAACGCATTTTCATGCAGATTTTGTTTCGGGCCATATTGACCTTGCAAAAAAAACAGGTGCAAAAATTATTTACGGTCCCACTGCTAAGCCTGCATTCGATGCAATAACGGCCGAAGATGGACAGGAATTTAAAATTGGTAAAGCAACGATCAAAGTACTGCATACACCAGGTCATACAATGGAAAGCAGTTGTTTTCTTTTAAAAGATGAAAAAGGAAAAGAGGTTGGCTTGTTCTCTGGCGATACACTTTTTATTGGCGATGTGGGTCGTCCTGATCTTGCTCAAAAAGTAATTGCAGAATTAACACAGGAAAAACTTGCTGCGCATTTGTACGATTCATTACAAAATAAAATCATGCCGCTTGCAGATGATATTATTGTTTATCCTGCGCATGGCGCCGGCAGTGCCTGCGGCAAGAACATGAGCAAAGAAACAACTGACACTCTTGGTCATCAAAAAGAAACTAATTATGCATTGCGCAAGGGCTTAACAAAAGAACTATTTATAAAAGAAGTTTTAACCGGCTTAACTCCTCCGCCAAAATATTTTCCATTGAATGTGCTTATGAACATAAAAGGATATGACAGCATAGATGAAGTATTACAAAGAGGATTGCATGAAATGAGTCCCGATGCTTTTGAAGCGGCCGCAAATGAAACCGGTGCCTTTGTACTAGACACGAGAGATGCCCAGGTTTTTGCAAAAGGATTTGTTCCTAACTCGATCAATATCGGTGTTGATGGGCAATTTGCACCATGGGTTGGCACACTAATACAGGATATTAAACAGGAAATTTTGCTCGTGTGTGAGCCCGGAAGAGAAGAAGAAGTGATTACCCGGCTTAGTCGTGTAGGATATGATCATACGATCGGCTTTTTGAAGGGTGGTTTTGATGTATGGAAAAATGCGGGTAAAGAAATTGATCATATAAGCTCAATTAATGCAAATGAACTGGCGGTAATATTGAACAAAGAAAAAGTTGGTCTGCTGGATGTAAGAAAGAAAAGTGAATACGATAGCGAACATATTGTTGATGCAGAGAATACGCCGCTTGATTATATTAATGATTCTATGGCACAGATCGATAAAAATAAAACCTACTATGTTCATTGTGCCGGTGGTTACCGAAGTATGTCTTTTACTTCTATACTTCGTGCAAGAGGATACGATAAACTCATTGACGTAAAAGGTGGATTCAAGGCAATGAAAGAAAGTGGGAAGTTTAAAGTGACTGACTATGTGTGTCCCACAACGATGTTATGATGGTTCGGATTACGTGGCAACCGGGAACAGTATTGTTTCCCGGTTCTTTTAAAAAATGAAAAATGAAAAACATTAAAGAAATTTTAAAAAAAGAAGATGTGACAGTTGTTGATGTACGGAATACCTGGGAATATGATGAGGGGCATGTAAATAACGCGGTAAATATTCCATTGAATGAAATTCCTGCAAGGATTGACGAGTTCAGAAAAATGAATGGATCTGTTATTTTATATTGTCGCAGCGGCAACAGAAGTGGTGCTGCAGTACATATACTCAAGATGGCCGGTATCACCAATGTTTATAATGGAGGTGGAATTTTTGATATGCAAAAAATAACAGTGAATTGATCTGCACAGGACTTCACTAGTCTATCCACCCTACCAAGATGAAACGATTTAATTTCCTTCTTACTTTTTTCCTGGTTAATGTATTTCTGATAACAAATGGCCAGGAAAAAAAAGATACTACTTCATTTCTGCATGCCTTTAGGAAAGGAAAGCTCGAAGGCCATTTCCGTTTTTTTTACATGAGCACAAACAATTACGAACCGTTGACTGATTATTATGCGCTGGCTTTTGGCGGCGGTTTAAAATATCAAACAGGAAGTTTTAAAGGTTTTCAATTAGGTATTGGCGGATCTTACAATTGGAATCTTTCTTCTTCTGATCTTACTCAACCTGACCCGACGACCAGGATCATGAACCGATATGAGATAGGTCTGTTTGATCAGGCAAATCCATCGAATAAAAAAGAGCTACAGCGATTGGAAGATTTCTATGTCAAATACAATTTCAGGAAGTCATTTATAAAGTATGGTAAGCAAAGCATCAAAACACCTTTTATCAATCCCCAGGATGGTCGTATGAGCCCAACAATTGAACAAGGTGCCTGGGTTGAAATAAACGAACTAAGTAAAACAAAGATCGAGATCGGCTGGCTTTCCCGTATTTCTCCCCGCAGCACTGTAAAGTGGTATAGCAGTGCATCTTCTATAGGTATTTATCCTTCCGGTGCCACCATCAATGGAATTAAAAGTGATTATAAAGACCACCTCGATTCAAAAGGGATCGCTATTGCAGGGATTACCTATTCATTGAACGAACAAATTAAACTAAAGCTATGGGATCATTGGGTTGAAAATATTTTTAATACTGCATTCTTACAGGCGGAAGGAGAATTTCCAATTGCGAGAAATAGAAAAATTGTTGCAGGTGCGCAGTACATTCATCAGCAGGCAGTGAGTGAAGGAGGAAATAACGATCCTGCTAAGACTTATTTTGATCCTTCACAAAAAGTAAATATTTATGGTGTAAAAGCTGGCCTGGAGTTTAAAAAAGCAACGATCAGGTTTAATTATACACGGATCACAAATGATGGCCGTTTTCTTTTCCCCAGGGAATGGGGCCGTGAACCTCTATTTACTTTTTTACCAAGAGAAAGAAATGAAGGGCTCGGCGATGTAAATGCTATATCCGTTAATTTTTTTAAAAGTTATTTTCGGCAAAAATTAAATGCCGAGATCAGCGCTGGATATTATGATCTACCTGATGTAAAAAATACGAGGCTGAATAAATACGGACTTCCATCTTATTACCAGTTTAATCTTGATTTGAAATATTCCTTTAGTGGCTTACTCGGTGGCCTGAATGCAGAACTATTATATCTTTATAAAATGAGAAATGGTAATATTTATGAAGACCTGAGATATGTCATTCACAAAACAGATATGCAGCAAATTAACCTGATATTAAATTACAATTTTTGATGCTGTGACAACTGTCACAGTTATAACTTTTACTATATCTAACTTTGTTTGTCAAATAAAAGCTAAATAATATGAATTTTATTGAATGGATAAAACAACCCTGGCCCTGGTATGTTGCTGGTCCTTTGATCGGGCTTATAGTGCCATTACTTTTACTTATCGGTAATAAAGCCTTCGGAATATCATCTTCACTCAGGCATGTATGTGCAGCCTGTTTGCCTGCTAATATCCCCTTTTTCAAATATGATTGGAAAAAGGAAATATGGAATCTCTTCTTCGTCGGTGGAATTGTTATCGGTGCAGTTCTTGTAACACAATTCTTTTCAAATCCCAATCCAATAGAATTGAATCCAAAACTTGCAGCTGATCTACAAGCTCATGGCATCAACAATTTCAGCAGCATGGTACCTATGGAATTATTCAGCTGGAACTCCCTGTTTACTGTAAGAGGAATTATTATGATAGTTATCGGCGGTTTCCTTGTTGGTTTTGGTACCCGCTATGCAGGCGGATGTACTTCCGGCCATGCCATCATGGGACTGTCTAATTTACAATTGCCATCACTTATTGCTACCATTTCATTTATGGTTGGTGGCTTTATTGTTGCCAACTTAATTATACCAATTCTTCTGAAGCTTTAAAAAATACCATGAATACAAATACCATAGAATCTGTAAAAGAAAAAAAACATCATGAGTTCCTGAGTGAGAATACGGATTTCGAAGTACGATCGATGGATACCATGTGTGTGAACGAATCTGAACTCAGGCATCCTGTCTGGCATAACCTGAAATATATGGCTGCCGGGATTTTGTTTGGAGTGATCCTTATAAAAGCAGAGGTCATTTCATGGTTCCGTATACAGGAAATGTTCCGTCTTCAAAGCTTTCATATGTATGGGGTGATCGGCTCAGCAGTAGCTGTCGGGGCTTTATCTGTTTTTCTTATAAAAAAATTCAAGATCAAAACCATCTATGGTGAGCCAATTGAATTTATATCAAAAAAATTTAACAAAGGAAATATCATCGGCGGTTTGATCTTCGGATTTGGATGGGCAATTACAGGTGCATGCCCGGGACCATTATTTGCACTGATCGGGAATGGAGCTACCGTAATCATTGTAACTTTATTAAGCGCCATTGCCGGCACATGGGTATATGGATATATAAGGGAGAAGCTGCCGCATTGATGTATTATTAAAATTGAAATGAAACCAATACTTTTTTTTAAAACATTTTTTGTTTTATTGTTCATTGCTTTATTCATTTACTCATGCAATAACAATATAAACACAACGGCTGATACCAATCAATTTGACACTTCTGTCATATGGCGTGGCCCGGACCAATTCCAAATTCCTGCAAGTGATTCGCTGGTTACATATGGTTACCAGTTGCTCTCAAATACTTCCTATTACCTGGGGCCACACGGAACAGTTGCACAAATAACAAATGGTATGAATTGCCAGAATTGTCATCTGAAAGCCGGCACAGTACCATGGGGAAACAATTATGGTGCCGTTGCTTCCATGTATCCGCAGTTCAGGGCAAGAAGCGGTGGTATTGAAACGATCGTAAAAAGAATTTCAGATTGCATGGAAAGAAGTTTGAATGGTATAGCTGTTGATAGTAACAGTAAAGAAATGAAAGCAATCATTGCTTATATGCATTGGCTTGGCGATGATGTTCCGAAAAAATTTAAACCGAAAGGAAGCGGCATCATGGATATTCCTTATCTCGATCGTGCTGCTGATCCGCAACAAGGAAAAATGGTTTTTACAAATAAATGCCAGCGATGCCATGGCGAAGATGGACAAGGAAAGAAAAAAGATGATGGCTTATATGAATACCCGCCATTATGGGGAGAACATAGCTATAATACAGCTGCGGGCTTATATCGTATCTCAAGATTTGCGGGTTATGTAAAAAATAATATGCCTTTTGGTGAAGTGGAATATCATAATCCACAATTGACGAATGAAGAAGCATGGGATGTTGCAGCTTTTGTCAACTCACAACCTCGTCCATCAAAAATATTTAAAGAAGACTGGCCTGATATTTCTAAAAAGCCAGTCGATCATCCTTTCGGTCCTTTTGCTGATGGCTTTGATGAAGAACAACATAAGTACGGCCCTTTTAAACCAATTGTTGACGCAAGAAAAAACAAACAGGGTAAATAATTTAACCAGGAAATTATGTCTCAAAATATTAACCTGCATGAGAACTGCTGTTGTTTTTCTTGTCAGCAATTGAGTGAGGCTGAAAAAAAATTACATCTTGAAATTTCTCAAAATAGCCGACGAGAGTTTTTTAAAAATGCTGGAAAACTGGGACTTGGTATTGGAATCGGTGGTGGATTGATCAGTCCGCTTGCTGCATCTGCATTGGAGTCTGATGAATCTGGTTATAAAGCACAAGCTCTAAAGAAAAGCAATGCAGTGCAAAATGGAAAAGTGCAGACGCTTACATTGCTTCACACAGCTGATATTCATTCACAGCTTAATATTCATGATGAATTTTTTATCGAGAATAAAAAACCGGTTTATAAAAAAAGAGGTGGATTTGCTACGCTGAAAACAATGATCAATGAATTGAGGGATCAAAATCCGGATAATACTCTTGTAATTGATGGTGGTGATTGTTTCCAGGGAAGTGGTATTGCTGCTCTTACAGAAGGACAAGCCATCGTTCCATTAATGAATAATATCGGTTATGATATTATGCTACCCGGCAATTGGGAAGTAGTATATGGAAAAGAAATGATGATGAAAGATATGTTTGCATATAACGGGGTAAAAGTTTGCGCCAATATGTTTCATGATACAAAAGATGAACAACAAGGTGAATTGATCTTTCCTCCTTATTTTATAAAACATGTTGCGGGTATCAAGATCGGTTTTATTGGTTATAATGATCCAATGACCCCTAAAAGACAATCACCTGCCTATAGCTATGGTATAGAATTTACATTCCCTCAAAAAAATATCGCCCGGTATATTCGTCTTTTAAAAGAATATGAAAAATGTGATATGATCTTTTTACTCACTCATATGGGAATGGCGCAACAAGTTGGATTGGCCAATATGCCGGAAGTAAAAGGCGTTGATTATATTCTCGGTGCAGATACACATGAAAGGATCCGTAAACCTGTTGAAGGAACTTATGCAAAAGTTACAGAGCCGGGAGCATTTGGTTCGTTCATTTCAAAACTTGATATAGTTATTGAGAACGGAAAAGTAAAAGAACATAATTATCAATTATTGGATGTTGATCCTTTCCGCTATAAAGAAGATGAAGAAATGAAAATGCTGGTTAAAAAAACTAAGGAGCCTTTTGAAAAAAAATTAAGCGTAGTTATTGGTAAAACAAAAACTCCATTGTTAAGATATTATGTTTTAGAAACGCCGATGGATAATTTTATTACTGATGCGATCATGTGGAAATTCAAACCGGATATTGCATTGAGTAATGGATTTCGTTTTTGCCCACCGCTTGTCCCTGATCCTAAAACCGGCATAGCAGAGATCACCAAAGATTTTTTATGGAGCATGTTGCCGGTAGATAGTGAAGCAAAATTAGGAATGGCAAGCGGTCGTCAAATTTGGGATTGGATGGAACATGAATTGGAAAATGCCTTTGCAAAGGATCCTGAAAAAAGATTTGGTGGATGGGTAATTCGTTTCAAAGGAATGGAAGTGAATTTTACTATTGAGAAACCTGAAGGCAAAAGAGTGAATTCGATAAAAATAAATAAAGAACCGATCGATCTAAAGAAGCAATATTCATTTGTAGCTTGTGAAAGAGAAGGTGATCCCGATACAACGATTTGCAGGATGGAAGGAGTAAAAGAACCAACAAAAATGGGTGCGACTCTTCATTCCGTCATTGAAGAATATTTAAAAGAATTTTCTCCTATTTCTCCAAAAGTGGAAGGACGCTGCAATGCAACAGATGCACCACAGGAACTGCTTACACAAGTAATGGGTGTTGGATACGAGTTCAGATAAAAAAATGCCCCGATTGAATCGGGGCATTAAAAATATTTTGAAAAAAAATTATCCCGCAAAAATATAAGCACATTGTTTTTCCTGTGCACGACCGAATGCCCAAACACCTGATGGTACTACCTGAATACCCGGAAGTAAATTAGCAGTCCACTCTTTTAATACATCTTCGGCCTTTGCACCTGTTTGCATGGCTACTACATCTGAATAGACCGTCATTGCCATGTTACAAACACAAAACTGTACGCCGCTTGCCTGCAATTCATTTATTCCAATAGGAACAGGACCAAGACCCGGTGCCTTGAAATCACCTGATTTAGGGTTCCACATCGGATTGCGTCATAGTAGCAGCAGTAGCCGCATCAGCCGCCTGGAATAGCTGCTCCTAGATCACCTGACTTCTTTAAACAATTCAGAAAATTTATACTTCTTCCACATTGCATCATTAAATGCATAAGGAATTGAATCATGCCTGAGCACTACAACCACACTACTATCTTTCTCAGGTGTACCCGTTGCAGCGTTTGTTAATAAAAAAACTTTTGACCATGCAAATACAGAAATCCCATTAGGCTCTGGAGAATCAAACACTACACGATGTTTACCATTGATCTTTTTAAACATTTCTTCCGGATCACCATAAACTTTGGGATCAAATTTTGCCTCGCCTGCAAATGCAGAAAATGATGGAGCAATGCTTGTCAGGCCAATAGCTGCTGCACCAGTTGCAATTGTTCCAAGGAAACTACGGCGATTAGTTCCCTCTTTTGTTTCGTTGGTATCCATAACAAAAAGGTTTTAATTTAAAAGTTTTAAAAAAGCCCGATAAGCTACGAAAAAAAACAATACCATGTTTTGCAATCCTTTTTTTTTGGTGTTTTTATTCGTAATTTTTGTATGAAAAATTATAAGTATGAAAAAAATATTTCTAATCGCCGCATTTTTGTTGGGCATTATCCTGCAAGCATCTGCCCAACAAAAGCCCTATAATATTGTATTTGATCTTACAACAAGTGACACCGGCACTCATCAGCGTGTAATTCGATGGGTAAACGGTATTCTCACTTCCCACCCTGATGCTAAGATCGAAGTAGTGTTTTATGGAAAAGCGTTGGACATGCTTGTAAAAGACAAGTCTACGGTGGCGGGTGATGTAATTAAACTCGGTACCGAAAAGAAAGTAAAATTTGCGGCCTGTGAACACGCCATGCAGGTGTTTAATATTAGTAAAGCCCAATTACTTGACGGGGTGTCTACAGTGCCAGATGCCTTGTACGAACTAGTAATAAAGCAAGCGGAAGGCTATGGTTATATAAAAGTCACTAATTGAGGAAAGATCACCTGAAATTGTGACTTGTATCACAGCATAAAAATAACTTAACCATTAGGTTTGTGCCGAAAAACAATTTTTTTATTGTACCGGCATTACATTGCTTTTGCAGACCTTTGCGGATTATGAAACCCTTCCTTTTTCAAAATAAATTACTGATCCTGGGCATAGTGCTTGGCGCCGTTGCCGGGTTTTTGTATTGGAAATTGGTGGGCTGCAACAGTGGCACTTGTATGATCACTTCAAAATGGCACAACAGTACAGCTTATGGTGCAGTAATGGGTGGTTTGTTTTTAAGCATTTTTAAAAAGGAGAAAAAAAGTTTGTGAGGAGATTGCAAGAAAAAAGATGAATGAGACAACAAATAAAACAGAAACTTTCAACGACATTATCAATGGCGATACACCAGTGCTGGTTGATTTCTTTGCAGAATGGTGCGGCCCCTGCAAAATGATGAAACCAATATTGGAAGAGCTTCGTACAAAGATGGGCAATGAAATAAGGATAATTAAAGTTGATATTGATAAAAGCCCCACAGCTTCATCGCACTATAACGTAACCAGTGTGCCTACTCTTATGCTTTTTCAAAAAGGAAATATATTGTGGCGACAACCCGGTGTGACTCCTGCTGTTTCATTACAAAAAATAATTTCTCATTTTATATCACAAAATAATGCCCAATAAAAAGAAACGTAGTTATCTCATTTCCACTTTAGGTTGTCGTTGTCCAAGATGCAGAGAGGGAAAACTTTTTACAAACAATGTTAGCATTGGTCTGAAAAAAAATATGGCAATGCCCAAAACCTGTGTAGTATGCGGACAGCCTACTGAAAAAGAACCAGGATTTTATTATGGCACGGGCTATGTTAGTTACGCATTGGGTGTAGCAATAAGCGTATCAACATTTATAGCATGGTTTGTATTGATCGGGATGTCTGTCCGCGATAATCGTTTTTTTTACTGGATGATCACTAATGCAGTTCTTTTAGTTGTTACACAACCATGGATGATGCGCATATCAAGAAGCATTTGGATCTCATGGTTTGTGAAATATGAACCGAATTGGGAAAAGACTCCATTAAATAAAAAGGAACTTGAACGAATTATTCCTGAGCAGCAAATGAGTTAAAAGAATTTGCGGAGACTAAGGGATTCGAACCCTTGATACAGTTTCCCGTATACACACTTTCCAGGCGTGCTCCTTCAACCACTCGGACAAGTCTCCGTAACCTACCTAAGTTTTATAGGCGGGCGGCAAAAATACAGGTCAGCATTTCAGATGCTGAACAATTCTTTCGCATTCTTAGTAGTAATATCTGCAATATCTTCTTCCGGAATATTTTTTATTTTGCCAATTTTTCTACAACATATTTTAAATAGCTGCATTCATTTCTTTTTCCCCTGAACGGAACCGGCGCCAAATAAGGAGCATCCGTTTCCAGTACTACATTCTTCAAATCAATATCCTCCATTACTTTATCCAAACCTGAATTTTTAAATGTTACTACCCCTCCTATCCCTAAATAAAATCCAAGATCAATTATCTGCTTTTGCCTGTCTTTCATCTCCTGAAAAACAATGAAAAACCCCTTTCAAATTTCCCTGTTGACGTTCTCTGATCGTCGTAATACACTCGTCAATTGAATTTCGGGAATGAATAACAACAGGTATATCATAATGCTTAGCCCATTCAATTTGAGTTTGAAAAGCTCGTATTGCTCTTTAGTAAAGGTCTTGTCCCAGTAAAAATCAAGGCCAGTTTCCCCAACTGCCACAAACCGTCTTTTTTCCAGATATTCTCTGCTATTTTGAGCTCTTGCCTATATCCTTCTTTTACCGAACAGGGATGTAAGCCCATCATCGAAAGGCAATTCCCGGGAAATTCTTCTTCTGTTTTAAGCATTGATAAATGTGTCTCCTGATCAATTGCAGGCATCAATATCAGGTTAATTCCTTCATTTTCAGCTCTTATTAAGCATAGAATCCCTATCTGCATCAAATTCGGCCAGGTAAATGTGACTATGGGTGTCGATTATCATATTTTTATACTGATTTTCAAAGGTAAATAGCCTGAAAAAATCTTAACAAAGCCTTAAACCAAGTTCAATATTTCCCGTCACAGGTTCGTTATTTGTAAACCTACAAAAATCAAAATTTATGAAACTGATTTTCAGTCCTACCCGCCTTGCCGCCATTGTTTTTTTGTCATTTATTGTCTTTGGTTCTTGTAAAAAAGAAACCAGCGCTGACACCACACAGGAAGAATTTGCTTCAGAGGCCTCTTCCGAAGCCGATGCCGAATCTGATGATATTTTCAATGAAGTTTTTGATAATGTATTAGGAGTTAATACCGATGTTGGTTTTGGTGGCACCGGTGTATTTGGCCGAATGAGCCAGGGAACAGATGTAGCAGGAACCGCGAGGCTTACTGCCTGCCCCAATGTAACAATCACGCAACTCAACAATACGGATCCATTTCCTGTAACAATAGTAATGGATTTTGGCACAGGTTGCACGAGTCGTGATGGAAGAACCCGTTCAGGAAAAATAATTGTTACTTATACAAACAGGCTCTTTTATCCTGGCGCAAAAGCTACCACAACTTTCGAAGGTTATATGGTTGATAGCATTAAGGTACAAGGAACTCTTACTATAACCAACGAGGGTGAAGCAATTTCTGCTAATTGTACAAGGCATAAATGGAAAGTAGTAGTTGAAAATGCAAAACTTAGCAAACCAAATGGAAATTATACAGAATGGAATAGCACTAAAACTGTGACACAGGTTGAGGGTACATGTACTCCATTGGTTCATCTTGATGACATCTATAAAATTGAAGGCGGAGCACGTGGTAAGGTAAAAAGAGGTGATCTGTTGATTGCCTGGAATTCTGAGATAACAGATCCGTTGATCAAAAAATTCAGCTGCCGATGGCTGGTAAAAGGTGCTATTCGGGTAGCCAGGTTAAATCTTACAAATAGTTCCCCTTGGGTCGCAACCATAAACTACGGTAACGGGGATTGTGATAATAAGGCGGTGATAACCATAAACGGGGTGCCCCATAATATTACTTTGCCGTAATTAAAAAATTATTATACCTTTAAATCAGTTTTCATAGGGTACGGATTAAAAACGGGCCAGGGTTTCTACCCAGGCCCTATTAATTTATAGAACTGATAACCAAAAAATAGTTCCTACAGTGATTTAAATAAATACCCTTTTTCTGAAAAATACTGAAGAACTCTTGGCAAAGCATATTCAAGTCTTGGAAAAGCTTTCTCACTATCATGAAAAACTACTATCGATCCCGGAACTGATGCAAATAAAACATTTGCCAGGCATTGTTGAGGGGAACAAGAAGTGTCAAAATCTCCGCTTAAAACATCCCACATTATCACTTTTGGTTCTTTTCCTTTCATCACCTGTTTTAAATTTTTTGCCTGGAATGAAGTAATGCGACCGTATGGAGGCCTGAACAAATAACTATCAATTTCATTTGGAGGCAAGTGATATGTTTTTCAGGTAATCATCATTATTTGTTTTCCATCCATTCAAATGATTGTAAGTATGATTGCCAACAGATGACCTTCATCGTATTATCTGTTTATAAATATCTGGATTCGCAACAACATTTTTACCGATACAAAAAAAGGTAGCCAAAGCATTGTATTTTTTTAACTCTTTCAAAACAAAAGGAGTTGCTTCAGGATGAGGCCCATCATCAAAAGTCAGGTAAAGGATTTTATCGCTTGCAGGTACACTCCATATATATGAATCGTAGAATCTTCTTGAGCCAGCCTGGCGTTTTTACGAAGTAAAACATTTGTCAAAGTAATTTCTTTCCTGATTAATCGTTATAGACTTTTGTAGGTCTTATGCTAACTTAAAATTCAATTTATATGAAACTAAAAAAAATCTTTGCCCTTTTGTCACTCCCTTCTCTTTTTTTCTTTACTGCCTGTCAGAAAGAAGAAAATGAACCAGATCCCGAATTTGAAACAACTTTCAAATTAACCGAAAACCAGGCAGTATCTGAAAGTATAAATGATGATGCCAATACAGTATTCTTTGAAGCTGCTGCCAGTGCAGGCCTTATCGGCGGTCGTGTAGCCCAGGTATCTCAAACGACAAATACGCTTAGTTGTGCATCTGTAAATATCACTCCGCAAAATTCGTTTCCAAAAACAATTGTGATCGATTTTGGAACCGGTTGTACAAGTGTTGATGGTGTTAGCAGGGCAGGCAAGATCAATATCACTCTTTCTGATTCTGTTCATCGTCCCGGGGCAACTGCAGTAATGACTTTTACTAACTACTCTACAGTTGGTTATAAAGTAGAAGGAACTATTACATGGACAAATACCAGCACACCAAATGGTGTAAGCTGGACAAGACAAATAACAAATGGTAAAGTAACCGAGCCGCTTGGTGGCTATTACTGGCTACATGAGGGAACAAAGAATGTTACACAAACAGCAGGTGCTAACACTCCATTAAATCTTTTGGACGATGTGTATTCTATTACAGGCAGTCATACTGTTACAAATCCTGCAGGTAAAACAAGAACTGTTACAATATTAGAAGCACTTGAAAAGAAAACAACTTGTCATAATGTATCAAAAGGTAAAATGAAGATACAGGCACAAACACATTTTGCCATCCTTGATTATGGTAATGGCACTTGTGATAATGTTGCTGTTATTACGATAGATGGCGTTTTGCCAATTACCATAGTGATACCATAAAGTATTCAAGCCTACGAATAAACGACCGTCTTCGGACGGTTTTTTTATTACTGACCATTGAAGAATTCCGAAACTTATCTTTGCCATCTATGAATAAAAGAGTACGGGTAAGATTTGCTCCATCACCAACAGGTGGTTTGCATCTTGGTGGTGTGAGAACTGTTTTATACAATTATCTTTTTGCAAAAAAATATGATGGTGATTTTGTTTTAAGGATCGAAGACACCGATCAAAGTCGCTATGTAGCCGGTGCTGAAGAATATATTTTCAATTGTTTAAAATGGTGCGGGCTTGAACCAGATGAAAGTCCTGTACATGGAGGTAATTATGGCCCTTACCGTCAAAGTGAAAGAAAAGAAGCTGTATAGAAAATATGCTGAACAATTGGTAAAAGATGGTCATGCTTATTATGCTTTTGATACTCCTGAGGACCTGGAAAAAATGCGGCATGATTTTAAAACAGATCAAAATCCTTCCCCGCAATATGATGGCAGTGTAAGAATGAAAATGAGAAACTCAGTTTACACTACCTGCTGATGAAACAAAGAAATTACTTGATGAAGGTACCCGACATGTGATACGAATAAAAATGCCGGAACATGAAACGGTTTCTTTTACTGATATGATCCGTGGTGAAGTAAGTTTTGATACTTCACTGGTTGATGATAAAGTTTTATTGAAAGCAGATGGAATGCCGACTTATCATCTGGCAGTTGTTGTTGATGATCATCTAATGAAGATCACTCATGCATTTCGTGGAGAAGAATGGCTTCCCAGTGCACCGGTACATGTTTTATTATGGAAATATTTATTTGGTTTAGATGAAATGCCGCAATGGGCACATCTTGCCATTGATACTTGGGCCAAATGGTAAACTAAGTAAACGAGATGGTGCTAAATATGGTTTCCCTGTTTTTGCGATGAACTGGACCGATCCAAAAACAAATGAACTGACAGAAGGATTTAAAGAAAAAGGATTTTTACCCGAAGCATTTATCAACCTGCTTGCATTACTTGGCTGGAATGATGGAACCGAACAGGAAATTTTTACCAAAGAAGAATTGATCGAAAAATTTTCAATTGAAAGAGTGCATAGCGGCGGAGCAAAATTTGATTATGAAAAAGCAAAATGGTTCAATCATGAATGGATAAAGAAGTCGACAGTTGACAGTTTACAGTCGACAGTTAAAAACATACTTGAATGAAAAAGGCATCACGGGTATCAATGATGATATTTTGAGAAAAGTAATTGAACTGGTAAAAGATCGTTGTACACTTCTTACAGATTTTTATGATCAGTCATATTTCTTTTTTATATCGCCAGAAAAATGGGATGTGGATGCCGTAAAACCAAAATGGAATGAAGCCAAACAATTATTCTTTGCTGAAATGATACGTAATTATGAACTGAATAATGACTGGAAAGCAACTACACTTGAAAGTAATTTCAAAGAAATAGCCGCTGTAAATCAAATAAAACCTGGAGAAGTTTTACTGCCATTACGTATTATGCTTGTGGGTGGAAAGTTCGGACCCGGTGTATTTGATATCGCTGAAATTTTAGGCAAAGAAGAAACCATCAGCCGCATCAAAAAGGCCTTGACTGTTTTCTGAATTCAGGATTGATAGTATCTTGTATTTGATGATACAGCCAACTGCACCAAATAAACCGGTCATTTCTCTATTAGCCGTATTAAAATTTCTCATTCCATGCCTTCTTATTCATCCTGCGTTTGAATTGCAACGGGACGAATATTTATATTATCAGCAAGGGCAACATTTTGCCCTTGGTTACCTGGAAAACCCGCCATTACTTTCTTATCTCGGATATATTTCATCGTGGTTTGGAAATAAAGAATGGTTGGTAAAATTTTGGCCAGCTTTTATTGGCGCTTTAACCGTTGTCGGCACTTGTCTCATCACAGCAAGATTAGGCGGAAAAGCTTTTGCTCAATTTCTTGCCGGCTTTGGGGTGATATCCGGAGCATTTTTAAGAATTCATATTTTATTTCAACCCAATATTCTTGATATATTTTTCTGGACATGCAGTCTTTATTTCCTGGTAAAATTTATTCAGACAGATCACCAAAAAGATCTTTTGTGGTTGGCTATATGTCTTGCATTAGGCTGGTGGAGTAAATACTCAGTCATTTTCCTGATCGCCTCAATTTTTATTGGGATGATATTGACAAGGCATAGAAAAATTTTCTTACAAAAAAATATTTATAAAGTATTTGGAATTGCATTACTGCTGATCTTACCAAATGTTTGGTGGCAATATGCACACAAATGGCCATTGATCCATCACATGAAGGAGTTGAGAGAAACACAACTTGTTTATGTAAATCCAATGGATTTTATAAAAGATCAATTTCTTTTATTATTTCCTGTGCTAATAATTTGGATCGCCGGTTTGATATGGTTCTTCAGAAATTCTGCTTATAGAATTTTTGGATGGATCTATATTTCAGTTATTCTTTTATTGATCCTTGGAAGCGGTAAAAGCTATTATGCACTCGGAATATATCCCGTATTACTTGCAGCTGGTGGAACGGTATGGGAAAAAATATTTTTAACAAGAAGATGGATGCGTTATATAATTGTTGCACTCATAATTGGATTGACGGTCCCATTTCTTCCAATTGGTTTACCCATGAAAAGCCCTGAAAAGCTGGCCGCCTTTTATAAAGAAAAAGGAATTGATAAAATTGGTTTATTAAAATGGGAAGATCAAAAAGATCATGAGCTGCCAATGGATTTTGCCGATATGCTGGGATGGAAGGAGGTAACTGAAAAGACTGAAAAATTTTTTAATTCATTGCCGGATTCTGCAAAGCAGTCTTCTGCAATTTATTGCCGGCATTATGGTTTCGCAGGGAGCTTGAAATTTTATGGTAAAGACAAGTTGTTCAGATCAAAAGTTTTTTCTGATAACGGCTCTTTCCTTTTATGGATACCCAATGATCTGCATTTTAGGCACCTGATCTTTTTGGGCAGAAGAATGCCGGATAAAGATGATGAAGTGTTTAATCATTTTGAAAAAGTCACAATAATTGATTCGGTAACAAACAAACTATCACGTCAATTTGGCGACAAAATAATTTTCTTTGAAAACATTGATCCTGCTGGATTAAAGCTAGCACAAGATGGGTTGCGGGAAATGAAAAGCGAATTTATTCGTTAACCCTGTTGCTGAATTAAATTCATTACTGCAGTAAAATCAGTTTCACCTAAGCGTTCGATCATTTGCATATCCTCTTTATCTAATTGAAATGACCCTGTAGTATTTAGCTGAACCTGCTCTGCTGTTCTGATACCTGCAATAATTGTTGATACTTCAGGATAGCTGAGAATATAACTCAACGCCAGTTGTGTTTTAGTACAATTATATTTTTTGCATAAAGCCCAAACAGGTTCTAATGCTTTATTTGAAACATCTATCACCTCTTTTGTAAGCCTGTTCTTTCGATGATCGTTTGCAGAAAAACTAACTTCTTTATCAAACTTGCCGGTAAGTAATCCAAATTGTAGCGCCATTCTTACAATTATTCCATATCCATTTTCAGCGGATTGTTTCAGTAGTGGTAATGTTTTTTGATTGAGTAAGTTTAATACCAACTGAAACCCGTTGCCGATCCTGTTTTGTATAAAAAAATCTGCTTCGGGCAACGGATCAAATGTGTTTAATGAAATTCCCCAGTATTTTATTTTACCCTGCTGCTCCAGTTGTTGCATTGCAGCGATACATTCACCTTGTTGCAAATGCTGCATTCTTGCAGAATGCAGTTGATAATAGTCGATCACTTCTCTTTTTAATTTTTTTAAAGAAGTTTCACAAGCTCCGAGAATATATTCTTTAGAGTAATCAACAGTGAATTGATCATTTCTTGATACGTTACCAACTTTTGTTGCAATAATGACTTCCTTCTTATTACCAATGGTTTTACCCAACAACTCTTCAGAATGACCTAATCCATAAATATCTGCCGTATCAAAAAAATTAATTCCTGCATCTAATGCAGTATGAATTGCTTTTATTGAAATATTATCATCTGTATCACCCCAACCAATTGCTGTATTGCCGATCATTGCTCCTCCCCCAACAGCCCAGGCACCAAAACCAATTTCACTAACGACCAGATCAGTATTTCCAAATTTTCTGTATTGCATGATCTAATTTACAAGCTATAAATGAAAGAATGTATTTTCGCAAAGAAGTAATTATATGAAAAGACCCATCAGAGTTTTGGTTGCCAAAGTCGGACTTGACGGTCATGACCGTGGTGCTAAGGTGATCGCAACTGCCTTACGTGATTCTGGTATGGAAGTAATTTATACCGGTCTACGCCAAACGCCGGAAATGGTGGTGAACGCTGCTTTGCAGGAAGATGTTGATGCGATCGGCATCAGCATTCTATCCGGCGCACATATGACGGTGTTTCCAAAAGTGATGAAGCTGATGAAAGAAAAAGGAATGGATGATGTATTGTTGACCGGTGGCGGTATCATCCCTGATGATGATATGAAAAAACTAAATGAGGATGGCGTTGGAAAATTATTTGCCCCCGGCACGCCTACTTCAGAAATTGCATCTTATATTAGTAGCTGGGTAAAAGAACACCGCCCTTTCTGATTTTCCCTTCAACGAATGCTTCCCTGATTTTTTAATCAATTCTTTTGTAAATTCATTTGAATGAAGGATTCTTCTTTTTTACACTCTTATCATGTACAGCCCAATGTTTGGGATGAGATGTTTGCATCCGAAGGTTTACGGGATGCTTACAAAAACTTCGTCGGCAATATTGAAGATCTTTCTACAGATGAAATGAATCGCAGAGATGACCTGGCAAAAAAACTCTTCATGAGCCAGGGCATCACCTTTACCGTTTACAATAGCGGGGAAGGCATTGAAAAAATATTTCCATTCGATATTATTCCCCGTATCATTCGGGCAGATGAATGGAAGACGATCGAAGAAGGCATCAAACAACGGCTTAAAGTGCTGAATATTTTTCTGAAAGATGTTTATCACCAGCAGTTTATTGTAAAAGATGGAATAGTGCCTGCAAAAATGATCTATACCTGCCCCAATTTTTTAAGGGAGATGGTGAATGTAGAAGTGCCGCATGATATTTACACACATGTTTCCGGTGTTGACCTGATAAGAGATAATGATGGAAAGTTTTATGTATTAGAAGATAATCTTAGAACGCCATCAGGAGTTTCATACATGTTAGAAAACCGGACTATTACATATAGAATTTTTCCAGACCAGTTACCCCGTAACAATGTATTGCCGGTAAAAGAATACCCTAATTTGTTATTGAAAAATCTGATGGCACTTGCCAACAGGCAAACCAGTGAACCAACCGTTGTGTTGCTTACTCCCGGCATTTATAATTCTGCATATTTCGAACATACAACTCTTGCAAGAATGATGGGTATTGAATTGGTAGAAGGCCGTGACCTGGTGGTAGATAATAACCGGGTGTTCATGAAAACCACGAAAGGTTTGAAAAGAGTGGATGTTATTTACAGAAGAATTGATGATGAATATATTGATCCTTTAGTTTTTCGTCCGGATAGTATGCTGGGTGTTCCCGGACTTTACTGGGCATACAGAAAAGGAAATGTAAGTATAGTAAACGCAATGGGAAATGGCGTTGCTGATGATAAAGCGATCTATGCTTATGTGCCTGATATGATCCGCTATTATTTGAATGAGGAACCTATTCTGAAAAATATTCCAACTTATCCATTGGCGATCGAAGAAAATCGTAAAACGGTTTTTGGTCAAATGGAAAAGATGGTTATCAAAAGAACAAATCAATCTGGTGGATATGGAATGCTGATCGGTAACAGCGCCACAAAAGAACAGATGGACGAATTTAAAATTGCGATCGAAGATGACCCGAGAAATTTTATTGCGCAGCCAATAATTAATTTGTCATCATCGCCGTGTTATATAAATGGAATTTTACAACCACGCAGAGTTGACTTAAGGCCTTATGCATTGTATGGTCCGGATGGAATTGATATTGTGCCGGGAGGATTGACAAGAGTTGCACTGCGTGAAGGTTCATTGGTTGTTAATTCATCGCAAGGCGGAGGAAGTAAGGATACGTGGGTGTTGGGGAAGTAGACCCCCTGTCCCCCTAAAGGGGAGACTTAGATTTGATCAGCATTTTTGAATTGAAAAGTTCTTTGATTGAAAATGTTCATTATCCCCCGCTGGCGGGGGAAGCAGTTCAATCAAAAGAAAATTTCAATTGGGGGTGGACAAAAAAGGTGAATAGAATTACTGAACGTACAAGTGAGTGACACAACAGACGATGATTAGAATTAATGAAGGTGGTAAAATAATTAAAAACAAATTGAGGAGTTTGCTTCGTCGCTACGCTCCTCGCAAGTAATATGCTAAGTCGTGTAGCTGATTCAATTTTCTGGATGGCACGTTATATGGAACGTACCAATGGTATGTTGCGTTTATTACGGACCAATTATGTCGCTTCGCAAAGTGAAGAAAAGGCTTTTAGCTGGCGATCTGTGTTGCTTACGTATGGCGATATGCAGCCGAAACAAATTGATGAATTGGAATTTTCATCACAAAAAGTATTGGAACATTTGCTGCATGATAAAGAAAATAATAGCTCGGTCATTAATAATATAACACAAGCAAGAGAAAATGCAAGAGCGGTGCAAGATCATATTACAAAGGAAGTATGGCAATGTCTGAATGAATATTATCATTTGATCCGTGACAGGAATATACAGGAACAAGTTTCATTTGGCGATCCATTATCTGCATTGGATACATTGATCCGCCATGGCATGTTATATCATGGCACTGTTGATACAACGATGAGCCGTGAAGAAGGATTTAATTTTTTAAACATTGGTAAATTCCTGGAACGTACCATCATTTCTGCCGATATGATAAATATAAAACTGGCGGAAGTAAATTACAATCTTCATTTACCAAATGAGGCGCCACAGTGGAGATACTTGTTGTATTCCTTATCCGGCTACGAGTTTTATATGAGAACTTATCGTGGGAATATGCAACCGGATCATGTGCTGCAACAAGTTTTGTACAGTAATTTATTTCCTCATTCTGTTGTGTATTGTCTTGAACAGATCAGTCGTTATTTTGCACGATTAAAAACAGAGAGCTTGCCGGAAAATTATGACCAGCTTGAATTTTTGATCGGGCGACTTACCACCAATGTAAAATACAGCCGAATGGAAGTGAATGAAGGGAAAAATTTACAACAGTTCCTGATGCGAACACGTCGTGAGTTGCTGGAAATATCAAAATCATTCAGTCAATATTATTTTGGATATTCATAAACGAATTTAATTTCAGCAATGACTTATTATAATATCAAACACATCACCCGCTACCGCTACGCATCATCGGTTATTGATTGCGCCAACCAGTTAATGCTATACCCTATCCAGGATGCACTGCAGGTTTTAAAAAAACATGAGTTGCATATTTCTCATAAACCTGACGTGGAAGAGTTTGTTGATTATTTTGGAAATAGGATAGGAACTTTTTCTGTGATAGGGCCCATTACCGAACTTACCATTGAATCGGATATTGAAATTGAAATTCTTCCTGTAGTTCTTCCAGCAACAAGCTTTTCAATAAAAGAGCAATGGGAAAAACTAAGTGAGTCACGGGAACAGTTTCCTTATATGGATTTTATGATGCTGGAAAATTTTGAGCATGAAAATGAAGTGGCAGCAATTATTAAGAATTTAGTTGACCTTTCTCTTTCACCTTTTGATACTGCACAATTACTTTCCAAATATGTGTATGACAATTTTGAATACCGAAAAGGTGTGACCACTGTGGAAACGGGAGCCGGTGAAATATGGAAATTGAAAGCGGGAGTATGCCAGGATTTTGCTCATATACTTTTGGTGATGCTTCGAATGGTTGGTGTTCCTGCACGATATGTAAGTGGTTATATCTGTCCTAAAGATTCTGAGCTCCGTGGTGAAGGTGCCACCCATGCATGGGTGGAAGTATGTGTTCCATTTTATGGATGGATCGGAATTGACCCAACAAATAACTGCATTGCCAATGACAGGCATGTGCGATTAGCTATCGGAAGAAATTTCAGTGATTGCACTCCTGTAAAAGGAACTTATAAAGGCTCATCAGAACATACACTGGAAGTTTCGGTAGGTATTGAAAATGGTCAATTGAAAAAAGAAGCGGAAGAAAAAAAGATGACTCCCGTTTTTACTTATAAAACTAAGAATCCTGCTCCGCAGACAAACTCATACAGAAGATATTTAGAAATACAGCAACAGCAACAACAGCAGTGATCAAATATCAGGCAGCATCAATCGTTTTCTTTTCGAGTAAATACGGATGCCAACAACAACAACTACACAAACCGCAAGATTGATGTTGTATTCAAGTGGTATATGCTTTAGCAATAAATAAATTCCACCTCCAACAGCACAGGCAGTTGCATAGAGTTCTCCTTTTTTTAGCAAATTGGGAATTGCACTGCATAGAATATCTGCGATCAAACCACCAAAAGTAGCTGTGATCACTCCCATAACTAAAGAATAAATATCATTCAATCCATTTCTTAATGCGACCTCAATTCCCCATGCTGTAAATAATCCAAGACCGATCGCATCGGTATAAAAAATTGTTCGTTTAAAACGATTGACATTTTCTTTGAGCAAAAAAGTGAATGCAGTCCCAGCGATTACAAGTATCAAAGCAATATTGTCATTGACCCAGTTCACTGGCTTTACTCCGATCAAAAGATCCCTGAGAGTTCCACCTCCATAAGCTGTAACGAAAGCTAATACTATGCCGCCGAATACATCCATTTTAAAAGATCTTGCTTTAAATGCACCTGTCAATGCAAATACAAATATTCCGACATATGTGATCACCTGGAGTAAAGTCATAACATGAAGATACTTTAACTACAGCACTCATCTTTTATGAGTGCTTTCATTGGAATTCAGGCCCGGTATTTGCAACTATTTAAAAAGAATAAAACTTATAAAAATAGAGGACGGTTTAGGAGGCCGTCCCGACTTGTCGGGACGGCTTTTTTATTTCTACCTACTTTTGGAAAAATTTCACCATGTATCAAACGCTGCTTACTTCCATTGAAAACAATGTTCTAACTATTACGATCAATCGTCCTGAAAAATTGAATGCCCTGAATAAAAATGTATTCACTGATCTTGATAAAGTATTGGACGACATTGAAAAAAATCCTGAAATAAGATCTGTTATTATCACAGGCGCCGGGCCCAAAGCATTTGTTGCCGGCGCAGATATTTCAGAATTTGGTGCATTAAGTAAAGAACAAGCGATGGCAATGGCAAAAAGAGGCCAGGATATTTTTTTAAAAATTGAGCGTTGCAACAAACCAATTATCGCAGCAGTAAATGGATTTGCTCTCGGTGGAGGCTGTGAATTGTCAATGGCGTGTCATTTTCGTATTGCAAGTGAAAATGCAAAGTTTGGTCAGCCTGAAGTGAATTTAGGTTTGATACCCGGCTATGGTGGTACACAAAGATTAGTTCAGTTGATAGGAAAAGGAAGAGCATTGGAATTACTAATGAGTGGGAACATGATCGATGCAAATACTGCTTTGCAATATGGCCTGGTAAATTATGTTGTTAAACAAGAAGAATTATTGATGAAGGCAAGATCAATTCTTGAAACAATAAACAGTAAAGCCCCACTAGCTGTTGCAGCATGTATCACAACAGCCAATGCTGTTTACGATGAAACTAAAAATGGTTTTGACCTGGAAATAAAAGAATTTGGAAATTGTTTTGCTACTGAAGATATGAAAGAGGGAGTGAGTGCATTTTTAGAAAAACGAAAAGCAAGTTTTAAAGGAAAGTAATCTATTCGAATGCATTTTTAAAAGTGATCGTTTGTCCTTTTGTTGTTTTCATTTCTGCAATACCGTTTACTATTTTTATTTCTGAACGATCAATACCGGTATTGATCCATGTTTTAAAAGGTAGTTTTATTCTAAGCAACCCCGCTACTTCTGCTTTTATTTTTACCTCCTGCACTACTCCATTTTCCTTTTTTGCTGAAATAAGAAAAGCTCCTTCTGCTCTTAATGTTTTAAATGAAACATTTTTCCAGTCTTTTGGAATAGCCGGAAACACTTCAATAAAATCTTTATGACTTTGCAAAAGCATTTCATGAATGCCTTGTGCAAATGCAAAATTTCCTTCGAGAGTAAATGGACGATAGGTGGCATCAGCATATTGCCCTCCTTTCTGATCACCATTTAAATGAAAACTATTGGGTGAAACAAAATTGGTGGCAAACTTCTTTCAAGTTAGTTGCTGCAGAATCACCATTTTGTGCCCTCGCATAAATAGAAGCGATCCATGCAAATGAATAACCAACCCATTCCCTTGTTCCTAGTTTTTCTATATGCTTTAAAGAGTTTTCAATGATCACTTTTTCTGATGAATCTTCAACATTTAATAATCCTAAAGGATGTATAGCATGTAAATGATTTTGGTGACGATGAGAATGGTCAAGATCCTGCTTGACAGCAATAGTTAAGCCTGTTTCGTTTGAATTAAATTTAGGCAACGCCGACCATTGCATTAACCAATATCTTGCTTCATTTTCTCTATTTAGATTCTCATTGGCTGCCCATAACATTTCAAAAGCATTTTTAACTAATGCCAGGTCATAATTTGTCCAATTAGGAAACCATGCCTTAATATCATTATTATTATATTCCGGTGTAGAGCTCAAAGGTAATTTCCTGGTGGCGCTATCGCTGGTGAGATTATCAAGAAACTTGCAAACATCATTGATATAAGGCAAAGCCTTCTCCTTCAAAAAATTATTATTCATACTATAACCCCATTGCCAATAAAAGTGCTGAGCCAACCATGCACTTGTTGTTGGACTCATTGAATATTGAATCCATCCCCCCATTGGTTTACCGGAAATAGTTGTGACACCCGGCACATTTAATCCATCAGTTTCAAAATATTGTTTGGTCCATTTTCTATTTTCATCTTTTACTTTCCAAAGCCAGTTTGTAAATCCTTCCGTAAGATCAAGATGATTACCTGAATATCCGGGCCAATAACTCAATTCTGTATTAAGGTCATGATGAAAATCGCCTTTCCATGGCGGTAACCTTCCATCATCTGCGGTCCATATCGCCTGCAAAGAGATCGGCGGTGTATCGCTTCTTGCCACACAACCAAATTTGTACATATCTAAATAATATTGTCTTTCCAGTATAGAATCAGGAATTGAAACAGATGATCTTTTCCAATAATCATTCCACCAGCTAATATGTGATGGCCATCCCGTTGGTTCTTTAACTAATACATTTATTGCAGGAAGAGATGCTGGTTGATTATTAGTGATCGTCCATTCACCAATAATTTTTTTTCCCGGAAACCGGTACCATTTCACCAGCACTTCATAATAGTTGTTTTTCCATGTAGGTTGGTGATAAAGAATGTAATCAAAACCTTTCTTCACAGTTCCTTTTTCATAGCCAAGCCGTTCAAGACCTTGCCCGGAAACACTATTGCCTGTTTTTCCATTATTTCCTGTATTGTAATTCGGAATGATCAATTCAGGAATGATGTCTTCATCTATATTTTCAAAACCAAAATACCCAACCTGGCGTGTTGCATGAATATAGTTATTGAACTTAACGCCGTTTTCAAATTCTACAACGCTTAATCCATTTGAAATATCCAGTGAAACTTTTTTTACTTTCCCGATCTTGTTAAGATCAAACTCAATTGCAGCGCCGGGGATCTTTGTTGGCGCCGGGTATTTTTCATAAGGCTCATCTCCTATTTTCTGTACAGAATCGTATTGATCCATTCTTACTTTTTCTACAACCCATTTAAACTTCAACTTGTCTATCTCCGGCATCGGACGATCATCCCATAGATCAACTCTGTCTATTGACATTCTAATTTTATTATTCTTCTCCCATATTAATGCACCCAACCATCCATTACCTAAAGGAATTCCTTCATCCCATCTTTTAGCCAATGTATCAAATACAAGATCATGTTTTGGCTTAGGTTGTGCGAAAATATTTACTGAAAGAAATAACAATAAGGGGAGCAGTCTTTTCAATTCTTAATTATTAATCGTTAAATACCTGCCTACCGGCAGGCAGGCTAATTCTTCTTTTGCGGTGGTTTTACAATTGTAGTGTCAGTTTCAAGAATTGGTACATAATAACCACCGGTGTCTAAAGTTACGTTTGGAAAATTACTTTTTAGAGTCGGCCAATCCGAAGAACTGATAAAAGTTTTATAAAGATAGATGGCTTGCAACTTTGGAAGGTGCTTTAATTGAATCACTCCCTGTGGCGTCACTTTTGTTCCAACAAGATTCAGGTATTGCAGGTTGACCAATGATTGCAACGAGGCAAGTCCTTTATCTGTTATCGTAGTGTTGTCCAATTGTAGACGGGTAAGATTTGTAAGTTGTGCGATTGGCATCAATAAACTATCCGGAATTTTCTTTTGCCCAAGGTTTAGCCATACTAATTGCTTTTTTATACTCAATAACAAAGCAATATCATTATTGGTTATCGAATCAACCGTAACAAAATTTGCTGTTAGATAATTACTGTTCCGGGCTACGTGAAAAACAATTATGCCGCTGTCTTTTAATTTTTGAATGGCTTTTTCATCAGCCTTCTCAATTGGTATTTGTGGCAGATCTGGCAAAACTTTTTTTACTTCTTTTTGCAATGCAAGTAAAACAGGTTTTATTTTTTCCGGCTGCTCCAGTTCTTTTGTCTTTTTATCAAATGTTGCTCCGGTTGCGATCCACCAATGTATCAATGCAATTTCATTATCTTTTAATTGTGGCTTCTCTTTAGGCGGCATGTGATCTTCCTCATTGCGTGGCAATAACAATCTTTTCATCATATCACTTTCATCGGCATTGCCCGGCTTGATCACTTCCCCATCTTTTCCACCTTTTAAAATAAATGCTGGTTCATCCAATCTTAACTTGCCTTTCTTTTTGCTTTTATTATGACAGCCATAACATTTGCTTTCAAAGATTGGTTGAATTATATCTGCATATGCATTTGCTTCCTGCACATCAGCAATTGGTTTGATCTCTTTTTCAGCTATACTATCCTTTTTTGAAAATCCTTTGGTAAGATAATCCGATCCATGAGTAAGTGACCCGCCGAGATGACCCGTAACAATAATCAATGGAACCATTAGCAGGATTACCCATTTGGCAAATTCATTTTCCCATCGGTTAAATAAATAGGCAATAAGAGAAATAGATGCGGTTGCGATCGCAAACCATTTATGTGTACCTACTAATTCTTCATCATAGTCGCCGCTTTGTGAAAGTAAATAGCCGCTGATACAGGAAACAATTGCACTGATCATTCCCCAAAACAAAGCAATGCTCATAGCTGCATGCATTGATGCATATTTTGGTTTAAGTGCAAGCAATTGAAATAATGCTGCCAGCAGCAAAATACCAATTGGCAAATGGACCAACAAAGGATGGAAGCGACCAATTAGTTCGGAGAGGTTCATCAATAAATTAATAATGAATAATTAAAAATTAATAATTGGTCAGCTATATCGCTTACGCAACAATTGCATCATATACACATTGATCTCCCATTGATTTGCCAGCGGTTGTCTTGTATAAGCCATGGTAGGCATATAATCCGGCGGACCAAACTCGGTCAAAAAAGTCATTCGTTCACCATTCTTCTTTTTTCTTTCTACCACTTTATCCCACCAGGCAAAATGAGCTTTCACTGCATTCTCCCATTCAGGTGCTCTCGGATCATTTACCTGCGGCCCTTCCGGATGACCGATCCGTGCATGAATATGTTCCACTCTATCCAATGTCATATTCACTGTTTCCTGCTGATCTGCCAATAAACTTTCATGCACATTACACCAATGCGATACATCGAAAGTGATTTTTAATTCAGGATATTTTTCCATGAACTGTCTTGCAACAGGAGCTGCATATAAAATTCTTGACCGATGTGTTTCATGGCAAATAGTAATGCCCGTTTCTTTTGCTAATGCAAGAGTGTGTTCAATAAATTTTTTATTATCATCAAAACTAAAATGATCCCTGCCGGAATGATTGTTAATATAAAGAGGTCGTTGGATATTTTGTTTGGCTGCTGCATCAATCATTTTTTTATAATACTCCAAATGCTCTTTCGGATCATTTTGCCAGCCGCCGCAAAGAAAACCAACTTCCAATCCATGAGTCTTTAATGCAGCAAACAATTCATCCTGTTCTTTATTTTCAGCGGGCCACCAGATTTCTATTCCATCATAACCTTCTTTTTTTACTTTGGCGCAAAAAGCATCAGTGCTGCCATCAAAGCCCCAGTTGGTAGCCATTATTTTTAATTCATAATTCTTATTCATGGTGAAAGAAGGTTGAGTTGCTGATGAAATTTTATCGAGAGAAGACAACATGCATTGCGGTAGTTGCTGATGAAGTTATTCCAAGAAAGTCACGACGATTGATACTTCATATATTTTTTCTGCATGTTGAACATTGAGCATTGAATATTGATTATTCGAATATTCCTGTTTTATCAAATGCTCAATATTCAATGCTCAACTATCAATGTTCATTTTATAACCCTACGCCAATATCTCCTGGATCACTTTCCCGCTCACATCCGTCAACCTGAATGGACGACCCTGGAACTGGTAAGTGAATTTTTCATGATCAAAACCCAATTGGTTAAGGATCGTTGCCTGTATATCGAATGCTTCCGTTTTACCGTTCAACCACTGTGTATCCGATCTCATCTGTTTCACCATAAGTAGTACCACCTTTTATTCCGCCACCGGCCATCCATATTGTAAATGCTTCTGTATGATGATCCCTTCCTTTAAATGGCATTGTTTTTCCTTCCCTGTTTTCCTGCATCGGCGTTCTTCCAAACTCACCACCCCAGATCACCAGTGTTTCATCAAGTAAACCTCTTTGTTTCAGATCAAGGATCAATGCAGTCATAGCCTTATCAACCTGGCGGCATTTATTTATCAAACCAATATCTACAGCAGTTTGCGCATCTGTACCATGACTATCCCAACCCCAATCAAACAACTGTACAAATCGAACACCTTTTTCAACCAATTTTCTTGCCAGCAATACATTATTTGCAAAACAAGCTTCACCGGGTTTTGTTCCATACATTTCATGAATATATTGCGGCTCATCATTTATATTCATTACTTCCGGAGCAGATATCTGCATCTTATATGCCATTTCATATTGTGAAATGCGTGATAAAATTTCAGGATCTTTATACTCTTCGTATTGCTGCTGGTTTACTTTATTAATAGCATCAATAGAAGCATGGCGAAGATCCCGTCCATTCCCTCAGGATCATTGATAAATAAAACAGGGTCACCTTCACTTCTGCATTGCACTCCCTGGTAAACACTTGGCAAAAATCCACTGCCCCATACACTCTTACCTGCATCAGGATTATTACCGCCTGATGTCAACACAACAAAGCCTGGTAAATTCTGATTCTCTGTTCCCAAACCATAAGTAACCCATGCACCCATACTTGGTCTGCCCAATCGTGGTGAACCGGTATGCATAAATAATTGCGCCGGTGCATGATTGAATTGATCTGTCGTTACAGCTTTTAATATTGCAACATCATCAGCAATTGTTGAAAAATGCGGTAAGTAATTACTTAACCATATCCCGCTTTCGCCGTATTGTTTAAATTTTGCCTGTGGTCCCAGCATTTGTGGCATTGCCACGAATGAATGCAAAACGTTTTCCTTCCATCAAGATGGCGGACAATCTGTACCATCCATTTTTATCAGCTCTGGTTTGTAATCAAACAATTCCAATTGTGATGGCGCCCCGGCCATGTGTAAATAAATAACCGACTTTGCTTTTCCCGGAAACATGGGCGGTCGTGGCATAAGTGGGTTCACCGGATCAAATAAAATATTTGAAACTTCTTTTGAAGAACCTCTTCCGCAACTTCCCAATATCGAACCCAATGCCAATGCACCCAAACCCATTGCACTTTCTTTCAAAAAATGGCGACGGGTATGATGATGAAGCACTGCTTGCTTTGCTTCTTCAAATAATCTTTGGTTATGTAATTCGTTTCGGGTCATTAATATATTTTTATGTTACCAGCTTTTGTAATTCTATCATCTTCTGTTGCGTCGCTCCCTTCTTCGTTCTGTTCGCTATTAAGCTCATTCATCTTATTCCTTGTCCCAAGGGAAGGGACGTGTCCACTCTATTGAAACTTATTCTTTAATCAACTTTAGCTTCACTGCTCTCCACTTGCGGAGATGCT
The DNA here is from genome assembly GCA_963746915.1 of uncultured Bacteroidota bacterium. Lineage (GTDB taxonomy): Bacteria > Bacteroidota > Bacteroidia > Chitinophagales > Chitinophagaceae > VBAS01. The sequence continues at coordinate 243,691 of CAVVDD010000006.1, read as the reverse complement.
GATAATGATACTATCTCCGAAATCAAAGACTGTGCTCTGATACCTGTCTTTCGGAGAATTCAATAAAAGAATCACTGATCAATCTAAGTTCCCCCTTTGGGGGACAGGGGGCCGGGTTTTATGTCTTAGTCACCACCTCATCCAAATTCAAGATCGCATTGGCTACAACTACCAGCGCCGCTGTTTCCGGAATATTACGTTTATCATTTCCACCCACCATTTCACAAGTCTTCACTTCATCCTTTTTGAATTTATCCAATGCACTTTTATACAGATCCATTAATACCGATAATTCATTTTCAGTTATTGCATGACCTGTTGCTAACTCATATCCTTTTTTAATTTGTGCACTAACATCAGCATTCACTTCTTTCTGCAATCGATAGGCAAAATTTCTAGCCATTTCAATATAAGCAGAATCATTTAAAGTAACCAATGCCTGCAAAGGAGTATTGGTTCTTATCCTTCTTGCCACACATACTTCTCTTGCTGTTCCATCAAAAGTTGTCATCGATGGATATGCTGCTGTTCGTTTCCAATAAATATATACACCGCGCCGGTATTGATCTTCACCTTCACTTTGTTTCCATTGCGATGGACTATAAGGTGAGTTCCATATACCTTCCGGTTGAAATGGCATTATACCAGGCCCATACATTTTATTACTTAATAAGCCACTGATGAATAAAGCCTGGTCCCTTACCTGCTCTGCAGATAATCTTACTCTCGGCCCTCTTGCATAATATCTATTGTAAGGATCCTTCTCCAGCAGATCTTTTGTAACATTCGATTGCTGCCTGTATGTAGCTGACATCAAAATTGTTTTGATCATTTTTTTCATGCTCCAGTTATCATCATGCATGAATTGCCATGCCATCCAATCAAGCAGTTCTTTATGTGTTGGCGTCATTCCCTGTGTTCCGAAATCTTCCAACGTTTCAACGATACCATTTCCAAAAACTTGTTCCCATAACCTGTTCACCATTGTTCTTGCAGTCAGCGGATGTTTTTTATCTGTTAACCACAAAGCCATATCCATTCTATTTTTCATTCCCTTCTTTTCGATCGGGGGAAATAATTTTGGAACATCTGCTTCAACCTTATCTCCCTTCACTAACCAATTACCTCTTTCAAAAACATTTGTCTCTCTTTTAAGATCGGGTGAACTTTCAAACATGACCGGCGTTGTCTTCACTGGCTTATTCAACAAACGCATATAACTGCTGTATGCACTGTCATAACCCGGTTTTCCCTTTCCTGGAAATGATTGTCCAAAATAAAACCAATCAAGTATCACTGAAGTAAAATCGTCTTTTTCTAATTTTTTACTGAAATAAGAAAAATACAGATCATGCTTGCCGGTTACAGGCTCAACATCTACACCAAAGACCTTGCTTTCTCCTTTTGTTTCCGGCACATTGATCACCTTCCATACAGGTCCACTCAGGCTATCGAGATGGATCGTCCAAATGCCATCTTTGGGATAGCCTTTGTACCTGAATAAAAAATAAGTTTTATCCGAAAGATCGATCTCTTTCATTCTGAAAGTTGACCGTTTTCTTATTACCAACCGTTTAGTATCTCTTAACTCACAGTTATCATATTTATCCGTTCTTTCAAAAGAAGTGGTTACTGGTTCCCACGTTTTCAATAATGCATAATATTTTTTTGCTTCATCTGCGGAGGCGTTTTGCTTTAACCATTCTTTTATTCGTAATGCTTCAACACTATCTTCCTTTTCATAATGACGAAGCAATGGATAGTCTTCTTCTGAATCAACATCGCGGCTGTTATTAAAAAATGCCATGAACTTATAATATTCATCATGTCGTATCGGGTCATAAGGATGACTATGACATTGTACGCAGCCAAACGTTGTGCTCATCAATCCAGTCCATGTTGTATTTACTCTGTCCATTACTGCAAGAGTTCTGTATTCTTCATTATCGGTTCCGCCTTCATCATTAGTAACTGTATTGCGATGAAAACCTGTGGCGATATATTGTGCATCAGTCGGGTCAGGCAAAAGATCACCGGCTAATTGTTCGATCAAAAATTGATCATAAGGCTTGTCTTCATTAAATGCACGGATCAGCCAATCCCTGTATTCCCAAATATTCCTTCCCGGGTCTTTTTCAAAGCCTTTTGTATCTGCATAACGGGCAAGATCAAGCCACATCGATGTCCACTTCTCGCCATACTTTGGTGATGACATCAGGTCATCGATCAAATTTTCATAAGCCTTCTCGCTATTATCGTTCAAATATTTGTTTGCAGTATTTTCTTCGGCAGGCATCCCGATGAGATCAAGACTCACTCTTCTTAATAAAGTTTGTTTATCTGCTTCAGCAGATGGCTTTAATTTCTCTTCCTCTAGTTTTTGATAAATAAATTTATCGATCTCATTTCTTATCCATTTATTCTTTACATCAGGCATTGCTGGTTTTTGCACTGGAATATATGCCCAATGTTCACCCCATTCAGCTCCTTGCTTTATCCATTTTTTTAAAATTGAAATTTCGTCTTTAGTTAGTGGATCGTGTTTGTAAGGCATCCTTTCATCAGGATCATTGTTAGTTATCCGTCTTATCATTTCACTTTTACCTGGTTCGCCGGGGACAATGGGGTATTTGCCGGATTTAGCAGCCTTCAGCGCATCTTCTCTGAATAATAAACTGAAATTTGATTTTGCCTTGACGCCACCATGGCATGCAATACATTTTTTATTGAAGATGGGTTTTACCTGTGTGTTATAATCTATTTTTTTCTCAAAGACGCCTGAAAAATACCAGATGAGTCCACCCACCAATACCAGCAAGAAGAGAACCAGAAACCTTTTTATATGAAGCATCGTTTACAACAGCATTTATGATGCTTAAAGTTAAGAAGTTTGACTTGCACTGCCCTTCAAGAATATGTCAAATAAAGAAGATTTTTTATTCTCCTCTCTAAACGGCGGAGCAAGTCAGATCCTGAAAATTATTTCAATTGCGAACAACCAATAACTAAAATATTGCGTCAAATGAAAAAGTTTCTCTAATTTTTGCATAAGTAAATGAAATATCTTTTATTAATAAACACCATCCTCATCCACCTTACTGCGACAGCCCAGTCGCCGTATTTATCCATTTTAGTGAAAATGGATTCTGTAAAAGCAGAGACTACCCGGTATAAAATAGAAATGAATATTTGTGAACCTAATAAAAAGACAGAAAGAGGAAATTGGTTTACCCGTGATACTTCAACAATTGATTTTGGTTCTCTAAAACCTAATGACATTAATTGTGGAGGATATTTTGATAATGGAATGCCCACCCTGATCTCAGGGAAGGAAGAAGAAAAACCTTTTAATCAATTTCAATTCAGCGGGCAGGTATTTGCCTGGGAAAAAATATTTGTATTCAAGATCTCCAACTGGTCATCAAGAGGCTGGCACCCGGAAATGTATGTTGTGATACCAATGAAGTATAAATCATTTGTCACAAACATCTCATTAAACGATATTGAATTTCAGTCTGGCAAAGTGATATTTCTCACCAATTACAATGTTGCTTATACTTCTTCTCAAGATGCAAATTATCTGAGCATTGATCAATCATTGAAAAGCTATAAGACAGTTGATGTAAAAACTTTCCCGCTAAAAGAACTGTTGGAAAAGGAATAAAATTTATTTTTCCAAGAGCTTCTCATCAATTAAATAAGCAGCCACCCTGCTTACATTATCATTCCCGTTGCGGTCAATCATATAAACCTTGAATGAAGTAATTGTTTTAGCAGGAAACGTAAGAATTCGTCTTCGGCCAATGGTTGTCCCGTTAATTTCACCCACTTTCTGGTTATTATTAAATAATGCAATCTTAAACCTTTCAATGCTCTGGCCAAGATGAATAGCTTCACGTAAAACAATACAATTTACAGCAGTTGCTTTTGCAAGTTGTACAGTAAAACCCTGTCGATTGATCCCGTAAGCATACCCTTTCTTATCAAAGGCACGATAACTGATAGAGTCATTTAAAAATGCATCGTCATTTATTTCCCAATAAGCCTTAGCATCGTGCAATAAGTTATTATTGAAATTCTGATCTCTTAATTTCTTAAATGCCATCAATGCCACTGAATCATTTTCATTGATCAAACCTCTTCTGTCTGGCGGCACATTTAATAAAAGATTTGAACCACGTCCAACAGATTTTAAATAAAGTTCAAATAACTGTTCGCCACTCTTCACTTTGCTGTCTTCATTTCCATGCCAAAACCAACCGGGTCGAATACTTACATCACACTCTGCCGGTATCCAGGTTTTTCCAAATGCATTGCCAGTGTTTAATGTGTCGGTTGATGGAGCCCCGGCTCCCGCAGTATATCCCGCAGTATCTAAATAATTCCAGTTTGTTTTTCCTGCAATTCCTTTTTCATTTCCCACCCATCTTATGTGCGGACCCACATCGCTAAACACAACTGTATTGGGAGAAAGTGCTTTCACTGTTTTCTTAAACCGATCCCAATCATAAACTTGCTTTTTTCCATTCGGGCCTTCGCCATTTGCTCCATCCCACCATAATTCCCAAATAGGACCATAATTTGTAAAGATCTCTTTCATCATGTTTACAAACACATCATTGTATTGCGGCGTACCATATTTTGGATGATTACGATCCCAGGGAGAAATGTATACCCCGAATTTTAAACCATACTCTTTACATGCCTGTGATAATTCTTTCAACACATCTCCTTTACCATTCTTCCATTTACTTTCACGAACTGTATGTGTTGAATATTTACTTGGCCATAAGCAAAAACCATCATGATGTTTTGCAGTGATGATCACTCCTTTTGCTCCCGCCTGTTTAGCAATTCTTACCCACTGCCTGCAATCGAGACCTGTTGGATCAAAAATATCTTCCGGTTCATCACCATGACCCCATTCTTTATCAGTAAATGTGTTTGGCCCAAAATGAAAAAAGAAATAATATTCCATTTCATGCCAGGCAAGCTGTTGCTTTGTTGGTAAAGGTGTTTTGTTTACCTGTGCCCGGAGAGTTACGGAAAAAGAGAAAAGCAACAGGTAAAAAAATATTTTTTTCATTTCTTAAGCACTGATTTAATTTCTGGTGAAACAGGATGATTTGCTTTATAAGTAACTCCTAAAAGTTTTGCGATAGTTTGTGCAAATTGATCCTGGAATAATTGAACATTATTTTTTTGTTCCCCCGATGAAGGAATGCTGGGACCCATTGCTGCAAACCAAATTTGATAGGCATCCGCTATCCCACTACCATGATCTCTCCATTCTTCTTTATTTATATCGCCTCTGCCATGATCGGTAGTAATAAGAATGGCCGTTTTATTTTTATACTGCGGATCGTTTTGCACAAAAGTCCATATCTCTTTTATCCATTTGTCTACCAAATGAGCAGCATCAAGATAAGAACGGTAATAACCATGATGGGCCCATTCATCAGTCTCCCCATAAGAGATGTAAAGAACTTTTGGTTTTTTTGTTTTCAAATATTCAAGCGCAGCATAATGGGTAAATACATCAAGACATTCTTCCTTACCAAACGGACGGTAAGAATCCTGCATCATTGCATTAATTAATTTTTCATTGGCAGTTGGAGTTTTTCCCCCGATAGTATCAAATGCAGAAAAAACCGGGATGCCGCTTCGTTGCTGATTCAATATCCTGTCAAATGCATCCCATGCGCCAAATGCCGCAACTTTATTTCTAAACTTTGGTTGCTGATTTAAAAATTCCAGGACAGTAACATGTGGATTGGGTGGAAAATCATTTGAATCGATCGTTGAATCTGCAAAGCCGGTCATGATCTCACTATAACCGGGGTAACTGAACCAATAAGGATTTGCATTATTGACCTTATTATCGAGTTTCCTGTTACCATAGATCTGCCCGTGATTGACAATTGTATTCCAGAAAAATGGCATTAATTTTTTTCTTCTTTCATTTTCATTATTGCTCCAGTATTTTTCAAAAATATAACTGCTGTCGCCCTGGTTAAATTTTGAATTGTTTGCGATCGCGGAATCCATTCCTTTAAATACTTCCTGCCAGCGAAAACCATCGGTTGTAATTATAATTATGTTTTCGGCTTGCTGTGCTTGCAGAAAACTACCATAAAAAAGAAAAAAGATTAAAGAGTATTTCTTTCTCATTACTATTTTTATTTCTGCTTAATAATTTCAGGGCTAAAGCCCATATTCCTTATTTGTTTTTTAACCCCAGCCTTAAGGCTGGGGTTATTGAATTGGTTCATTTTGAAGTGGGCTTTAGCCCACTCGGTTATTTACAATGACCTGTCAAGATGTGTGTAACCGCCATCAACATAAATTAATTGCCCTGTTGTATGACTTGATCTTTCAGAAAGAAGAAACACAACCATATCAGCGATCTCTTCAGCAGTTGTCATTCTTTTTCCCAATGGAATTTTATCGGTGATCGATCTTAATTTTTCCTCAGGGTTTGGCAACGTCTTTATCCATTTTTCATAAAGCGGAGTATAGCATTCAGCAACGATCACTGCATTTACTCTTATTCCATATTTTAATAATTCAACAGCCCATTCCCTTGTTAATGCATTACGTCCACCATTGGATGCTGCATAGGCAGATGTATTTCCTTGTCCTGTTTCAGCTACCTTACTTCCTATATTTACAATAGCTCCTTTGCTTTTTATTAATTCAGGCAAAGCATGATGTGCCATTAAATAATAATGCACCACATTTTTGTGAAGTGACGCAATGAATGACTTCATAATTTCCTTTTTCCAATCCTACGCCATCATTGACACCTGCATTATTTACCAATCCGTCGATCCTTCCGAATTTTTCTATCGTTGCTTTAACGGCATTTTCACATGCTTCCGGATGGGTCAGTTCAGCAGTTATGCCGAAGCCAGCTCCAACTTCTTTAATGATCGCATCATTATCATTTGCATCGCGGCCAACAACAACAGGTATTGCACCTTCGGCAGCCAACGATTTGGTGATCCCTGCACCAATTCCTTTAGCACCACCCGTAACAATGATGACCTTGTCTTTTAAATCTAAATTCATATTTATAAATTATAAAATTCAATTGCATTCTCGCCAAGCACTTTCAACCTGTCTTCTTCAACAAAGTTTTCCATGTATTTCTCCAATAAACTTTTCCATTGTACATAAATTCCCGAGAGTAACATAACTGGCCAGTCACTTCCAAACATTAAACGATCGGTTCCGAAAGCTTCAAACACCGTATCAAGGTAAGGATAAAAATCACCGGCACTCCATTGCTTCCATTTTGTTTCTGTGAATAACCCGGAAAGTTTGCAATAGACATTAGGATGTTGCGCCATTTCTTTCATTATTACTTTCCACTCATCAATATTCTTTTTACCAATATCTGGTTTTGCGCAATGATCAATAACAAACTTTTGTCCCGGAAATTTAGAAACAAACTCCAACGCAGGTTTTAATTGATAATGATAAATAAGAATATCATAGGTATAATTAAAAGGTGCTAAAGCCCTGATACCATTTTGAAAATCTTCTCTTAATAAAAAATCATCAGGTTCAGATTGCACTACATGGCGCCAGCCTTTAATGCTATTATACTGGGAAAAAAATTGAAGTCTTTCTTCGACATTCTTGCTTTGCAGATCGGTCCACCCAACAACTCCTTTTATTTCAGAATGTGTTTTTGCAAGCTCAACCAAAAAATGTGTTTCATATTCACTTTGTCCTGCCTGAACTGCTACACAACCATCAACGCCGTTTCTTTTAAGTGTCGGTATTAAATGAGCCGGTAAATGATCCTGTTTCAGGATCTTCATTTCATCGGTGATCCATGCATCTCTTTTTTTATCATACTTCCAAAAATGTACATGTGTATCGATTATCATAGTAGTCAGAATTCTATAGCTATTAGTTGCCGGTTACTGGTTACCGGTAACTGGCAACTCAAATATCTTTTCCATCAAGATCCATTTCTCACCGGTTTTTGCCCATGGCAATGCTTGTTGAAATTTCCACATCAAATTTTCCCATTCCTGAACTTTAGGATTTGTTGCATCCATTGCAGACTTCTTTTCAAAACTAAAATCTTCATTCGCTTCTATGATCATAAACATTCTATTACCCGTACGATAAATATCTAACACTTCTATGCCTGATCCCTTAATACTTTTGATTATTTCCGGCCAAACATTTTTATGATAGTTTTCATATTCAGCAATCAAGTTTGGAGTCATCTTTTAAATCCAAAGCAAGACAATATCTTTTCACTCAACTAAGTATTATTAATTCTTAATTGACATAATTGCTATAAGCAACAGCTACCTGTCGACTACTTCCCAAACCATGAATACCTAACTCCATCACATCGCCGGGTTTTATATACACAGGCTCTGGTTTCTGTCCCAGTCCGACGCCAGCGGGTGTTCCTGTAGAAATAATATCTCCGGGCAACAAGGTCATGAACTGGCTTAAATAAGAAACGAGATGCGGGATTTTAAAAACAAGATTCTTTGTATTTCCATCTTGCATCATTACTCCATTAACGGTTAACCAAAGCCGCAGATCATTTACATCCGGAATTTCGTCTTGTGTTGCTAAATATGGTCCAAGCGGGGCGAATGTATCACAGCTTTTTCCTTTTACCCATTGACCTGCTCTTTCTAATTGAAATTCTCTTTCACTGTAATCGTTGTGTAACAAATATCCCGCCACATGATCCATTGCATTTTTTTCATCAACGTAAGATGCCTTTTTTCCAATAACAAACGCAAGTTCAACTTCCCAATCGGTCTTCTTACTGTTTTTAGGTATAGTGAGGTTGTCATTCGGCCCAACAATAGCAGTGGTTGCTTTAAAAAAGATAACTGGTTCAGGAGGTAACTGCATTTTACTTTCAGTCGCATGATCTGAATAATTCAAACCAATACAAATGATCTTGGAAGGTCTTGCAACTGGTGGACCAAGACGAATATCTCTTGAAATTTCTTTTAAAGTTTTTTCACTGATAATTGTTTTAAGCAATGCAAAGCCACCAGTTTCAAAAAACTTTTCATCATAATCATGAATGTATTCCGATACATCAAACCAGGTATCATTAATTATTACACCAGGTTTTTCTTTGCCGGCTTCACCAAAACGAATCAGTTTCATCTTTAGTTTTTATTTTAGATCCAATTGAATAATAGTGTCAATATCATCCAGCGTAACTCCATCAATATAAATAAAAGTTCCTTCAGGTTGCTGTTTGAATTTTATTTCCTTGTTCCCGTTCAATAAAAAGGCTTTGGAGATCTTTTCTTTTAATTCAGGAATGAAAATAAAAGCAGGGTTCTCTGGTTTATTAAGAATGTGCATATAAACCATTTTGTTTTTTATGGTCATAGTTCCCCAGTCTTTTGGCGGAATTATATTTCCTCTTGTTCCATAAATAGTCTGTCCATTTTGCTCCATCCATTTACCCACCGCTTTTAAAGTGTCGGCAAATTCCGGTTGAATAGTTCCATCGGGCATAGGACCAACATTCAATAAAAAGTTTGCATTATAGCCAGCGGCTTTCACTATGTATTGAATTACTTTTTTTACAGACTTATAATTTCTGTCAGTGATATTAAAACCCCAACTGTCATTCATGGTCTCGCATGTTTCTAATGGCAATACAGAAACTGATGCACCACCAAACCCTGTTGTATTATGTCCCGGGCAGATCTTTTTCAAATGCCTGGAAATCCTCACCGGGAATTGGGGTCAAATGATGATTATTACTGATCAAACATGCTGGTTGTAAACTATGAATGAGTTTATAGATCTCCTCATAATGCCAGTTCACTTTTGATACTTGTCCTTTATCATGATCATTATCTAACTGATCCCAATGACCATCAAACCAAATCCCTGATATTTCTCCATAGTTAGTAAGCAATTCAGTTAACTGAGCTTTCATGAAATTGATATAATGCTCCCAATTACTTTTTTCAGTTCTTCCTGTTCCTTTCCCTGTTCTCCCGGTTTCGTATTGATAATCGCTGCGATACCAGTCAAGCAATGAATAATAACAGAAAAGTTTGATGCCTTGCTTATGACATTCATCGGCAAGCTGCTTCAATGCATCTTTGTGATAAGGCGTGTTTGTTATTTTCCAGTCAGATTGTTTTGTATCCCAATTGCTGAAGCCGTCATGATGACGGGTGATAAATGTGATATATTTCATTCCCGCAGCTTTTGCAATGCCAACCCATTTAGCGGCATCAAAATTCTGAGGGTTAAATATTTTTAGCAGCCTTGTATATTCATCCACTTTGATATTCCTGTTATTCATTACCCACTCACCGGCGCCAAGTACACTTGATGCGCCCCAGTGAATGAACATGCCGAATTTGTTATCCTGAAATTCGTTTCGGGCTGCAAGATTTTCAGATGTAGGTATATATTCAGATTGCGCATTTAGACACAAGCTAAGTAAGACCGAAAGTGAAATTAAAATTGATTTTTTCATGCCATTTTGATTAAGCAATATTCAAATAAGTTTTAAAATGCATTTTTTCCTCCTAATCTTAATAATCACATTAACCTGCCTACCGGCAGGCAGGTCCGGTTCTGATTTAATTATTGAGTTTAACAAAACCTCCATCAACAAGATAATCACACCCGGTAATAAAAGATGCTTCATCACTGCAGAGGTATAACGCAAGTGCTGCAACCTCATCCGGTGTTCCCATTCTACCAATCGGCTGTGTCTTTGAAAGTTTATTAAACATCTCTTCTTCCTGACCGGGATAAGTATTTTTTAAAAAACCGTCTACAAACGGCGTATGCACTCTTGCCGGTGAAATAGAATTGCAACGAATGTTTTCCTGTAAATAGTCTTTTGCAACACTTAATGTCATTGCCATCACAGCTCCTTTTGTTGTACTGTATGCAAAGCGATCAGGTATCCCAACATGCGCAGCTACAGATGCCATATTGATGATACAACCACCACCGGTCTTTTTTAATTGAGGTATTGCGGCATGTATACAATTATAAACTCCTTTTACATTTACCGACATTACTTTGTCAAAATCTTCTTCTTTGGTATTATCTGCCTTGCCTATATGGGCAATGCCGGCATTATTGACAAGGATATTTATTGCACCAATGCTTTCAAATATCGCAAGCACTTCTTTTTGATCAGCAACATTGCATTTATATACAGAAGCCTTACCGTTGTCACTTTTTATTTCATCAGCAGTTTCATTGGCTGTATCAGTATTCCATTCAAGAATGTGAACGATGGCTCCTTGCTTTGCAAAAACTTTTGCAATAGCTTTTCCAATACCACTACCACCACCGGTGATCACTGCAATTTTATTATCGAGACTAAACATTTACCTGTTTTATTTTATAACCTCGCCAGCCAAACCATGCCACTACAATAAAGCAAAGTAAAGGTATGATATAGGCTTTTTGCATGCTGCCTGTATAATCAGAAATTGCTCCCATCAGTACCGGGGCCAACGCACCACCAACAATTGCCATGACCAGTAATGAGGATGCCATCTTTGTCTCTTCTCCTAATTCCTTTATACCTAAAGCAAAAATTGTCGGGAACATGATCGACATAAAAAATGGAACAGCTGCAACTGCATAAACAGCAACCTTGCCATGTGTATTTAATGCGATAACAAGTAAAAGAATACTGATGACCGCATATATAAGCAAAAGCTTTTGCGGTTTAATAAACTTCATAAGAAATGTTCCTGCAAAACGACCAACCATAAACCCGACCATGGCAATCGACCCCCATAAATAGGATGCTGGTTTTTCACCAAGGTCCATAACCTGTTTTGAAAAGCGTATAAAGAAACTACCTACGCCAACCTGTGCCCCTACATAAAAGAACTGTGCAATGACTGCCCAACGCACATGAGGATGACGCAATACACTTAATGAAAAACCTGTATGTGCGTCAGCTGCATCTGACTCTTTTACTTCCGGTAATTTGGTTAAAAGAAAGCCGATAGTAACGATGACCACAACCGCTGCAATTATTAAATAAGGAATTTTTACAGTGTCGGCTTCCGACTGCAAGTACGCATTGAGTGTTCCATTCGCAGCCATTTGATTCAATTCCTCTTTTGTATGTTCAACGCCGGACAAAATAAATTTGCCACCAATAAGTGGAGCTACGAATGCACCAACCCCATTAAATGATTGTGCAAAATTTAATCGCTGTTCTGAAGTTTCTTTGGGTCCTAATATTGAAATATATGGATTAGCAACCGTTTCAAGAAAAGTAGCACCTGAAGCAAGTATAAATAATGCGGCAAGAAACAAACCGAATGTTCTGCCCGATGCTGCAGGTATAAATAATAATGCCCCTGCTGCGTAAAGACATAATCCTATTATTATTCCTCGTTTATATCCATACTTATGCATCACCAATCCCGCCGGAATGGCGATTGAAAAATAGCCAAGGTAAACAGCAAGATCAATGAATGATGATTGTGTATCGCTAAGCTGGCAAGCTTTTTTTAAATGCGGGATCAGGATGGGATTTGTATTATGCAAAAAAGCCCAGAGGAAAAAAAGACTGGTCACAAGTATAAAAGCAAAAAGAAAGGAGTTCCTGGTTTGGTTCATATAAGCATTTAATTAATGAAATAATAAAACCGCTGGTATCGCCTCTTTCTTTCCACCTTCGGGTTGTATGAAAACTTTTAATGAGTTGCCGCCACCACTATCAAAGTAAAGAACTTTTATTTTATGATAACCTTTTTTCAATGCTGCTTTGCCGTTTTTCTCTACGTTTCCATGATCGCCGCCGTTGTTCACTATTTCTTCATCATCAATATAGAGCATGCTGCCGTCATCTGAATCGGTAAAGAAAGTATAAATGCCATCTTTCTCCACTTTAATATAGCCAGTGAACTCAAATGCAAACTTATCGGTGCGTTGCTTCTTATTATTTGAAATTATATCAGCGATACCCGTTGATGTGGGATTATTATTAATAGAGCTAAGATCAATTTTTCCTGTTGGTTCAAAATATTTGTATGCGATTCCAGGTTTTGGTTTTGAAACTTTTATTGCATTTTTCCATTCATATGTTTTTATTTGTTTTGTGGATACAGAACTTGGAATTTGTTCCAATGTGCCGTTCATCATTGCAATGGCTTTTATGGTCATTGTTTTTTCTGCCATAAACGGGCCCTTATATAAAATAGAAGACCGATCCGGATTGGACCCATCAATTGTATAATAAATTACGTTTGCCATATCTGCATTCATGATAACAGTTGGCTTCATCACATTCTTTGAATAATCAGTGTTTATCTCAGGTTTTGATGCATACCTGCCGAAGTTCTCAATTTTCACTGCATATGCATAAGGTGATCTTATTTTATTAGGATTGTATTCTGGTAAACTGATCTCAACATTTGCTCCTGATTGTTTCCATTGCAAATTTTCTTTTGTAGAAAGAAAACTGATCTTAGTTCCTGCCGGCAGCGTTACATCTTTTAAAACAAGTTTTCTATTATCAGGATACTTTGGAAAAATGGCGAATAAGATTGTTGTTTGTTGGATTATAAGTATAAAAAACTTCTTTTACTGCATAACCCGGGATCAGGATCAACAGTCAGCTTTAACAGCATGATCATCGCCTTCTGCCTTTCTAATCTTTCTTTCCCTCACTCCACTGAAATGGCGTTTTCCATCTTCTTGTATTGTAGATCGCTTCTCCATTTACATTCAACCATTCACCCATTTGCAATAAACGTTCCTGCATGATCGGTGGAATTTTTCCGTGTTCATCGGGACCGATATCCAGTAAAAAATTTCCTCCACGACTTACTTTATCAATTAACTGCAATTACCAATGATTGGGTAGAATTATAATCCCATGCATCTTCTTCTCGGTTATAACCATAACTATATCCCATGCCACGGCTTTCTTCCCAATCATGATCTTCAAAATCAAGATCGGGTTGATACTCCGGTGTATAAATACCGCCATGATTAAATCGAACACCGGCACCCCAACGATCATTCACCACTATTTTTTCTTTCACCGGGCTTTCATTGTAAAGCCATGCAAGAAATTCCTGGCTCTTCCATGTTTCCGGAGGCGCATCCCAATCGCCATCTGTCCAAAAAACATCTGGCTGATAATTATTGATGAGCTCTTTCATTTGCGGCCATACATGTTCAGTTGCATATTTTTTCGGATCGCTTTTCCAAAAAGGATTGAACCATTCGTACAATGAATAATACATTCCCGCATGTACAGAAGTTTTGCGAACCGCGTTGAACAAATCACCGATCAGATCTCTCTTCGGACCAATATCTTTTGCATTCCATGGAAAGCCCCATGTTTTATTGGCGTCTTTGATTTGGCCATAATGTAAACCCGTCATGATGCTTTGATGTAAGCACAATATATTTTGCTCCTGATCTTTCAAACAATTTTGCCCAATCATCAGGATTAAATAATTCTGCTTTGAAATCATTGGCAAGATCATAGTAAGTCCTGTTTCCAAATTTTGCTTTGTGAAATTTTTGTCTTGCCGTATCTGTTGTTTGCAAACCTTGCTGATACCATTCTGCATAATTACCTTTTGTACTCCAACCCGGTACTGAATAAACGCCCCAATGAATAAAGATGCCAAATTTAGAATCCTTGAACCATTGTGGAGTTGGTCGTTTATCAAGCGATTCCCAATTGGGTTGATAGGTTTGTGCTGATAAATTAATAGTAAAACACAGCAGCCAAAATGCACTAAAATTTTTCATGTAACGATACAGCGATTTAGCGGCTAAAAGTAAAGCATTGGCCTTGAACCAATCTAAAATTGGCGCAACCGTTTGCCGCATTGACTTACCTTTGCGCCGATATTTTAAAATCAAACAAATTTTATGGAATACAGGATAGAAAAAGATACAATGGGCGAAGTAAAAGTTCCTGCTAGATGCGTATTATGGTGCACAAACACAACGCAGTATTGACAATTTTAAGATCGCACAGGATATCAACAAAATGCCGAAAGAAATCATCCGGGCATTTGCTTATCTAAAAAAAGCAGCAGCTATTACAAATCTTGAAGCTGGTGTTTTACCAAAAGAAAAATCTGACCTGATCGGAAAAGTTTGTGATGAAATATTGGAAGGAAAACTTAGATGATTATTTTCCACTGGTAGTTTGGCAAACAGGAAGCGGTACACAAAGCAATATGAATGTAAATGAAGTGATCGCTTACCGTGGTCATGTGATCAAATGGAGGAAATCTAACCGATAAAGAAAAATTTTTACATCCCAATGATGATGTAAATAAATCGCAATCATCAAATGATACTTTTCCGACAGCCATGCATATTGCTGCATATAAAATTCTGATTGAAACAACCATTCCGGGAATTGAAAAACTACGAGATACGTTGGCAGAAAAAAGCAAGGCAATTCATGAAAGTGGTGAAGATCGGACGTACACATTTTATGGATGCTACACCACTTACGGTCGGACAGGAATTCAGTGGTTATGTTTCACAACTTGATCATGGATTAAAAGCAATTAAAAATACTTTGGCACATTTAAGTGAACTGGCCTTGGGCGGAACAGCAGTTGGTACCGGCATCAATACACCCGCCAGATTATTCTGAAAATGTTGCAAAGCATATTGCAAAACTTACCGGGCTTCCATTTATAACTGCCGAAAATAAATTTGAAGCACTGGCTGCACATGATGCGATCGTAGAAGCACATGGCGCATTAAAAACAGTTGCAGTGAGTTTGATGAAAATTGCAAATGATATCCGGATGCTTTCATCTGGCCCGACGAAGCGGTATTGGTGAAATTTTTATTCCCGATAATGAACCCGGCTCTTCCATTATGCCGGGAAAAGTAAATCCAACACAATGCGAAGCACTGACCATGATCGCTGCACAGGTAATGGGAAATGATGTTGCCATTAATATTGGTGGCGCTACCGGTCATTTTGAACTGAATGTTTTTAAACCGGTGATGATCTATAATTTTCTGCATAGTGCAAGACTGATCGGTGATGGCTGTGTTTCTTTCAATGATAAATGTGCTGTTGGTCTTGAACCAATTGAAGCAAATATTAAAAAGCATGTTGATAATTCCCTGATGCTGGTAACTGCACTAAATACAAAAATTGGTTATTATAAAGCAGCAGAAATTGCGCAGAAAGCACATAAAGAAGGAACAACACTTAAAAGAAATGGCAGTGAAACTGGGTTATGTTACCCCTGAGCAATTTGATGAATGGGTAAAACCAGAAAATATGGTTGGAAAACTCAATTAAAAAAAAGTACCAGAGAATATACGAAGACAGGCGGGGTAGATTTCCCCGCTTTTTATTTAAAAATTACCTATATGTAACACCATAAAATTTATACTTTAACGTTTCCAATATTGCTATGAAACTTTTACTTAAAAATCCGCCCAATATGAAAAGCCAAGGCCAACCCAGTTTTTATTTTTCAGCCTATCCGCTTAAGGTGATAAAAGAGCAGGAAACTGAAAAAAGATCTTACCTGCATATTTATACAAGACCCAGTGATAAAAAAAAGTATTCTGAAGGGTTAAAGATCCTTCCGATGGTCAACCCTTATTCTCAAAAGGACGAGGCAAGATTGTTGCAAAGTTTAAATAAGCAAACGCAGCCTGACAATGTGGAAGAAAGAGATAGTGATTGGTTTGCCAGCTATGAATAAAATAATTTAGGTTAAGACTTACTCATAATTTAATCATTATATTTTCAACGATTCACGGCCTTTCTACTCAAGGCAATACAGCCCATATATCAAACCCATTAATAACTGATTATACGATAGTTGTTTTGTAATCCTCTGATCGAAATCCCATGGTTTTAACGGTATAAAAACCGCCTTTTTCGGGTAAATAAAGGCAGAAGTTTTGCTATTTCTTTCACCCTTGGTACAGAGTAGTTTTATAGTGAGGGATCGTGTTATTAAACTGACCGATCCCTGTGAGGTCTAAATAGATTGTAAAGAAAACCCAAGACTATGAAAACAACTGTACCCTTCTATTTTTTAAGGCTGTCAATATTTTTAATACTTACTCTGCTTCATCTTAACTCAGTTTCTCAGATTGCAGACTATGGAAAAAGCTATTTCAATGTAACCAAAGGTGTAAATGGTGGAACTGTAGAGCCTGGCGATACACTAGAAATAAGAGCCTCTTTTGTTGTAAGAAATGCCGGGTTTTTTGATAGCTGTGCTTTTTTTGATGTTATTCCTGTTGGTACTGCTTACATAGCAGGCACGATCAGAGTACTGACCAACGAAGGAAAGATCTATAAACAATTTACAGATATACAATACGGGCCATCTCCGCAGGATGAAGGCTGGATAACTGGAAGTAATGTCAGAATTAACCTGGGATATAATCAAACCGATGCGCCGGCAAGAGTTTTTCGCCGTGGCCGGATCAGGAATACACACAAGCCTTCTTTTTATAATAGTTCCTGTATAATGGTAGCATCTTATAGAGTAAGAGTAACAGTAGGATATGGTACAATAATCAATATGGGTGGTGGCTCATTTACTTACAGGTTAGGAGCCAATCCGCTAACTACTGTCACTTTGCCTAACAACCAGGTAATGGTTTATCTAAACCTTGGCATCTGTCCAAACAGTGTAGGTGCCAATAACCTTGGAACTGAATTTAACGGAACATTTGGCGGTGGCAAACCAAGGAACAGGGGTACCTCGGCAAATGTGCCGCCGAGTTATACGTACGCAATTTTTGACGTAAATACACCGAATGACTATTATTATGGCATTAGTAACAACACATCAACACGTCCTAACTATACAACATTAAATACATGGGCTAAACCAGATGGTAGCTCGCCAACACACCGTGTATTCAGTGTATGGGATATTATCGGTGACCATACCGGGGCTGCATCACCAACATTAGGTAATCCTGCTGCTGATACAGTGAACAATAACAATGGAGGTTATATGCTTGTAGTTAACTCAGCTTACCGAATTGACTCAGCTTTTCAGCATGTCATTTCAAATCTTTGTCCAAATACATACTACGAGATCAGTTTCTGGTTAAGAAATATCTGTTCTAAATGTGGTTGTGATTCAAATGGCCGCGGTGCAAGCGGCGGAGCAGGATATATTCCAACAGCTACTGGTGATTCATCCGGTGTATATCCAAGTTTGATCTTTGAAATTGATGGTATTGACTATTATTCTTCAGGTCAATTAAGATACACTGGTCAATGGGTCAAAAAAGCATTCACTTTTCGAACAGGGCCTGCACAAACAAGTTTCACATTGAAATTTAATAATAATGCTCCGGGTGGTGGTGGTAATGACTGGGCTCTTGATGATATTTCAGTTGCAACCTGCTCACCCGATGTTGTAATGACACCCAGCCAGGATCCATTTGTTTGTGATAGCAACCTCGTAGATATTGGCGCTGTCATCACATCATACTTTAATAACTATACATATTATAAATGGCGAAAGAGTACCGACGGTGGACTTACATGGTTTGATGCCACGGGTCCAGCAGGACCTACAACGCCTGTTTGGAATGGATCTGCTTATGAGTATAGCATTTCATACCCAACTTTTGTTGCTAATATGTCTGATAATGGCGATCTGTACCAGGTGATCATTGCTACCACATCTGCAAACCTTAGTAATGCTAACTGTGCCCTTATTGATTCATCAAAAATAATTGCGCTGAATGTTTCCATTTGTGATATTTTAAAAATTGGCCTTATATCATTTGACGCCAGGCTGGCAAATGAACATACAATTCTAAATTGGAGAACATCAAGGGAAGAAAGAAATGTAATGTTTGACATTGAAAAAAGCACTGACGGAAGAACCTATACGGTAATCAAACGAATAAATGGAAATAATGCTCCGGAGAAGGATGTGAATGACTATGTATTTACAGATCCTGAACCAATAATAGAAACCGCCTGGTACCGGATAAGAATGATTGACATGGTCAATAATAACAATTATAAATACACAGGTATTGAAAAGATCACTGTTCCTGTGAATGGATTTAAAGTAAAGTCAATAGCTAATCCTTTCAAAAATAATCTGCAATTCGAGATCACAGCAGATCATAATGCAGTCGTGAATGCGGAGCTGCTGAATTTTTATGGTGAAGTAATTGCTAAAAGATCCTTTAGTGTGAGTAACGGAAGAAACTATTTGTCAATTCCAAATTTAGACAAAGCAGTACCGGGAATTTATACACTTAGAATTATTACGGACATAAAAACTATCTCAAAAAAATTAATTAAGCTCAGTCAATAGAACTAATTATCTATCATAAAAAAAAGAGTCCCGATAGTATCGGGACTCTTTCTATTTTTTCAAGATGTTTTAATATATTACGAGTCGTCTTACATCCTGGGCATATATTTTTGTATTTGTGTTGTCGAACAGATCTTGTTTTATAAGACCCTTATCCCTTGCAAAATAGCTTTCAAAATAAGCTGCAAGTGCCCAGGTGCCTGGTGTTGTTTCTTGTTTTAACTCCTGTTTTACTTTTATAACATTTGTATAGTTAGTAGTACCAACGGTTACCGGGATATCCTGACCTATAATTGTAAACTCCCACCTTAAGGTAAGGTTAATGGTCACAGGCATACCACTACTATTATCCGTATACGGTCCGGTGAATGTAGAGGATGTCCATGTACCTCCTGTTGTCAGGTTATCTTTAAGAAAGGTCCACTCCATCCAAAGTGGATTATCCAGGCCTACATATGTTCCCATGTCGATCCATTCAAAATAATCGGCACCGGTTTTTCTGTAATAGCCAAAACTATCTACTGCTGCGCCATCATTATAAAAGAATAGATTGTAAGTATTCCCGTTTATGGTCTTTGTTGGGGCAACGACATATATTAATAATGAGTCGTTTGCATCGCCATCAAATTGGTAGCTCCAATTGCTGTATGTTGTACGTGGGAAATAATCCGGAATTGCAACTGGTAAAGTAGTGCATTGAAAGGTACAAGTAGCAGTTGCACCAGTTACTGTAAATGTATTTGTGCCTGCAGCCGCGGGGGTGCCGCTTCCCGTTAAAACAATTGTTTGTGCTCCTGTTATTGTAAATGTTCCTGTTCCGCTAAAAGTAATTCCATTTACTGCCGGATGACGTCGTTACGCTCCAGGTACCTACGGTAGTTACATTCACATTAAGTGTAATTGTATTTGCAGCAGTAAGTACAGTGCTTGCTATATATGTGCCCACTGGTGTTGCGCCAGTACAAGTTACAGTAAATACAGCACTGCCCCCGGCAGGTGGCGGCGGAGCCGTTACCACAACAGTGAAATCGCAAATAGTACCATTATATGTTACTCTAAAAATATTTGTACCAATAACTAATGGCTTGCCACCTCCAACGAGTCGAACAGTTTGTGTCCCAGTAGCGGTAAATGAGCCAGTCGCTTTAAAATAATAACCATTAACCGTGTCCGAAGAAATCGTATATGTACCCACGGTATCAACTTGTACACTTACATCAACATAATTCGAAGCTTTAATAGCAGTGTCTTTCATATAAGTGCCTGAAACAACAGCTCCAAGACAATTACCGGAAGCATCAACTGAAAGTGAACCGACAGAGGCCGTAGAAGCCCCTTTTTCAAAGCTTGTCTCTTTTTGACAAGCCATAAAAATAACTGATACAAAGATCAGCAAAGACGAGATTTTGGTTAAAGTCTTCATGAGGTGATATTTGGACCATGAAAATAATACTTTTTTCTCATTGTGTGGGTGAGACTTGGGCTAAACTGAATGGTTTACTGTACCTGTACTTTATCGCTGATATCTGCGCTGGTTTCTATGGATGAAAAGGTCTCTTGCGTATTTTTCCTTTTAAAAAATCGCTTCTGAAACAGCAAAAGAGTGATGACACCCACAGAGATGGATGCATCTGCAATGTTGAAAATTGGGCTAAAGAACTCAAACTGTTCGCCGCCCCAGAACGGAACCCATTTTGGAAGTGTGGCATCAAAAATGGGGAAGTAAAGCATATCCACTACACAGCCATGTAAAAAAGATGAGTAACCATTGGTAGAAAGTGAAGCAATTCCGGAATAGGACTGATAATCTTTTAATGCGGGAACAAAGACATAACCTTTATCGAATATCATTCCGTAGAACATACTATCTATGAGATTGCCTAATGCACCAGCATAGATAAGCGATGCGCAAACAATAAACCCTTTGTGATAATGATTCTTTACAATTCTGCCCAGGTACCACGTACCGAAGATGACGGCTGCAAGTCGAAAAAGGGTCAGAACAATTTTACCGGTCTCATTCCCAAATTTCCAGCCCCATGCCATACCGGGATTTTCAATAAAATGCAGATGGAACCATGGTGTAATTTCATTAGCCTCACCAAAATGATAGTTCGTTTTAATCCAAATTTTTAAAACCTGATCTATAATTATTATTAAGGCAATAATGAAGATTACATGCTTGAGTTTCACCAATTAGGATTTAGTGGACAAATATAAGAAGAAAGCTACTCGCTGCTTGCTATTCGCTACTTGCCTCCCGTAATATGAAAAAGAATAACTATTTATTAAGCTTATTACCAAAACTCATCAGCATTTTTTGTTCATCGTTTACATCAAAGATTCGAGAAGCGAGAAGCAAATAGCGAATGGCTACTCCTCATAATAAACTCGTTTCACTCTTTCCGAAATGCCGGTCATAATCTCGTAGGGAATTGTGCCTGCCCAATTAGCAAGCTCTTGTATAGAAATTTCTTTGCCAAAGATTATTACTTCCTCACCTTGTTTTACTCCGGGTATAGCAGTCACATCCACCATCACCATATCCATGCAAACTGTACCAATAACCGGAGCAAGTTGACCTTTTAACCAAACTTTTCCGGCGCCATTTCCGAGTCTTCGGCTAAAGCCATCAGCATAACCAATGCTAACCGTTGCGATCACTGCATCCTTTTCAATAACTCCTTTGCGATTATATCCAACCGTTTCACCAGCTTTCAAATTCCTTATTTGAGCAACCGTTGATTTTAAAGTAGCCGCAGGTCGAAGATCAAGTTTGCCAGAAGAAGAACTATCAACTCC
Organism: uncultured Bacteroidota bacterium; assembly: GCA_963746915.1. GTDB lineage: Bacteria > Bacteroidota > Bacteroidia > Chitinophagales > Chitinophagaceae > VBAS01. Next base: position 221,561 of record CAVVDD010000006.1, on the reverse strand, counting down.
ATAAAGCCCGATACCCAAACGAACCATATCAAGCTGCATTTTCGGATGACGAAGTATGGCTGCAGAGTTAGCTATATGACGAAGAAAATTATACCCGATGCCTTTTTCTAAAACAGAACATGCGTTGAGAAACAGATCATATTGTCTGCTGGAAAATTCATCCTGCATCGCATCTTCACTTGCTGCAAGATGTGAAAAAACAGATTGCACTCTAAAGGAAGAAGTCGCTTTTATTTCCCTGGACAATTTATCCATTTCCTGAACGGCAAAGCCCAGGCGATTCATGCCGGTTTCAATTTCAATATGTACCGGGTAATTTTTTATTCCTTCCCTTTTTATAAAATCATCCAACGACTTCAACATAGAAAAAGAAAAAATAACAGGTTCAAGCCGGTTATTTATAAGGGTTTCAAAAGTTTCACTCTCGGCATTCATTACCATCATTGGTAATGTGATGCCTGCTTTGCGTAATTCCGTTCCTTCATCAGCATAAGCTACGCCCAAGTAATCAACTTTATGATATTGTAATGTGTTGGCAATTTCAGCACCACCGCTTCCATAAGCGAACGCTTTTACCATTGCCATCAATTTTGTCGAGGGTTGCAATAATTTTTGGTATTGCTGAAGATTATGTGCCACCGCATTCAAGTTTATCTCCAACTCTGTTTGGTGAACTTTTAATTCAAGCAATTGTATGATCTGTTCAAAACAAAATATCCGGGCCCCTTTTACCAGGATCACCTCATCTCTGAAATCTGAAAACCGAAATCGTGAAATGAAATCTTCGGTTGATGGATAAAATTCGCTCTGTATTGTATAGGTCGCTGTTTCATTTTCAAACTTCAGGTGTTTTGAAATGGTTAACCCGACACCGATCACCCGATCAATTTTATGTTGCACAAGATCATCTGCAATTCTTACATAAAGCTCTTCATCATTCATACCCGTTTGAAAAAAATCTGAAAGGATCACGGTGCTTTTTGCCGTGCCACCCATTTGTTTTAAAAAATCCAATGCTATATGTAATGAATTCAGATCAGCACTATAACTGTCATTAATTACTGTACAATGATTAATTCCCTTTTTTAGTTCCAACCGCATATTGACAGGCTGCAGTTGTTTCATTCTTTTTACAATGACAGTATCCTTAATACCGAAGTGAAGCATTATACACCAGCAAGTGATCGCATTTTGAATAGAAGCATCATCAGTAAATGGAATTCGAATTGCCGTTTCCGCATTTTTATAAGCAGCAATTATCTCCGTATCGTTTTGCGTCTTATTTATTTCCAATATCTGCAGATCGGCTTTTTGTATTTTCCCCCACGAAAAAATCTTGAACGGATGCTTTCCTGTTTTATGGACAACCGATTCATACTTTAAAACAATGGCTTTATCTGCCAGCCATTCATCACTGCAATAAACGACAAGCTCTGCTTTGGAAAACAGTTTAATCTTTTCCTCCACTTTCTGATCCATGCTTTCAAATCCTTCGTTATGTGCTTCGCCGATATTTGTAAGAATGCCAATGGTGGGCTGAATAATTTCATTCAGCTTTTCCATTTCGCCGGGTTGAGAAATACCTGCTTCAAAAATTCCCAGCGTATGTTGCTTATTCATCTCCCAGACACTTAAAGGAACTCCGATCTGGGAATTATAACTTTTTGGGCTACGAACAATATTGAAATTCTCATGCAATAATTGATAAAGCCATTCTTTGACAATTGTTTTTCCATTACTTCCTGTTATGCCGATCACCGGAATATAAAATTGTTTTCGGTGAAATGCGGCTATTTCTTGCAAAGCTTTGAATGAATCTTTAACATATAATAAGTTTGCTCCAGGAAGATCCTCTTGTTTTACTTCTTCGCAAACAATAAAGTTTCTTACACCTTGTTTATAAAGCTCAGTTATAAAATTGTGTCCATTCCTTCGCGGGCCTTTTAATGCTATGAATAAAGACGTAGCAGGAGAAAAAATTTTGCGGCTATCAAAAAAAATGTAATCAATTGAATTGTCAGTAACAATTCTTGCCCTGGCATTCAGCGTTTTTGCAATATGACTGATAAAATAACTCACAAAAAATAAATTGTAAACTATGATTCGTGATCATTCCGCTCAGGAGGAATTCCTTTTTTCTGCATAAAAATAGAATAGGCGATCGACCCAGAAAGACAAACCATAATTATGCCAAGGGAAATAAATACCTGTGTTGTTTTATCGATCCATTTATCGATCCAATGAGCGGCCAGCATTTTTACTCCAATAAATGCAAGGACGATCGAAATTCCCTGCTGCAAATAATCGAATTTACTAACGGCGCTGCGTAAAAGAAAGAACAATGAACGCAAACCCAGCACAGCAAAAATATTTGAAGTATAAATTACAAGTTGTGCATCTGCCCTGTGAGCTGGTGAATTATCAACAAGTCCCATAATGGCCGGAATAGAATCAAGTGCAAATACTAGGTCTATTGCTGCCAGCATAAGCACCACCACAAAGAGTACCGTGTAGCGACGTTTACCGTTTTCATCTCTCAGGATATATTTTCCATGATGATCGCCGGGGATCAGTGGCAGAAACCTTTTTATAAACTTGTATATTTTGGTATCATGTGGATCAAATTCCTCATCATCGCTTGCCGTAAACATTTTATAACCAGTATAAACAAGAAAGGCGCCAAAGATCAGGAGTATCCATTCAAATTTATTGACAAGAGCCACACCAGCTGTAATGAAAATTACTCTGAAGAAAATTGCCATTAAAATTCCAATGAGCAATACTCTTCCATAATATTTTTCTTTAACCTTGAATGAAGAAAAAATAAGAATGAAAACAAAAATATTATCAATGCTCAGGCTCCACTCCATCAGGTAACCACTGATATATTCCAAAGCGGTTTGCTGTCCTCTTTTTACCCATATAAAAACAAAAAATGCCAGGGCCAGGGTTACCCAAAAAAATGTTTGTCTCAATGCCTGCCTGATACTTATCGTTTGATTTTTTTTACTAAGCAACCCAAGGTCGAAAACGAGTGCCAAAACCAGAATAATTCCAAATACTAAGTAAGTAACCTGCTCTGATGTCATTATGCCTTTTTAAGAATGGCAAAGATAGCGGAGAAGGTACAAGGCACAAGATTCATGGTACAAGTTGTAAGATTGAGTTCCGCTTGCTATCAAGAAGAATATTTTCTTTTCCTTATTTGCTGATAGAGAAATCCAAATAGAATTACCAATAATATTGGAGTCGCAATGTTGATGAATTGCCAAAGCGTTTTTCCCTCTTTAACTTTAATAGGGTCTAATAATCTGAGTGTATAATCTTTTGCTCTTGTTTCTAAAATATCTGACGGGTTAACAAGGTATTCAATTGAGTTAAGAAAAAAATCTTTGTTTGCAAAAGTATGACCAGTATAAAAATTATGTCCCATCGGTAAAGGGCCTTGTTGCTGACTAATTTCGTTTGTAGCAATATCTCCATCAGCTACGACGATCATTTTCCCATCTTGTTCAGCTTTATTTATAAATGGAACTCCGTAAGAATTTAATGAATCTGCTATTGCTTTGGAAACTCTTCCGGTATAGAAAGATTGAAACTTCCCTTCCAAAAGTACCGCAACCCCCGTATCACGAATGGTGAACAATTTTGCATCTGGAGCTATTTGTAAAAATTCAAAATCAATTTTAGCCGGAGTACTTAAAACACGGGCATTGGAAGAAGATCTCAAAAGAAAAGTTTTTTTGATCCCCTGCGCTTTAACTGTATCGATCGTATTGGGAAAAATAGACCTGACTCCGTCCAGGTTTTTGCTTATCGGATGACTTGTACCATTTAATATTGGAAAGAATGGCCAATTCACCAATCTTCGCTGAGGGTTGTTTGGATCTCCACTCATTTGGCCCAACTGATCACATTGCATATCCTGTAATAAATTCTGATTGATACGGGCACCATATTTGAAAAGCAGATCATCCAAATTCAACGCCCTGTCAAAAGCAATAAATCCATTTGATTTATACAGGCTATCGAATTCTGCATACATTACATCTATCATCCAAAAAACTTTTCCTCCACGCATCACATATTGATCAATTTTTAATTTGTCTGCTTCCGAAAATGATAAACTGGGCTTAAGAATAACCAATGCATTAAGCTGCGAAGGAATAAATGGAACTTGCCTGATATTTATTGTATCTGTGTTATAATTAGAGCGAAGAGTAAGAAAAGCATCATTAATATTATAACCAAAAGCCTCTCCATGTCCTAAAGCATAGCCAATAATTGGTTTTTTCTCTGAAACAATTTTCTCGATAGCATGCATGAATTTGTACTCCATCGTTGCTTCCACATTATTATACAACGCAGCTCTTTGTTCCTTTTCAGTTCCGAATCCTTTTTGACCCTGAAGCAGATCGATCCCTATTGTAGTATCACGATATTTTACAACAGCACCATGGATAAGCTTGCTTATTTCCAATTCATCTCCAACTTTTTCCGGAGCACTTAGAACAGAAGGATAAAGTCCATAAAAATAGTTTAGTGAATCTTCCATTCGTGTTTGAGCTGAATCGATAAGGCCTTCGTAGGGATTCAAAAACCTGAATTGAAGATTGTTCCTGCCATACTCTTTACAATTCAATAGAAATTCTGTAATTGAATTTTCTAATTTTTTAACTTCTGAAGGCAGGTTTTTTTTGTGTACAAAAACATCAATTGTAACAGGCTCTTTCAAACTTTTGAGCAATTGTTTACTCGCATTGCTAAGCGTATACCTTTTTTCTTTTGTAAGATCGAGACGTGAATGAAAGCCAGATGCCAAAAAATTTACAGCAACTACCAGGATCAATAGAAATAACCACCAGAGCTTAGAAGACCATATTTTATTGATGCTTTTCATCTTTTCAAAAGGTTTCGATTTGAAATTGAAAGAAATAAAAAGATCACACTTATAAAATAGATCATGTCTCTTGTATCCACCACTCCACGGCTGATGCTCCGATAATGAAAATCTATTCCGATCATTTCGAGATAATAATCAGCGCCTCCGCTAAGTGCAGGCATAAGACTAATAGCACTGAAGCCATAATAAAAAAGTGCACAAGCCACCAGGCTTATAATAAAAGCGATCACCGCATTGTTGGTAAAACTGCTTGAACAAATACCAATGGCAGTAAATACCGATGCAAGAAATACAAGCCCGATATAAGAACCAATAGTAGCGCCGGTATCAATGCCTTCTCCGGAAGAAAGTTGTTGAACAGAAAAATAATAAATAATAGTTGGCAGCAAAGCAATGATAACAACGATAAGGCTTCCGAAATATTTGCCAAAAACAATTTGCCAGCGGCTCAAAGGCCTTGTTTGTAAGATCTCAAATGTGCCGGTTTTAAACTCTTCCGCAAAGCTGCGCATTGTAATAGCTGGAATAAGTAATAATAATATCCACGGGGCTAGTTGAAAAAATCTATCGAGAGTGGCGTATCCGAAATCAAGAATATTATTCTCAAAAACAAAAAGCATTACACCATTCACCAAAAGGAAAACAATGATGGCAATATAACCTGTAAGACTGCTGAAAAATTGTCGTAGTTCTTTTTTACAAACGGACCACATAGGCTTGGATAGATTGTGCAAAATAAGGTAAACTAAGCAGAAAAGAAGAATGATAAGTGATTTCGATATTTATTTATGGAAAACTTTAAGCATCGCATCTAACCAAAAAATTGCTATATGAAAAAAATAATGATCCCATTGTTATTGTTTGTTGTTGGAATAACAAACAACGCACAATCAACAAAAAAAGAGCCGCCACCACCGCCCCCAAAACCTATGGGTGAAACGGTGAAATTTGAGCCTCCGAAAATTATAATTGATGAAGAAGTTAATGCATCAAAGCCGAAAGAACCACCAGTAGTAAGGGTTAGGGGTAAAATAGTTGACGATTTTTACAATCGGAATCCTTCTGTTACTGATATATCAAGCCAGGGAAACATAATTAGTCTTAAAAAGAAGGATGGCACGATCGAAAAATATGATATGAGCAAAAAGGAAGAAGATAAAATCTTTACCGAACAGTATGGTGTTTCTCCAATTCCACCACCGCCGCCACCACCACCTAAACAAAAAACGAAAGCATAGCCATTTAAAACAATAAAAAAACCTCCCTGATTTGATCAGGGAGGTTTTTTATTAATATCATTTCAATTATACCGCAAAACTTTCACCACATCCACAGGTCCGGCTGGCATTGGGATTGCTGAAATAAAATCCTTTGCCATTTAATCCATCAGAAAAATCAAGAGTAGTATTAACGAGGTATAAAAAACTTTTAAGATCGGTTACCACTTTTATCCCATTATCTTCAAACACCTGGTCCATCGGTTTTGCTTCGTTATCAAAATCCAGTTTATAACTAAGACCTGAACAACCGCCGCCTACCACACCTACCCTGAAAAAATAAGAAGGATCATTGGCAACACCGGCATCGGTCATCAGTTGATGCAACTTTTGACTTTGCCTTATCGCTTATATAAATTGTATTTTCTATTGCTACACTCATATACTTAGCTATTAGCTATTAGCTTATAGCTAATAGCAGAGAATGGCTACATAGCTAATTGCTAACAGACCTACTCTTTTAATGAACTACACTTTCTTCAAACTTAATTTCTGGTAAGCCATTCTTTCTTACGGTAATCATTTATCGCTGCTTTGATAGCATCTTCTGCCAATACAGAGCAGTGGATTTTTACCGGAGGAAGATGAAGTTCTTCCACGATTTCCATATTGTCGATCTTCAATGCCTCATCAACAGTTTTTCCTTTCAGCCACTCAGTAGCCAATGAAGAAGAAGCAATAGCAGAACCGCAACCAAAGGTTTTGAACTTGGCATCTTTGATCATACCGGTAGCTATCATCCACTTCAATCTGCAAACGCATTACGTCGCCACATTCAGGTGCACCAACAAGACCGGTACCTACATTTTGATTTGCTTTTATCCAGCGTACCAACATTTTTTGGATTCTGGTAGTGATCGATTACTTTTTCTGAGTATGCCATAGATTTTAATTTAAGATTTTAGATGTCGGATTTAATTAGTCATTTACAATTGCGATCAAAATCTACAATCTGCAATCTTAAATCTAAATTTTAATGATGCGCCCATTCAATACTATTCATATCAATTCCTTCCTTATACATTTCCCAAAGCGGACTCATTTCTCTTAACTTATTAACCGTTTTTGTTACCTGCTTTAATTGTATAATCAATCTGTTCTTCTGTTGTAAATCTTCCTAATCCAAAACGAAGCGAACTATGTGCCAGATCATCTCCCAGACCCAAGTGCTTTTAACACATAAGATGGTTCCAGAGAAGCAGAAGTACAGGCAGAACCGGATGATACAGCAATATTTTTATTAAAACCCATCAGCAATCCTTCTCCTTCCACATATTTAAAAGAAATATTGGTAACATGCGGCAAACGATGTTCTTTGTCTCCATTCAGATAAGCTTCTTCCATTTTCAATAATTCAGTTTCCAATTTATCTCTCAGTTTACTTACTCTTTTTGTTTCTTCTTCCATTTCATTCATACATATTTCACAGGCTTTACCAAAACCAACAATACCGGGAACATTCAATGTACCGCTGCGCATTCCTCGTTCGTGACCGCCGCCATCCATTTGTGCAGTTACTTTTACCCTTGGATTTTTTCGGCGAACATATAATGCACCAACTCCTTTCGGTCCATACATTTTATGTGCAGTAAATGCCATCAGGTCAATACCATCTTTATTTACATCAACCGGAATTTTTCCAACTGCCTGTGTTGCATCAGCTGAAAACAAGAATGCCTTTCTTTTTTGCCAATAGCGCTGATCTCTTTCATCGGCATTACCGTTCCAATCTCATTATTGGCATACATGATAGCAATAAGAATGGTTGTTGGTTTGATAGCTGCTTCCAGTTCTTTCAGATCGATCAAGCCATCGGCGTTTACTTTCAGGTAAGTTACTTCGCCACCTTCTTTTTCAATATGCTTGCAGGTATCCAGTACTGCTTTATGTTCAATATTGCAGGTGATGATATGATTGCCTTTGCTGGCATACATTTCAAACACACCTTTTATAGCAAGATTATCAGCTTCAGTAGCACCGGAAGTAAAAATTATTTCTTTTGGATCGGCTCCAATCAATTTTGCCACCTGCTCACGGGCATAATCAACTGCTTCTTCGGCCTGCCAGCCAAAGGGATGATTACGGCTTGCAGCATTACCAAAATTATTTGTAAAATATGGGATCATAGCTTCCACAACCCTTGGATCGCAGGGTGTAGTAGCATTATGATCTAAGTATATAGGAAATTTCAACATAGATGTCTGTTTATTAATATTTGACTAACTACAAAATTAACTGCAAAAGGTTCTATTTTGAAAGTCTATTTTAGAACGATATGTCTAATTTTACCAAAATCGTAAAGCCTTCAAAACCATAAACAAAAGCCATGCTAAAAGTTGAACATATCGGTATTGCTGTAAAAATCTTGTCAGAATCCGTGCCTTTGTTTGAAAAACTGCTGAATAGTCAGTGTTATAAAACGGAAACTGTGGAAAGTGAAAAAGTAAATACAGCTTTTTTCAAAACGGGTGAAACAAAGATAGAACTGCTGGAAAGTACTCGATCCAAATGGTGTGATTGCAAAATTCATTGAAAAAAAAGGTGAAGGCTTACATCATATTGCTTTTGAGGTAGCAGATATTGAAGCAGAAATGAAGCGACTGAAAAACGAAGGATTTGTTTTGCTGAATGAAAAACCAAAAAAAGGTGCTGACAATAAATTGATTTGCTTTCTTCATCCAAAAACTACCAATGGGGTGTTAATAGAGTTATGCGAAGAAATAAAGTGAGAAGTTACCTGTTTTCACTATCGTTTTCTGAAGGAGTTTCTACAGTAATAATCCCCAGCATTACTACAGCCATCTGTGCAGCTATTTGTGATGCATCTTTCTTATTAAATGCTCTCCCCTCTGCTATTTTATTTCCATCAACAACGGCGGCTATTGTAAAAAGCCTGCGGCCATTTTCCACTCTTTCTTCCACGGTTTCAAACTCAAGCACCTTTCCATTTTTATTGGCCCAGCCGTAAAGCTTATTCTTATGGTTTATTTCCAGCAGTTCGAGATCGTCAATAAACATGTGGGGTAAAATGATCCTTTCAGTTACCCATTTAGCTGTTTTTTTATAGCCCCTATCAAGGTAAATGGCACCAACCAATGCTTCCAATGTATTTCCAAAGATCTGGCTGATCTTTAAAGAGCCATCTGATTTATTATACAGTGTAATTTTTTTCAAACCCATTCGCAAAGCGATCTCATTTAATTGCTGGCGGTTTACCATTTTACTGCGCATCTCTGTTAAAAACCCTTCTTCTTTGTATGGATAACGCTTAAAAAGATAATCAGCTACTAAAGCACTAAGCACGGCATCGCCAAGATATTCGAGACGTTCATTATTCTCATCGGCATTTTCCCTGACAGAACGATGGGTGAGTGCGGTTTTATAAAGAGAAATATTATTCGGGCTGAAGCCGAGCACATTTTTCAATTGCTTCTTAAATGAAGCGCCAACCTTTTCTTTAAAAAATTGTTTAAAAAAATCCACGGTCAAAAGCTACGAAAAATTCTGTGAAGAATTACTGAGATGCTTGAATTGAGATTTCTATTTATATTTTTTTACGATCACACATGCATTGTGACCGCCAAAACCAAACGTATTACTTAAAGCAGCATTTACAATTCTTTTTTGTGCTTTATGAAAAGTAAAATTCAACCGGGAATCCAATTCAGGATCATCAGTAAAATGATTGATAGTTGGCGGTACGATATCATGCATTACTGCTTTTATGCAAGCAATTGCTTCAATAACACCGGCTGCACCAAGACAATGCCCGGTCATTGATTTGGTGGAACTGATATTTACGTTGTAAGCATGTTCACCAAAAACATCAACAATGGCTTTCACTTCGGCAATATCGCCAAGCGGAGTTGAAGTGCCATGAGTATTTATATAATCAATGTCTTCGGCTTTCATACCTGCATCTTCAAGTGCCGCATTCATTACATTCTTTGCACCTAATCCTTCCGGATGTGGAGCAGTAATATGATGTGCATCGGCAGTAGCACCGGCACCAGCCATTTCACAATAAATTTTTGCACCTCTCGCTATAGCATGATCCAAGATCTTCCAGAATAACAACACCGGCACCTTCTCCCATTACAAATCCATCACGGTCTTTATCATAAGGGCGGCTTGCCGTTTTTGGATCATCATTTCTTTCGCTCAATGCTTTCATGGCATTAAACCCGCCAACACCCGCTTCACTTATCACACTTTCCGAACCACCTGTAAGAATAATATCTGCTTTACCTAAACGAATAAGATTAGAAGCTTCCATCATTGCATTGGTAGAAGAAGCACAGGCACTAACCACTGCAAAATTGGGCCCCCTGAAACCATGACGCATTGATATTTGCCCTGCAGCAATATCAAGGATCATTTTCGGAATAAAGAATGGATTGAAACGAGGTGTGCCATCACCTTTTGCAAAATTCATTACTTCTTCCTGGAAAGTAATAAGACCGCCGATACCACTTGCAAATACAACACCGACCCGATCAGTATTGACATTGTCTTTAGTAATGCCGGCATCCTGAACAGCCTGGTCGCTTGCAACCAATGCGATCTGTGTAAACCGATCGATCTTTCGGGCTTCTTTCTTTTCAAGAAATGCCGTGGGTTCGAAACCTTTTATCTCGCAGGCAAATCTTGTTTTGAATTTCGAAGCATCGAAAAGAGTAATCATATCCGCACCAGAAACACCATTGATCAATCCGTTCCAGTATTCATCAATGGTATTGCCAATCGGCGTGATAGCGCCCCAAACCTGTTACTACTACTCTTTTCAATTCCATAATTGCATTGCTCAAATTTTAAATAAAGTTAAGCAGCTATAATGTAAGTAAAACCGCCTTCCCCGATACCAGCAGAAGGCGGATAAAATTTATTCTCTCGCTTTAGGCGAGACAGGCATACAATATCCCGCCCGGGGCGAGATTAAATTATTTTGCGTGTTCTTCCAGGTAAGCAATAGCCTGGCCAACAGTAGTAATGGTCTCTGCCTGCTCATCAGGAATGGAGATATTGAATTCCTTTTCGAATTCCATGATCAATTCTACTGTGTCGAGTGAATCGGCACCTAAATCATTGGTGAAAGAAGCTTCGTTGGTTACTTCAGCTTCATCAACTCCTAATTTGTCAACAATGATTTTCTTTACTCTTGATGCAATGTCTGACATGTTTGTAATAGTTTAGTTAATATGGCTGCAAAAATATAATTTTTGAATTAACTACCGCATTTACAGCGTTTTTTTCTTCTTACTCGAAACTTACTGACTATTAAGGATTAGGCTCGGAAGTTTAGCCAGAAAATGTAATTGCAAACGGTTGATAGTATCAATTTAAGTTGTAAATTGAAATCCTTCATCGATAACAATCGAAACTAACAATGGCTCTGAAAATAATAGATTTTGGCACTCCTGAATACCAGCAAATGATAAAAATGCGGGAAGAAATTCTGCGCAAACCACTTGGCCTTAGTTTTACTGATTCAGAAATTGAAAAAGAAAAAGAAAACCTTCTTATAGGCGCATTTGAAGATGAACAAATGCTTGGCTGTTGTATGATCGTTGAAATGGATCCACGCAAAGCCCGGCTAAGACAAATGGCAGTTCTAAATAATTTACAGGGAAAAGGAATTGGAAGAGCCCTAATTCAATTTGCCGAAAACCTGGCAAGAGACCATGGATACAAGATCATGAGCATGCATGCAAGAAAACCTACGGTTCCCTTTTTTGAAAAGATGGGATATAAAATACACGGACCTGAATTTATCGAGATCACTATTCCGCATTATGAGATGGTGAAAGAACTGTGAGAGAAGCTTCGAGCCACGAGCTTTGAGCTATGAGATTATTTCTTCTTAATTTTCTCTTTTAGTAGTTGTCTCAATTCAAATACTTCATCAGTTGATCTGCATCCGGATTTTGGAACAAGGAAAAAAGTGCGGCTATCAAAATACAGGTAAAAAAAATGTGGACTTTCCAGGAATGCGGTTAATACATTCCACGGCCAATTCCTTGAACCTCTTTCATTGCCTAAAGAAAACCCCGTTTCTTCAAAACTCATTTCAAAATGATCTTTGAAGGTTGACGTACGTCTATAAATGATCTCTGGTAATAAAAACCAAACGCTTATCATCAACATAAACCAAAGAAGACTGCCTATAAAAAAAGCAAGTGCCGTTACGATCTTAAAATAAAATAAGGTAGCAGAAAGCAAGGCAAAAACATTTACCACAATGATCATAAGCCGCAGCTCTGGTCTTGTAATAAAATGATAGCGCAAGCCCTGCATCACTTTAGATTTTTCGTATGAGAAATGAATAGTCATTAGTTATTGATTCCTTAGTTCTTTTTCATTTACACTCCATTCCCCCAAATTTTCTCCTTTTAAGCCCAGGTATTGAACGGTCATTTTTCTCTCACCTCTTTTACCTGAAAAAGAAAATTTTGCATAGTTCTGTTTCTGATCAAAGCCGATAACCCTGTAAGGATTATTTTTTTCTGCCGCACCGAAAGGGTAACCAGTTGAAGTAAGTGCTGAAACCGTTACATCATATAAAGGATAATGACCGGGACGGACTACTTTTATTATTTCACTATGATGGCGGTCACCTGTAAGAAATACAACACCGCTGATCTTATACTCCTTAATAAAATTCATCAGTTCATCATATTCGGCCGGGAAATCCCACCAAGTATCAAAAGGCGAAACAGGATTTAGTACCTGGCTACCTACCGCGATAATTTTAAATGCTGCAAAACTATACAACAAAGAATTCTTTAACCATTCCATTTGCTCTTTACCCAACATTCTTTTTTCAGGATTTGGTTTCCCATTAACTGAATCTTTCATCCGGTCTGCACTGCGCCACCAACGATCATCTGTAAGAAAAACATCCACATCGGCCCAACTTATCATTGAATAAATACCTTGTCCATTTTCACCAAAAGATGGATTGCAGAAATAATTCATAAACACTTTGCGGCTTACATCCTTCAGGATATAGTTTTTGCCAATATCATTAGGACCAAAATCATGATCATCCCACATTGCATACTGAGGCATTGTTTTTAAAAAATTTTGTAACACCGGTTGTGCCCTGTCATGGTGTGCCCTGTACCACAAACCCCATTCACTGTAATAATCAACATCCCTTGTGTACCAGGTATCTCCCAACCATACCATGAATGCGGATTTTTCTTTTGCCATAGTTTCAAAAATGGAAGAGTCTTTTCCATAAGGTATAGCTGGTTTATCCAGTCGAACCATATCAGTATACAACCTGTCATAAGCCGGTTCATTAAAATATGCACAACTCCCGGTAAGAAAAGAAAAATCAGGAACAGGCTTGCGATAGGGCCAAAGATCTTTTGTAGTAAACTGTCCTTTTGCAGCTGATGGTTTTCCATCAATGATAAATTGGTATTCGTAAGTTGTATTGAATTCTAAACCACCAACAGTTAATTGCAAGGGATTAAAATCATTTCCAAGCTGGCCTTTGTATAAAACTGTTTTTGTTTTTGTATCCCCTTTCTTTTTATACTGAAGTGAAACTGACTTTACCTGTGGAGTTACTTCGATCCAAACTTTTGCATCGCGGTATTCTATTGGCCCGAGCATTGGACCCGACACGACCTGTGAACTTACATTTGTGATCAATAAAAAGAAAATTGCCGTGATTAATACATTACGAGTCATTATTGAAAAAATTTGCAACAAGTTACTTGGAAAATAAATGCAACAGATAAAAAAACCGTCTAGCCTCAGGCTAGACGGTTTTAAAATTAATTGTAGTGATGCCTTACTTATTCATCATCTGCTTTGCCTCAATGCTAAGTGTAGCATGCGGCACAGCTCTTAATCTTGCTTTGTCGATCAGTTTCCCCGTAACACGACAGATACCATAAGTTTTATTTTCAATCCGCATCATTGCTTTTTCAAGATGATCGATGAAAGTGATCTGGCGGCTTGCCATTTGGCTTAACTGTTCTCTTTCCATACTTACACTACCATCTTCCATGGTCATGTAACGGCCTTCGTCCATATCGCCACTTTCGTCTTTTCGGGTAATAAGACCTTGCAGGTAATTCAATTCCTTTTTTGCAGCATCTAGTTTTTTCCCGATTATTTCTCTGAACTCTACTAATTCTGCATCGGAATATCTATGTACCGGAGCACCAGGATCCATTGCCTGTGAATCAAGCACAGATTTGGTAAACTCAGGCTCATATTTCTTTACTGACTTTGTGGTTGTTTTCGGTATCACAACTTTCCCGGGTTTAGGAGGTTCCTTTTTCACTATTTGTTTTATTTGGGGTTTTACGGAAACTAAAGATTTGTGTTCATGACCAGCCACCTTTTTTTCAACTGGCTTAGTCGGCTTTTCAGCAGGTTTCTTTGCAGCAACTTTAGCTGCTGGCTTTTGAGGGGTTGCTTTTTTCACTATTGGTTTAGCTGCCTTTTTGGGGGCCACTTTTGCGGCAGGTTTTTTAGGTGCCGGCTTTTTTGTCGCTTTTTTCACTGGCTTGCTAGCTTTTTTTGATGCAGGCTTTTTTTTGGTAGCCATACGGTTAAGCTTTTTTTGAAACAATCACTTTTAGTTGAATATCATTCACTTCAATTTCTATTCCACTATTATTTTCGGTTAAAAATTCCAGTTTATCTGCCAGAATTTCGGCGCAAATATAGTCTTTAAACTGAGCTAACGAATTTTTTAATCCATTCTCTGCTACAACTTGTACTTCAATCCTATCTGTCAGCTCAAAGCCACTATCCTTGCGTATCTTCTGGATCCTGTTAACAAACTCCCGTGCATTTCCTTCATGTTCTAATGCTTCATTTATCGTTACATCCAATGCTACCGTCAACTGTCCTTTACTTGCCACCAACCAGCCCGGAATATCCTCACTTGTTATTTCAACATCCGAAGTTTGTAATATTAAGTCATCGCCATCAACTAACAAATTATATTGCCCATCTTTTTCCAACCTACGTATTTGCTCCTGGTCAAACTGGCTCAACAATCCTGAAACGGTTTTCATCTTTGGTCCCAGCTTTTTACCAAGTGCCACGAAGTTTGGTTTGATCTTTTTGCTGATAAATGTATTATCGGGATTGAGATATTCAATTTCTTTTACATTCACTTCAGCCTTTATCAAATTCTCAATTTTTTGTAATTGTTCTTTCATGGAAGTATTCAATGCCGGTATTAAAACTTTCTGCAGAGGCTGACGAACTTTTATGTTTTGCTTTTTACGTAATGATAATACTAACGACGAAGCATCCTGGGCAAGTTGCATTCTTTCCTCAAGTGATGTATCAATCACTTTTTCATCCGCTACAGGAAAATCTGCATGATGAATTGATTCCACTTTGAAACGATTCGTGATCGCATTTAGGTTTCCGAAAACAGCATCGCTAAAGAATGGAGAGATCGGAGCAATTAGTCTCACTACCGTTTCCAAACATTCATACAAAGTTTGATAAGCACAAACTTTATCATGCTCATATTCTCCTTTCCAGAAACGACGGCGGCAAAGACGAACATACCAGTTGCTCAAATGTTCATCAACAAAATCTTCTACCACACGACCTGCCTGTGTTGGTTCATAATCATCCATGAACTCATTTACTTTCTTTACAACAGTATTGAGTGAAGAAAGTATCCAGCGATCGATCTCCGGTCTTTCTGCTAATGGAATATATTTTTCTTTAAATGAAAATCCATCAACGTTGGCATACAAAGAAAAAAACTGGTAGGTATTATAAAGTGTACCGAAGAATTTCCGTTGAACTTCTTTAATACCTTCCAGGTCAAACTTCATATTATCCCATGGAGAAGCATTGGTAACAAGTACCATCTTGTAGCATCAGCGCCGAATGATTCAATTGTTTCAAATGGATCAACAACATTGCCGAGACGCTTACTCATTTTGTTGCCATTCTTATCAAGCACCAATCCGTTTGACACACAAGTTTTGAATGCAACTGAATCAAATACCAATGACTGCAATTGCATGCAGTGTATAAAACCATCCTCTTGTCTGGTCAACACCTTCGCAAATAAAATCTGCCGGGAAAGCTTTGCTTGAATATTTCTTTATTTTCAAATGGAAAATGCCATTGAGCATAAGGCATAGCACCACTATCAAACCAAACATCGATAAGATCAGGAACCCGTTTCATTGGTTTGCCTGATTTGCTTACAAGAATTATGTCATCAACATAAGGTTTATGCAGATCGAATTTCAGATTTACGATTTACGATTTCGGATTTATTGAGATGCTTATCGCTTTTTCAATTTCAGCATAAAGTTCTTCAACACTACCGATACAAATTTCTTCTTCACCATCTTCGGTTCTCCAAATTGGTAATGGTGTTCCCCAAAATCTTGAACGGCTAAGATTCCAGTCAACCATATTCTCCAACCAATTGCCAAATCGTCCTTCGCCGGTTGATTTTGGTTTCCAGTTGATGGTTTTATTCAATTCAACCATTCTGTCTTTAATAGCTGTGGTTTTAATGAACCATGCATCCAGCGGATAATAAAGAACAGGTTTATCTGTACGCCAGCAATGCGGATAACTGTGTTCGTATTTCTCAACTTTAAATGCCCTGTTCTCTTTTTTTAGTTTAACAGCTATGTCAACATTTACATCAACATAATCTTTCTGGTCCTTATAATTCTTTACATAACGGTTGCTGAACTCACCCAATCCATCTACAAACTTTCCTTGGCGATCAACCATTGTAAGAATGCCGATATTATATTTCTTACCAACTTTAAAGTCATCTGCGCCAAATGCAGGAGCCGTATGCACAATGCCAGTACCGTCCTCGGTAGTTACGAAATGTGTCAACCAATACACGGAAAGGCTTTGCACCCGGAGTTATTTCATCAATAACTTTTGGTGAATTAGCTTCAAAAGGAAGTAATTGCTCATATTCACATCCTTCAATTTTATTTCCTTTGAATTCAGTTATTATTTTATAAGGAAGATTTTTGCCATCATTTTTATATTCAGCAAAATCTGCATTTTCATTTTCTTCTTTGAAATATTTTCCAAGCAATGCTTTTGCAAGAACAATATTTATTTCATTATGCAAATAGGGATTAAATGTTTTTACCAAAACATAATCAATATTACCACCAACAGTTAATCCAAGATTAGAAGGAAGTGTCCATGGAGTAGTTGTCCAGGCCAAAAAGAAAATCTCATCTGTCCTTGTCACTTGACTTGCATCAAACAAGAATTTACTTTTCTCATTCTTCACTGCCTTAAACATTGCGACAGCACTCGTATCCTTTACATCTTTATATGTTCCCGGCTGATTCAATTCATGTGAACTTAATCCTGTTCCTGCAGCAGGTGAATATGGTTGAATGCTTACACTTTCATACAACAATCCTTTTTTATACAATTCACTCAGCAACCACCACAATGTTTCGATGTATTCATTTTTGAAAGTGATGTAGGGATCATTCAGATCAACCCAATAACCCATCTTACGGGTTATGTCATCCCATTTGTCTTTATAGCGAAGTACCGCTTCACGGCATTTCTGATTATACTCTTCAACAGAAATTTTTTTGCCAATATCTTCTTTGGTAATGCCTAATTCTTTTTCAACTCCGAGCTCAATTGGCAAACCATGTGTATCCCATCCACCTTTTCTTTTTACCTGGAAACCTTTCATGGTTTTATAGCGGCAAACCAGGTCTTTCAATGTTCTTGAAATAACATGGTGAATGCCGGGCATACCATTGGCGCTGGGCGGGCCTTCATAAAACACAAACGGCGTGGCACCTTCACGAAGACTCACACTTTTTTCAAAAGCCTGTTTCTCTGCCCATTTGGCCAGTATTTCCTGTTCGATCGACGGTAAATTCAGCTGCTGGTATTCCCTGTATTTCTGACTCATATTCCCTTGCTAAAAAGTCTGCGAAGTTAAGGAAAACGAGTGGGCTATATACAGAAAAAGCCGTCTCAATTCGAGACGGCCAGGTTTAATGTAACTCTTGGTTTTTAAAATTTTGTACTTCCGTCAGCCTGGAAAGTATAACGGAAAGTATAATAACGCTGCTTCATGAGCTTATCATTATCAGAAGCAGTAGCATCCGGAGTAACTCCTCCTTTATAATAATTCTGAATTTCAATTTTAGCATATTTGCCAGAAGCAGTACGAATCACCAAAATACGGCCAGGGATCGGTGTAATAAGATTGGTAGCTCCATTATAACTATACCAGCCATTACCACTGCCAGTTTTAATTGCATAAGCAGTTGGGGTATTATCAGTGCGGAAAGTTGAGTCAGTTGGTATTTGCATTATGTCACCAAAAGTTCCGGTGTATACAAATGCGCCGCCGGCACCAGGACCACTGTTCCCGCTATTTGTGATAATTGTAGTTCCACGAAACCCGATATCCCATTTGGTTGTTGCCGAATCTGTATTAGCAATTGTTGAATTGCTTTCAATACTATATAAAGTGTATTTGCCAGATCCATAAGGCTGACCAGTTGAACCGATACCAATAATAGTATCCGCTTGTAAACTGCTAACAGATTTTGTTTGAAGTGTTACAGGTGCAGGCACTTCATCTTTGCTGCATGATGCAAATAAAAATCCGGTCGTAATAACAGTTAATGCGATCAAATTTGTTTTCATCTTAATTATTGTTTTTGTTTTTTATGAAGGAATAGTTAATAGATATGTATGGTTGAATGCCTGGCTGACCCGGAAGATTGAGTTCATCTTTATAATTAAAAAGATTATCAATGCCGGCCTGCAAACGAAATGCATTGATCTTTTTCGCAGCATTTATGTTAACAAGGGCAGAACCTTTTGCATATTCATCTTCGCGATTAATGATGCCGTTCCCATCTTTATCATAAGTACCCCAGCGGCTTTTATAAAGAACACGCAATGATGCTGACCATCCTTTCTTTTCGTTATCATAAAAAATTTTTGCATTGGCCATATGCTTTGAACGATTCGGTAAACCACCATAATCGCTTTTCTGAACTTTGTAAACTTCGTTTGACTCCAGGTCACGGGTATATACTTCGCCATTTTCTATTCTTTCAAGATCAGCCTTATCTGCTGTCATTAAAAACTGGTAACCACCTTGCAATTGAAATTTTTTATTTATTCTAAAAGAAGAATTGATCTCTGCTCCCTGTGTGTATGCTTCTTTTACATTGAAATAACTATACACCGGCGCTGCATTACTGCGAAATGCTATTATATCAACCTGGATCAGGTTATCAATATCATTTCTAAAAAGGTTGACATCAAAATTCAATTTTTCATTTATATCATAATGGGCACCTGCGTTCAATCCTTTTGAAATTTCGGGATTCAATAAAGCGAGGTCATAAGCTCTTGGCAATATTTCAGAAAGAATTCCTTGTTGCTTTTGTGATTCCAATTCTGAGATCGTGATCTCATTTGCGCCATATACCACATAACCGCCTGCTGCTGTATTCAAGAAATTAAGAAATAGCTGTCTGAAATCAGGAGCCTTAAATCCTGCTCCATAAGATGCATTGATGCGGAGCTTGTCATTCACTTTATAATTTGCTGCAAGTTTTGGGCTTACTCTTGATTGATAAGCAGAGTTGTCGTCATATCGCAAACCGCCAATGAAAGTCAACTTCTCAGTAGCTCTCCATTCATCTTGCATAAATGCATAGAGAATATCATTTGATCTCTTGCCGGCATATCGTGTGGTGTTAAGATTTTCCTTAACTGCGCCAGCGCCAACACTTAAAAAATTACTTGCCGGCAGGTTAATATCAGTTTGATTTTCGACACGATAAAAATCCTGCTGGAAGAAATCATGATAGTAAGAAGATTTATCCGCATCATTTAATAGTGTTTGCTCGTATTCATAACGACTGAAATAAAATCGCATTGAGGAACGTAGATCATTATTGAATTGCTGAGTAATTACAGGATTCAGATTCATATCTTTTACATTACCATCACCAGTAATGGCAATTGTAGAACCGCTGCTGATATCCTGTGTCAAAAAATAATTATCCTGCTTTTCATTATAATATCTTCCTGATACGCTGATCTTGGTTTTAGCAGAGGGAAAAAAATTAAATCTTGCTTGTGTTGTATAACTGCTAAAAGGATCAACTGTTTTACCGGGAGTATTTTCATCCATGTCAAAACCATTTGAGCTATTGTGATTGCCAAATAATTGCAATCCCCATTTTTGTTTTTTTATTGCGGCATTCAGATTCGCATCGGTTGAATTAAATCTTCCATAGCGAAAAGAAGCATCCAGTCTATTTAGCTGAGCTTGTTCTGTAATAATATTGACTACACCTCCCATCGCTTCGCTTCCATATAAACTTGAAGACGGTCCTTTAACGATCTCGATCTTTTTAATATTCCCAACAGTTAGTCTTGAAAGATCGATCACACCACCTTGCCGTCCGATGATCGGTTCACCATCCAATAATATCAACGTATAATCCGGAGAAAGACCTTGTAGTTGCACGCCATTTCCAAAAACACCACCACCTGCAGATGTAGTAGCACCGCCACTTGTTATATATAAACCTGTTTGCTCTGAGAGGATATCATTTAATCTTACTGAGCCACTTTGTATAATTGCTTTTCTTGAAATGACCTGAACAGGGACAGCAACATTACTTAGTTTTCTTTCGGTTCTTGTTGCAGTCACTACTAACTCAGTTAATGTTTTTGAGAACAATGTATCGTTTTGAGTAAATGCCGGAAGTGACATTATTGATACAAGCAATATGGAAATGGTTTGTTTCATGTAATTCATATTCGGACACAAAGATTGATTCGTAAAAAAATATTTTTATCACAAGAATGTCATGAAACACCGATGAAAATTTCTTTTACAAATAAATGACGACGTTTAGTTGATGAATCATGAAATGAGTTGAGCAAAGTCATGAGTAATGAAATATTATCCACGCGGATTTCATTTTATATAGAAACGATAAAAGAATTATTGCTTATATGCGAATGTTGTGGCAAATTGCAGCCCGCTATGATCTATTTCCTGGCGGCAAAAACCTGTTATCATGTTAATGATGTCTTACCGAAAAAGGAATTCGGTTTACACAAAGTGGAAAACAAATTATACATTCACACAAACACCTGTTTATATGAAATTGATATTGATCATTGCAACATTCGTTTTCTCATCTTCACTGTTTGCCCAGGATAGCATTAGCAGTCATTATAAAATTTATGACACAAGAACCAAACAAATTGTTACGATTGACAAGATCGTGACAGATATGGCTGGGGCAGATGTCTTATTTTTTGGAGAAGAACATAATGATAGTGCCGGTCACTATTTGGAAAATAAAATTTTCAGAGCATTGCATGCCCAATATGCAGATAAAATTGTTTTAAGCATGGAAATGTTTGAAACAGATAACCAGCTTGTATTAAATGAATACCTCGGAGGAACAATTGATGAAGCCCGATTTTCAAGAGACGTTAGATTGTGGAGCAATTACAAAGACTACAGGCCAATGATAGAATATGCGAAACAAAATAAAATACCCGTGATCGCTGCCAACCCGCCCCGTCGTTATGTAACTCTGGTAAGCCGTAGGGGAATGAGGTCGCTTGATAGTTTATCAAAAGATGCAAAGAAGTTTTTACCACCACTTCCTTACGACACATTAACTGGTCGCTATCGTGAAAAATTTGTTGAGATAATGAAGGGTGGACCGGGTGGTGAGAATCCTAATGT
Organism: uncultured Bacteroidota bacterium; assembly: GCA_963746915.1. Lineage (GTDB taxonomy): Bacteria > Bacteroidota > Bacteroidia > Chitinophagales > Chitinophagaceae > VBAS01. Next base: position 199,621 of record CAVVDD010000006.1, on the reverse strand, counting down.
TTATTATAGCCAGAGTCTTTGGGATGCCGGTATGAGTTATAGTATTTATAGTTTTCTAAAAAAGAATAAACACAAAAAAGTATTTCATTGTGTTGGTGGTTTTCATTGTGAAGAAAAATTGGGCACCGCCGCACAGTTGCAAATGAGAAATAAAAAATTAAAAATTTTGAATATCGCCAGTTTCAGTGACGCTTCATTCAGCAACCCTGATTGGGAAAAATTCAGTTATAAAGGAGATTATATTATTTTGACCAATCCTGATCTGAAGAAAACATTCTAATTATTAATACAATTTCTTTTTCTTAAGCTGAAATACTCTTGACAGGTTAAACCCAAATCTCACTTCTCCCTTTGCCCAATCGCCTGTGGTTTCAGTAATAAATGTCGGTTCATTCATGCCGGTAGCGTTGGAAAAGTGTAGCTGAAATACGTGACCGCCTGTTTCGATATCAAAACCGACAGATAATGGATTATGATATATATCATCCGAAGAGGAATTAAATACATAAAAATAATCCCAGGTAAATGCAATGCGTTTTGAAAGCTTTAATCTTCCGCCGACACCCAACGAATAAATGTCGTTAGGATCCGTTTCCAACGGAACCATGTTTTTATGAACCATTGTAGGGCTAAACTGAAGTGAAAATCCTTCCGATATTTTTCTACCTATGATCGTTTGGAAATAATATGCCAATCTTGAACTGAAATAATTTTTCCTCGTGGGATCGGACCACTCTAATCCATTCATTGTAATACCAGAGGCCAGTGCAACGGTTAATGGAAAAGAATGTTCCCCTGTAGATTGTTGTAATGGAGCATACTTGAAAAAAGCATCCAGTTCTTTTTTGAATGTACTCCTTCCAATTCCCACCATCAGGTTTTGGGTAATTCCAAAATCAAACCCAAGACGCATGCTTGCCTGATCAAGACCGAAAAAGTTTTTATAACCCTGGTCCAGCTGACCGAACCGGTGAAGGATCCGAACATCCATTGTTCCTGGTCTTAAAAATTCGATGGATTGTCCATTGATCACTCTTGTCGATTTAAAGGCATTTTTTACAATTTCCTTTTTCTTTTTGTCGTCATTTACTAACTTAAGGAGATCTGTTTCCTGAGACTTAAGAAGATTATGTAAACAAAAAAATATAACAAGTAATGAAATGATTTTTTTCATTGTACTATTTTTAATTTATCCTTTAAATAATTCGAGCTGACAAGTGATGCTTATTTTAGCTGTTTTAGAAACCTTATCTGCAACAAGTCCGGGAATAGAAACTTTGTAATCTGAGAGGATTATATTAAAATCGGCAAGCGCATTTATTTTACCATTTTGTACAATTAATTTGCCGGGAGATTCTACATCCCTGGTTTCACCGTGAATGGTTAATTTTCCTTTCACTTTTACCGCATAAGTTCCTTCTTTGGAGTAATTCACTGTCCCGTTATCAGCAATTAATCCTTTGAACTCAGCTTTGGGAAATTTTTCGCTTTCAATATAGTTCTCATTAAAATGTTCCTGCATCAATGCTTTTTCAAATTCAAAGCCTTTCATCAATGCTGCAAACTGTATATCACCAGTTTTAGTATCAATAACGCAGGTTATCGTTCTGTTTACCGCTTCTATCTTTTCAGGTGAGTTTGCAGAAGTAGCGTCAAAATTTATTTTGCCGTTCTTGGTAAAATATTTTTGCCCGAAGGAAATGCTTGAAATTAGAATTGCTATCAGGACTAAATTTATTTTTTTCATATTTGATATTAATTTTAAAAAAATTATTGTTTTGTTTTTTCGATCGTGCAACGAACCAATATGACATCCGACCCAAGTAATTCATCAGCATTGAAACCTGCGCAAACACCTTTCACAGTAGCGTACTCACCTTTTTGGAAAGCAGCCGCTTCGTTATTGTGAAGAGAATCCATGCTGCACTTTACAGATGACATTGATAAAGTATCTCCGAGCATTAATGAATAAAACCCATGATCGTCTTTAAGCATATCCTTTACAAAACCTTTAACCAATATTATCTTATCACTGTAGCTTTTACCTGCCGATGCCTGGTCAGTTTCAAATTCTCTTATTATTGCCGAGGCTGCGATCCTATAATCGGGTTCTAATTTGGCAGTATCATTGTTTTTTCGGTTATATTCTTTGTATATATAAAATGCCGTTGATGTGATCGCTACAACGAACAGCGCTGAGATATATAGCCATTTCTTCTTACTGGTCATAAAAAAAATTTTTAAATTAATTATTTAGCATGCCTCCATTAATCCATTGTTTAATTGCTGCAATTTGGCAACTGCTTAGTGTTCCCCCGCCTTGCGGCATAGCTGCGTATCCCGATGTATGACTGATACTACCATATAGTTTCCCACTTTGTGCAATTGTTTTGTCAGCTGTATAGTTTCCCATTAGGATATTTCCAGAGGGAAAACTACCGGTATGGCAACTGTAACAGTATTGTTGAAAGACAGGTATGACCTTTTTTGAATAGGACGATGCAGTTGTATCCGTACAAGGGCCGCCCACTGAACCAGGATAGAGAAGTTCTTCCTTGTCATAATAACATGAGCTGAGCATTGCCATCATGGTCAAAATTGTAACTAGTGAAAGAAATATTTTCATTACGTTTAATTTAATTGTTAAGAGTCCCTGCGCTGATCCACTTTTGAATTTGTCTTATTTCACAATCAGAAAGCTTTGCAGAATTTTTTGGCATTGTTGAGTACCCGGGTTGCTGGGTAATAGATCCATAAAGTTTTCCATTTAGTGCTACAGTTTTTACACCAGTGTAAGTTGATAGATCAACATTACCTCCCAGCGAAGAAGGATTATGACAACCAACACATTTATTTTGAATTGTGTTCTTAACTGCGCCGCTATAGGTAAACACAGCTGTATCACAATTTCCCGCACAATAATTATTTTTTGCGCCCTGGTTTATCCATTTTGCTATTTTGTCTTTTTGTGCCTGGCTCATTGCCGGCATCGGGGGTGGCGGCATCCTGTCTCCATTTGTTTTTATTATTACTTTATACAACTTACTGTTTGATGCATTGCCGGGAGATACATATCGCTTTATATTATTGTAAGTAGTAAGATCCACACCTTCAGCACGGGTAATGTTATCATGACACCCACTCATGGTACAGTTGGATGAAATTATTGGCATTATCTCGTTGACAAAATATACCGAATCCGGGCTGCAGGGATTGGTTGTCGGAGGTGGAGTTACACTACCTGGATTCTTTTCGGGGATCTCATGCCGACAGGCATAAAAAATTATTAATGCCATTGCGAAAGCAACTACAAAACGCAGTTCTATTTTTTTCATAACTGTTTTTTTATATTAGGCTGAATGCCTATAAAGGATAATTCTAAAAGCCTTTAATCACATATAAATGATTCAGGACTGTTGAACTGGAAAATAATTTTCTTATACCTGCTTAGATAAAAGGAGGGAACTATACATCCCGTGGTGGTTGCAATATCAATGAAACATGTTTTGAAGGATGGCCTGATATTAAGCGACTTCCATACACAGTATTGTGCTCAGTCATATTTATATTGAAAATATATTGAGCCGAGGGATAATAAACAATGGAAAGACAATGAATATCTGCATGATGATATGGAAGCTGGTTATCAATATCATCATCAGCAGAGGTACCATCATCACCACCATAATGCATAGCAAGAAAATCAATGAATGTAACAGAAGTATCCAACTGCCTGTGCTGAAAATAATGTGAAATAAGCTTTGGCAATTTGAGGAATTGCGAAGCTTCAGTATTGCCAAACAAATGAATTGTAATTAGTGCTATAGCCAGAGTTATTCGCATTCGTGACAAAGATTTTGCAAAAACAATGCCGGCCGGTGTCATGTCAGATAAAAATATTTAATAAATGTTTAATTGCGGCATATGATCGTAATAACAATAAAGAAAAGGGATTATTGCACTTATGAAAAGTTAAAATACAGAAGTAATATTCCGCGAAATGGCAGATAGATTTAGGATATGATTGTCTGTTATCTTAAATAAACAATACATGACAAGAATTTTACTTACTCTAATCTATAAAACGACATTTATGTCCGAATAATTAAAACTTCAGCTTAATTCCGCCATTCATTACAAATCCATCAAGAGGTGCATAAATATCTCTGAAAACCGGGTTATCAATTGTCCCTGTATAAATGGTATCCAAATTTTGTTTGCCTTGTATCAGTAAAATTTTCGAAGTTGATATACATTGAAAATTTCTTCCAAAGTTTTTCTGCCATCAAGCCGGTTATCCAATACGATTTTCCGGTTGCACCGTCACTTAGTTGTTGTTTGCTGAAATAATATGCTTCCAATCCTATTTTCCATTTTTCCTCTACTTCATAAAGCAAAACATTAATTCAATCGATGCCGCGGTGTCAAATAGTTTTCAGTTTTTGTGTTTCCTTCATGCAAATATGCTTTGGTATAAGTATAACCAATAAATAATTTAAAATCACTGTATCCCAATTTCACATTTGTTTCCATTCCCTTGCTATCAAAATGACCATCTACGTTTATGAAACTATAAGTTGGCGCCATCTAGCGCAGCTTGTAACATCAATGGATCATGAATTCGGGTATAAAAGAAAAGATGATTGATGCTAAAACTCATTTTATCATCAGCAAATTTTGTACGGTAATTAATATCAGCATTCACACCATAACTTCTTTCCATTTTATTTATGTCTTCATCTATCGGTAATACATTCTTGTATAACAATCTTTCGCTTTCTTCGGTAAAAATCGTTGGCGTTTTGTAACCCATGCCTCCACCAATTCGGGAAGAAAGTTTTGGTGAAAATTTAAACAACATTGAAAGTCGTGGCAGAACAGCAAACCCATAATCTTTTACATAATCACCTCGTAAACCTGTTTCCAGGCTAAATTTTTCACTGACCTTAAAATTGTTCTGAATAAACGCATCCTGTTGTGATCTGCTCGTAATTTCTCAACGGTGTTGCTGTCAATTGTATTTCCTCAAAATGATCGGTTACAAAATTGATACCTGCGATCCATTCAGATCTATCGCCATGATAAGAATAAGTAGCTTCAGTAAATGTTCCTGTTTGTGAGCCATTAAATACATAATCCGGTGTACATCGATCACTCTTTTAAAACGATTAATACTATTTTTAAAAGTAAACTGGCTTTTATCAAAATGATGATCCAAACAGAATTGTGAGCTATAGCGGTCTCGTATTATTTTCTTCAGTATAACCCGAAGGTTTATTTCCCTTTAATATACTCTATATCACCACCGGTTCTTTCTTCGGTTGTAATATTTACACCGATCATCAATTGTGTTTTCTCTTTGATATAAAAGAAAAGTTTGGGATTAATCGTGTAGCGTTCAAATTTCGGGATAGCAGTTAAACCAACATCTGAAGGATCATAAGCTGAATTACTGTTGCGTGATGCAAACACTGTTACTCCGCTTTTTCCAAATTTCTCTCCATAAAAACCGCTGGTGTTTATCCCGCCTGCACTTGTTACATCGATATGAAAATTTAATTCTCTTTCGTCTTTAGGCGTTTTTGAAATAAGATTTACCAAGCCGGCAATAGCTCCACCGCCATATAAAGTAGAAGTTGATCCTTTGATCACTTCAAATTGTTTCAGATCGAGCGGTGGTGTTTGTAACAATCCCAATCCGCCGCTGAATCCGGCATATAATGGCAACCCATCTTTTAATATCTGCGTATATCGTCCATCCAAATCCTTGTATCCGGATTGAAGCATTAGCTGAAGTAGCAGATGTTTGTTGTGTTGTGATACCGGTACTTTCATGTCAATACCATTCTTATATCACCGGGTTTCATATTTGCTTTTTCATCCAGTTCTTCTCCGGCAACAAATTCAACTCTTGTTGGAATATCCTGTATAGTTCTTGTACTTCGTGTTGATTGGATCACCACTTCTTCCTCCTCTTCTTCTTCTGTTTCCATTTCGATCGTTACATCCTGATCGGGTGGAAAATCGATACTTAACTTCCTTTTCCGCATAACCAATTGAAGTGATCTTGATCGTATATTTTCCTGCAGGGATATCCTTTATTAAAATAATACCTGCGGAATCAGCGGCTGCTGTTCTTTTTAATTCCAGTAGTGTCACTGATGCAAGAGCGACGCCTTCACCAGTTTCCTTATTTATAATTTTTGCTTTAAATGTATGTTGAGAAGATGCAGTAAATGCTGTAACCAGCATCACTGCAACTAAAAAAAATCGTTGCATAGGTAAATGATTAGTTAAAAAACTTGTTGACTTGATCTGGTTTATCAAACAAGCTTAGGCGGTTGCCAGAAATCATAATGAACATCAGGAATGGAAGAAAGAATAAATCCTGGATATTGATGTGAAGTAAAAGCGGGAACTATTTCAACATAGTTATTATCAAATGAAACTGTAAATCCGGAACAACCTGTGCAAGTAAAAAATGGTGAACAACTGCCACAATCACCGTCACCCTTTTCATGATTTGCTTCCTGTGCAGTTTTATCTTCAGGGCAATTGTCGAATGAGCAGCAAGGAACCGCAAAAAGAAAAAGTAAATAAGCAGCTAATATGAAAGCGAATACTTTCATGTTTTGTTTATGCTCTTAGCAATAATTCACAAGGCTTAAGCCCGGTGTGTTTTTTAAATGCGGTGGAAAAATGCGAAATAGAAGAATAACCCAGCAGCATAGAAACTTCGGTTACGCTTAATCCTTTTTCATACAACAAATATTTGGCATGTTCCATTCGCTGGCTTTGGTAGAAATCAAAAATGGTGGTGCCAAACAATTCTTTAAATCCTTTTTTCAGGTAACATTCATTGATCGCCACTTTACGGCTGAGTTCTTTAATGGTGATCGGTTCGCCGATATGCTGGATCAGGATTTCTCTTGACTTTAGTGATTTTTTCACGGTCTGCTTCATTAGCCAGGAACTTACAATTCATCACATCAATTTCTTTTTCGCCCAACATGCAATCGAGGCTATAAAGCAACAGCATCTGGGTTTGAGCATTGATGTAAATATTTTCCAGGCTATCTGTAAAAGTATGATTCAGCAATCCTTCCAGTACCATTCTTGTCTTACCACAAAGCGGCAATATTTTAGTAAAAGAAGAAACGATGTTTGAAATTTCAAAACATCATCGCTCAATACTTCATTTCCTTTTCTTGGTTTCACAAATTGGGATATGTGCGCCGGTGAAAAACGGAAACTCACTACATCCACACTTTCCACTCTTTCCACGCAGGATCTTGATGCGCTGAACTTGCACATATCACATTCGGTATCTTTCTGGCGGCAATACACATTACCCGACTAACACAAAACTTCAATTCAAGATAATTTTCTTTTGGCTTGCTTTTTTCATAATGATAAACCAGCATGCCCATATCTTCCATGTTCCAGTTACCAGCATTCCGTGATATCTCTTAATAGTATATTGAACTGAACCGGGTATCTGCTGATCTTTTTCCTGCAGCAATTACAAACTGATCCTGCATAACAGACTGACTGATAAGCCAATGATAATATATCCGGAGGATTATGCATTAGTCTACAAATTTACAACACAAACCGCTAATTTGCCTTAACATAGATCAATCATGACGATAATTCGACCTTAAAATGTAGGAGTTTTAAAAAAAATTCTCTGTTTGGCTTTAACGATTAACTTTGCCGGGCCTCCCCGAACAGATCGGGGGAGACTTTTATTAAATGATTCATCCGCATACATATATTCACCCAAATGCCAGTCTGGCAACCAATGTGAAGGTTGATCCTTTTACCGTTATTCACCAGGATGTTGAGATTGGTGACGGCACCTGGATCGGTTCCAATGTAACGATAATGGAAGGCGCAAGGATCGGAAAGAATTGCCGGATTTTCCCGGGTGCCGTTATTGCTGCCATTCCGCAGGATCTGAAATTCCAGGGTGAATATTCACAGGTGATCATTGGTGATAACACCACTATTCGTGAATTTGTTACAGTTAACCGCGGCACTGTTGACAGGGAAAAAACAGTGATCGGCAAAAACTGCCTGATCATGGCCTATTGCCATTTTGCACATGACTGTATTGTTGGCAATAACTGCATTATGAGCAATAACACCCAGGTGGCAGGTCATGTTACAATTGGTGACTGGGCAATATTGGGTGGTATGTGGGCCGTTCACCAATTTGTCAGGATTGGTCAGCATACATTTCTCAGCGGTGGGTCTTTAGTTGGTAAAGATGTTCCTCCCTATATTAAAGCTGCAAGAACTCCTCTTTCATATGCAGGCGTAAATTCCATCGGTTTAAAGAGAAGAGGTTTCGGTGTAGAAAAGATCAATCATATTCTTGATATCTATCGTTGCATATATAATAAAGGATTGAACACGTCGCAGGCTATTGAATATCTTGAAGAAGAATTTGCTGCAACTGATGAAAGAGATGAGATCGTAACATTCATCCGCGAATCGAACCGCGGTATTATTAAACGCTTCACCAAAAACAGTGTGGATGAAGATATCGCTGACTGATGCCGGTAAACGCTTCAACCGCGACTGGATCTTTCGTCATCTTACCTACGAGTTTTCTGCAGGACAATCTTATGCTATCATCGGGCCAAATGGCTCAGGGAAAAGTACATTGCTACAGGTTCTTAGCGGAGCAATGCAAGTCAATGAAGGAAATATTCAGTTTGCAGTCGACAGTCAACAGTCGACAGTCAACAGTTCAATTGCATTTGAGAATGTATACCGAAATATTTCTATTTGTGCTCCTTATCTTGAAGTAGTAGAAGAAATGACATTGATCGAATTCTTAGATTTTCATTCCGGCTTCAAACCGTTTCTTTCTTCAATTACTTCAGAAAAAATAATTTCAATTCTTGGATTGGAAAATGCTGTGAATAAACAGATCCGGAATTATTCTTCTGGAATGAAGCAGCGGGTTAAACTTGCACAGTCGATCTTTTCTGATGTGCCCGTTGTTTTGCTGGACGAACCCTGTACCAACCTTGATGAAACTGGAGTGAATCTTTACAAACAACTTATTGAAGAGTATTGTAAAAAAAGAATGGTGATCGTCAGTTCAAACGACCACCATGAATATGATTTTTGCAATAACAGGATCAACATTACTGACTGGAAATAAACTTATTTTTTACGATAAGCATACGTTCTTTTTACAATAGCTGTTGCTTTTCCTTTATCATTCCAGGTTGTACGCTGTGTCCAGTTGCCCATGTCGTCATGTGTTTCGTAAGTAAATTTTGTAACTTTTGTAGTGGTAGAATCTTTTGTAATAGTCGTGTTTGTATTTTCTGTAGTCTCTCCTTTATCATTATACTTTGAAGCATAAGTTTGTTTTGTTTTTCCAACACTGTCTTTTATAGTAAACATGACCTGCAAATTCTTTTCAAATTTTGCTTCTCCTTCCTGGCGAAAAACACTGTCCTTATCATATTCTTTCCAGGCTGAAACCTGCCCAAATTCATTTTGTCCAAGAGTTGTATAATATATATCCGGTTTGCCGGCAGAGTCAAAGGTTTGCGCCACTGTGTATTGGCCTTTGTCATCGACAGCAGACTTTCATTGAACCGGTTGGTTTTCCACCTTCTTTTGTATCATTTGAACCTATCCACAGACCATTTTCATGTCTTGTATAAACCGATTCATTCTTTACAGTTCCCTTACTGTCTTTTGAAGTGTACTTAGTGTTGTTACCGTTGGCATCGTATTCAAGAACAGTAATACAACAAGAATCCATAACCCCCATTTTACCTGTGCTGTCAGCTTTGTAAGGGGTTTCTTCAATGGTCTGAATATCTCCTTTGAGATTATCATTAGCAAGATCACTGTACTTTACTTTCGATTCTTCCTTTTTATCCTCGCTGCTATTACAGCTAAGTAAAAAGATACCCGTCATCAGGATGAAAATTTTTTTCATTTTTTGGTGGTTTTAAATTAATAAATGATGGGCAGAATTAAGAAGAGTCCTTAGGGGGAGAAAGACCTAAAGTAAGTTGATTACCAGCAGTAGCCAAATATATTACCGCTGACTCGCTATAAGCAAATTCAAATCAGTATACTTAAGATCAAATCGTTGACTTAAATAGAAATTGGTCAATGCACCTTTAAAAAGATAGATACCACCACGAAGATGTATATGATGCCATACCAGGTTTTCAAAACCACCTTCATCACCAGCTTCCATTAATAAAGGCATCAATACATTACTGATGGCTTGAGAGGCAGTACGGGCAAAACCCGAAGGAATATTTGGAACACAATAATGGATAACACCGTATTTTAAAAACACCGGATGCTCATGACTGGTGATCTCTGAAGTTTCAAAACAACCACCGCGATCAATGCTAACATCAATGACAACAGAACCCGGTCGCATATTGCTAACCATTTCTTCTGTTACAACCATTGGGGTTCTTCCAGTTTCACTTCCCAATGCACCAACAGCTACTTCACAAGTCTTTAATTGCTTTGACAACATCCGCGGCTCTATAACTGAGGTCCACAAACGATGCCCAACATTATTTTGCAATCTTTTTAAACGATAAACATTGTTATCAAAAACTTTTACGGATGCGCCTAAAGCAAGGGCTGCTCTTACTGCATACTCACCCACAATACCAGCACCAATTACAATTACTTTAGTTGGAGCAATACCTGAAATACCACCGAGCAAAACTCCTTTACCATGATTTGCCGAACCCAAATATTGTGCAGCGATCAGCATCACGGCGCTTCCTGCTATCTCACTCATGCTATGAACGATCGGGTATGTGCCGCTATCATCACGCAAATTCTCAAATGAGATCGCTGTGATCCTTTTATCCATCATCTTTTGCAGCAGTTCTGCTTTCAGTATCGAAAGATGAATAGGAGAAATGATAACCTGGTTGAGTTGTAACAAAGGAATGTCTTCATCGATCACCGGTGCACTCTTAACAAGTATAGGCGCTTTAAAAACTTCGGCACGATCATAAACGATCTTTGCGCCAGCTTCGCTATAATCTTTATCCCGGAAATGTGCCGCTTCACCGGCATTGTGTTCAATCGTCACTTCGTGGCCGTTACTCACTAATACACTCACCGCATCAGGCGTTAATGCAATACGATTTTCCTGGAACGCAATTTCTTTTGGGATACCGATCTGCAACCTTGCACCTTTTGGTTTTATATCCAGCGTTTCTTCCAATGTTTCGTAGCTGAACGATGTGCTGATCTTTGGTCTTTGCTGGCTCATTGACTTGGTTGTTTCTGGTTTTTGGTTTTTAGTTTTTGGTTACCAGCTTTTAACCCCTGATTGATCTTTTGTTGCGTCGCACTCTTGTACTGCATCAAGTCTATTGAGCTTTGAGATATGCAAGCAAAATCAATGATGAATATCTTTCCTTAACTCTCCGCTTCAGGCGGATTAGGGGTTTATCAAAAATAACTATTTATCCTGTATAGTAAGGTGGCGAGTTTCTGAATCTTCAACTTCAATAAACACATGAACTGTATTATTAGGAAACAGGCCGGGAGCTTTTTCGGGCCATTCGACAAAACAAATATGATCACTATAAAGACAATCCTCCACTCCTGCTCTTATTGCCTCTTCCTCATCCTTCAGCCTGTAGAGGTCTATATGGAAGATCTTACCGGAAGGAAAGTAATATTCATTGATAATTGAGAAGGTGGGGCTGCCTACAACATCTTTCACTCCTTTTATCTCGCAAAGTGCATGGATAAAAGTGGTTTTGCCGGCACCCATGCTACCATGAAAAGCAATCACTTTCTTATCATCGATCGCCTGCCAAAACCGGGTGGCCGCATCTTTGATACCATCTAATTTATAACTGAATTTCACCGGGCAAAGATATTCGGGCTTTTGCAACAGAGTGTATAAGATTATCAAATGCTTAATTGGCTTGCCTTTCTTTAATTCGTATTTTTGCAACAGAATTTGCAACAAGAAGAAAAGGAGTTACTATGGAAAATGTACAATGGAAAGTAGAAGGAATGGATTGCAGCAGCTGTGCCCTTACTATTCATAAATACCTGGAGAAACAGGGAATGAAAAATGTGAAAGTGAATTCAGTGAGTGGTGATGTAAGTTTTGAAATGAATGGTGGCCCGGCAACACCAAAGCTTATAAAAGGACTAGGTGATCTTGGTTACCATGTAGCCAATCAACAACAAGTAACTGAAAAGAAAAAGCCATTTCTTTCTACACATCTTCATCGTTTTTTCTTTTGTCTTCCATTTGCTCTTGTGTTTGTTCTGCACATGATCCCTGGTTTACATATTCATTGGATTGATAATCCCTGGTTGCAATTGGGATTAACAATTCCTGTTTACCTGGTAGGTATGGATTTCTTTGGAAGAAGTGCATGGAAAAGTTTACGCAATGGTTTAGCAAATATGAATGTGCTGGTTGCACTTGGTTCAACTGCAGCATTTGTTTACAGTTTATATGGAACATTAACCGGGCAGGCAGAAAATTTTATGTTCTATGAAACAACTGTTACGATCATTACACTTGTATTCTTAGGAAATTATTTAGAAGATGCTTCTATTCAATCCACACAAAGAGAGTTAAAGAAATTGGTGAAGTCGCAAAAAGTGATGGCTAACATGATCGCTTTTGATGATAAATACCAGGAACAAATTTTCCCGGTTGAAAACACTCAACTAAGAGTGGGTGATCTTATCTTAATAAAGAGCGGTGAGCAAGTTCCTATTGATTGTAAAATTCTTTGGGGCGATGCTCATGTGAACGAAGCGATCGTAACCGGTGAAAGCAGCCCGGTTCATAAATATGCAAAAGATAAATTGATAGGTGGTAGTGTGATCTCCGATGGAACTATTAAAGCACAGGTAACAGCCGTTGGTAATGATACTATTCTTGCAGGCATTATTAATATGGTAAAGCAAGCACAGGGTGAAAAACCTCCTGTACAGCAATTGGCTGATAAGATCAGCGCCATATTTGTTCCGCTTGTTATCGGTATTGCTGTAGTAACACTGGGAGTAAATTGGATCCTGATGCAAGAATTTACACCTGCATTAATGCGGAGCATTGCTGTATTGGTGATTGCTTGTCCCTGTGCGATGGGATTGGCTACTCCTGCGGCTATTGCGGTCGGGTTAGGTCGTGCTGCGAAGAATGGAATTCTTTTTCGCAATGCTACGAGTCTTGAAATGTTTAAAAACATTACACAGGTTGTATTTGATAAGACCGGGACATTAACTACCGGGAAGTTTGTTATTGCAGATTTTAGATTGCAGATTTCAGATTTAAGAAAAGAAGAATTTAAGAACATAGCTTATTCGCTAGAAAAATATTCTAATCACCCAATAGCAAAAAGTATAACTGAAAATTGGAAAATGAAGGATGAAATTCGTTGGGATAAAATTGAAGAAATAAAAGGGCTTGGAATGAAAGCAAGCGATAAAGAAGGAAATGAATATTGGGCCGGCTCATTTAATGTGGCAAAAGAATTTACAAAAGAAGACGATCACAATATTTATATCGTAAAAAATAATGTGTTGCTTGGCTGGGTTGATGTGAAAGATGAGGTCCGCCCGGAGGCGAAATCGGTGATTGATCATTTGCATAGCAAAAACATAAAAACAATTTTATTAAGCGGGGATCGTCGTGCAAAATGTGAAGCATTGGCAGCACAGCTTAATATTGATGAAGTGATCGCAGAACAAACTCCTGAACAAAAATTGCAAAAGATAGCCGATCTGAATGCTGCTACCCCCACTGCAATGGTTGGTGATGGTATTAATGATGCACCTGCATTGGCAAAAGCAACTATCGGTATTTCTATGAGTGAGGCCTCACAGGTTGCTGTACAAAGTGCACAAGTGGTGTTAATGAGCCAGGGTTTGAAAAAAATGCCGATGGCTCTTGGACTTGGTAAAGCAACTTATGTCACTATCAAACAAAATCTCTTCTGGGCATTTGCTTATAATATTGTTGCCATTCCTGTTGCTGCGTTTGGTTTTCTTACTCCAACCTTTGGCGCATTGGTAATGGGATTGAGTGATGTTGTGCTTGCGATAAACTCAGTAAGGCTGTTTGTCAGGAAAGTTGAATAACATTGACGATATAACCAGAATTTTTCTTTTCCTAACTTCATCGCCTGCCTGCCGGTAGGCAGGTTCAACCTTATTTGATTCCTTGGCCGATATTAAAAAGATATTAAAAGAGTTTTGGGGTTATGATGTATTCAGGCCCTTACAGGAAGATGTGATCAATTCCGTTCTTGAAGGAAAAGACACTCTTGCATTAATGCCGACTGGCGGAGGAAAGTCGTTATGCTACCAGGTTCCTGCTTTAGCAAAAGAAGGATTATGTCTTGTTATTTCTCCACTGATCGCATTAATGAAAGACCAGGTGGAGAATCTGCGCAGGAAAAACATTACTGCTTTTGCAATTTACTCCGGCATGAGTCGGGCAGAAGTGATCAACACTTTAAAAGTAGCTACGAATAGTAATTGCAAATTTTTATACGTTTCACCGGAAAGACTTGAAACAAATTTGTTTAAAGAATACTTGCCGGGCATGAACATCAATCTCCTTGCAGTTGATGAAGCACATTGCATCTCCCAATGGGGCTATGATTTTCGTCCCCCCTATTTACGCATTGCTGTATTAAGAGAGGAATTAAAAGATGTTCCCGTAATGGCTTTAACTGCATCGGCAACAAGAGAAGTGCAGGATGATATCTGTGAGAGACTTCAATTCAAAGAAAAAAATATTTTTCGCCAATCGTTTGAAAGAAAAAATTTATCCTATAGTGTTTTTAAAGTTGATTCCAAGATCAATAAAGTAATTGAGATATTAAATAAGGTTCACGGCAGTGCAATTGTTTATTGTAAAAGCAGGAAACGAACAAAAGAAATAGCTGAACTGCTGCAACTTCAAAATATCGTTGCTGATTTTTATCATGCCGGTTTGCCACAAGAGGAAAGAAATAAAAGACAGGAAGATTGGATAAAAAATAAAACAAGGGTTATTGTTTGTACCAACGCATTCGGAATGGGAATTGATAAACCCGATGTTCGTTCAGTAGTTCATGCTGATGTGCCGGATTGTCTTGAAAATTATTACCAGGAGGCGGGACGTGCAGGACGAGACGGCGAAAAATCATTTGCTGTTTTACTTTATGATGATAACGATATTACCGAATTGGAAGGATTAGCAGCGATCCGTTATCCATCATTGGATGATATGAAAAATGTTTATCAATCAGTGGCAAATTATTTACAAATACCTGCCAACAGCGGCGAAGGAAATTATTTTGATTTTGATATCAATGATTTTATAAAAAAATTCAAGCTAAATACCCACACTGCTATTTATTCATTAAAAGCTTTGGAACAGGATAACTGGCTTTCGTTGAATGAACAAGTCTTTCTTCCATCAAAAATTAAATTTACCACGACGAAGCAAGCATTATATGATTTCGAAACATCTCACCCCGAACTGGAACCGGCCATCAAAGCCCTGCTTCGTGGTTATGAAGGAATTTTTGATTTTCCCACTTCTATTTCTGAAATAGTTTTAATCCGCTTATTGAAAAAGGATGTTGAAGAAATAAAAAAAGATCTTTTGCAGCTTGATCGATTTGGCATTATTCGTTATGACCCACAGAAAGATTCCCCACAGCTTTATTTTCCACGCAATCGGGTAAAAGTGGAAGACCTTTCTATAAACATGGAGCTATATCATAAACGGAAAGAGAAATTTATAGCAAGAGTAAAAAATATAGTTCAGTTTGTGCAGGAGCTTGTGACCTGCCGCAGCAAAATGATCGGCAGTTATTTTGGAGATAATAAATTGCATAATTGCAAAGTGTGTGATAACTGCCTTCGCCAGAAAAAAGTTCATATCGACGAAAAAGAATTTGAAAAGATCAGTAATCGCATTCAAACTGTTTTAGCGCCACAACCTTTGCCTTCAAAAGAATTAATGGATCAGCTTGGCACTATAAAAAAAGAAAAGGCCTGGAAGGTGATCGAATTTTTACAAGCAGAAAATAAATTAGAAGTGGATAATGCCGGGTGGGTTAGATTGAAATAAAATTTTACCACCCAGATACCAATAGATTTTTTGCTGCATTCATACTGCATTTTTGATACCTGGAATAAGCAGCCGCCGCAGCAATTCTTGTTTGCCCTTCATCACCTGTCTCTATCCATTTATTCAATGCATCATGAAGAATATACGCTTCGGGGGCCATCAGGCCTGTGCTCCACAATAATGGTTCTGCACCTGTATTCTTTAAAAGTGGTGAAAAATATTTTTTACTTATGCAAGCCAGCATGATCGCTTTTCTTGCTTCATCATTTTGTTTTTCAAATTCATCTGGCAAAGAAAAATCCATTAATCCATCATGTCCAACATAGGCAAGAATATCAGCAGCTCCGCCAAAAGGAATTTCAATACCATTATTTTTTATGATAGTTAATCCATTACCTGAGCAAGCCAATAAAAAATCAATTGTTGTTTGCTTAATAAATTGACCATCGTAAGCATCAGCAAGCAGATAAATGTTTTTCGTCTTATGTTTAAATAAAAGTCTTTCGAGAATATTCGCAGCCGGATCCTTTTTTGATTCTATTAACTTCCATTCACTGCTTTTGCTGAAAAAAGTCTTTACTCCATAAGCAGCGCCCCAATAAAGATTACCCGCAGCATCCTGTCCATTTCCAATTTTTGCTGGTACGGGAACTATTCCCTGGTATTTGTTATCACATAATGCAACAAAAACATGAATAGTTTTTATCTGCGATCTCTGTTTAGCAGCGATTAGTTTTTGAAAGGAAGTTGTGTCAACGGGCTTTAAAGTTGTATCCTTTACACTGCCGGGTTCATTTCCCGAACATCCAGTGAGGAAAAAAAAGAATAGAGCGGAAACTATGATCTTGTATCGCATAACAAGATAATAGATGGCAAACCGGATAATTTCCATAAATCAGAATAATGAACGACCGCGACGGCTTCTGCCACCAAGACCTAAAACACCTAATAAACTTCTTACAATAGTATTACCAGCAGTACGTGTCATGCTTTTTACAATAGGATCGTCAAAAATTCCTTTGTCTTCTTTAGTTGACTTTCTTTCAGCTTTCTCTTCAACCTTGCGTTGTTTTATATGTTCATTTTCTTTAGCAGCTTCATTTAATTTTTCGTTAAGTATTTCATAAGCACTTTCACTATCAACTATCTTATTATACTTCGCAGCAATTTTTGATTTACTTATCAATCCGTCAATTTCTGCATCTGTTAAAATATCCATCCTGCTTTGTGGCGGTCGAAGCATGCAATGCACAAGCGGCGTTGGAATACCTTTTTCATTCAGCATTGTAATCAATGCTTCCCCAATACCTAATTGTGTTATCAGGTCTTCTGTTTTATAAAATTCTGTTTCGGGATAATTTTCTGCAGTTTGCTTAATTACTTTTCTATCAGCAGCAGTAAATGCTCTTAAAGCATGCTGCACTTTTAATCCTAATTGTGCAAGCACAGAGGCCGGAACATCCATTGGGTTTTGCGTACAAAAGAAAATACCAATTCCTTTTGAACGGATCAATTTAATGATCGTTTCAATTTGTTGTAACAAAGCAGGGCTTGCTTCCTGGAAAATAAGATGCGCTTCATCAATGAACATTACCAGTTTTGGTTTATCCAGGTCACCTTCTTCCGGGCAGGTTGCATATAACTCAGCAAGCAATTGCAACATGAAAGTTGAAAATAGTTTTGGCCTATCCTGCAGATCAGTAACACGAACAACTGAGATCATTCCACGGCCATCATCACTGATCCGCATCAGGTCATCTACTTCAAAACTTTTTTCACCAAAAAATATATCGGCGCCCTGTTGTTGCAGTTCGATCACTTTTCGTAAAATAGTTCCGGTGGAAGTGGTAGAAATTTTTCCATACGTTTTTTCCATTTCAGCTTTTCCTTCATCGCTTACATATTGCAATACTTTAATAAAATCTTTCAGATCCAGTAAAGGAAGTTTGCTATCATCACAATATTTAAAGATCATAGCAACAAAGCCGCCCTGTGTATCATTTAATCCTAAAATTTTTGAAAGTAATACTGGTCCAAACTCACTCACTGTTGCCCTTAGTCTTGCTCCTTTTTGATTACTTAATGTAAGCAGTTCGGCTGGGTAAGCAGTAGGCTTATATTCAATATTTAGTTTCTGACACCGTTCTTTTATTTTATCATTTACAGACCTGCAGCAGCAATACCACTGAGATCCCCTTTAATATCCATCATTAAAACCGGTACACTTGCATCACTTAAAACTTCACTCAGCACCTGCAATGTTTTTGTTTTACCAGTACCTGTCGCTCCTGCGATCAATCCATGACGGTTCATTGTTTTTAAAGGGATCAATACATCCGCATCCACTTACAACTTCACCATCCAAAACTGCACAGCCAATTTTATAGGATTCTCCTTTAAACGTATAACCAGTCTTTACTGCTTCGAGAAATTTTGTTTTATCTGCCATAATATAAATTGACTAAATAAATTAATATCACCATTAAACAATTTAATCATTTGACAATTCAACAATCCATTAAAGATCTTCTTCCCTTTCCAACATCAGTATAGCACTTTGCGGAACAATAAAATATTTTTCTTTCTCATACATCACTTCAGTAGCGCCGCTCAATAAAAATATTGCAAGGTCACCTTCCTTTGCCTGTAGTGGCACATACTTTACCTGGTCTTCATCCTCTTTCCAGGGTTCATCATCAACAGGCATTGGTATAGCATAACCGGGACCGGTTTTTATAACATATCCCTGTTGCACTTTTTCTTTTTCCTGCACACCGGGTGGCAGATAAAGACCGCTTGCCGTTCGTTCATCAGGTCTTGGTCGGTTTTATCAATACACGGTCGCCAATCACAATTAGTTTTTTTAAGCGATTATCGGGAGTAAGATGCATAGCCATAAAATGAAATTAAATAACAAAAGATAAAGGAGTTAAATGGTTCACTTAGTTTATTACCTTTCAACTCTTTTAACAAAAAATTGAAGCCGCGATTCTTTAACCCTCGGAATATGCTTTAATCTTTATTTGCAAATACAAACTAACTCAAAACTAAAGTTATGGAAGGAAAGAAACCTAAAATATTGTTGTGCGAAGATGATCCGAACCTCGGAAGTGTTTTGAAGAATTATCTTGAATTGAATGATTATGATGTAACACTTGAAAGAGATGGCCGTCTTGGTCTTGCTGCTTTTCAACGTGAAAAATTTGATACTCTGCCTGCTGGATGTAATGATGCCGAATATGGATGGCTTTACACTGGCAGAAGAAATACGTGATGTTGATCCTGATATTCCTTTGTTCTTCCTCAGCGCCAAAACAATGAAAGAAGATGTCATACAGGGTTATAAACTTGGCGCTGATGATTATATCACCAAACCTTTTGACAGCGAAGTATTGCTGCTGAAAATAAAAGCGATCCTGAAACGCAATGAAGAGATCAATAAGGAAAGTGAGAATAAAGAATTTGATCTGTCCACTTATCATTTCAATCCCAAGCTTCGTCAGTTGATACATAGTGGCATTACACAAACATTATCTCCCAAAGAAAATGAATTATTGAAAATGCTGGCCGAACATCTGAATGATCTGTTGCCAAGAGAACAGGCCTTGAAAAAAATCTGGGGCAGCGATACCTATTTTAATGGCCGCAGTATGGATGTGTATATTGCCAAGCTGAGAAAATATTTAAAAGATGATCCGAAGATCGAGATCGTGAATATCCATGGAAATGGATTCAGGCTGGTGGTGCAGGAATAAGTCTTACTAGACTATATAAGTAAATAGGGTATATAAAGTTGTTCTTACTACTTGATATACCCTATTTCTTTATATACTTAAATAAATCAGCTAAATAAAGTACCTGTACCTCCGGGTTTCATTTTTCCCAAATGTTCATAAGCTTTTGCAGTTACTTCTCTTCCTCTTGGTGTACGTTGTAAAAATCCTTCCTGTATCAAAAAAGGTTCATATACTTCTTCGAGTGTTCCGGCTTCTTCGCCAACTGCAGTTGCAATTGTGGTAATACCAACCGGTCCGCCTTTGAATTTTTCAATGATGGTTGAAAGAATGCGATTATCCATATCATCCAGTCCATGTTCATCTACATTCAATGCTTTTAATGCATGTTGTGTAATGCCAAGATCAATTTCACCATCATTTAATACCTGTGCAAAATCTCTTACCCTTCGTAATAAACCATTGGCAATACGTGGTGTGCCACGGCTTCTGCCTGCCTATTTCACCGATGGCATCTTTTGAAATGTTTGTATTCCAAATATTGTCGCTGATCGTTGAATGATCTTATTTAATGATATCGGATGTATAATATTCCAATCTTGATTTAATAGCAAACCGTGAAAGCAATGGAGCTGTTAATAAACCACTTCTTGTAGTAGCGCCGATCAATGTAAATGGATTCAGGTTGATCTGTATACTTCTTGCATTGGGACCGCTATCGATCATAATATCAATCCTGATAATCTTCCATCGCTGCATACAAATATTCTTCCACAACAGTACTCAACGATGTATCTCATCAATAAATAAAACATCATTGGGTTCAAGATTGGTAAGTAAGCCAGCAAGATCGCCTGGTTTTTCAATCACAGGACCTGATGTTTCTTTGATATTCACTCCCAATTCATTCGCCACAATTCTTGATAAAGTTGTTTTGCCCAATCCCGGCGGGCCATGAAATAAAACATGATCCAATGCCTCACCCCGCATCTTAGCAGCTTTGATAAATATTTTCAGATTCTCAATGATCTGTGCCTGTCCGGAAAATTCCGCTATCTGCGCTGGGCGGATATTATTTTCAAATTCTTTATCTGCTGGGGTTAAGAAATCTTTACTGTTATCAAGATTAGGATTAGCCATGAACTTTTTTTCGTAATTTTTGTAAAGCTAATTTATTAATCACAAAACCTTATAATATGAAATATGTAATTACAGGAGCCGCGGGTCATATTTCAAAACCGCTTGCTGAAAAATTAATAAGCGGCGGCCATGATGTTACTGTGATCGGCCGCAATGCAGAAAACCTCAGGTCATTAACGGATATGGGAGCGAAAGCTGCCATTGGATCAGTAGAGGATGTTGAATTTCTCAAAAAGGCTTTTGCCGGTGCCGATGCTGTTTACACGATGTCTCCTCCCAACTATAACACAAATGATATGAAGGCAAGCATAGCGGAGGTAGAGAAAAATTATGCTGAAGCACTCAAAGCAACCAATATTAAATATGTTGTAAACCTGAGTAGTATTGGTGCTCATTTACCAGAAGGCTGTGGACCCGTCGTCGGACTTTATCGGGGAGAACAGATAATGAATGAATTAAAAAATACAAACATCAAACACCTGCGCCCCGGTTATTTTTTTTCAAACTTTCTCGGCAATGTTGATATAGTAAAAAATATGAACATCATCGGTGGAAATTTTGGTGGCATTAATTTCAAAATGGTGTTGGCTGATACCAATGATGTTGCAGAAGCAGCATTCGAAGAATTGTCGAACCTCAACTTTCAGGGTCATACGGTTCGCTATATCGCCAGCGATGAAAGGAGTACAAGTGATATTGCAAAAACTATTGGTGTTGCTATTGGCATACCCGAACTTCCATGGATCACTTTTAGTGATGAGCAGGCTTTTGGAGGAATGACACAAATGGGCATTCCGGAAAACGCCGCAAAAAATTTTACTGAAATGGGTCATGCTATGCAATCTGGCATCATGTTCGAAGATTATTGGAAGCATCATCCCGATAAACTTGGCAAAACCAAGCTTGAGGATTTTGCACAAACATTTGCAGCAGTTTATCATTCGAATTAATTTTTGTGTGTAACCAGCAATAGTAATTCTATGATGCTTCTGTTGCGTCGCACTCTTGTACAACAGCAATTCTAATCATCAAAAAAGAAACAATGAAAGTCGGAATAATCGGAAGTGGCATCGTTGGCCGTGTGTTAGCAACAGGTTTTTTAAATGAAGGTCACCAGGTAATGCTTGGCACAAGAAACATCAGTAAAGAAGATGTCGTAAAATGGAAAAATGAAAACACAAAGAGTTTGCTCGGTTCATTCCAGGAAACAGCACAGTTCGGAGAAATTATTGTATTAGCAGTCAGTGGCCTGGTAGTGGAAGATGCAATCAACCTTGCAGGTAGGGGACACTTAAGCCATAAAATAATTATTGATGCTACAAATCCTATTGCAGCAGTACCTCCTGAAAATGGCGTATTGAAATATTTTACAACACTGGAAGAATCATTAATGGAAAAAATTCAAAAGCAACTGCCCGATGCAAAAGTGGTGAAAGCATTTAGCTGTGTTGGAAATGCATTTATGTATAAGCCAAATTTCAATGGCAGCATTCCTACAATGTTTATTTGTGGTAACGATGACACTGCAAAAAAAACAGTTACGGATATCCTTACATCATTTGGCTGGGAAACAGAAGATATGGGAAAAGTGGAAGCAGCAAGAGCGATTGAACCATTATGTATTCTTTGGTGCATTCCGGGCTTTATAAGAAATCAATGGACACATGCATTTAAATTATTAAAAAAATAAAACAACAAAAGGTTTTAAAATACAAAAGCCCTCTTAATTAAGAAGGCTTTTTGTATTAAGATCTGTTTCTATTATTACCTGGTTACAACTAACTGGCCCGATGCAATTCGTTGACCACCCGAATTACGGAACTCTATAACATAAACACCCGCTGCTAATTTCTCATTGCTGAAATCAAACCTGGTATAAGGTCCTGTTGTTATTTCGTGACGTTCCACCATCCGGCTTCCTTTCATATCCATTACTGTAATGGTGACCGGAGTACCCGCCTGCGGCGCATAATAAGTAACATAATAAGCACCGCTTGTCGGGTTTGGATAAATGAACAGCTGGCTTGTTGGCAATGCTGTGAATGTTACACCTGAAGTAGTCCTGGAGCAACCATTCACATCATTTACTTTCACCGTATAGGTTCCTAAATGGTAGGCATCAACTACATAAGATGAACCTGTAATAGATGGCTGAGCAACTCCATTTAAAAACCATTGATATGATGCACCTGCTGGTGAGGAGTTTGCTGTTAATGTAGTTACCAATCCCGGTCTTAATTGTGTTTGACCACCCGGTGATAAACTCAAGCTTACTGTAGGCAAAGGATTTACGGTAAGTGTTGCAGCATTTGAAAAAACAGCACCACAACCTCCATTTGATACTGAAAGTCGATAACGATAACCATTTTGTGAGGGCTGTATATTGGTTAAGTTCAACGTTGTTGTTGTAGCACCACCTATATCTGTCCAGGTTGAACCGCCATTGGTGCTCACTTGCCATTGTATTGATTGAATTGTACCTAACAAAGACAGCACGAAACTTAAATTATCACCCTGGCAAACTGTTCTGTTTGACAGTTGAGTAGCAAAAGTGATCGGTGAATTAACAGTAACATTTATGGTACGTGGTGCAGATGTACAATTAGTAGCTGTCGGAATTGTAAATGTAATTTCCCAACTGCTTATAGAACCAACATCACCGGCAAATTGATCTCTTATATAAAGGTTCCATGTTCCATTTGGATCACCGGTAAATGATGACAATGCAGGAGTGCCCTGCGATATTGCACCAACAGGAGCAGGATAAGTATCAGAAGCCCCAATATTAGTTGGATGATATGTACCGGTTCCATTTAATGCAGCATCTGCCATAAGACCGCCGGCATCATCAAATGTATAATTCTGCCCGGTTACAGGGGTGCTTCCGCCTACATCAGACATCAATACAACATTTGTTCCTGTCGGTGATTGCAATAACATATCTATATCATCAGGGAATGAATGTTTCATTCCTTTTACAGTAACTGATTTTATAACAGCGTTCGCTGGTAATCCTGCCACAGAAATTGATGAAGGATATGGACCACCGGCACCTGAAGCAGTTGAACCTGGCGCCACTCCGGGAATAGTAACTGAACCGCCAGAAGAAAACACTTTTGTTTCTGTACTTGTATTTGTTACCGAAACCGAATACGTAGTAGTAGCTGCCGGGCTTGCATAAACAGTGACGGCAGGCGTACCTGCTACATAAGGCGTAGTTCCTGCAGAGTTAGTAAACAACCCGGTTACAGGTGTCCATATACCTGCATCAGGTGTTGCATAATTAATAGTTATTGACCATGAAGTAAGAGTTCCCACGTCACCTGATGCAAAATCAGCCATCGCTATTTTCCATACACCATTTGGCACTGAGAATAAACTTGCAAATGTGGAAACGTTAGAAGCCAGGGAAGAAGGACCCCAACCAATATTTCCATCTGCTGCAAATGTTCCTGTGAATGGTGCAGCGCCGGTTCCTAAAGATGTAGTAGATGCGGAACTGATCGTTGTGTTAGTGAAGTTATCTCCCGATCCACCTCTTGCACCAACAAGATTCAAAATATTTCCATTAGGAGCAACCAGGTTCACATCAAGATCTGAATCCCAGGTATGCGTAATATTAAATGTAACACTGATACTTTGAACGGCACCGGTAACACCGGAAACAGTCAATGCATGATTGGCACCAGTGACAAATTCATCATCGGGTATTGCTACACTAATAGCACCCGATGAAGTTGTATTGGTCGCGGGTGGCAATGCTGATGAAGTAATTGATAACTGCTGTACCGATCCCACACAAATAATAGGAGCAGCAGGAGCTACCGTTGGCACCGGAGGCGTAAACTTAACGTCTACCTGTGTTGAATTTGAACAACCAGTTGTAGTAACAGATCCTGTCACTGTATAAATCGTATTTGCAGTTGGGTTAGCAGTAACTACCGCACCTGTTGTTGCACTTAAACCAGCTGAAGGTGACCATGTGTATGTATCAGCGCCAGACGCTGTCAATCCAATTGGAGCACATTGTACACTCTTAGTTATGCTAATAGCCGGTACCTGGTTTACGGCAAGCGTTGTTGCATTAGATGTTGCCGATGGAGAGCAGGAACCTGAAACAACACAACGATATTTATAATTATTCATTGTTGCCATTACATCTGATATAGTCAGCGTGGCAGAATTGAATCCTGTATAAATAAATCCACTCGGGTTATTCGCAGAAGCAGTAATGTTTGAGAACGTTCCACTATTTGGATCGACCTGCCATTGATAAACTAAAGCAGTACCAGTAGCTGTAACAGAGATGGTTTTTGAACCTCCTGCACAGGCTGGTGTTGTAGCTGCAGGTTGTCCTGTAATTGAAGGAGCTGCATTTACTGTTACCGTTGCGGTTGTCGCTGGTGAAGGACATGTGCCATTCGTTACACTTGCAGAATAGATAGTTGTAGTAGCAGGAGATGCATATACGGTTGACTGGTATGTTCCCGCAACATAAGGCGATGTTAAACCTGCATCATTAAACAATCCTGTTATAGGTGTCCATACAGCATTAACCGCAGATGCAGGTGATATTGTAATTGACCACGATGTTAAAGTGCCGACATCACCACCAAAATGATCCGAAACGGCTAAGATCCAGTTGCCATTTGGCGTTGAATAAAGGTTTGACCATACAGTAGTATTAGATACATATGGTGCATAACCAACGGCATTCGCTGCATCTGCAGCAAATGTTCCAGTGAACGGAGCCGTACCTGTTGACAATAAAGTTGAAGAGGTAGAGCTAATAATTGTATTTACAAAATTATCGCCGCTGCTCCCTCTTAAATTCACCAAGTTAAGTATCTGGCCATTTGGTGCTATGAGGTTTACTCTTACATCACCATCATATGTATGGGTGATATTGAAATTGACACTTACAGATGCTATTGAACCTGCAAAACCAGCGACGTTCAGTGTACTTGTATTTACAAAACCATCGGTAACAGGCACGGCTATAGTTCCTGAAGAAACTGTAGTTGGTGCAGCAGTCACTGAAGAATTAAGCGCTACACTTCCACCGGGACAAATAGATGGCGAGGAAGGTGCAACAATCGGTGGTGCCGGCGATACGTTAACAGTTAAAGTTGCGGGATTTGAAATTTCTGGTAATCCACCTTGCGAACAAGTAACAACAACACGATATTGATAACCATTCATTGCAAGAGTAGCACCCGTAATAGTTAGCGTTGCTGTACTCACTCCCGAGTAAACACCTCCATTAGTTAAGTATGTAAATCCTGAACCGGTATTTACCTGCCAGTTATAAGTTACACCAGCGGGAGTTGCTGCTACAGTAAATGATCCATTAGTTCCTGCGCAAACAGTTGCGTTAGCAGGTTGACCAGTAAGGCTGATCGGAAAACAAACTGTAGGAGGATCGGTGAATGTTATGCTCCAACTGCCCCAGTTACCTGAATCACCGGCAGCATCATCAAGAATAAATAATTTCCAATCACCATTCTGATTTCCGTTACCAAAAGAAGATAGTGTGGGATTGGCTTGACTTACAGCACCCGGTCCCGGAGCTACCCAATTATCGGGCTCTACTCCTATGGATCCAACATTGTTAGTTGGCTTATAGCTACCCGAAGCCGGAACAGTCGTTCCCATCCCGTTTGCTGCTCCATCATTTAGTGTATAGTTATTACTTGTAAAATCTGAACCGCCTCCGCCAACATCTGATATAAGAACAACATTCGTTCCTGATGGAGATTGCAAAAGAATGTCAACATCATCTGACCATGTATGATTCAATCCATTTATTATAATTTCTTTTACAATAGCTCCTGCCGGTACTCCGCTTACAGTGATAATGGCCGGGTAAGGAGATGCTGCCCCGACTGCGTTTATCGTACCACCTCCGCCGTTAAATGTATAATCAGCCGTGAGGCGGTTATTGTTTGATTGATTATTTGGATTATTTATTTTGGGAGCATTAATCAAACTATTGATCTCACTTTTCAATGCGTCTAACGGATAATTAAGGTTTCTTCTTAGCATATTTGAAGCATAAAGAGCCTCCTTTTCTGCCTGGACTTGTTTGTCGTATAAACTTGCAGATAAATTGACTTGTTGCCTGTAAATAACATTACCCGCATTTGTTACAACATACTCAACCTTGTTTCCATTAGTTATTACTTTATACTGAACACCACCATTTTGCACTACCACTTTTTCCTGTGATAGCTTGGCCTTAACTCTTACTTTCTCATCGGCTAATAATTTATCTAAAGCTTTCAGTTGTTCTTCTGGTGACAGTTGAGTGGGTGTCAGTTTTAATTCTTTCGCTGCTCCAAGTCTTTCTCTTAGTTTGGGATTGGCCTTTAATTTGGCTTCAAATAAAACAGCCTCTTGCCTTTTTTGCTCTGTTTCTTTCCTGTTTTGTTCTTCTTTTGAAACTTCTTGCGAAAATGATCCATTAAATGAAATGCATGCGATTAAAAAGAAAAAAAGAAACCTGGAAGTGAGTTTTCTGCTTCGGATTTTTGATGTGGTATGGTTTGTCCGTAAGGTAAG
The DNA here is from genome assembly GCA_963746915.1 of uncultured Bacteroidota bacterium. Lineage (GTDB taxonomy): Bacteria > Bacteroidota > Bacteroidia > Chitinophagales > Chitinophagaceae > VBAS01. Next base: position 172,063 of record CAVVDD010000006.1, on the reverse strand, counting down.
CGAGTATAAAACTGGCATAGGCAGTTAGTTGTTTTGGTATAAAATTAAAGCGTTAGTTACAGTGACCTAAGTTAGTGTTTTTTTAATAATCAGAGCAAACACGAAGAAAAAAAACTAAGGAGGTTTTCTACTGTATAAACCTCATTTATTTCATCTTAATATAAAGTCTTCTTAAAGTCCAAATGCTAATAAAATAATTAGTTTTTTTACTCGTTTTACAGATCGGAGACATTGGAAAATGCAGTATAGAAAAAAATCATTCTTTAGTTTAATTATTACAGGTTGTCTGCTTTGTTTTTTTACAAATTCTTCTGCACAAATGATAACAGGTGTGTGGAAAGGGAAGATCAATAAAAAAAAGACAGAACTTAAAATCATCCAGAAAGGTGACAGCCTCCTTGGCACTTCTTATTATTACGAATCAGAGAATAATTATCGTCGTTACTCCATCAAAGGATATTTTGATCCAAATACAAACGAAGCTGTTTGGTGGGATGATCAGTTGTTGGAAGAAAAAAGCGGGAAGTTTAATATAAACACTCCGGGAAAGATCCCTTACTTATCATCGGCAGATTTTAATTGCCCCGGCAGTGATAAAATGTTTTTAGATGGCAATGCAGCTTTAAAAAATAAAAAAGAATCCATCCAGGGAACACTACATCTTGAAAAAACAAATGAAACCTCGTTTCCCGATGAATGGGATTTTATTATTGAAAACTATACAGCCGGCACTAATGATCCTTATTATATTGACAGTGTTTCGTCAATCGCTTCAACACCGGTTATTGTGCCTGTTGAAAAAACAATTCAGCAAAAAGAAAATACTGTTGCTCTTGAAAATAAGGAGTCAGTCAAAATAAATGACCAGGTAGTAAATATAGACCCCGTAAAAGTAGTACCGGTACAAAAGACAGAACAAAAACAATTAACTGTAAAGAAAACGATCGAAGAAGAATTTAAAATAAGAGAAAAAATTATCGCTACGGATATCCCGATCAGTGGTGATTCAATTGAACTTCGTTTTTATGATAACGCAGAAATAGATGGTGATTCGATCTCACTTTTTCTAAATAACAAACTAATATTTCAACATATCCGGCTTACAGCCGCTGCCTATTCAATTAAACTACCAGTAAATGAACTCAACGAAAATAACGAACTGGTAATGGTTGCCGAGAATCTTGGGGCCATTCCTCCCAATACTTCTTATATGCTTGCTATTGTTGATAACAAACGCTATGAAGCGATGCTGAAAAGCACGGAAGAAAGCAGCGCTGTTATCCGGCTGACAAAACGCAATCCATAATCATAATTCTTTTTGTCTTTCTATATCTGTTGTTACTTGCAGAAGATGACCAAACAAAAGATGAGGTTATTACACATTATTTAAAAAATTGAACACTCAAACTATGCAAATAATAACAACCGTTATTGTATCTATTTATAAAAAGTAAATTATATGTGTATAAATTAATTGGATTATTATCTTTTAATGAATAATTTTATTTCACCATTATTTTCTATTATTAAAATACTTACTAACCAATTATGAAAGTAAACCCAGCAACCAGCATCGACTATGATATAGTCGCCAATCACCAATTTGCAGAAATAAGAAAGGACCGCGAAACAGGACAACAAGTTTTATTCGCATTAAGAAGTTTTAGAAAAGGCGAAAAGATAAGTCCATTGGGCGCTGCCTTTGTTTCCGACAAACCTTCTTATTTAACTGTACAAACAGGAAACAAAACACATATTGCGTTACATCCTTACTTCCTGCAATACATTAACCATGGATGCAATCCCAACTGTTTCTTTGATACAACAAAAATGGAAGTAACTGCTTTATGTGATATAGAAGAAGGCGAAGAGTTCACTTTCTTTTATCCATCTACCGAATGGAACATGGCAAGCCCTTTTCAATGCTATTGCAATCAACCCGGCTGTCTTGGTTTTATCAATGGAGCCTCACATATTCCTGAAGAAATACTCAAGCGTTATAAGTTGAGTGATTTCATCAAAAGGAAAATTCATTACCGCCAGCGCAAATTGAAAAGAGCTTAGTCTCTATTTCAGTTGTTTTAAAATTTCCTCGATCGCTTTATCCAAGTTGAGGGTCACGACCATTTAATTTATCTTCAAAACTATTGATGATCAAAATATCCGGATGCACACCTGTTCTTTCCAGGTCTTTTCCATCCAGTGAATAACAACCCCATGCCGGCATACGAACAGATGAACCATCAACCAATCCAATACCGCTGGTAAAAATGATCCAGCGATAAGTTTCATTGCCAACGATCTTTCCAAGTTTTAATGCTTTAAAACCCTGCGAAGTCATTTCTGCATCACTCAATGATTGTTCATTGATCAATAAAATAATCGGCTTATCAGCTAGGTGAAAAATTTGATTGAGGCGTTAACTTGCCCTTCCCGGTATTTCCATTGCAGGTAACTGCGCTGGCTTAAAAACTTCAATACTTCATCATGCACATTGCCACCGGTATTATAACGCAGGTCAAATATCAGCGCATCTTTTTTATTTAATTCCTGTGTCATATCAATGATGAACTGGTCCAGTTCACCCTGACCCATATTCTTCATATAGCCATAAGCAATACGGCCATTGCCTTTTTCATTTACTCTTTTCTGGTTATTATCGATCCATTCATCATACAGATTAGTAAACAATGTAGCCTGCGGATGAATTTTTACATTCACCATTTGCCCATTGCGGTTAAAAGTCAGTCTTAATTCCCTGTCTCTTGATGGAACTGTGAAATAATAATTCCGGTCCATTGTTTTTATCCACCTGCTTCATCATTCACTTTTACCAACACATCTCCGGGTTTTATATCAATTGCTTTTCTGTCAGCAACTGAACGCCTTGCAACATATTTTACTTTATAAGGATCATCATTTTCAAAAATGATCCCTGTTTCCATGGTTTGGTTCTGCAAAGCAATAGTTTCATCATCTACCAAATGTGCCAAAACCCTGGTGTGATGAATTCAATTCACCCAGCATATCATTCAGCATTGTTCTCAGATCAGCACGGTTATTCAGGTAAGGTAAAAACTGTTTGTAATAATCTTTTGTTTTCTTCCAGTCCAGCCCATGAAATTTTTCATCATAATAATTCTTCTTCCATCTGCGCCCATGCTTCATAAAACATCTGGTTGAACTCTTCTGAAAGATTCCTGCGGAAAGTATAACTGATACTAATAGGATCAACTTTATTTCCATCAAGATTCAGTTTATTGATATTACCATTGAACAATACATATAATTTATCACTTACTTCCACAATATCAAATCCAAAACTGTTATCCGTACCGGCAATCTTTTCTGTTTTATTTTGTTCAAATGGTTCGATCACTGTTTTCCAAAGTGCATTTCTTCCTTCACCATGATTGCTGGTATATAAAACAGTTGTCTTATCTCCTTTCTGGTAAACCGCCTGCAGGAACTGTGCCCCAAATGAAGGACTGATCTGTTCCAGTCTTTCCATGATCAGGTCCATATCAATCGTTAATACTGCTTTTAAAGAATCTGTATTCGCAGCTTTCTTTGTTGTGTCTTTTTTCTCTTCTTTAAACAGTTCATTGTATTTATCCATCCGGTAAGGTTCATCTAGTTTTTCCAATGGCACCCGATACACTTTTGCATTTGCCATTCCAAAAGGATAAGAAGGTTTCAACCGTTGCGAAGTGAAATAAATATATTTTCCATCACGCTGACCAGATCGGTCCTGTTTCTGTAACACCTGTATTGGTAAGGTTGGTTGTTTTATTTTCTTTTATGTTATAAACAAAAATATCCTGCTTCAAAATTCCTGTAAGCAGTAAACAAAACATATTCATCATTGGGAGAAAAACCGGGATCGCTGTTTTGAAAAGCCCATATCTCATCTTTCACAATCGTTTTGCTTTGCATCGTTTTCAGATCCAGTAACCTTACTTCATCACGACCGCTCAGGTAAACAGCCTGTGTTCTTTTTTTATTCAATACAATGCTCCGGTTATTTCTTTTATCACTGGTAAGTTGTTTTGGTGTGCCGCTGCTATCGGCTCTTATGGTATACAAATTGGTATAACCATCCAGTGTTTGGTTAAACAACAATGTTTTATTATCACTCATCCATTTTACTTCTCTAACTCTTTCTGCAGAGCCGCGGTTTATCTGCTGAATAAATTTTCCTTCCACATCACTTACAAACAATTCTCCTCTTGAAACAAAAGCCAGTTTCTTTCCATCCGGTGAAACATCATAAGCAGCAATATTTCCTCTTACTTCAAAATCTTTTTCTTTTGGCAAAATATTGTTGCGGATGATGGAAATATCCAGCTTGTTTTCCTTATCTGTTTTTACATCATAAAGCCAAAGCTGGTAATCTTTTTCAAAAACAACTTTTCCGCCATTGGCATTTACCTGCGGCGTTTTTATTGAGGAAGAAAATTTTGTCAACTCTTTTTTCTTTCCATTATCCAATGCATAAAGATTGTATTCACCATTTGCTTCATCAGAAATAAAATAAATATTACCAGTTCTTATCAATAGTTGCGCCAAAATCTTTTCCTTCCCAAGTCGGTATATTTTTTATGCTGTTTTGTTTTTAGATTATAAGATTGAATATCCGGGTTGAAAGGTCCTTTATATCTTTTACGCTGCGCCTGGTTGCTGCTTTCCCAGGTATCATTAAAAAATATTTCACCGCTTGTTGGATGCTCGATCAGATTATGATCATACTGAAAAAAATAATTGCCAAAAACCCGTTGCAGGTGTGCCGCCATCTGCACTTACTTTAAAACCTGCGATCTGTCCCATGCGGTTGCTGTTGAAATAAATGTGATTTTGAATCCCAGCTCCAGCTTGTTACATCATCATTGCCGCTGTGATAAGTGATCTGCTTTACTTCACCGCCATTTACAGGCATTATAAATACATCGGCATTGCCATATTGTCTGCCGGTAAATGCGATCCATTTTCCATCTGGAGAAACACGGGGTGAAGTTTCATAACCCTGCATGGCAGTAAGCCGTGATGCCTGTCCGTCACTTACATTCGCTTTCCACAGATCACCTTCAAAAGTGAAGATGACGGTTTGTCCATCGGGAGTAAGACTGGGATTGGAAAGAAAATAAGTGATTGTTTTGAGAAAACAATGCAATAACCGTAAAATAGAATATTGCAGATAAACAAAGGCGTTTCATTGCTGTAAGTTTAGTTGCGAAAACTACGAAACTATATCATTTCAGCAATGCCATTTATAATTTTGATCGCCAAAAACTCCGTAGGAGTTCAATCCTTATAGAAATAAAACCGTGCCCGTTCATTACTGGTTATTATAAATATTTGTCTGCTACGGAGACATGGAGGATTATACCACCACGTTGATCATCTTATTCTTTACATAAATGATCTTCTTTGGTTGTTTGCCTTCCAGCCATTTTGTAACGATCGCATCTTTCATTACAATTTCTTCCACCTGTTGCTGAGTAATATCCAGTGCCAGCGTAAGTTCCGTTCTTGTTTTACCATTGATGGCAACCGGGTATGCTTTTGAAGTTTCTTTCAGATATTTATCATTCCATTTAGGGAAGGATGCATCGAGAATTGAAGCCTCACCCCAACCCTCTCCTGACGGAGAGGGAGCTTTGCGTAGCTGCGCATATAATTCTTCTGTTATATGCGGTGCATAAGGAGCTAATAAAATCAATAACGGTTCAAGAATTTCTTTTTTATGACATTTCAGATCGGTCAGTTCATTTACACAGATCATGAATGTGCTGACACCTGTATTGAAACTAAACCGTTCCGTATCTTCTTCTATTTTTTTGATTGTTTTATGAAGCACTTTTAGTTCAGCATCGGTTGGAGCCTCACCCCGACCCTCTCCTGACGGAGAGGGAGATGCAGTCGTCCATATCGGACCTTTTACTTCATCAAAGAATAAACGCCAAAATTTTTTCAGAAAGCGATGCACACCTTCAATTCCTTTTGTATCCCAGGGTTTGCTCATTTCAACAGGACCGAGAAACATTTCATACATACGGAAAGTGTCGGCACCGTATTTCATTACAAGATCATCTGGATTAACAGTGTTGAATTTTGATTTAGACATTTTTTCTACTTCAACTCCGCAGATATATTTTCCGTCTTCTAAAATAAATTCTGCGTCTGCAAATTCTCCGCTTTTCCATTTTTTAAATGCTTCCATATCCAATTCGACACCATCAACAATGTTTACATTGACATGAATTTGATCAGTGTTTGATTATTGATCTTTTAAATCCATATGAAACAAATTTATTTGATACCATGTATCTCTGATAAACAAATCTTGAACTCCCCTGTATCATTCCCTGGTTCACCAATCTTTTATACGGTTCATCATAACCGATCAATCCAAGATCAAATAAAACTTTCGTCCACATGCGGCTGTATAGTAAATGACCGACTGCATGTTCTGTGCCGCCGATATACAGATCAACCTGGTTCCAGTAATCAGAAGCTTTTCGGTTGCAAAATTCTTTGTCATTATGCGGATCCATATAACGAAGAAAATACCAACTGCTGCCTGCATAACCGGGCATTGTATTTACTTCTCTTGATTCCGTCTTTGATAGTTTTTCCATTCAGTTAAATTTGCCAATGGCCCTTCTCCATCTGGTCCTGGTTTCAGATTCATCCATGTGAGGTAATTCAACTGGTAATTCATTTTCATCCATTGGATAATGCAATTCCATTTTTCCAAATAATCGGAAATGGTTCACCCCAATAACGCTGACGGCTGAAAGCTGCATCCCGCATTTTATAATTCACTTTTCTTATACCAATTCCCATCTCTTCAATTTTCTTTATCACTACATCAATCGCATCTTTCATCACCATGCCATTAATGAAATCTGAATTTTCAAGAATAGCATCTTTGGTTGGATTGGCTTCTTCACCATTATAATGACTGCCGATGATATTGGTGATAGGAATATTAAAATGTTTTGCAAATTAATAATCTCGTTGATCACCACAAGGCACGGCCATGATAGCGCCGGTTCCATAACCTGCCAGTACATATTCAGCTGATCCAGATAGGAATTTCTCTTCCATTAAAAGGATTTATTGCATAAGCACCGGTAAACACACCGGTGATCTTTTTCTCCGCCATTCTTTCTCTTTCGCTGCGGCTTTTTACATAAGTCAGGTATTCTTCAACTGCTGTTGTTTGTTCTGTCGATTGTTATTTCTTCACCAATTCATGTTCCGGAGCAATCACCATAAAGTCAACACCGAAAATGGTATCGGGTCGGGTTGTATAAACTCTAATTGGTGACTACTGGACTTCTGCCATTTCGAATTTCAAAATCTATCTCCGCTCCATGACTTTTCCCGATCCAGTTCGTCTGCATCTCTTTCATCGCTTCACTGAAATCAACTGTATCCAATCCTTCCAGCAAACGATCAGCATATTCAGTGATCCGCAAATACCATTGACGCAATGTTTTTTTCACTACCGGGTAACCACCTCTTTCACTTACACCATTTATTACTTCATCATTTGCCAATACAGTTCCCAATGCTTCACACCAGTTCACTTCGCCATAACCGCAATAAGCCAAGCGTCTTCTCATTAAAATATCTGCTTTTTCTTTTTCTGAAAAAGCTTTCCATTCCTCTGCAGTAAAATGTTTGCCGGGTATTGGCTCTCCATGTCTTTGGCATAGCCCCTTTTGTTTCATACTTTTTAATAAGCAATGAAATGGGCAATGCTTTTTTCTCTGTATGGCAGAAATAACTGTTGAACAGTTGCAGAAAGATCCATTGTGTCCATTTATAAAATTCCGGGTCGCTGGTCCTTACTTCCCGGCTCCCAGTCAAAACAAAAACCGATATTATCCAACTGGCTTGTGGAAATTTTTAATATTCTTTTCTGTGGATACAGCAGGATGTATGCCATGTTCAATTGCATATTGTTCTGCCGGCAAACCAAATGCATCATAACCCATCGGGTGCAATACATTAAAACCTTTCAGTCTTTTGATACCGGCATAAATATCTGATGCGATATAACCCAACGGATGTCCCACATGCAAACCTGCGCCACTCGGATAAGGAAACATATCCAGCACATAATATTTGGGTTTGGCAGAATCATTAGATACTTTATATACCTTATTTTCCTTCCACCACTCCTGCCATTTTTTTTCAATATCTCTGAACCTGTATTCCATTACAATTGAATATTGTCTATTGTTGATTTAATATTTTATTAGCCGGGCTTTATTACTACTATTTAGCTTTCGTTGCGTCGCACTCTTCAACTCCTGGAATTCTATTCAACAATTGATGATAAGAATTAATGTGGATGAACGGAGCGTCGCAAGGGACGTCGAACAAAGATGTGAAAGAAGACTTAAAAAAATATTTTCTTTCCACCTCTCAAAAATATCATTCGATACTAATCGTTAGAGAGTCCCAAAGGGATCCCTTCGGGACAACAAATTTACGGATTTGACCAATACATGTGGGAACAAAACCGTTACTTTGCTTGCTCTCCGAAACTACTATGTGCAGGTAAGCCAATCCTTAAAAAACTAATAAAGTACTCATGGTCAAAGCAGGAAGATCTTCTATCAAACGCGGCAAGCCATCTTATTTCATGTCAATTCTCGGTGTTACACTTGTATTATTCCTGATGGGAATTATCGGGCTGATCACTATCAATGGCCGCAAGATCATCACAAGTCTTAAAGAAAGTTTGGAAGTACAGGTGTTCCTGAAACAAAATATTAAAGACACGGCAAGGGTGCGGCTGCAAAACTATATCGCAGCGCAACCTTATGTGAAGGAAATAAAATACACCGATAAGGAAACAGCAAAAAAAGAATGGATAAAAACAGGCGGCGAAGATTTTACCGAGTTCATTGATAACAGCTTGTTGCCGCCAAGTATTGATTTCAAACTGAAAGGCAGATTTTCTTGACTCTGCCCGTCTTGTCGCTATCAAAGCAGATCTTTCTCAATATCCCATCGTGGATGAAGTAAAATATCCGACAGCTGTTGTTCAAAAAATGACTTCCAATCTCAGGATGGTGAGTATTTATTTATTGATCGCTGCGATATTGATCTCAGCAGTAGTTATTATCCTGATCGATAATACAATTCGCCTGGCCATGTTCAGTAATCGTTTCCTGATCAAAACCATGCAAATGGTGGGAGCCACCCGCTGGTATATAGCTAAACCGCTTGATATGCGGGCTGTGATCAATGGTGCTATCAGCGGTATTATTGCCACCACAATCGTTTACCTGCTCGTAATATCTCTCGAAAGCTTTTTTGAAGGTTTCAGGGCATTAAGAGATACTCAATCTCTTTTGTTGCTGGGCTTTGTATTGATAGTGCTTGGCATCTGCATTACCGTCTTCAGCACCCATCGCAGTGTGCTGAAATATCTGCGCATGAAATTGGATGAACTGTATTAATAGACCACGGTCAACAGACGACAGACCACAGTATCAAACCCCAATTCAACGGACGACTGATCAGTATTAACATAAGGCTGTGGACTATTGACTGTGGTCTGTGGACTTTTCTTATATTGCAGCCCTAAATTTCCGGTATGAGTGAAAAGAAACAAGTAACGACAGCAAGCACCTCCAACCCCAGCTTATTTGAAAAACAAAACCTGTGGCTGATGCTATTGGGTGTTGCTGTAATTGCAGTCGGTATGTTGTTAATGGTAGGTGGCAGAAGCAAGGATCCTAACACATTTAGTTATGATGAGGTTTACAGTACTTTAAGGATCAGTGTGGCCCCCGTATTAATTATAATCGGTTTGGGTATTGAGATCTACGCAATTTTTAAAAAACCAAAAGCCTAATTTGCCAATTGAGAATTAATAATGAATGATTAATAATTTTTGTCCCGCCTACAGGCGGGACTTTTAAATTTTTATTATGAGCATTGTTGACGCTGTTATTCTTGCCATCGTGGAAGGCCTGACCGAGTTTCTTCCGATCTCATCTACCGGCCATATGATCGTTACCAGTTATTTACTCGGTATTTATAAAGATGAATTCACCAAATTATATGAAGTATCAATTCAATTCGGTGCCATCCTCGCTGTGGTGGTTTTATACTGGAGAAAATTTTTTGAATTCCGCCGTTGGCAGTTTTATGCAAAACTTGCTATTGGCGTATTGCCTGCATTGATACTTGGTTATTTTTTCTCTGATAAAGTGGATGATCTGTTGGAAAGCCCAACAACTGTTGCAGTCACAATGTTGGTGGGAGGTATTATTCTTTTATTCGTTGATAATTTATTTAAGGTACATACAATTGAATCGGATGATCAAATAACTTTTCCAAAAGCATTTTTAGTTGGTTGCTGGCAGGTGCTGGCGATGATACCTGGTGTAAGTCGCAGCGCTGCTTCCATTATTGGTGGTATGCAACAAAAATTTACAAGACATCTCGCGGCTGAATTTTCTTTTTTCTTAGCGGTGCCTACAATGCTTGCCGCAAGTTGTTATACTATTTTTTTAAAAAAATGGAATGGTGGATTGAAGGGTTATGAGATCATCAGGCAAAGCAATGAGAACATGGCTTCATTCATTGCCGGTAATATTATTGCATTCGTAGTGGCGATGATCGCCATAAAATTCTTCATCAATTATTTAAAGATCTATGGCTTCAGGGCTTTTGGATATTACAGGATCATTGCCGGTATCATTTTACTTTCCATTATTCTAAGTGGCGTTATGGAAATAGATTAATCCTCGCTATCTTTCGTTTAACAAAAAAATCAACTGCATGCAAACGGCTTCTAAAAAAGTTCTGAATGCCTGGGCGATGTACGATTGGGCGAACAGTGTTTATGCCCTTGTGATCACTTCCACTATCTTTCCCGCTTACTATGAAGCTATCACCAAACAGCGGGTTGATGAAAATAATACTGCTCATATAACTTTTTTGGGAAGAGAATTTGTAAATATTTCTTTATACAATTATGCGCTGGCAATTGCATTTTTAATTGTTGCCATTATTTCTCCGTTGCTTTCTTCTATTGCTGATTATCGCGGTAATAAAAAAAGTTTTATGAACTTTTTTTTAACGATGGGCAGCCTTGCTTGTTTATCACTTTTCTTTTTGAATACAACCGATGGTAAAATAAGTTCTGGTGTTTCAAATGTTGGGCTTGGATTATTATGTGTGATCGTTGCCTGTGTTGGCTATTGGGGCAGTATTGTTTACTATAATTCTTTTCTTCCGGAAATAGCGGCACCTGAAGACAGGGACAGGCTCAGTGCAAAGGGGTTTTCATACGGTTATGTAGGAAGTGTGGTTTTACAAGTTATTTGTTTTATCCTCGTTTTTTTTCCTGGCATAGTTGGCGGATCTGATGCAGAAGGAGCAACGACAACTATACAATTTCGTACCGGGTTTTTATTAGTGGGGATCTGGTGGTGGGGATTTGGGCAATTTTCATTAAGGCGACTTCCGAGATCTGAACCCGCCGGCGATCCAACAAAAAAACATTTGCTTTCTAACGGTTATAAAGAATTAAGAAAGGTTTGGGGACAGCTTAGCAGTTTACCAATTCTAAAAAGATTTCTTTTTTCATTTTTCTTTTTTAACATGGGAGTGCAAACGATAATGTTATCTGCAGCATTATTTGGTAAAGGAGAATTAGCTATCCCGGATACCAATCTCATAGGTGCTATTCTTTTAGTGCAATTGATCGCTGTACCGGGAGCTTTTGTTATTTCAAAACTTTCTGCCAAAGCCGGTAATCTAAGAACATTGATGCTTTGTGTTATTTTATGGGTTGGACTTTGTATTTATGGATACACCATTCCCCGTGGAGATGTAACACAGTTCTATATTATTGCCAGTCTTATTGGTTTTGTAATGGGAGGCACCCAATCACTCAGCCGCTCCACCTACTCTAAGTTCATGCCGGTAACAAAAGATACTGCTTCCTTCTTTAGTTTTTATGATGTTACAGAAAAGATCTCATTGGTTTTTGGATTATTTCTTTTTGGTTTTCTTACAGAATTTACTGGTTCGCAAAGAGCATCTGTCTTAGCTTTGATGACCATTTTCATTATCGGTTTCTTTTTGTTACTGTATACCCGTAGTGCACAAAAGAAGGCAGCCCCCTAAATCCCCCGACGGGGGACTTTTAGAGTACTATAAAAAGTATCTTACCTTTTCTTTAAAATAAATATCAATGAAGCTTTATTCAATAAATACAGGCTATTTCAAACTGGATGGTGGCGCCATGTTTGGTGTTGTTCCAAAAACTATCTGGAATAAAATAAACCCGGCGGATGAAAACAATTTATGCAGCTGGGCCCTGCGTTGTCTATTGATCGAAGATGGTGATCGTTTGATACTTGTTGATAATGGCAATGGCGATAAGCAGGATGCAAAATTTTTCAGTCATTATCATTTGCACGGAGATGACACATTAGAAAAATCATTGGCAAAATATGGTTTTACCAAAGATGATATCACCGATGTATTTCTTACTCATTTACATTTTGATCATTGCGGTGGTTCTATAAAAAGAGAAGGAGATAAACTGGTTCCGGCATTTAAGAATGCAACCTATTGGAGTAATAAAGAGCATTGGGAATGGGCAACTGAACCAAACGAAAGAGAAAAAGCATCTTTTCTAAAAGAAAATATTTTACCGATCGAAGAAAGCGGAAAGTTAAAATTTATTGATCGTCATGAAAATAAAGATGAGGGTTGGACAGTTCGTGTTACGTTACCAGAAGTTAGATTTTCAGAAAACATATCTGTTCGTTTTGTAGATGGACATACACAAGCAATGATGCTGCCTCAAATAAATTATAATGGAAAAACGGTTGTCTTTATGGCTGATCTTTTACCATCCGCAGGTCATATTCCTTTACCTTATGTAATGAGCTTATGATATGTTTCCCCTTACTACTTTATATGAAAAAAGATTTTTTTTGAATGAAGCATTGAAAAAGGACTATATACTTTTCTTTGAACATGATCCAGTGCATGAATGCTGCACACTTCAACAAACAGAAAGAGGAATAAGACCAAAGGAGTTTTTTAAACTAGAACAAATATGATCTTGGCTAAATTGAATAACAATTTGACCATTTAGCTATTTAACAGCTAATTCCCCTTCAATTTCACCATTGAAGTAAGCGGATAGCGAAGATTACGATAAGCCATCATATCAATTTTTACTTTGCCGACAACGATCGGGCTTTCTACACGAAGCACCACATGATTGGGATCGTCACTTACCCAAACCGTCATTTTTTCTCCCCCTTCAAATATGGTTCCCTTTAATAACAGAGGTTTGAATTTTATCGCTTTGAATTTTCCGTATTGTGTCTTTATAGTTTCTTTTCCCATGTAACGGACATACATATTGAACACTTCATTATCCAAAAACATCTTAAAAGGGATCCTGTCATCGAATTTATATTTGTCAAAGTCAATATTCCGTGCATAGTACATAGCACTTAATACATCCTGTATGCAATCCGGAACTTTGAATACGCCACTGTTGCTTACGGCCGTATTTGCAGTACGATTAAAAGTGATTGTCTCATATTTCTTATAACCACCTTCATCTACATTACGAATGAATTTCAATGGCTGTAAGGTTGCGGTATCAATGTAAGTTTCATATTTATCCCTCACTCTGTAGATCCAGTCGTAAGATGCCTTTGTTTTTCCATCACCCACTATATGATACACTGGCCTGTTTCCAAAATTTTCCAACGTAGCAGTAAAAGTAGCAGTACCCGCATGAATATAGGTACCTGCAACAGAATAATAAACATGAAACGTTACCTGCTCTCCTGCCTGGAATGCCATGTTAGTGATGCCACAAAATTCATCGTTTGTACTAATTGTGTTTGCCGGAACAGGTGGCGGCATTATTTCTTTTTCCTCACCGGTAAAAAAAACCAACCAAATGCTGAATGCCGATAATGAGTTACGAAGCTTCATCCTTTTTAAAAAATTTTATTCCTAGTATTAATAAACTGCCAATTGCCGCCGGTATTACTAAATTGATACACCAAATAGTAGTGGTAACAAACCCGATCGCTAATGTATTGACTGTAAAAATTGCAAAAATTTCTTTAGTTATATACATTTTTTTTACCACCTCAAATAGCTCAATAGTTGGGGTAATAGCCATCACAAAAAAAACTATCGCTGTTGCCCAAAATCCTTGCCACCAATTTACTTCCACTCCAAAAAAACGAAACAATAAAAAATATTGCGTAGCAAAGACAAGATAACGCAACAATGATATAGACAACAAACGCATCAACAGCGTTGTATCTGCTTTTTCCAATTCATTAATAAGCCAAATGTATTTTTTTATAGCCGGTATTTTATCGATCCATTTCACCAGCCACCCTATTCTGAAATAAAAAACTGTTAAAACAATAAATGCAAGCGATGCGCCAATAATTCCTATATCCTTGAGCCATACCATCCAAACGGATAAACTCATTTTAGCAATACCAGCTCTTAAGATCAACAAACCTAAAAGACCAAAAAAAATAGTGACAAGAAGCTGGCTGATACTGCCAAGTATGGTAAGCGATATAACTTTTAACCGGTTTCCATCATCCATATATAGAACTCTGCCCAAATATTCGCCAGTGCGATTGGGAGTGGTAACCGAAAAAGACACTCCTGAAAAAATGGCTTTTAATGATCTGAAAAATGAAACAGGTTGTACGCCTTGCACCGATATTTTCCATTTCAACGCTTCCAGTGACCAGTTCACAAACATTAAAACAAAAACAAGAATAAAGTTGAACACTCTTGAATCGCTAAAAGAAGCTTTTATATTCTGCCATGATGCTTCAAGGTTCGGTTGATCTTTTATTTGCTTAAAAACTGAATAAGATAACCAGGCGAAGAGCAAAGGGCCGAGAACATAATTGAGAAAGATTTTGATATTTTTGTTTAGCTTCATTAACCAGCCCCGCTAAGGGCGGGGTCCTGTAAAAATACTTGCTCATTGCAAAAGCGTCCAAAAATAATTCTTGGCATTGACCCCGGTACATTGTTGATGGGCTATGGCATAATTGAGATCAACAACAATGTCATTTGCATGAAAGAAATGAGTGTGCTGAAACTTTCCGGAAAAAAGGATAATTATATACGACTACAGTTAATTCACAAAAAAATCGAAGAGCTCATAGAGAAACACCGGCCAAATGAGTTTGCGATCGAAGCTCCTTTCTTTGGTAAGAATGTTCAAAGCATGTTGAAACTTGGCCGGGCACAAGGTGTAGCCATTGCCGCAGCAATCAGCGCCGGTTTGCCTGTAACAGAGTATAGTCCTAAAAAAGTAAAACAATCTATCACCGGTAATGGTAATGCGGATAAAGAGCAGGTATGGAAAATGCTGCAACACTTGCTTGCATTAAAAGAAATACCGCAATATTATGATGCAACCGATGCGCTGGCCGTAGCAGTTTGTCATCATTTCCAGGACAGACCTGCATTGAGATCAAATGGAAAGCTAAAGAGCTGGAAAGATTTTTTAACAAAGAACCCTTCACGAATTACAGTCAAATAAGTTTTATGAAATTTAAATTTCCTTTTTTGATCGCCTGTTTCTTTCTAACGGGTTTGATCTCACATTCCCAAACAGTACAGCAAAAAGTAAATCAATACAGGAAAGAAAATGAATCGAAGATCATTGATGAATATGTAAAGTTTGTTACGATTCCTAATGTAACAAGAGATACAGCAAACATTCTGCGCAATGCTGCTTTTATAAAAATGATGATGGAACAACGGGGAATTAAAGCTGAATTTTTAAATGGCACTACTCCCAATGTAAACCCGGTTGTATTTGGCGAAATAAAAGTTCCGGGAGCAAAATATACATTGTCATTCTATGCGCATTATGACGGTCAGCCGGTTAATCCAGCAAAATGGACAGGAGGGTTACAACCATTTGAACCAGTCTTTATTGATAAACCTGTTGAACAGGGAGGAAAAATAATTTCAGTTTCCGGAAATATTTCACCGGAATACAGACTTGCAGGCAGAGGAAGCGCCGATGATAAGGCCGGAGTAATGACGATATTGAATGCTTATGATGCATTGGTAAAAACAGGAGTTGCGCTTACACACAATATCAAATTCTTTTTTGAAGGAGAAGAAGAACTTGGATCAACACATCTTGATGAAATTTTTAGAAAGAATAAAGAGAAACTGCAAACTGATCTTTGGGTTATTATAGATGGACCCCGGCATGTATCAGGAAAAAAAATGATAAGCTTTGGCGTACGTGGTGATGTGAATATGAATTTAACCGTGTATGGCCCCAAACGTCCTTTGCATAGTGGCAACTATGGCAACTGGGCGCCAAATCCTGCATTATCATTAGTGCAATTGCTGGCAAGTATGAAAGATGATAAGGGACATATTTTGGTGGAAGGATATTATGATGATGTGATCCCGCTTTCTTCACAAGAAAAAGAAGCGTTGTCAAAAATTCCAAACATTGAAGAAACATTAAAAAAAGAATTAGGGATCGCGGAACCAGAAGGTGATGGCAGATCTTTTCTTGAATCATTGCACTTGCCAACATTGAACATTAATGGCATCAAAAGCGCTGATGTTGGCGAACTTGGTGCAAACATAATTCCCACAAAAGCAGAAGCCATGCTTGATCTGCGGCTTGTGTTAGGAAATGAAGTAGATAAACAAATTAATAAAGTGACCAGGCATATTGAGAAAAATGGTTTTCATGTTATCGATCATGAACCAACAGATGAAGAAAGATCGAAATATGCGAAGCTGATAAAAATAACAAGAAGCTTCTGGCTATCCTGCACAAAGAACTTCATTTGATCTTCCAATTGTACAAAGCATGGTAAAGGCTGTGCAGGCAACTGTTGATTATCCTGTCGTGCTGCTTCCATCTGCGGGAGGAAGTTTACCGCTATATCTTTTTGAAAAAACATTAAATGCAAAACTGATCACCGTTCCTGTTGTAAATTATGATAACAACCAACATGCAGAAAATGAAAATGTACAGTTAAAATTTTTATGGGAAGGAATTGAAACCATTGCTGCTATTATGGTGATGCAGCATAAATGACAGCGTAATATATTTATCTAATTCTTCGGTTTAGTCACAGGTGGCTTTTGAGTTGTCGGTTGCTTTACGGGATCGGGATCATCACCAAGCATAATAAGATTTTGAGGTAATTCTGTGAGTTTAAGTTCTCTTGCTACTGCAATAAAAACATTATCGATCTTAAATCCTCCTTCATAGGTTTGAGGTTTTAATACCAATGTATATTTTTTTCTTGCCAATACTTTTTTATAAGCATTTACTACCAAAACGTACAAGTCTTGCGATAAAGCTCCTCTTTTTTCGTTTGATTTGTTTTGAGCGATCTGCTGCCAGTAAACAATGTTGATCATTGCTTTTTGACGGTCGGCGTGCACCATATCAAGAATTGCTTTTGATTTTTTTCCGGCAGCTACCTGTGCAGAATCGGTTTTGTATGTACTGTCCAGCCGCTGATATTCCGATTCATAATACTCCCGAAGAGACCCTAATGAATCACGGTCAAAAATTTGCATAAGGCTATCTACATTACGATAAGCAGGCATGGCTTGTACCATTACGTCAATATCAAAAACACCGATTTTCAGCGTTTGTGATCTTGCATTTACTGACAATAATAGTAAAGCAGCAATACTTAAAGCGAACGACAATATTTTTTTCATAATAAGAATATTAAATATCTATAATGACTCATGAGAAACGTGAAAGTAAGATTTATCTGTTGAGTAATGTGACAGGATAAATATGATTTTTATGGCTCGTTTTAAAGATTACTTATGATCATTTCCTGCACCTTCTTCATTTGTTCGGGTGTCATTTTCAATTTAGCTCTAGTAAAATTCAGATCATTTGCAGAATTAATTGGGATCAGGTGCATGTGTGCATGCGGCACTTCTAACCCGACCACTTCAATGCCGCAACGATTACAATTAAAAGACTGCTCAATGGCCTTTGCAATAGGTTTTGCAAAGAGCAACATTTCTGAAAGATATTCATCCGGCAGATCGAACAAATTATCTACTTCTGTTTTGGGAACTACCAGCACATGCCCTTCACGCAAAGGAAAAATATCAAGAAAAGCAAAGAACTTTTCATTCTCTGCAATTTTATAAGAAGGAATTTCACCTGCTATAATTTTTGAAAAGATCGTCATACCACCAAAGATTTTAGATCTTAGATTTACGATTGCGGATTTGATGTAGTTCCAATTCATAAGAATATTCGACATAAATCTAAAATCTGCAATCCGCAATCTAAAATCAAAGAGAAATATTTTCAACCTTGAATTTCAATACTCCTGCCGGTGCCTGTACTTCTGCAACTTCGCCTGGCTTTTTACCAAGTAATCCTTTACCAATTGGCGATGTAACAGAAATTTTTCCCAATTTCAGATCAGCTTCATTCTCACTTACCAATTGATAGGTGACTTGCTTTTTTGTATTCAGATTTGTAAGTGTAACCCTGGTAAGAATAGAAACCTTACTTGTATCAATACTGCTTTCATCAAGCACTCTTGTATTTGCAAGAATGCCTTCCATTTGCGCAATTTTTGATTCTAAATGTCCTTGCGCCTCTTTTGCCGCATCATACTCTGCATTTTCTTTAAGATCACCTTTTTCTTTTGCTTCAGCAATAGCCCTTGAAGCCGCAGGACGATCAACAGATTTCATACGCTGTAAGTCGATCTTCATTTGCTCAAGAGTGTCCTTTGTCACATAATTAAAACTACTCATTATTACCTCCTTTTATAATTACAAACCTGGTGTCACGTTTGCAGACAAAAAAAATAACAACGCCTCAGTGTTTGCTGAAGCGTTGCATTTATGTATACAAATATAGAAAATTACTTATTTGGTCGACTAAGAAACAAAAAGTTTTTCTCTGGGTCTTTTATAAAAATCAGATCTCCAATAGCCCGAAAGCATGTCCTGGCGGCTTGCAGAAAAGCCTGAATAATTGTTTTTTAAAGAAACCCCAATTTTTGAAGCAAGACCACACTCATTTTTAAAAATGCTTCATGACTATAACCTGCAATATGTGGAGTAATGACCACATTGGGCTGATCAAGTAACCAATGAAAAAGCAGACTTTCTTCTGCGGTAAAAGAAGAAGGCTTTTCATTTTCTAAAACATCAAGACCCGCCCCTGCTATCGCCCCATTTATTATCGCCTCTTTCAGATCTCGTGTATTTATTATTTTACCTCTTGACGTATTTAATATCCATGGCTTTTGTTTTAGCGATTGGAAAAAATCATGATTGGCTAAATAATGTGTTTCGTCAGTAAGCGGTATATGAAAACTGATCGCATCAGCATAGCGGCATACCTGCTCAAGACTGGCTTCCTTTATATACTCCTTACTAAAGCCAAACTTATATTTATCATATGCTAATACGGTTACATTAAACGATTGCAGCAATTGAGCAAATGCACTGCCGGTGTTCCCATAACCAATAATGCCAATTGTTTTACCATAAAGTTCGGCGCCCCTGTTCTCGTCACGCAGCCATTTACCTTCTTTCAATTCCCTTTGTACTGAGTGAATTTTATTCATCAGCGCTAATAATAAAGCCAATGTATGCTCGGCTACTGCGTTTCTATTCCCTTCAGGACTGCTGATGCATTTTATTCCTTTGCTTTCAGCATACTTTACATCTATCAATTCCATTCCACTTCCAAGACGACCGATCCATTTAAGATCTTTTCCTTTATCAATCAAATTCGAATCTACTTTTATCCGTGTAGTTATTACGAGTCCCTCTACCCCATTCATTGCATTAGACAATTCATCATACGAGATCGCAGGTGCATTGATAACCTCAAATCCTTTCTGCTTTAGTGTATCGATCAATAATTCATGCGCCTTTGCGGTAATAATAACTTTACTCATTCTTCTTATTTCATTTTAAAACTAAGCTCACCAAATTTTTTTACTGATAATTGTTCAGCTCTTTTATTAAATATTTCATCTTTCAATATCTCCGGATCGAATAGATCCTTAACGGCATTTCGCAGCATCTTTCTGCGTTGATTAAACGCTGCTTTTACTAATCGAAAAAAAGATACCTCATCTTTCATTTCAACATTTTTTTCCAAAGGTATTAACCTGATCACAGCGCTTTTCACTTTAGGCGGAGGAGTAAAAGCTGATTCACTTACTTCAAAAAGATATTCAACCTTAAAAAAAGCCTGTACCAATACACTGGTAACGCCATAAGTTTTGCTTCCTTCTTTTGCAGCCACTCTTAGTGCCACTTCTTTTTGAAACATTCCTACCACATTCACGACATCTTCTTTCCATTCAAGAACCTTAAACAATATTTGTGATGAAATGTTATATGGAAAATTCCCTGTTACAGAGAACCTTTCACTAAAAGGCCTCTCCATATCAAGAAAATTTTGGTGGATCAGTTTGCCTCTTAAATCAGCATAAGTGGCAAGTAAATAATCGACTTTTTCTGTATCAAGCTCCACTGCTTTAAATTCAATAGATGGAATTTTAAGGAGGTATTTGGTCAATGCACCACCACCCGGTCCCACTTCAAGCAATTTTTGATGAGGATATTGTTGAATAGCATCCACAATTTTTTTGCAAATGTTTTCATCTTTTAAAAAATGCTGTCCCAGGGATTTTTTAAGCGTATACATTCCTGCAAATGTACTGGCTTGTTTTTTTTAAAAATCTTTTAAATAAAAAACCTCCCTGCAGTTAAGGGAGGTCTTTTAATAAAGACAAGTATGAAACATGCTATTCAGGAAAACACATAGAACAGTAAATGATCCCTGGTTTATTTTAATATTGGATTGTAAGCACCAGCTATACTTTTTTCATTAAGAGTATTTGCAACAGCATCCGTTGCTTTTTTATCGATCTTTTTATTTTGACCTGAAAAAGAATAGCCTGTAAATGCAATAAATGCAACGGCAAAAACAAAAAGCTTTTTCATAAGGTAGAATTTTAATAGTATGAAAATAGTCCACCCCTGTGTCCTCTGCAAGGAATCTTTACCAGTAAAATACACTCAGAACATCAAATACAACTTTGATTTTTTAAGATTGGATCAGTAAGTAGGCTTACGAAGAAAAAACCCTCTCCAAAAGGAAGAGGGTTTTTAATAGAAAATAAAATAGATATTTGAAGTTTTTGATCAGCGCTTAACCTCGTTTTATAATTTTTCTATTTATAACATTATTATTAGAAGTTACTCGTAGAATGTAAAAGCCTGCCGGAAATTTATCTGTATTATCAATATTAATCCTATTCCTGCCTTTTACCAGGTTATAACTTCCTCGCTTAAGCGTATGCTGGTATTGATCAAGAATTTCAACCTGAACCAATCCATCATCACCAGAAATAAGATCAAATTTCAGATGCGAACTGAACGGGTTGATCAAAGACTCGATTTGAAGTCCCGCTTTATCGCCAATTAATTGAACTACCCTGGAATATTTAAATTTATTATCCTGCGTTTTAATTGCTTTTATTCTATACCATGAAAGAGTATTATCCAATAATTCCGGATCAACATAGGTATAGCGATTCGTTTCAGCAGATGGATCTTTGTACCCGGCTATTTCACCAATAGTAACGAAGCTGCTTGCATCTTTACTTTTTTGAATTTCGTATTTAACCGGTTCTTGTTCTTTAGAAGTTGTAAAATATAAAGTAGCTGTATTATTTTCATTTTTTCCTTTAAAGGAAAGAAAATCTACATCCAGTAACGTACCACACCCATCTACAGTCAAGGTAATAGTTGCTCCATCCGTATAACGACAGGTTGAGCTTCCGATATTGTCCAGGGTTGTTGCTACAGTTACACGGAATTGTTTTCCACTATCAGCTGCATAAGCTAAAAAAGTTGGGTAGCTTACTGAATATTCCCACGCAGACCCATTCCATCCAGGAGATGTAGGTCCACCAACCGGTCCTGCTGTACTCCATGTGACACCATCATCAGTACTTACTTCCCACTGGTAATAAATATAATTATTATAGAATGATGTGACTCTGGCCCCAAGGTCAACAGTATTGCTGTCGCAAACGAAGGGATTGGGACCTGGGGTTACCGCAATATTCGGTGTACAGGTTTTTAAACTGATATCATCAATTGCCCAGTCATTTCCTCCACCGCCTGGCGCATTGTTCCGGAGATTCATTGTAAAACTATTTTCCGACGGACCGGTTCTGTAAACAAAAGATTTGCGTACCCAGGTATTTAGTGTATCCGATCCGGTTTGTGTACCGCCCAATCCCAGGTATAAAAGATCGCCGGTAGTATAGTAGTCTTTGCCATTTATCTCAATTGCTATATTGGGTCTCACACCGGCAGAGTCTCCTGCGGCTGTGGGAATGTATCCTGCACCAGAACTAAAACGACCAGTAGAATCGCAACCGCATTTATAGCAGACATTCTTGAACCATGCTGAAATCTCATAATAGGTATCAGCACAAGCGCCGGTCACATTAAAACTAAAAGCATTATCTATATTATAGGATGCATTTATAACAAGCATATAGCCGCAGGGATTTGTCGCACTAATGGGAGCAACAAGATCACAGGGTGGATTCCCTTTTGCAGTATTGGCAGCGCCGGTATGATCGCCGGAAATATCCCAAACTGAATGTACACGGGCTGGATCACCTTTTGGTAGTAATTGATTGGTTACGCCTGTGGCGCTGGTATTATTGGCAACACCATAATAATAGTCATTGGGAGCACTTGCACCGAAATTTGTGTATCTATAGTCCGTATTGGGTGAAACACCCCTGTTTTGGGGAGCCCCGTTAGGCCCGGGGGAAGCACCAAATGTTCCATTTGATTCATCACCCAGGATATTTGAGGACGATAATGCATCAAGACATGCTCCGGGACTCAGGAAAACCATCAAACTATCTTTTGGAAAACTAATATTATATATAACACCGGTTGCAGTGTCTCTGAAACTAAACCCTCCGCCACCAAAGTTTATTGAAGTACCGTAGCTGGCATTTACTGTCACACGATATGTAGCAAGAATAATACAAGTAACATTATTAAATGATGGTCTTGAAGTGTTCCTTAATTTTCCACGGGCATCCCTATTGGCACCTAATCCCATATTGATGCGAAAAGTTGTATCAGTTCCCGGGCCGGCTGTAGTGTAATAGCCCGCATCATCAACTGCATCATCGTATGGATCAGTAAAATAAGTTGCATTGGAAGGACTGTAAAGTTTGCCCTCATTTGTTTTTAATGCAAGAGTTCCGGGAATATAGCCGAATCCTCCGCCAGCAACTAACGTATCATAAAACGCAACACTGTCGATCGACTTATTAATGCCACCCGTTCTGTTAACAACCAGTGTCGCCCTGATCTCCAATATATCACCGGGGTCAATTGTACCTCCAACAGTTCCGTCAGTAAGATTCACATAGCTTTTTGCATACTCAATCGTTGCACCGATCCGGTCTTGGATACAAATATTAAACCCATATGTACCACCTGCAGGAGGCGCCATAGCTGTATTTGTAGTTATTCTTATGTAATAAGTGTTACCAACAATTAATCCTGCTCCACCTGGTGTTGTGGCTGTGTTTAATGTTGTTGGTGAACCGAGAACTGTCTGGCAGGCAAGTGATGTCGCAATACCACCGCAGCCTCCTGAGAAGGAGATCAATTGTATCCTGGGACTGGCAGTAAGCAGATTTGCACCAATATTGCCGAGTGTAATGGAAGGATATGCAGTTTGAGCAACAAAACGATACCACACTTCCGGTGATGCAGCATTACCACATCCAGGTAAGCCTGCTGTTAGGGTAGCATTTATCAATGTACCTGCAATATTTGAACAGCTTGTTCCGCTAATTAACAAAGTTGCACCTGAACATAAATCATTGGATGGAGGAGCCGCCGCTGCAGTTAAGCATATATTGAAATTGGCTACAGTCCCTGTGCCCGATGGGTTTACACCAAAATTTGCAATTCGTACATAATATGTTGTCCCAATCAGTAACCCTCCCTGTGTTAATGTAGTTGCAGAAGCACATCCAACAGGGACAAGCGCCGCACAGTTTCCACTAAATATTTGGATTCTTGGTGCAGTAAAGTTCGAACCGAGACTGCCCAATGTGACCGTATGAGTAACAGCTGTAGCAACGAATCTATACCATACATCATAATATGTTCCTGCAGCCACACATCCAAATGGAACACCCACAATGGTTGGTGTTGCCAGGTCAAGTGTTCCAGAAGTTGTGGTACAGGTAGCCCCCGGTGTAAGAAGAACATTACCCGTACATAAATCATTAGCAGGGGGTCCCTGCAAACAAATATTAAAATTCCAGTCGTTGGTTGCTGAGGCTGTTGGGCTTGCTGTTACATAAACTCTCACATAATAAGTATTTCCGATCGTCAGTGTAGTCAATGATAGTCTTCCACCTGTGACATTTACAGCCTGGCAACCCAAAGATGCTAATATACCGGCGCAATTGTTTGTACTGCTGCTCAACATTTGAACATACGTAGTTGCGGAAGAAAGATTATTCCCAAGATTGCTTATTGTAACTGCATGTGTAGTAGAAGTCGCTACAAAAGTAAACCATACATCAAAAGTAGTTGTAGCAGTAGCGCCTCCGCAGGCGCCAGTTGGAGCCGAATTTGTGGCATAGCGAAGATTTGCTGTAATGCTATTGCAGGTAGGCGCCGGGTTTGATGTTAATACTGTAGCTCCGCTGCAATTGTCATTTGCCGGTGGAGGATTAGGATGGGTAACACATATATCAAAACGGCTCTGATTATTTGAAGTTGGCCAAGAACCAATATTTGAAACACGGACGTAATAGGTGTTACCAATTGTTAACCCCGTTCCGGTAAGGGTGGTGGTTCCGCAAACTAATGATGTTAAAGTACCACAGGTGCCGCTGAATAATTGTAATTCGGGGTTTGTAATATTGGAACCAAGACTGCTGATAGTTACTGTATGAGTGGTACTTACTGCAGTAAATCTAAACCATGTATCAAAATGCAGACCTGCGGTCGCACAACCAACCGGTATACCAGCACTAGCAGTCGCATATCTCAGGGTGTACTGGTTATTATTACATGATGTTGCAGATGTAAGAGAAGTAGCTCCTGCACATTCATCGTTGGCAGGTGGCGTACCCGGATGCGTAACGCAAATATCAAAGTTCCCATTTGCAGCAACAGCAGCTCCTACATTGGATACCCGGACATAATAAGTATTGCCTATAGTTAAGCCCGTGCCAATAACTGTGGTGGTACCACAAGCAAGGGATGTCAGCGTTCCGCAACTACCACTGTATAATTGTATTTCAGGATTTGTTATTCCTGACTGAAGACTGCTAATTGTGACACGATGCGTTGCATTTGTTGCAGTAAACCTGAACCATACATCATAATGCACTCCGCCGGAAGCACAACCAACCGGAATACCTCCGCTTGCAGTTGCATTCTGAAGATCGTAGTTGTTATTATTACAGGATGTGGATGATGTTCTGCTTATTGCATTTGCACAGTTATCATTAGATGGCTGAGCAAAAATATTTAGAGAGAAAAAAAAGAAAAGCAAACAAGCAAAGATGTTTTTGGTATTGGTTGCAGTAAACGTAAAGATGATTTCATAGAAAATGGAATTCTTTGATTTCTAAGGATGTTGGATTTTACAAAGAAACCCCTGTATCAGTAATTTATCAAGAGTGGTTTTGCTGAATTCTGTTTAGAAGATTTACGATAAAAAATCGGGTACTTATGCTTCTGGAAAAAAAAGAAGAAGTAATACTTTTGGCAAAATCTAATTTTGTATGAAAAACACCACCAAAACTCTAACCCTTTTTCTATTATCCTTTCTATTTTTTCAAGGAAGGATCCAATCTCAAGGTACGTGTGCAACAGCCGTAATGTTAAATACAGGACCAACCTGTACACCCACCTCGGGTACATTGGTTGGAGCAAATGCAACAGCTTTGACTGCTACCTGTAGCGCTAACCCCACTACATCTGCAGATGTATGGTATAAGTTTATAGCAGAATCTACTTTTCCAACTGTTACGCTTAGTAATGTTGGAGCTCAATTTGCTGCTGCGGGGCCAAGAATACAAATTCTTTCGGGTATATGCGGCTCCCAAACAGAACGTGCTTGCAGCAATACACTTACTGCAACACCTTCCTCAGGTTTAACTTTAGGTACTACTTATTATATTAGGATATTAACCAATAGCAATACAGGTGTTCCGGCTGGCACCTGGACTTTTGATATATGCGTTACTAATCCGCCAGTAGTTGCAAGCAGGATGGGAGAACTGTTTAAGGAAACTACACTTTATGGTACTGTTGATGATGTACTTGGCACTCCTTATCCGGCTGGAAACTTAAATAATCCATGGGAGATAACTTATGGATCAGATGGCTATTTATGGGTCACCGAAGGAAAGGGCTATACAATAAGAAGAATTGATCCTAATACCGGCACTTCTACTACTATGGTGGATTTGTCAAATACTGCATCCGGATGGCTTACTCCTGCTGAGCATACTACATTTAACCGGGTATTTGCTTCAAGTCAAAACCCATGGCCACAAGGCGGCATGATGGGGCTTGCTGTACATCCTCAGTTTAAAGACTCTGCAAATAAAAAGTTCGTGTATGTGGGTTATGTGCATTCGGCCAATGGTGGAAGTGCGGGCCCGGGTTATCTTTTTACTACCAAAATTGTCCGGTTTGAATATGATACTATCAATAATAAATTGTACAGGCCTGTTTCAATATGCGATACGATAAGAGGAAGTGATGACCATAATTCCGGACGAATGATCATAGCACCTGTTGATGGAGTCAATTATCTTTTTTATTCAGTAGGTGATATGGGGACCGGCAACTACAATAATAAAACACGGACAAATAAAGCACAGAATTCTGCTTCATATGAAGGTAAAATTTTGCGTTTTAATTTAGAGCCGGATTCGGATGCGGATCTCTTTGATAGATGGATCCCAGATAGCACCGGTAATTATAATAACCCATTTAACGGGGCAACACAAAGTGCGGTATATACGGTCGGCGTTAGAAATAACCAGGGTTTTGCATACAACCCGATAACAAATAAATTGTATGGTTCTGAACACGGAATGTTTGCGGATGATGAAATTAATATTATAGAAAGAGGTAAAAATTACGGGCATCCTTTGGTAGAAGGCTATGCAGATGGTAATTATAATGGCGCTAAACCAGGATCATCATCCGGATCATATACAATAATTGCAAACGAAGTTACTAACGCTACAAACATTGGGGCTGATTTCAGGCCGCCGCTTTATTCCCTTTACCCTGTACCTAATGGTCCTGCCGGAACTGCTAACACAATTTTAAATATTTATAATAGTACCGCAGGCGACCCGGCTAGTAATCCTAATACGTCTATAGCTCAATCAGGATTAGATGTTTACTACAGTTCATTTATTCCCGGCTGGAAAAATTCATTGTTAACGGCGTCGATGAAGAAAGCAAAATTTTTCCGTTTGAAATTAAATGCCACTGGTGATCTTGTTCTTCCAACACCTGCCGGCAGCGCTACACCGCTTAATGATACAGTAGGTTTATTCTGGTCATTAAACCGTTACAGGGACTTAGCCATTTCCCCGGACGGCAGAACAATTTTTGCGTCTATTGACAGAGACCAAACCACCTCTGGCCCCACTTCAGGTTCCCCGCAGCCAAGTTTGTGCCCGGGCTGTATAAAGAAATTTGAATTTCTTGGATACGCTGATAATGCCGGTGTAAGTACAATTCCAACAAGCATACCTGTTGGAACAGGCGTTTCAAATACAGTAACCGCTGTAACGAAAACCATTGTTAATTCCGACAATAACAATATTTGGGTGCCAATTACAGATAACAATGGAAATATTATTGCGGAGATAGATGCAAACCAAAACAATTTAGATACAATTACAGCTTCTGTTTATATAAATACAGGAGCAATAAGAACAACACCGTCAGGCAAACCTTATCTTAATCGCAGCATTACCATAACTCCGAAAAATCAGCCCGGCTCCCCGGTTAATGTCAGGTTTTACTTAACTGCCGCCGAGCTTGCCGATCTGGTAATCGCACCCGGAAGCAGTGTAAGCGATATAAATAGTATCAATATTTTTAAAAATAATGATGCGAACAGTTCTGTGATAACAAACACACCAGTTCTTGTTACACCATCAGCAAGAACAGGCTTTAGTTCTGACTATGTTATTACTGCAAGTATCGATAATTTTTCATCTTTTTATTTCGCCGCCAGTAACTTAACACTCTTTACACTGCCATTGGATCTTCTTTCATTCACAGGTCAATTACAAAATAATAATTCAGTATTATTGAACTGGAAAACAGAGAATGAGATCAACACTTCTCATTTCGTTATAGAAAGAAGTACAGATGGTGTTCGTTTCAGCATGGCATAGGAAATGTAACTGCAAATGGAAGAAACAATACAGGTCGGCTCATTTAATTATTCATTAACCGACGCTGAAGCAGTGAATCAGTCATCGCAGAAGCTTGTATTACGTCTGCAAATGGTTGATATTGATGGAAATTTAAATACTCAAATGTAGTTTTAGTTACTATTCCGTTTATTACAAGTAAACTCAGCATTTCTCCAAACCCGGTTATCAATGAAGTGAAAGTAGCGGTTGCTGCTCAAGCCGATGGAAGAGTTCAATGGAAGTTGATGGATAATGTTGGCAGGGTGATACAAAAAGGATCAGAGAATGTGAAAAAAGGCGCCGGAAACATCTTTACTATTAACATGAATAGATTATCGGCTGGTACTTATAATTTAAGTGTCACAGGTGCTGGTATTGATCAGAGTGTAAAACTGCAAAAACTGTAAACTGATCTCAATTTTTTAAATCACATATTTCAAAAACCCCCGGTATTAAATGCCGGGGTTTTTTGTTGCACTTTGAAAAAGTTGCAGTGCAAGAAAGTTATAGTTGAATCATTTTAAAACAGTCCTAAAGAAACTCCACCATAATAATTTCTGCCTGGTGCTGCATTATAATAACGGCCGCCAGCAGCATTAATATCATTTCCCAGGCTATAGGTAACATCAAATGCATTTTCGATACCTGCAAACAATTCAAGTTTGTTCTTTTTCTTCAGATCTTTTCGCCAACCTATTCTTGAACCCAAAAGATTATAAGATGAAGCAAATTCAGTATTGGCATCATTTAAAGGAATAGGATCACTATAATAGTAAGTAAGATTAATATAGATGCCGGGCTTAGTAGAAATATCTAATCCTGAAGCAACCGTATTTTTAGCTACACTCGGTAATTTCTTTCCGCTGTAATCATTTGTAAGTTGTTTAAAATCGTCATACGTAAAATTATTCCATGTATAACTAGCCCATACCCGGGCCGTACTGATAAATGAATTACGTTGCAAAAGCAAATAAGAAATCTGTGACTCTACTCCTCTCTGTTTTGTTGATCCCGCATTGACAAAATAATCGCCATTAGTTGCATCTCTCCTTTGCACAATTGCATTTTTTAAGCGGTAATCAAAAACATTGACCTCTGCATATAACTTTCGTTGCAGCCAACTGCTTTTAAATCCTACCTCATAATTAATTCCATGTTCTGCATTCAACTCCGTACTTATTACACTGGTGGAAGGCAATACTTCAGCCGTTGTTGGAGGAGAAAAACCTTTAGCTACGCTTGCATATAAATACAGATCTGCTACAATTTTTTTTGAGATCGCCAATCTTGGTGCAGCTTCATTTTCATAAGATCTTTTTTGCTCCGGTAATGAAGGGATGGAAAGTCGTTTTATTTTTATTGTTGATTGATTAATACTAAGGCCAGCGGTAATATTTATATCATACTTCAATCGTAGATCTGCTTGTGCAAAGATTGACCAGATCCCGTTACTTACATCATCATTCGTAAGTGTGGTTGTTGGTTTGCCATTTGCATTTTGATATGTATGTACATTGAAATAGCCTTTTTGTGCCTCCGCACCAAAAATTACTTTTACTTTATCGTTCACGGTAGAGGGCTTCCACGTGAACACAGTCCTTCCCCCGAAATGCGGTTCTGTTCTTGCTTCATAATTTCTGAAAGTAGGATTTTTAATATTCGAATAAGCGCCATAAAAAATTAAACTGTTTTCAAAATGGTCATTGAATTTAAAATGATTATTAAATCCACCAAACCACGTTTTCTGATAAATAGCAGCTTTGGCTCCATCAGCACTTGGGAATGCCCCCGCTGCAGGACGTGATGCTTGCGGGTTTTTTTGATACTCAGCTTTTGTAAGAGCACCTGGTGTTTCATAAAACAGATCACCATAAAGAAAATTGAATTGCAACGTTTCTTTTTTACCCGAGCTGATCTGTGTTTGCCAGGTAGCAACATCTCTTCGCATTGATGTATGATCCCTGTAACCATCACTTTTCTGATGCGAATAAGTAAAAGAATTTCTGAAGTTATCCTTGCCCTGGTTAAACTGAACATTTATATTACTATGATCATAGCTGCCATAAGACAGGTTAACCATTAATCCAGGCTCAGGATGCGCAGCATTGCTGTTGATCAAAATTGCACCTCCCGTTCCCGCTCCATACAAGCTTCCTGCCGGACCTTTGATTATTTCTAAAGAATTGAAATTATAGTAGCTCAGTTGATTTAAGTAAGTATTGCCTCCGGGATCAGTAAATGGGATCTCATCCCAATAAACTTTTACATTTCTTACGCCAAAGGGTGAACGCAAAGTACTCCCCCTGATATTCATTCGGTAACTGCCGGGAGAACGTTCCTCCATTCTTACTCCCGGTGTACTATTAAGTGCCGGAAGAATATTTGTATTGTTGAATCGTTCAAGACTGCTTTTATTTACTTTATTAATTGCAGCGGGAACTTTTCGAAGACTTTGATTTTGTTCATATGCTTTGACGATCACCTCACCAAGTATTTGTGAAGTGTCAGCAGTAATAGTCTGTGAGTTTGAGAAATGATAAAAAGCCATGCTAACTAGCATGCAGGTGGCAGTTTTTCGCATAGTATTGGTTTGTCTTTGTACAAAATTACGTTATTCAACTTTGTAAAACCAAACCCGCCATTTTACTGGCGGTTTCGAATTTCAGGAAAAATTATTTTCGTAAACTATTATCATGCATGAAAAACAGGATCATTCAGTTTTAAAATGGGTTACTCTTAATTATGTATTTTTACACCAATACATAAAATATGACCCCGACAACCAAACCAATAATCGGTATTACTTGTGGAGATCTAAATGGAATAGGAACTGAATTAATAATCAAAGTGTTTTCAGACAGCCGTATTCTTGAACTTTGCACCCCTGTTATATTTGCTTCAAACAAGGTCATTAATTTTTATCGTAAGTCTTTGCCGGAATTTAATTTTAACTGGCAGAATATAAAAGATCTTTCCCGCCTGAATGCAAAACAAATGAACATCTATAATTGCTGGGAAGAAGATGTAAACATCACTCCCGGTCAATTGACCGAAAGCGGTGGAAAATATGCTGTAAAATCATTGATGGCTGCTGTATATGCATTAAAGCAAAATCAAATAGAGGGCCTGGTTACAGCGCCAATTCATAAAAAAAATGTACAGTCAGCTGAATTCGATTATACAGGTCATACTCCTTTTCTAAAAAACTTTTTTGGTGTGAATGATGTAGTGATGATATTGTTTGCAAATGAATTTCGTGTTGCCTTGGTTACTGAACATGTACCCGTTAACGAAATAGCTGCAAATATTTCTAAAGAAATTGTAATAAGAAAACTGAATATCCTGAATGAAAGCTTAAAAAAAGATTTTGGTATCGATAAACCAAAGATCGCCGTGTTAGGATTAAATCCGCATGCAGGTGACGAAGGCCTGATCGGAAAAGAAGAAGAAACAATTATTAAACCAGCAATAAAAGAAGCGAAACAAAACAATCTTATTGTAACCGGCCCATTTAGTGCAGATGCATTTTTTGCAAGGCAATACCATAATCGTTTTGATGCTGTACTTGCCATGTATCATGACCAGGGACTTGTTCCCTTTAAAGCACTTGCTTCAGACGAAGGTGTTAATTATACGGCAGGGCTTCCGGTTGTAAGAACATCGCCGGACCATGGAACTGCTTTTGATATTGCAGGAAAAGGAAAAGCAGATGAGTCTTCTTTCCGTACGGCTGTTTTTGAATGTCTTAATATTATTAATAAAAGAAAAGAGTATGAAGAAAGCCGCAAAAACCCTTTGAAAAAAATCACTTCTGCAATTCTTGCCAACCAGGAAGATGAAAGGATCGAAGAAAATTAATTAGTATATAGATATTATTAAAAAATGTTTATTTAAAAATTGAATCATCAACGCCTTTATTTATTAAATATTCAGAGTATGTGATCTCTACTTTCCCTTTTTTGTTTTTAAGATCTTCCCCTGATTTTTTTTCAGCTCCATCATCATAATCGAATGTAACTCCCTTTGGCAGTTTGTAATCTTTAGTATTAAAAGAAAAAATGACCTTGTCAGGCAAGCTAAATGCTACATACTTGCCATAACTCATTTCCAGTTCATAAGTACCATTGTCTCTCGTAGTATTTTTTGCTTTTTTTATCAATTCAGTTTTTTCATCAATATAAAGCGTAGATAAAACGATCTCTGAATTTTCATCTGATGGCAATAGTTTGAGAATTCTTAACCCGGTGGATGTTTCGGTCCCCGCATCAACTATTTCATAATTCCCGGACCCGGAAAGAAATTTAGCAAGATTAATATTGACCGATCCTTTTGGAATAAATGAAATGCCATTTTCATTTACAATTTTCATTTTATCGGGCTTTTTATAATACACCTTCACAGTTGCGATCGGCGCTTTTATAAAAATTACGTTTGTTTTCAATTTTCCTTTGGCAGTATAATCATTTACTTTTTCCAGTTTTGCTTTTATTTTATTTATCAGATCTTCCGGCGTTTGCGCTGAAAGTTGAACAAACAAAAACAAAACAAAAAATAGTATGGATATTTTTTTCATCTCAGCTTAAAATATTTTTTCTTTTAAAATACCAAATAGCGATTCCTAAAAAACCAAAAGTGTAGCCAATAAGGATCGCTGCACTTTTTAATATAGCAGAAAGATTTTCAATAGATCCTTTTTCCGTTACCCCATCAACTGCTTTTACATAGAAAAAACCTTTCCATCCCAACATATGCGTTGTAAACAGATAGGGTTTTATCGTTTCATCATAAAATGGGATCTGCATTTGAGTAAGTATTGTAAAAACAATAATAACACAAACCGTTGTTACAATTGGTCCAATGGAATTGTCTGAAAAGACGGAAAGCATAAAAGCTAATGATGATACGCATATAAGCCCAATAGCTGCAAAACAAAATGCCAGGGCATAACGCCATAACACATCATCTGATTCCATTACATTAAACTGAAGCTCCCTTGGTACACCAAGCCAGTTCACACCAAATAAAAGTATGCTTAGAAACAAGGCAAGTACCGCCACCCATATCAGCAATATCATTGTATAGAAAACGGATGCCGTAAATTTCACGATCAGCAATTGTATCCTGCTAACTGGTTTTGATACGAGCAATCGAAGCGTTCCCATGTTTGCTTCACCAGCGATCGCATCGCCGGATACCAATGCAACAAGAATGGGAACATGAATGAGTAAAAGATTTAAGATAACAAAACAAACGAGATAACCATTCAAAATAGTTTGGGTTGGTATTTCTTCAAAGCTATCCCCCATTCCACTCATCATTAAACCAACATATTCCTTTCCGCCAAATTTTAAGGCTATTTGAATAAGAATAATGATCAATGCAATAACAGCAAATGCGATATAGGTTCTTGGTCTTTTGAAAATTTTAAATATTTCTATTTTCAGCAATTGTATCATATCAATGAGATGTAAGAGATAAAAAGTAATCTTCCAATGAATTTTTTTTCTGAATAGAAAATATATCCTGTTTCATTTCTACCATTTGCTGAACAAAAGCCGGCACTTCCTCTCTTTTCATTTGCATAATGATCTTTTGCCCGTTTACTGAAATGATCTTATTGGCCCAGGATGTTTGCTTCATACAGCAATTCAAATTCATTTGCTGACCTGGTTTCCACTTCTATTCTCGATTGTTCAGGATTCAATAGTTCATTCATGTTTCCCTCTGCAATTTTTTTTCCTTTATGAATGATCAGCAATGAATCTGCTACCTGTTCCATTTCACTTAATAAATGCGAAGAAATAAATACAGTTTTTCCCTGATCCTTACTTAGGTGATTAATAAGTTGCCGTATATCTGCGATCCCCTGGGGATCCAGTCCATTCATGGGCTCATCTAAAATAATAAGATCAGGATCATGAACAAGGGCCACTGCAATTCCCAATCTTTGTTTCATTCCTTGAGAATATGTTTTTATTTTACTATCTGCTCTTTCAGCAAGTCCCACTTTTTCCAGCTTATCCATTAATTGTTTACGTTTAAGTTTCAAGCCGCTCATTGTCGCAAACAAATTCAAGTTCTCAATTGCAGTAAGATATTTATACAGATCAGGCTTTTCTATTATAGCGCCTATTCGTTGTAAAATTTCTTTTCTATGTGTGGAAAGATCAAGTCCAAAAATTTTTATTTCACCGCTTGTAGGCCTGATTAAACTCAGCAACATTCGTATTGTGGTAGATTTTCCTGCACCGTTCTGTCCTAGGAAACCGTAAACACCGTTCTCTCTAACAGTAAAAGTCAAGTTATCGACTGCGGTTATTTCCTTGAATGATTTCGTTAATCCACTAACCTCAATGATTGAAGACATATAGTAATAGTACGAAATTCAAAATTATTTTTAAAAATCTTTTATTGAATATGAGTCAATTAAAATTTTACTTAACAAAAATCCTTAGGAAAACTTGCAACGATAAAATGTACATATTACGTTTGTGTCATCGTAAGAAGTATCCAACGTATCCACGAAAAAACCCGATAAGCAATCCGTACTGATACCCCACTCTAAAAAGAAATTTCCCGGTAACATTACGGCTGCTTCAGAAGATAAGAAAAAATAATCCGTTTTATATATTCAACCCTAAGAAAATGAAAACAATTGTACCCGTAAAGAAAACTATTTTAACCCTTTCTTTATTTGTTTTAGCTACAACCTTCGGGTTGTTTTCCCAGGCACAAACTCAGCTAATATTTACAAATGCAATCCTTGAATCAGGTTCGGCAGGAACTGACGGAGCTGTTTACAGGTTTCCCTCAGTAACTACTAACACAGACGCCCTTGTAGTGATCAAAGGCCGTTCTCATAGTGCAGTTAAATTAACATCTATTGATCAGTCGAGCACTGGTTATGCAAATGCATTTCAGCCTGAAGTAGTTTATAATAATGGCTTCAGCTTGAGTGCTGTTACTTTCTGGATAGATTTTAAGATCACTTTTGTAAATGCCAACACATCAACACCGGTTGCCATCCCCAATTTCAACTTAAGTGCACTTGATATGGATGGCGATAATAATAAATTATATGAGTGGACTGAATTTTATTCACCCAATCCTACTTCTTATACAGTTGAAAGCAATTCGCTGCTTAATGTAAGCAACATTACAGATGGCAAGAGATTTAATGGAATTACTCCACTTCATGTATCAGGAGTTGATACTACTGCAACCAATTTAATGACTACACTTACTTATAATAATGTCAGCTCTCTTAATTTTCGTGCAGGGGCCACCACAACTACTGCGTCGTTTATGACCACCCGTAATTATTCCATTTGGTTTAAAAATTTCAACTATGTACAAGCACAGTCAACTTTACCAGTACATCTTATCAGCTTCCAGGGTAATATGAATAAGAGTAATAAAGTAACGCTTAACTGGACTGTTGCTGATAATGAGATCGCCAACAATTTTGAAATAGAAAGAAGTTTTAACGGAAGAGATTTTACAACGGTTGGTGTTGTATTTGCCTCTGAAAAAATGGGAACTGAAAACTATATGTACTATGAAACAACAAGTGGTACTGATAAAGTGATGTATCGTCTTAAAATGATCGATAAAAATCATGAAGTTGATTATTCAAGAATACTGATCTTCCAATTGAGATCTACGATCACAAATAATATCAAGATCATCGGTAACCCTGTAAATGATAAACTTACTTTTAGCTATACTTCTCCGGCTACACAAATAGTTGATGTAAAAGTTTACGATATGAGTGGCAGAGTAGTAGTAAGCAATAAAGTAAACAGCCTGGAAGGCAGCAACGTGATAAGCCTGCCGTTAAGTTCAACATTCAAAGCTGGTATGTATGTGGTAGAAGTAAATAATGGAACTGAACTTCAATCATCAAAATTTGTAAAGCAGTAACCTTAATAACAAGCCATCTTCCTGAATCTGGAGGGAGCAAGGGAAGAGAGGTAGAAGCAATCCTCGTCAATCAAAAATGTCTCCTGGTACTAAGCCAATGATTCTGACGACCGGTTAAAACCTTGAGAAAAATTTTCATACACTTAGAGTATCAACGGAGACGGGCCCTATTTCTATAGGGCCTTTTTTTATTTTAAAATAAACTAGTAAAAAACACTCATAAGCTTACCAATAAAAATAAGATCATCGTTCGTGTTATTCTGATGAATGATCTCGTTAATCTACGAGCTTCGATAATGAAAGGCATAAAGTAATAATACTAAGTTGAAAATTTGTTTTAAAAATTCTTTATTGAAAATGAATCTCTTAAAATTTTAATTGAAAAAAATCCTTAGGAAAACTTGCAACACTTAAATGTGCATATTACGTTTGTGTCATCGTAAGAAGTATCCAAAGTATCCACGAAAAAAACCGATAAGCAATCCGTACTGATACCTCCTCTTAAAAGAAATTTCCCGGTAACATTGCGGCTGCTTCCGAAGAAAGAAAAAATAATCCGTCAAAATTCAACCCTAAGAAAATGAAAAAGATTTTTACTCTTTTTATTGTTGCTCTCTCTTTTTTTGCTAACAACTCATTTGCACAGATCAACGAAAATTTTGAAACCGGTTTAACTTCTCTTGAAACTAATTGCTGGGAATTCACAGGCATGAACTATGCGACCAGTCCTTCCGCTTATGTTATTAACGGGAATGGAAGTACTTACTCAATTCCACCAGTAAATGATCAGGACAGATGCATTATCCATACACCTTTTCTTAATTTAGGAGCCAATTTCAATCCGTCTTTTATTTACAGACTCAGCAATGATCTGCATGGCCAGGCAACAAGATTTATAAAACTTGACCTTGTGAATTCTGACGGAGTAATTGTTCAGACCCTTGATAGTTTCGCCGTCGATAATGCTGCTACATCTTCTACATTATACAGCCAGACGATCGTAATCAATACTCCAGGTGTATATAGATTTTCTATTACCATGGGTGGAAAATCAGGAGGCGGTAATGTGCGTTTTTCAATTGATGATATAAATGTAAATGCTCCTGTAATAGGCTGTAGCGACGTTCAAATAAACAAGCTATTGCCAGTTCATCTTATTTCTTTCCAGGGTAATATGAATAAGAGCAATAAAGTAACTCTTAACTGGACGGTTGCTGATAATGAGATCGCCAACAATTTTGAAATAGAAAGAAGTTTTAACGGAAGAGATTTTACAACAGTTGGTGTTGTATTCGCCTCTGAAAAAATGGGAACCGAGAACTATACGTATTATGAAACAACAAGCGGTACAGATAAAGTGATGTATCGTCTTAAAATGACCGATAAAAATCATGAAGTTGATTATTCAAGAATACTGATCTTCCAATTGAAATCTACGATCACAAATAATATCAAGATCATCGGTAACCCGGTAAATGATAAACTTACTTTTAGCTACACATCTCCGGCTACGCAAATGGTTGATGTAAAAGTTTACGATATGAGTGGCAGAGTGGTTGTAAGTAATAAAGTAAACAGCCTGGAAGGCAGCAACGTAATCAGCCTGCCGTTAAGTTCAACTTTCAAAGCAGGTATGTATGTGGTAGAAGTAAATAATGGAATAGAACTTCAATCATCAAAATTTGTAAAGCAGTAACCTTAATAACAAGCCATCTTCCTGAATCTGGAGGGAGCAAGGGAAGAATGGGACAAGCAATCCTCGTCAATCAAAAATGTCTCCTGGTACTGGCCAATGATTCTGACGACCGGTTAAAACCTTGAAAAATTTTCATACACTTAGAGTATCAACGGAGACGGGCCCTATTTCTATAGGGCCTTTTTTTTGTGGGGCAATTAGTCAAAAATAAAAAACACTATAGTAATTTTTCATTTCAAAAAGCTTGCATAAGTTGAAACTACGAAGTAGTTTTGTCTTGTAGAAAGACCATTTATCCAAGTAAAAACCAACCTGAACGATCCGTACTGATACTTCCTCTAAAAGAAAGAAATTTCCCGGTAACATTACGGTTGCTTCAGAAAGTTTGAAAAAGATCCGTTCATAATTCAACCCTAAGAAAATGAAAACAAATTTTACCCCCGTTTATTTGAGAAAGTGTTTCTTCTTGTTGCATTTGATACTTTCCTCTTTTTTTCTTCAAGCCCAGCCAGATTACAAATTTATCAACCCGGTATTGGTTTCCGGAACTGATCTCGCAGTAGGAGCACAATACAGGTTTACAAATGTTAAAACGGGTTTTGATGCATTAGTAACTGTCAAAAGTTTTTCTGGTTCAGTAACACTTGCAGTATTAGATGATATTTCAAATGGTTCTAATGAAGCATTTCAACCAAATATAAATTCTCCAGCTCATACAGATGGATATGTTGAGTTTGAAATAGCCTTTGTTACTACTGGTACCAGTTCAAAAGTGGATCAGCCCATAGTAGCGGCTACTTCTTTAGATGTTGATGGTAGTAACGGAGGTGGGATCTTTGAGCATGATGGTTTGAACCTGGGTGGTGGATATGTTGACTATAATACGGCAGGGACCGGGCTAAAAATAACAGACGATGGAGGTGGTTGGTTTAGTGGTATAAATATATCCGGTGTAGGCTATCCCGGCATTGATACTTCAGCAAAAGATGTAATGTTTACGGTAGTTAATACGAATATTTCAACCTTATCAGTAAGAATTGGAGCCAATAATACAAGTTCTTCAGGTGAAGTGAGATTAAGAAGTGTTTATTTCAAAAAATATACTTACACAAGTTCACCATTTTCTACTCTTCCTGTTCATCTGATCAGCTTCCAGGGTAATATGAATAAAAATAATAAAGTAACTCTTAACTGGACTGTTGCTGATAATGAGATCGCCAACTATTTTGAAATAGAAAGAAGTTTTAACGGAAGAGATTTTACAACGGTTGGTGTTGTCTTTGCTTCTGAAAAAATGGGAACCGAGAACTATACGTATTATGAAACAACTAGTGGTACTGATAAAGTGATGTATCGTCTTAAAATGATCGATAAAAATCATGAAGTTGATTATTCAAGAATACTGATCTTTCAATTGAAAGCTACGATCGCAAATAATATCAAGATCATCGGTAACCCTGTAAATGATAAACTTACTTTTAGCTACACTTCTCCGGCTACACAAGTGATTGATGTAAAAATATTCGATATGAGTGGAAGAGTAGTAGTAAGCAATAAAGTAAACAGCCTGGAAGGCAGCAATGTGATAAGCCTGCCATTAAGTTCAACTTTCAAGGCTGGCATGTATGTGGTAGAAGTAAATAATGGAACAGAACTTCAATCGTCAAAATTTGTAAAGCAGTAACCTTAATAACAAGCCATCTTCCTATAACATGGAGGGAGCAAAGGAAGAGAGGTAAAAGTAATCCTCGTGAATCAAAAATGTCTCCTGGTACTAGGCCAATGATTCTAGCGACTGGTTAAAACCTTGAAAAATTTTCATACACTTAGAGTATCAACGGAGACGGGCCCTATTTCTATAGGGCCTTTTTATTTT
Source organism: uncultured Bacteroidota bacterium (assembly GCA_963746915.1). Taxonomy (GTDB): domain Bacteria; phylum Bacteroidota; class Bacteroidia; order Chitinophagales; family Chitinophagaceae; genus VBAS01. The sequence continues at coordinate 131,985 of CAVVDD010000006.1, read as the reverse complement.
TTGTTTTGAATTAGTTGAAAATAAAATCACTTAGTAGTTTTTCATTTCAATAAGCTTGCACAAGTTGAAACTACGAAGTAAATTTGTATAGAAGAACAACTTCAATATCCCTGGTAAAATCACCCTGAACAATCCGTACTGATACTTCCTCAAAAAAGAATTTCCCGGTAACATTACGGCTGCTTCAGTAAGTTCAAAAAGATCCGTTCATCATTAAACCCCTAAGAAAATGAAAACAACTTTTACCACCGTTTCCTTGAAAACAAGTATGCCATTCTTGTTGAATTTGGTATTCTCTTTTCTATTCTTAGTTTTTCAAGCACAACTAGATTTGAAATTTAAAAATCCGGTACTGGTTTCCGGAATAACCGGCAATTGGTGCTAAATACGGTTTGCTAATGTCAAAACAAATCTGGATGCATTAGAAACTGTTGAAAGATCTGCTGATTCAGTAACACTTTCGAGTAACAGTGATAATACGACCGGGCTGAATGAATGCATTTCAACCAGTACATTGGAATTGGAACTGCTCCCCAATTCAGATGGATATGTGATTTCAAATAACATTTGTTACAGCTGGTACCACTTCAATAGTAAACAGCCTTGTTTAGCGGCTACATTCATTAGATGTTGATGGCCAACATTAACGGAGGCGGCATTTTTGAGCATGACATTATGAATCTGGGTGGTGGACAGTCATCATAATACGGCGTTGACCAAACTCTCCATAACAGAGAAGGAGATGGTTGGTGGGTGGAACAAATTATCTCCTAAGGCTATCCGGGTATTGATACATCAGGCAAAAGATGTAATATTTACCGTAGATAATGGGAACATTTCAACCTTACAATAAGGGTCGGAGCAAAGCAATACAAGTTCTGCAGCTGAAGTGAGATTAAGAAGTGTTTATTTCAGAATTTACACTTACACAGGTTCACCTTTATACTTCGGGCATCTAATAAGTTTTCATGGGAACTGAATAAAAATAATAAAGTAACGCTTAACTGGACTGTTGCTGATAATGAAACTCGCCAATAATTTTGAAGTAGAAAGAAGTTTTGATGGCAAAGACTTTACAACGGTCGGCTTTGTCTTTACTTCTGAAAAAACAGGTAATGAAAATTATATGTTTATGAAACGGTTAACAGCTTTGATAAAGCAATGTATCGTCTTAAAATATTGGACAAAAATCATGAAGTTACCTATTCAAAGATACTTGTGTTCCAGGCAAAAGCTGTAACTACCAGCAATATCAAGATCATTGGTAACCCAGTAAATGATAAACTTACTTTTAACTACACTTCTGCGGCTACACAAGTGATTGATGTAAAAATTTTCGATATGAGTGGCAGAATAGTAGCAAACAATAAAGTAAACAGCCTGGAAGGCAGCAACGTGATAAGCCTGCCATTAAGTTCAACTTTCAAAGCTGGTATGTATGTGGTAGAAGTAAATAATGGAACAGAACTTCAATCTTCAAAATTTGTAAAACAGTAAATTAAAAAATCACCTAGTGATCATTTCAATATTTTCAACCAGATCGAAAAAGACTAACATTTCATAAACCTGTATCCAATATTTCTGTGGGCAACCTGAATTTGTATTTTTTAATTCAAACCATGCGAAATGAAAAAAATTTTTACCCTTTACCTGCTAATATGCATTGTGATCGTATCAAGATCACAGGCTGTATTGATCAGCTTCCATGGCAACATAAACAAAAGCAATAAGGTATTTCTTGAATGGAAAGTGGAGAGCAACGAAACAATTGATCAATTTGAAATACAAAGAAGCTATGATGGAAATGAATATAAAACAATCGGTATAGCATTCGCCAGCGAGAAAAAAGAAAGTGAAGACTATATGTTTTATGAAACGATCAACAGCTTTGATAAAGCAATTTATCGTCTTAAAATGATTGACAAAAAGAATAAGGTTATCTATTCTAAAATATTGGTATTCCAGGCAAAAGCTGCGACTACCAGCAATATCAAGATCATCATGAGCAACAAAATAAATAGTCTTGGAGGAAGTAATACGATAAGTTTCCTTTAGACTCAAGTTTTAAACCGAACATGTATGTATTAAGAAGTAAATAATGGATCTGCTGCTCAAAGAGCAAAATTTATTAAACAATAAACCTCTTTTGATCAAAATCATCTTTATTATAAGACAAGTCTATCCGATACTAAACCAAAGAATTCTATTGATTGGTTTTACCCTTGAAGTTATTAAACACTTAGAGTATCAATGGAGACGGGTACTTTTCAAAAGGCCTTTTTTTTATAACATGATTTAAATACTATTAAGTACGGAAAATTGATATTACATTTACATCCTCCAATTATCATTTGTAACAACCCCCTTTTCGGGTAAGAAAAATTCTCCAACTTCCTGTTATAAACTATCTAATGGTTGATTCTTTAAACAAGGATTAAATCATCTTCCAGATTGCATGATCGTATAATCAATTATCTCACTATCCTTCTGAAGAGGCCGCTCAATCCAATACCTTATTAACAGGTAACTAATTTTCGTTTATATAATCTAAAACTTTGATAATGAAAACTTTTACTTCATTTCTCGTCGCTATTGCTGCGACTTTGATCTTTAGCAATGCTGCCTTTGGGCAAATATCGTATGTAACTGGTTCTCCACAAACAGCAACTTCTGCAACCACTACACTTACCATCCCCAAACCTTCTGATCTTGCAGTCGGTGATGTAATGATCGCTACCATTACGCAGGGAGATGATGGTGATGGCCAGACCCTTGGTAATGCAACCCGTACCGGATGGGGACTTGTACGTGGAGCACAATTGGGTGTCGTCGGCGCTAATAGTTGGTGGGGCACAGTATTATATAGAGTAGCAGACGCAGCAGATGTTGCAGCAGCAAGTTTTGCTTTTACGCTTGATGCTGATGTTGATGCATCGGTTGGAGGCATTATCGCATTACGAGGTGTTAGTGCTGCTGGTGTAGGGCCAACTGGTGTGGGTACGGGCCTTTTGATGTTGCCGCCGGAACATTACAGGTTACCGGTAATGCAAGTCTTGCGACTGTTACTGCACCGGGTATTACAACAGTAACCCCTGGTGCTGGAGTGATCATGCTGGCTATGGGTGGAAATAATAATACTTTTAGTTCATGGACTACAACATCACCTGGAGGTCTTACAGAGGTTCTTGATGCTAACTCTAATACTAATCCTGATGAAGCTGTTGGTGCAGCATTGGCATCAAAGCCCACAGCTGGTGCAACCGGTAATGGGACTGCAATTTTGAACGGGAGTGATCGCAATGGTGGTGTTTTAATTGCACTTAGACCTACTGTAGCCGGACCGGTTGTTGTAAATGCAGGCCCGGATCAAGTTATAACACTTCCTACTAATAGCGTTACACTAGATGGTTCTTTAACAACTGGTGCAGCTACCAGACAATGGACAAAAATATCTGGTCCTGCTTTACCAGAAATTATTACCACTCCTGGATCTTTAAGCTCTCCGGTTAACAATCTTACAGTAGGTGTATATGTATTCAGGTTAACATGTAATGGACTCTTTACTGATGATGTGCAGATAACCGTTAATGCGGGTATAGGTGCACTCAACTTATTTGCAGCCCAGGGTACTGGCCAGGTTGTTGGTTTTGCGGTCGGTGGAAACGGAGCTGTGATCAATGGACCAACTAATGTTTTCGACCCATACCCTTCAACAGGTGAATCAACAGCAGCTTTAGGCCGTGATCAAAATAATGTTTTTTATTATTTAACCAATGATGGCCCCGGCGGCGTGTGTGATCTGTATGCATATAACCCGGGTACAGCTACATATGCTACACTTGCAACTAATTTTGATGTAAATGGAGGCAGTGGTAATGCTCTTGGGTTTGTACGGCTTGCGATCAGTCCAACCGGAGTTGGCTGGATACTTGCCGGAGATGGTACAACTCTTTACCTGGCCAGCTTCCCTGCAAATGGAACTGCTGCTACAACAATAACCGTTGTTGATAATAGTGTAAGCATGGCAGGTGGTACTGCAAGCCCGGCTACTTTCGCTAGTGGCGACCTGGCATTCTCTGCCGATGGAACAATGTTTGCCCTTGGTAATAATGGTGGTATAACAGAAATCTACACAATGACCAATTTTACAAATGCAAGCACTCTGAACTTTAGATTAAATTTACTTGATAATACCGGCAATCCATTTCCTGGTACAGTAAATGGTGTTGCCTTTGATGTGTTAGGCAATGCATTTATATCAACATCTATCGGATTATTCTTTATTGATCAGAATACTGTAGACAATGTACTGGGTACTGTGAACTGCCAGGTTAAATGGCTTGGAGCAGGGTTAACAGATCTTGCAACAAATCTCTTTCCTGAGCAGACATCTTTGCCAGTTAAACTGACCTTATTCAGTGTAACAAAACAAGGTTCAGATGCTATTGTTAAGTGGACAACTGAAAGAGAGGTCAATAATGATCATTTCGAAATTGAACGCAGCTCAGACGGCATACAGTTTACAAAAGTTGGAACAGTAGTCGGTAATGGCACAACCAGCAACTCCAATAATTACCAGTTTACTGATCCGCTGACGGGAGTAACTTCAAAAATTGTATACTACAGATTACGTGATGTGGATATTGCAGGAAAAGGAACGTTTAGTAAAATTGTGGCATTAAGACTCGATGGTACAAGAGGTATAAAGAACTTTTCTGTCTATCCTAATCCATTCACATCAAATATTAAAATTAATATCAGCAGTGATGGAGAAAGTAATGTTACCCTCAATATCAATAACATGAGTGGTCAGCAGATACTTAGTCAAAAAGCGAAACTGCAGAATGGTGATAATGTATTGGTAATAGATAAACTAAATACCTTGAAACAAGGTGTGTATATTTTGGAACTCATCACACCGGGAACAAAGATGATTCAAAAATTAGTCAGGCATTAAATAGTTCAAGGTTCATTTTACCCCCTCCTGCCTTTTGGCGGAGGGGTTTTTTTATTTAAGTGAAGGCTTTTCTGCAACAAAATAATTATGAATACCAGGTTGAAGTAATAATGCTCATTTTTTTATTGCCAGGTAAGTCTGAAGATTCCTGACATATTCTTCAAATGCGCTTATACCGGTTGGTGTAATCCTGCAAATAGTTTGTGGATAATTATCCTTAAACTGTTTGATTACCTCGATATAACCTGCTTCTTTTAATTTTTGAATTTGCACACTCAGGTTTCCGGCTGTGGAATCTGTTTTTTCCTTTAAAAAAGTAAACTCTGCTTCTTTTACACTTATCAAAAGCGACATTACGGCCAATCGTAATTGAGAGTGCAATATGGGATCAAGATCTTTAAACATTCAATTGGGCTTGTTCCTTTTTATATATTCGATATTCCTTTTCCATAATAATACCAGGCACTAGCCAGGCAAGTATAGCTGATGCAGCTGTCATCAAAAGATCTATTTTAATAGATGTATATATAGCAATGATGCAACATGCCCAGCAAAAAATACCTCCCCACAACATAGGTTTAAACTTACATGCAGCGCCGGTTATAAAAGTTGGCAAACCATACAACATTAAAAAAAGTGGAGCAACATATTCGCTGAAACGAAACGAGGCAGATTTACCAGTTATGCGTTTATACTCATTTGCCCATGAACCCCATTCACCAAAAACATTATTGATGATTAGAATTAATAAAAATATGCAAATGCCAAACCCAAGCCATATATAATCCAAATATGGGTCATCATAAGATTTTACTTTTCGTTCTTTTTTCTCTTTAATAGAAATAAATATTTGTGGGATAATTGCAACTAGTGTCAGCAAATAAATATCAAAAGGAAGTTTATAATCAAACTGAACTTCTGATAATCTTACCAATGAGCATATAGCAATAACAGCTCCCCACATAACAGCGCCAATGCCTGTATCATGGTAAGATTCCTTCGCCTTATTGATCATCATGGTGATCAGGTGCAGGCTTTCCTGTTCGGTTAATTTTTTTTCCTGTTCCATAAACTTATTTGTTTTGGAGTTTTTCCTTTGTACTCAACACATGACCGGGAATAATATATGATATTAATATAGCCAATGCCATCAACAACAATTGCCAGTCAAACGATACGTAAGCTGCAATTACCATAATGGGTAAACATAAAAGCCCTGTCCATTTTAAAAGAGAGAACTGCATTAATGCTCCCATAAAAAAACAAGTAACTGCATATACAAGTATATACAACGGAAACGCAATAGTCCATAAATCATATCTACCGAAAAAAAAAGCAAGTCCGAAATAAAGAATCCCCTGGCTAATCCCAAAGACCTTCATGGTTTCTCCCACAAAAGTTTTTACAGCAATTTTCTTAGAATCCTTTATTCCTTTAACAATACTGGCAACTGCCCCGATCCACATAAGATTCCATACAACATATGGATATTCAAAATTGCTAAACTTCATTAATATAAAATTTAAACTGGCTGTTATAAAAATCAGCCATCCCCACAACAGGAGATAAAATGAATTATTTGCTACTTCCTGTTTAGCCTTTTCGATCATCGATTGAATCACCTGCAGGCTTTGCTCGGCAGAAAATTCCTGGTTACTTTCCATAATGGTTAATTATAAAAATGAAAACCAAATGCCCTGCTTCTAACAGGGCATTTAATTATTAAAACAACTATTTATACAGAGATAAGAAATATGTTACTTGATTTTTCCCCCAATTAGGATGTATAGAAGTTTCCGGCTTGAATGTTTCAAAAAGTTTTTGTGCTATTTCAAAAAGTACTTTTGCTTCGTCTTTACTTCCACCAAATTGTTCGGGTGTGTAATATTTATCCTGTGCTTCCAATAAATAAACTCTTGGATTATTGGGGTCTAATTTTTTTGCTTCATCAAGTGCCGCTTGCGCCTCTGGTCCATAGGTCATATAACGGTTCATAGGATCGCCTAACATTCTCAATGTTGCGATCATTTTCTTTACAATAAATATTTCAGAGTTACTCTTCATTAACTCTTCGGCTTTTTTTATTTGCTTATCTGCTTTATCAGCATAAGGATCTGTTTTATCAGCTTTCGCTGCCATCATATCACCACCGGCGCCAACCAAAGTACCAGCACTGGCATTGCAATAAGCAGCATAATAATAAGCAAGCCCCTGGTTCTTTTCTGCATCGGCAATTCGTTCAAATGCATTTGCTAGTTCTATATAGCCTTCAGCTGTCTGTACGCTATCAAGCATAGCTATTTTACTCTCCATCGCTTTTACAAATTTGTCCGGCATTTGTGCAAATGAAAAGCTCGCAACACATATTGCGGATAAAATAAGAATTGTCTTTTTCATTGTTTATCGTTTTTAAGTTTTTGAAATAATAATTAATATAGGCGATCATTAACTGCATTTTCTGTTCTGTCAATTCCAAAACTGAAAAAAGCGCCTATGTAAACAAACATTCTTGAAGGAGGTACAATTTGTTCTTTTCTTGATCCATTATAAGAATATTCATATCCATACACCTGTTTCATATTAAATGCATTGTTTACCTGCAATACGTACACAACAAAACTTTTAGCATCTGGTTTTCCGATCTTAGGCAGATAATTAAAAGAAATACTGAAATTGTGATAATCCTGCGTTTCGCCCATGTCAGCAAAATAGTATTTGCTTCCGTCAAATCTTATATTATAATAAGGCCGGCCACTTGCATAATTATAGGCCCCGTTAAATTGCATCTTCCATGCCTGCACAAATTTTTTCATTACAACAGAAGCAGTATGTGTTGCGGCGAAATTTGGTTTAGTGGCATAGGGAAAATTCAGGAAATCCCTCTTTGTATCGAGATATGAATAAGATATCCAGTAATCTACATTTTTGATCGTCTTTTTATCTCTCCAAAAAAATTCAAATCCTTTTGCATCGCCAAAGCCGTCATTATTTATTGCCACATCTCTTCCACTTGCAATACCCGTCTTTACAAGATCATCATATTTTTTATAAAATATTTCTGCACGAAAAGTTGCTCAAAGCTGTCACCTTCATGTACTGGGCAACATAATGTGTTGCTTTCATAAATATCAAATTGTCGGGCGAAGGCAAATATTTTCTTTCGGGGTTCTGATAAAATATTCCATAAGCTAATGATGCTTGTGCATATTTGCTTAGTTTATAGGCTAATGAAAACCTCGGAGCAATATTAGTTTTATCAAGCATTGATGATTTTTCAAACCTGCCTCCGACCTTAGCGGCAAGTTTATTTGTCAGATAAATATCGCTTTCAGCGAAAAGTGACTTAATATTTTCTTTTAGCCTGGCAGAATATTGCTGCCCGTTATAAATAGTAAAAATAGATTTCTCATCACTAGAGTTATATTCGCCGCCAAAACGAATTGCAGAAATTCCTTTCAGTCTTCTTTCAAGCACCAATTTCGCATTGTAATAATTCGCATCAGCATCAAGAGTGAATGTTTTGAATTCAAGACCTGCCAATATTACTTCGTTTTTATTTGCATCTTTCATTCCTGATTTAATATCATCCTGGTTAAGTGCATAAGAAAGCCCGACATTCATTTTCCATTTCTTACCAAGACTCTCCTTCCAGGAAGATGTTGTGATAAGTATTAAAATTTTTCAAACCAAACCTGTCAAAATAACCAAGAGAATCAATACTTTTTTCAGTAAAATCGAAACTGTTTTTGGCGAAATAGCCATAATATTTGATCATTCCCGTTGTCAGATGTTTTGATCCGGAAATTAAAATCCCCGTTATGGATTACCGGCACCTTGGAATAATCCTGCTTCTGTTTAATGATTGCAAAGGCCAATCCAAGGTTGGTATAACTATATGCGCCTCCCCAGGAAAATTTTTTATTCTTTGATAATTCCTGGTATCCGACATTTACTCCAAGTACTGATAAGCCGAAGCTTGCGGAAGTACGTTCCGGCAAATCAATTGATTCAAGTATCAATGCAGATGACAGGGCTTGTCCATACAATGCTGAATAACCTCCGGTACTAAACACAGTTCCTTTAAAAAGAAATGGAGAAAATCTTCCATACCCTGCAATGTTTGGAGCACCACCCTGAAAAAAATTATTGACCAATGTACCATCAATAAAGATCTTTGTTTCTGCTGCTGTTCCGCCGCGAACAAACAGTCCTTCACTCTCTCCTACTTGCTGTGCGCCGGGCAATGTTTTTAAAGCACCTGTCACATCTCCATTCGCACTTGCAGTAGTTACGATATCAATTGGAGTTAAAACAACCCCGGCTCTTTTTCGATCGCTTGCTTCAAAAATTCCTGCGCTGATAACAACAGCGGATAATTCAGTTATTTCTTCTTTCAGCACAATATCTATTGTCAATATTCCTTTTCCTTCAAGTTTTATTGTTTGTTCAAAAGGTTTATAGCCAACAGATGTTGCTGTTAAAATAAATTCACCTTTCTCCGAAGTTTTAAAAGAATATTTTCCGGATGAATCACTGGTAGCACCATCATAAGTATCCTTCAGGGTGATGCTGACACCAAAAAGAGGATTTTTTTTGTCAGTTACTTTTCCTGTAATTGTCAGTTTGGGCCGAAAGCAAATCAGAAAGGCAAATAAGCAGGATAAAAAATAAAATTTGGATAATAGGTCTCATGGTTATTCTCGCTTTGGGACAACAAACATAAAGTAGTTTATAATATAAACCAAATTTATTTTACTATGTCTTTCATGTATTTTCTTAAGTTAACTTCATATAAAAAATTTGCAAAAAGGTGTTTTCACCAGCCTGGTAAAAGGAAAAGACGGGATTATTGATTCAAAAACTACCGCAATTTTACAAGGTTCAATGACTACACGTTATGCAAACACAGATAGAAACAGGGTCACTGATTAAAAGCATTACAAGAATGACGGAACATCGCCAACTTGCTGTTGTGCTGTTTGCTGATATAGCAGGATATACGGCCCTTATGCAAAAGGATGAGCATACTGCTTTGCAAATTCTTCAACATTTTAAAGAGGAATTATTTGCTACAGTTAAAAACAATGAAGGTGAGATCATCCAATACTTTGGTGATGGCTGTCTTATGGTTTTTAAAAATGCCGTAAATGCAGTTGCTTCAGCCAAGGTTATACAAGAAAATTTAAGAAATGAACCGAAAGTACCTGTTCGCATAGGAATTCATTTGGGCGATGTACTGTTTCGTGAAGGAAATATTTTTGGCGATTGTGTAAATATTGCTTCACGTATTGAAAGTATGGGTGTACCTGGTGCTGTTCTTTTTTCAGATGCAATAAAAAAACAGATCAGGAATAAGCCCGAATTCAAACTTACATCATTAGGAAGCTTTGAATTTAAGAATGTGGAAGAACCCATGGAGATCTTTGCTCTTTCTAATGAAGGATTTTCGATACCCAAACAGGAATATTTGAACGGGAAATTTAAAGAAACAACAATTGGAAAAAAATCTGTTGCTGTACTTCCTTTTGTAAACATGAGCAACGATCCAGAACAGGAATATTTTAGCGATGGAATGGCTGAAGAGATCTTAAACTCTTTAACACATATTAAAGACCTGAAAGTAGCGGGACGATTTTCATCATTTCAATTTAAAGGAAAAAATGTTGAGTTATCCGAAGTGGGTAAAAAGCTTGGCGTCGGAACAGTGTTGGAAGGTAGTGTTCGTAAACAAGGAAGCCGGGTGCGCATCACTACTCAATTGATCAATGTCGCTGATGGTTACCAGTTATGGTCAGAAAGATATGACCGTGAGATGAATGACATTTTCAGCATCCAGGAAGAAATTGCACTGGCCGTTACCGAGGCATTAAAACTAACTCTTTTACAAAAAGACATAGAAATGATAACAAAAATTCATACGCAAAACGCAGAGGCTTATGAATTATATTTAAAAGGATTATTCAATATTAATAAGCGTGGAGCTCACATTTTCACTTCTATACAATATTTTCAAAAGGCAATTGAGATTGACCCGGCATTTGCTCTTGCCTATACTTTACTTGCCGATGCACATTTACTGATCGCCACCTATGGACTAATGCCTCCAAAACAGGTTATGGCAAAAGGTAAAGAAATGGCGGAAACTGCTATTAAACTTGATCCATCGCTTTGTGAACCATATCATGCTCTCGGCTTTTATTATACTTGCATCGAATGGAACTGGGATAAAGCGAAAAAGAATTTTCTTAAATCCATCCAGCTAAATCCTAAATATGCAGAAGCACATTATCGCTATGGTTGGAATTATCTAACCTGGGTTGAAGGTGATTTTCATCAAGCTCAACATCATGGAGAATTAGCAGTGCTTTATGAGCCGCTGTCTTCTATTTGTCATGCAACGTATTCACTTATTCTTATTGCGGCAGGTAATTATAAAGAAGCAAAGAATGCCTGTGATATGGGTATAGAGCTTGAGCCTCATTCTTTTCTTTGCCTGATGAATAAAGGTAGTATGCATACAGCTTTAGGACAATACGAAGAGGCAATAGAAGCATGTAAATTGGCAATGGACGTTTCTAACAGGCACCATTTTGCGGTCAATGGTCTTATCTGGAATTATTGCAGAACAGGCAGGTTTGAAGAAGCAAAAGAATTGATGAAAGAATTAAAAGAAAGATCAGGTAAAGAATATATTGCCTGTACATTCACTGGTATTTCTGCGGCCTACCTGGGAAATTTTGATGAGGCTTTTGAATATTTTGAAAAAGCATTTAACGATAAGGATCCAATCATACTTACTTTAAAACATCTTAACTGGACGCCTGAGCCTTTGCGCAATGATCCACGTTTTCAAAAACTAATTGATAGAATTGGGTTCCCTAATTAATAAAAATGAGATTTGATTTATGGAAAATGGGCCTTTAAAAATTTAAGTCCGTTTTCAAAAAACAACTTATCTACAATCACATCAACAATATTCCTTCCGTTAATATCTACTCCCAAATCAATTTTAGCTTCGTCAGCATAGGCCTGCAGATTTTTTCTGATCATTTTTGCAAACTCTTTCTACTTCTGTAACATTCCTGCAGCAATGAAGAGTGCTTATTAACCCATCAAAATCCGAACCGATGCAAATATGATCCCAGGGATTTATGTCTTGTAATTCTCCACGATGTACATCATAAACCTGTTTTATTTTCAGAAGATGATTGATAAAATGTTTTAAATGCAGCTCTGACAAATCAGGTCTTTCTGCTTTTATTCCTTTGCGTTTTTGTGGAAACATTTCTTCAAATTCTTCTTTGGAGGCCTGTATATCTTCCTCATCAAATTCAATTGTATTCTCCCCTCTCTTCAAAGAATAAATGTAATGTTGAGGGTCAAATATATCCTCCGGTGCTCTTGTTGTCTGACTTAACCAAATCACCATTTCATCATTGCTGACAAATTCCATTTCTGTTGGGTCGGCAGCCCCCAATATTCTGTTGTCAAGAGAGATCCCGATAAGACCTTTACTTTTCAGAATTTCTACAATATCATCATCATAAAAATTTATTGAATTAGGATTGAAATGAGTGTCTTTAATTATGCCTGGCACTTCATTATACCTTACTTTCATTATATCTTCCCCTCTTTTTATTCCCTTTGATCTAATATAAGTAAACCGATCTGAAACTTTAAAACCCGTGAGCCCAATATGAGAAGCAATAAGTGGTTTTTCATCCCATCCTTGTTCTTTTCTAAGCTTATATAAATCCTGCCTGGCCACCCAACTCATATGCTTCAGATCCACCAGCACATTTTTACTATAAAGCTTTTTAACAAGTTCCTTTCCGAAATCTCTTAACCCTTTTTTATAAGGCATTAGCTTTCCCTTTGCCAGAAATTTATTGCCATAGGCATGATTACAGAAAACATTAGGCGTCAAATGAGTGATGGTTGCATACAATAATAGCCGGTCTTCCAAATAATGATCAACATTTTTGAGCATTGTTTTTAAGTCATCGTCGCCATTTCTTTTCTCGTAAAACATATGCGACCCCTCTACATGAAACAAAATATAAATTGTATTAAAATCTTTTGGATCATAATCACTCATTTTTGTAAGGATCTTAATTTTTCTTTCCCCTTTCTCTTTAGAATTTTTTGGCGCCTTTTTGGTTAGATTCCTTATTTCATCTTCATGCACCATTTGATAATCTACCTTGCCTTTTGCCAATCGGTTTATCCTCGTTATTCCAAGAAATTTCCGATATATGGATATTGCGACTGCCCTCAATATCCATTGATCCACCGTGCCCATTTCAGGTGCATGATCTCCAACACATATAAGATTTACATTTCTTTTTTCGAATAACTGCTTTAAGGAAGATTGTGATTCAAAGCAGTTTCCCAGGACGGCATCGCTTATTTCAATATTCTCCCATGCTGACAATTGGCTTTTCCTACCCCTGAATAAAGTTTTAAATACCGGGTGAATATGCAGATCAAAATATGTAAAAGACATAACCGATAATTTGATGGTGACTATAATATATAAACAGCCAATCTTAAGTTACCAAAAAAATTGTGATGGGGTTTTATTTTCTTTCTATTTACTATCTTTTAACATCGCTATTTAGTGGTCAGCACATATTATTTTATCCAGGAATTTTTATATATCCAATGGTTGTATTACATTTCCATTACAAGACTCTAAAAAAACATAGAGCCAACAATAGGTAAAGCCCCCCAAAGAATTTACCATGCTTCTATTTATTAAAATATCCGCCCTGGCCATAATGGCTTTTTTATTATTGTATATATGTTATAGACTCATCATTAAAAAGCTATTTTTCAACCATCATCGCCTTTCTCGTTTTGCAAAACTTTTTTATAATTATCTGCATTCACATAAAGCTATTTGGAATATCAGGGTGAGTAATTACGGGTATGCACCTGTTGATGAAGACCTGGCCCATTACGATACCAATCATAGATATGGATTACAATTGTATAAAGAATTAGTAAAAAATCATACAGGGTATTTGATCTCTGATAAAAGTAAAATAGTAGAAGTAGGATGCGGCAAAGGCGCCGGCGCTGAATTCCTGATCAATACATTTAAACCAGAAAGTTATACAGGTATTGATTTTTCCGAATCTGCCATTGATTTTTGCCGTGAATATTATAAAATCAGTCAAACAAAATTTATTTGTGCGGCTGCTGATAAATTACCGGTTAAACAAGATTCTGCGGATGTGGTAATAAATGTGGAGTCCAGTCATATTTATCCTGATATTTCAAATTTTTTTAATGAAGTATGTCGCATTTTAAAACCGGGTGGTAGATTTTTATTTACCGATTACCGGATCGTTAACGTCTCCACGATTGATTCATTGGAAAAAATGTTTAGTAGCTATGGATTCGATATAGAAGAAAAAAGAAATATTTCAGTGCAGGTCCATGCTGCATGTGCTGAAGCATCAGAAAGCAGGAAGAGGATCATTGACAAACATTCCCCCTGGTATTTAAAAAAATATTTACAGCATTATGCCATATTGAATGGTTCAAAAAAATCTAAAATGCTGGCTAGTGGAGGAATAGTTTATTTTATTTATCACCTTATAAAAAAATAAAGCCCGGATCTCCGGGCTTTCACTTATGTAAATAAAAAGATTATTTTGCTTTGTACTGCGGTATCAATTGCATTTGCCAGTCTCCACCATTTTCTTCAATTCCATCTTCCGGCAAATTACCTTTCTTGAATTCAGCCATTACATCAGGAAGTTTGTTTTCCATTTCCATCAGGAAATGTTCTTCAAATTCTCTTACTCTGTTTACAGGTACATCTTTTATCAAACCATTTGTACCAAGATAAATGATAGCTACCTGTTTTTCTACTGCAGAATGGAGAGTATTGTGGTTGCTTCAGGATCTCCACGTTTCGTGCACCTTTATCCAATACGTTCTTTGTTGCAGCATCAAGATCACCACCGAATTTTGAGAAAGCTTCCATCTCACGATAAAGAGCCTGGTCAAGTTTCAATGTACCAGCAACTTTCTTCATTGATTTGATCTGTGCATTACCACCCACACGGCTTACAGAGATACCTACGTTGATCGCAGGACGAATACCTGAGTTGAACAAGTTTGTCTTCAAGGAATATCTGTCCGTCAGTAATTGAAATTACGTTTGTAGGAATATAAGCTGATACGTCACCTGCCTGTGTTTCGATGATCGGCAATGCAGTTAATGAACCACCACCTTTTACCAAATGCCTGATACGTATCAGGAACATCATTCATGTTCTTTGCTACATTATCATCAGCTGATAACTTTTGCAGCTCTTTCCAGCAAACGGCTATGCAGATAGAATACATCACCAGGATATGCTTCACGACCCGGAGGACGACGAAGCAACAATGATACTTCACGATAAGCAACAGCCTGTTTTGAAAGATCATCATAAATGATCAATGCAGGACGACCGGTATCACGGAAAAATTCACCGATAGCAGCACCGGCAAATGGAGCATAGAATTGCAATGGAGCAGGATCAGATGCAGAAGCTGCAACAATAACTGGTATATGCCATTGCACCTGCATCTTGCAATGTTTTCATTACACCGGCAATAGTAGATGCTTTCTGACCGATCGCTACATATATACAATAAACAGGTTTACCTGCTTCAAAAAATTCTTTCTGATTAATGATGGTATCAACAGCAATAGCAGTCTTTACCAGTCTGACGGTCACCAATGACCAACTCACGTTGACCACGACCGATCGGGATCATCGCATCAATCGCTTTGATACCTGTTTGCAATGGTTCTTTTACCGGCTCACGGAAAATTACACCCGGAGCTTTTCTTTCCAGTGGCATTTCATAACGTTCGCCTGTGATTGGACCTTTACCATCAATTGGTTCACCCAATGTATTTACAACACGGCCAACCATTCCTTCACCCACTTTGATAGAAGCGATCTGTCCGGTACGGCGAACTTTTGAACCTTCTTGTATACCACCAGTTTCTCCCATCAATACCACACCCACATTATCTTCTTCAAGGTTCAATGCAATAGCTCGAACACCATTTTCAAATTCAACCAGTTCACCATAACGAACATTGCCCAATCCATACACACGGGCAATACCATCACCCACCTGCAATACGGTTCCTACTTCTTCCAGGTCGGCGCTGGCGTTAAAATTGCTCAACTGCTGACGCAGTATCGCACTTATTTCATCTGGTTTAATCTCTACCATTTTCTAAAATTGTAATTTTTATTTTATTATGAGCCCGACTGCATTGCTACTATTAAGCTTTCGTTGCGTCGCACTCTTGTACTTTCTATTCTCTATTCATCACGAACCATCAAATAAACTCAATCATTCACTTGTCATCTCAACATTGAACCCCTACGGGGTTCTTTATTCTAAACGACTTTATCAACTACTCGGGTTTCACCCGGAGCTACAAACATTTTACCCCTACGGGTAAAGAATAATCCAATCATATAAAGAACTCTTCGTCCTAAGTCTCCCCTTTAGGGGGACAGGGGGTTTTATCTCACCTTATAAATAAAGTCATTATTCTCAAACTGCTTTGCGATCTCTTTCAGATCATAAGCCATACTTGCATCCACCATTTTATCGCCAGTCTGTAAAATAAATCCGCCGATGATATCTTCTTTCACAACTGTTTCCAGTTCTATATTCTGCATTTCCGTTGTTGCTTTGATATGATCAACAAATGCTTTTTTCAGGTCATCGCTCAATGGATATGCAGTAGTAAGTTTTACAGGTAAATATTTTTTTGATCTCTTTGTACTGATGAATAAATGCAGTCGCTATCTCCGGTAATGCACTTTCTCTTCCTTTATTGATCAGCAACTGAATAAATGAATTCGTTAACAGGCCAATATTATCTTTGTGCAACAGCTTTTACAATTTTTCCTTTTGTATCAGATTTGATAACCGGGCTGCGAAGCATAGTTACAAAATCACGATTGCCTTTGCAAAGCGATTGCAACCATTCCATATCACCAAACACTTTTTCCAACTCGCCTCTTTCAATTGCAAGCCCGATCAGTGATTTTGCATATCGTCGTAGCTAATCTTACGTTGGACATTATTCAGCTTTTAGCATCTCGAGCACTTTAGCTTTTAGCTGATAACCTGTTCTTGCTAACGGCTAACAGCTAATCGCTAGCAGCTTTGCTTTAATTCAATTTTACTTCATTCACCAGCCCTTTAATATGAGCTTCCTGGTCTGCTTTATTCCCCAATTCTCTTCTTAATACTTTTTCAGAAACTTCGATCACCATTTTACCAACCTGGTTCTTTACATCAGTAATTGCCGCCATTTTTTGTGCTTCAATAGCCGCCATTGCTTCCGATAACTATTTTCGATGCTTCAGTTTTTGCCGCTTCTTTTGAATCATTGATGATCTTTTCTTTTGTCTCTCTTGCTTCTTTTAACATCTGTGCTCTTTCTTCACGGGCCTGTGCTAGCAATGCCTCATGCTCACTTTTCATTTGCGCCATTTCCGCTTTTACTCTTTCAGCAGTTGATAGTGAATCAGCAATACCTTGTTCACGTTGTTTCAATCCTTTGATGATCGCAGGCCATGCATATTTTTTAAGAATAAAAAATACGACGAGGAATGCGACAAGTGTCCAGATCAATAAGCCAAATTCGGGTTTTAAAGAGGATGCATAAAACAATTTGCAATTAAACAATATGCCCAAATTCATCGGCGAATAATTATAAAGTACAAGAGTGCGACGCAACAGAAGCTCAATAGAATACTTAAGCTGGTCACAATAATCAACTTTAAAGACTTAACTCTGTTTCACTAAGTCTCCCTTTAGGGACAGGGTTTAAAATACTGCATCCTCCGCCCTGTGCTTCGGATGCAGTAATGTGTTCATTAAAGAACCATAGCAAGGAAACCTACGATGATCGCAAACAATGCTGCTCCTTCTACCAATGCGGCAGTAAGGATCATGTTGCTGCGGATATCGTTTAATGCTTCCGGCTGACGGGCAATAGCTTCAACAGCTCCTTTACCGATCTGGCCTACACCGATACCAGCTCCCATAGCTGCAAGACCAGCGCCTACGGCACCACCTGCATTTGCTACATGCTTCTAACAGATAATAAATCCATAATTGTGACTTTATATTGATTAAAAAATTAAACTATTACTAGTGTGCTGCATGTGATTCATCATGATGCGGTTCTTCAAATGCCTGGCCAATAAATACGGCCGTCAGCATAGAGAAGATGAATGCCTGGATGAATGCAACTAATATTTCAATGAAATAAATAAATATTGTAAATGCGATGGAGAAAATAGAAGTTCCCCAACCAACATATTGATTCAGATTTGCAAAAATGAAAATGAGTGAGATCAGACATATAATAATTATATGGCCAGCCACCATGTTAGCAAAAAGACGTATGATCAATGCCATTGGCCTGATGAAAAAGCTGAGTATTTCAACCGGAACCAAAATGAGTTTAATTCCAATCGGCATACCGGGAGGATTGAATATATGACCCCAATAATGTTTTCTTGAGCTTGCTACGATCACAACCAAAGAAATTAGACCCAGCACAACTGTGAAAGCAATATTACCGGTTACATTTGCAGTACCCGGTATCAACCCAAAAATATTATTTATAAGAATGAAAAAGAAAACGGTAAGCAGGTAAGGTAGATATTTTTCCCAGCGGTTGCCAAGGTTTGGCTTTGCAACTTCGTCACGAACAAAAGTAATGATCGGCTCCATTAAATTCTGCATACCAGTTGGTGCAGTTTTTACACCAAGGCCTTTTTTGTATTTGTTAGCGATCGAGATCAAGATCCATACAAGCAGTGCCAATGCAAGTATCATTTGAACAACATTGCGGGTAAGAGAAAAATCGTAAACGCTTACAGCCTTATCAATTTTGCCATCAGTTCCAACAGGTACAATCTGGCCAGCATGTAATCCTTCTTTCTTTACATTTACTCCTTCCTCTTTTAATTTTTCAATGTGTTCCTCGGTCAATAAACGATACCCATCATGGTCATGTTCACCATGATGAAATTTTGATGACATAAAAACATTAAAACCCTTTTGAGGAGAATATAAAATAACCGGGAGTGGAATTCCTACAGGGGTGTGAGTGCCATCGTCATGTATAATATCAAAAAAATGGAATTCATGGCCATCGAGAATATGCCCGAAAATGACTTCCTGAGCATTAAAACCGCCCTTCTTTTTACCGCTACTATCATCACCTCCGCCGTTGGCAAAAGAAGTCATAGAAACATGAAGTAAAAACAAGCTGAAAGCCGCTACAGCAAAGGATTTCATTAGTCTTGAAGTCATACCCATCCCGAAATTTGGCGCAAAGATAAGGGGGCAAGGGTAAAAAACCACGAAATTGAAGAGGCCTGAATAAAAAAAGCAGGCGATGATTTAAGTACTATTATAAAGTGATCCCGGAACTTTCAACCGCGACATTAAAGCCTTTGCTTTTCACTTCTTTATATTCTTTTGCCAGGTTACAAATTATGCCACTGACTTATGTTTTTCAAATTGCAGTTGATACAATTTTTGATAATAACCTTCTCTTGAGATCAACTCCTCGTGAGTACCGATCTCTTTTACTTCACCTTTATCCAAAACAATTATTTTACTTGCTTTGCGAATGGTTGAAAGCCGGTGCGCAATAACTATTGAGGTTCGTCCGGCAATCAGTTTATCGATCGCATTTTGTATCATCATTTCACTTTCTGTATCAACAGAGGAAGTAGCTTCATCCAAAATAAGTATAGAGGGGTTATAAAGTAATGCCCTGATAAAAGAAAGTAACTGCCGCTGACCCAAAGAAAGGGTAGCGCCCCGTTCCATTACATTAAAATCATAATTGCCGGGCAGCATCATGATGAAATCATGCATACCGATAAGTTTTGCAGCTTCAATTACTTTTTCTTTTGGAATATCCGGGTTACGTAATGTGATATTGTCAATGATAGAACCCGAGAAAAGAAAAACATCCTGCAAAACAACACCAACACTTTTTCGAAGTGTATCGATCTCATATTTCTCGATGTTCACATCATCAATTTTTATTTCCCCGCTTTGAATATGATAAAGCCGATTAAGTAAACTGATGATCGTTGTTTTGCCGCTGCCGGTATGACCAACGATCGCAACTGTTTCTCCGGGGTTTACAGTGAATGAAACATTTTTTAAAACCGGGTTTTCAGGATTGTACCCGAATATGACATTTTCAAAACCGATCTTTCCTTTTATATGTGAAGGTTTGTAAGCATCAGCAGTTGAAGGTTGCAAATGATCATCACTATCCAGCACTTTAAAAACTCTTTCACTTGCCACCATTCCCATTTGCAATACATTGAATTTATCTGCTATCACTCTTAATGGCCGAAAGATCAAATTCAAACAAAGAATAAACGCCATTAAGGTTCCTTGCTGACTTTGCTGCAGGTTCAGCGCTTCTTTCGATGTCCACCAAACTAATAAACCAATAGCGGTTGCTAAAACAATTTCCACAATTGGAAAGAAGATCGAATAAGCCCAGATCGCATGAATATTCGCATTGCGATGTTCCTTATTAATGTTTTTAAACTTTCCCATTTCTCTGTCTTCTGCTGCAAATGCCTGTACTACCGACATACCGGTGATATGTTCCTGCACAAATGCATTTAAATGGGCAACAGCATTTCTTACACGATGAAATGATTTGTTTACACTTTCTTTAAAATAATAAGTTGCAATAAGCAGGATGGGGAATGGCACTAATGCAATTAGTGTTAGTAGTGGATCGGCCCAGAACATATAGCTCAACACACAAATGATAGAAAGTAAGTCTGCAAAGATTGGAATAAAGCCATCGGCAAATACATCATTGATCCTTTCAATATCATCAACGGTTCTTGTCGTTAATGTTCCGATCGGTGTTTTATCAAACTGAGAAAGATTTAATGAAAGGATCTTTTTATACACTTTCACCCTAAGATCTTTTACAACATTTTGCCCCAGCCATGCTGTGATATAAGAAAAATAAAATCGTAACCCTGTTTCCACAAAAAGAAAAACAACCTGGATAATAGTTATCAAAATCAGCATTTCCGTTATTGATAGCCCATTGAAGTAAGTTTTATTTTTATCGCCAGCAATGTATTTGTCAACAGTTAATTGAATAAGTATAGGACGAACAGGAGTAAAAACTGCGAGTATAATGGCCAATGCTATCGACCAATAAAATCTTCTTTTATACGGTGCAGCAAACCGCAACACTCTTTTCAAAAGATCGAAGTCGAAAAATTTTTTATTGATAACGTTCGCCATTTTCTAAACAACAAATGTAAAAAGAAGAAAAGGAATGCAATTACCGGCTATCAGGAACTTAATTATTCATTAACGGTTGCCGGTATCAGATAATTGAGTGCTGCCGCTGTTAGCAAGGTCGGGTCCTGTTTCTCCCATAGCAATTTTATAAGCTTTAATAAAAATTGCGCCCAGGTTTTTATATGGAGGTATATAGTCATCAAATTCAGGCACATTGGCTTCTCTCCTGAATTCTTTCCAGAAGGGTATCCAATCTATATTGTTTCCATTTCTTACTTTCTCTGTCAATATTTTGAAAAATGGACGATTGATGATCGTTCTTCCAATTTGTTTGGAAGCAATAATGTGTGCATCCGGAGCTTTTGCCAACACATCATGAATAAGATGATAACCACCACACGAACCCAGGAATACAATCTTTGATGATGTCGCCATTTGTGCAATAGTATAAGGCGCCGTATAGCTATGACCCCTGTGAATTGTAACAGTAGGATGAATGTTATTTCTTTCAAGATAACTGCACAATTCTCTTTGTGCTTTTTCATCTTCGCCATTTTCCTGTGGCAATGCCCGGTTAGCATAAATAGAAACAGGTTTGCCTTTAAGAGAATGAAAACTCACCCACTTATCATTACTTACCATTTTCCAATTGGCATTTCTATATGTATTCACAAATTCATTGAAAATGCCCATATCTGATTTCTCCCCATAAAAAAATACCTGCATAATTACACGACTGCTATCATTTGCAAGAGTTGAATATGGAACACTGTACACTGGAGGCACTCCTAATTCTTTTGTCAGGTCAATATTTTTAGTAGTATCAGCCGAAAGAAAAAGTTCTTTTAAGAGATTATACATTACCGTTCCTCTTTTATTGTTGCGTGAAACATTACGGTCATAATTCCAAATTACATTGCGTAACATTTCATCTGCAAGCGGCTTATTCGTTTCAACAATACTTGCGTAAGAATCCGCAACATCCACTCCATCTTCAAGACCAGATGATCTTTCCAGGTTACCAACAAAAGCTCTCATCAGGTCATTAGCATTTTCCTGGTTAGGGAAAGAGGAAAGAAAGGTGCTAAGTGTATTATACCCGGCCGCCATTTTTAAAAACTTACGATAACGATCAAACATTACGAGCTTTAATACTGAATCGCCACGATTGCCGGTCCGGCTCATCATTAATGGAAAAACCCCTTTAACAAAACTGGAAGTATAAATAATGCCATCACTAAGAACAGCCAGGTAATAAAGTTCCTGTGCATTCAATGACTGAATGATCCTGAAACGTGTCGCTGCTTCTTCTTCATGCAAAGCATTTATCGTATTTACAAAAACCTGCTGTGCTTTTTTCTCCATCATGTCATTAAGCGACTCAAACTCGAATGCAGTGTCCTTATTTAATAATCTTTCTGTATAATCAAGATGAGTTTTTACCAATAACTTGTAATATTGAATAGAATCTTTCCTTACAGCATCAATTTCTGATATTGTCATTTTACCACTTACTATGTTATCAAGAAATGGAAAATACAATTGTCCGCTACCGCCGCTTGATGTCATCTTTACAATTGCCTGCACAAACGGGTCATTAACTTTCCTTATGCGTTTGCCCAGTATATTATCGGCAGCGGCATAATCATACAATTGTTTTGGATAAAGATGCCCGGCTGCTATAATTAAGCTATCGGTAAAGGGAAGATCAGGATTTTGACGAAGCGTATTAAGCAAAGTGGCAAAAGTTTGTTCAGGATGCAATTCACAATATTTCCTTATTAAAATATTCTTTGATGTTTTATAACCGCTATTTTTTTCAAATGCGGTACAGTCGAGCAAAGGTCGTGCAACATCATAGGGAAGCTGATCGATATAATTTTCAATATTTACTTTTTGAATGTCCAGCTCCATACATTTTTCATAACTCACGAGCATTTCGGGCAGGTATGTTGCAACAAACCGCTTATATCGCCAATTTGCATTCAGGTCACGCATCAACCTTTCAATTCCGCGGATATAAAGAACTTTTACTTGTCCGCCCATTGCAGAATCTTTCTCGATTCTTTTTTGCAGTTCATTTACTTTATTGATCAGCGCATTGGTTATTTGAAAATTTACATCTTCATTAAAAGACGGGGAGAAAAGTTTATCATCTTTGCCATCCGACTGCAATGCTTTCTTTTGTTCAGCATCTACATAATCGTGAAATAACTCCCGGCTGCGGTCTGGCTTCAGCGAGGGGTCTTTTGGGTTTTGGGCAAAAGATGTAAATGAAACAAAAAAGAAAAAAATCAGAAAGTATGTATATTGTCGAATTGATATCATAAGGATGGTCTTACAAAAATAGATCATTCAGTTTTAAATAGTGCGAATGAAGGATACAGACAAGATTTACGGCATTTAGGCGGCGAATCGCATGTTAAAATTATTCATAATCTCTGAATACCCGAAGCTTTATTAATTTTTCATTAAGTCTGTGTTATGTGAGACCGGATTTGCAGGTAAAAAAGCATTTTCAGTTAGGTTTGCGAAAATTAACCCCAAGACATGGATATAAGAGCCCGGAAAGTATTGATCGCTGATGATGAGCCGGATATTCTTGAAATTCTCAAGTATAACTTGCTTAAGGAGGGCTACCAGGTTGTAACGGCAAAAGATGGCGACGAGGCAATCGAAAAAGCAAAGATGTTTAACCCCGACCTGATCGTACTCGATATAATGATGCCGAAAAAAAATGGGGTGGAGGTATGTGAGATACTTCGGCTTCTTCCCGCATTTAAAAGCACCCTCATTCTTTTTCTTACCGCCTTAAGTGATGAAAGCACACAAATAAGAGGCTTGGAAACTGGCGCCGATGATTACATCAATAAGCCGATCAGCCCAAAAGTTTTCCTGAGCAAGATAAGTTCGCTTTTCCGTCGTTTGAATAAAAGTGAAGGAAAAGTTATTGCTCTTAATGGGTTGATCATCGACCCTGAAAAATTCATTGTTCAGTATAATGGGAAAGATATTTCTCTTGCAAAAAAAGAATTTGAATTGCTTTACTTGCTGGCATCAAAACCGGGAAGGGTATTTGTAAGAAACGAAATACTGAGCCAGGTATGGGGCGCCGAAGTAATTGTTGGCGATCGTACCATTGATGTTCATATCCGGAAGATCCGTCAGAAACTCGGTGTAGATTGTATCACTACTGTAAAAGGTGTTGGATATAAGTTTGAATTGTAAACCCCCTGTCCCCCTAAAGGGGAGACTTAGATGGAAAATTTCTTTCGGCATAAACAAACTTAATAAAGGTAAATTGTTCATTGAAGCTTGTACCTTGAATCTTGTGCCTTGTATCTTCGCAATATGCTTTCAACCAAAAATCTTTCTCCCCGTCAACTTTCATTTTTTACCGCAGTTATCTTATCAGTGCCTGTTGGCTTGTTGATTGGTCTTGTTGAAAAAGACTGGCGCTGGGGCCTGGGCTCATTCATTGTTATTCTTGGCGGCAGCTATTATCTTATTTCATTTGTACTTGAACGATTCATTTATCGGAAAATAAAACTCATTTATAAACAGATCTACCAAACAAAAGCCACAAAAAAAGAAGAGACATATTATAAATACATACTGCCACAAAAAAGTATTGATGAAGTAAGAGAAGATGTAGAAAAATGGGCCGAAGAAAATAAACAGGAGATGGAAGTGTTGAAACAGAATGAGCAATTTCGCCGCGAATTTTTGCAAAATCTTTCTCATGAATTTAAAACGCCGGTATTTGCCATACAGGGTTATGTGGAAAGCCTGCTCAGCGGCGGTATGCATAATCCTGAGATCAACAAAAGATTTCTGGAGAAAACCGAAAAAAATGTGGAGCGGCTTACCAACCTGATCCAGGACCTTGACGAAATTTCAAAATTAGAGAGGGGCGAGTTAGTGCTAACAAAAACAAATTTCATCATCCAGGAATTTGTAAAAGAAGTTTTTGAAAGTCTTTCGATAAAAGCCGAAAACCAACAAATTAGTTTTAACATAAAAAAAGGTTGTGAATCACCATTATCAGTTTTTGCCGATAAAGAAAAAATAAGACAGGTACTTATAAACCTATTTGATAATTCAATTAAATATGGAAAACAGGGCGGTCATATTGTTGCCAGTATTTATAAAGTAGATGAAAAACATATATTGATTGAATTGAGTGATGATGGTATCGGCATCCCGGAAAAACACCTGCAACGAATTTTTGAACGCTTTTACAGGACCGATGGCGGACGCAGCCGTGATACGACCGGCAGTGGTTTAGGCCTTGCGATTTGCAAGCATATCGTCGAAGCTCACGGGCAAACTATTCATGTAAGAAGTACTGAAGGAGTTGGAACCACTATCGGGTTTACGTTGGAAACGAAAAAAGACTAAAGATAAAAGTCACTAATAATAAGGCATCCCTTTTTCCAGTGCATCTAAAAAATCAACTGCTTCACTATTCATTTTAGTGCTCATCAAATTCCCGTTCAATACAAAAGCAAAATGATTGCAGGAGTCATCCCTCATTTTAAAATCCACTTCCTGTATTTTTTGTCTTTTATGATAAAAAAACATTTTTCCATCATAGCCACATTTCAGTTGCTCTATTTCTTTTGCATCAATAAACTCTATCATCCTGTTAATTGCTTTTGATTCTGTTGTCTGTATTGTTTTGGTAACAACTCCCGCCTGCTCATCTTTAAAATGGATCACTAAACTATCTGCAGAAGAAAAACTTAGTTTGATAGCTGATTGCTTGCAACTGCAAAAAGAAAACAGCAGGACAAAAAATAAAAAGCTTCGCATACCATAAATGTAACAAAATCTTCAGGGCTAATTTTTATAAACCTTTGAAGTTTCAGGAAAGTTTGATCAATGCCATGCCCAACACATTTGCTGCTACTCTCGCATGGTCTGACATATTGGAGATATGCCGATATATTTCCCTTGTATGCAATATCCGTTGCAGATCGGAAGCAAGTAGTTCTTTATTCCCGAGCAAGATCTTTACTGCATCCCTGTATACTCTATCGATCCTCGTTTCCATTTTTGTCACTTTGATCAAATGATCATATGCAACCCGCGGATTCCTCATTATCTTTTCAATTGCCTTATATATCTCAGTTGCTTCCATTTTAACCTTTTCGATCATCGCTTTAATGAACTCATCAGACTTTACTTCGAACAAAAACATTTCCTCCAGCGTAGTTAAAGAATAATAAGCCATTTCGAAAAGTGAAATAGAAATGTTATAAATATCCTCTCTATCGATCGGTGTAATAAATGTATTGTGCAGGTCGTCCATCAATACCATCCTGATCTCGATCACTTCATCGATCAGCTTTTTCTTTTCTTTTATTGTAGCATCTGTGATCGAGTCTAAATTCTTTTCCAGGAACTCAATACAATTCACGGTTTTTTCAGCCTGCAATTTAAGTTGCTTAATAAAGCTGTCTTCTTTAACAGAAGTTCCAAATAATGACATGATATGGTTTTTTTAATGTGACAATAATTTTATTAGCCAATAAATGGGAATGGATAATAATGCTGTTACTGGAATTGTAAGCACCCATGACAAAAAAATATTTTTTAACACCAGCCATCTTACTTTGGATATCCTCTCTCCGGCACCGGCACCCATGATCGCCATGCTAACGACCTGTGTAGTACTTACAGGTCCGCCAAATATAGAGGCCGTAATGATCACAACCGCCGATGCAAACTGAGAAGCAAAACTATGTATAGGTTTGATCTTATAGAATTTTACACCCAATGTTTTAATAAGCCGCCATCCGCCGCCGAATGTTCCGAGACATATTGCAGATGCGCTGATCAATATTACCCATGTGGGAACAGCAAATTCTGCTTGATAACCAGTGGTAACAAGACCAAGTGTAATTACACCCATTGTTTTTTGCGCATCATTGGCGCCATGGCTCAATGCCATTGCGATAGCAGTGGGTATTTGCCCGAATTTAAAAACATAGTCGGCTTTCGGAGTAGCTTTTTTAAGAAATAGATAAATAATTTTCATTGCAAGCCATCCGAAAATAAGTCCGATGATCGGGGAAACGAATAAGGCCACAAAAACTTTTATAATTCCTTTTCCTATGAGGGCATGAACACCGCCGCCAATTAATACCGCACCGATCAGTCCCCCTATCAATGCATGCGATGAACTGGCAGGAATGCCAAAAAACCAGGTGACAAGGTTCCATATACAGGCACTGATCAACGCGGCTATCAATACCTGAATTGTAATAAATTCTGATACGGCAATACCATGACCGATCGTATGAGCTACTGCAACACCAAAAATAAATGGACCAGCAAAATTTGCAAGAGCGGCCATCATCAATGCCTTCTTTCCGCTTAAGGTTCGTGATGAAATGATCGTTGCTACCACATTAGCGCTATCATGAAATCCATTAAGAAAATCAAAGATCAGTGCAATAGATATTAATGCTATCAGCCAGATACTCATAAGATCAAATATGATTTAATCCTCTTTTGAAATGTTCGGGAATTTTCAGGAGCAGGTCATGCAGTTACCAAAAACATAATAAAAGATAAGATATTAGCAATTACATCAAAATGAACTGCAGATTAAATAATTGTTACCAATTCTTACTTAATGTTTGTTGATGTATACCGAACAAAAAAATTCCGCCTGGCCTGAGGCGAGACGGGATCACAAACAATAAAAGAATTCCTATTATAAAATAATTGCCTCGTGAAATGTTGGCATCAGCTTAACTGCCTCTTTCAAAAACAAATACCATGAAACCGCAATGATCAATGATGCGGTTTGCGATCCTTTGATCTTTGAACTAATATCATCAAATACAAGCTGGCAATTATAAACAAGATTGCGGCGGGAGCCTTTATAAATATTCAACTCGGGTGCTTCTCCATTGTTAACAATAAAGCGATATTTAATATTTTCAATATCAACGGTACCATGAGAGTCAGAAAAATTATCATAGTTCAATGAACCAATTCGGATACCGTATTCATTTTTCAAAACAGACTTTGTTTTAAGCAAGCCTTCATCATCAATGATCAGCACTCTTCTTTCTTTTTCTGTTTCCACTCTTGCTGTATGCAGATCATTTTTGTAGCGGAGTTTTAAAACCGTTTTATCATCTTCTTTTAAAAGATAATCCTGTTGTCCCGGAAGTTGTTTTACTGAAACGATATTCATGGTGCAGTTGTTTTTGTGGGATGATGAATATATAGAATATTAAAACTCAAAATGCTTGCCAGGCAAAAAATAATAATAACTTAATCGACTATCAGTCTACTTTGCTGAAAGACAAAGTTTTTCTTTTTGTGAACAACTGTTCGCAAGACCCGAAATCGTGTCAACCGATGCCATAAACCCGCTATACAGTTCATATAAAAACAAAAGCCGTCTCGCCTAAGGCGAGACGGCCTCTGACAAGGGATCAGTAAGTAATTATGCTCGTTGTTCCTTTTTTAGTTTCTCAGCTTTCTTTTGTAGTCTTTCCTGGCGTTTCTCTGCCTTCTTCGATCTCTTATTGATCTCAGCCGCAAGTTCTTTACTTGTGGTTTTCAGGAAACGGTTCATCTTCTTTTCGCCTAATAATTCTTTGTATTGGATAAGGGAATTATCAAGACGGCTATGAATTGTTTCAAAAAGTTGTTTCTTAAAAGACTTTTTGCCATCAATTTTTGGAGTACCCATATAATAAAATATTTAATGATTTAATAACTTAAAGATAATAATGAGAGCAATCCACCAATGTTAAGTTTTTTATTTGTCAGAAAAATTAACATGGGGAAAAGTAGCCCTGCAAAAACAGAACTCCTTGTAACTAAGCGCTATATCAATTTATTTTTTAGAAGCATAGGCGTTGGCGATGGCCGGAGAAAATTCTTCACCTGTAAGCTTAGCAATGGTTGCTGCAAATTGTCTGGTATACAATTGTTCTTTTTCCTTTCTTTCACCCAATGGATCGATATGAGGTCCCATCATCGCAAGCCATGTTTGAGAAGATCCGGTAATAAAAAATCCATGACCCGACCAATGCTTTGAACTATTTCCTCTTCCATGATCAGTTGTAATAATAAAGCTTGTATTGTTTTTATAACCAGGTGTTGTTTGCACCATATTCCATAATTCTCCGATCATTTTATCAACCTGGTTAGCTTGCTGTAAATAGAGATCGTATCTTTTTTGATGAGCAAAGTCGTCGGTCTCACCAAGCCCAATAACAACTATCCTGGGTTTCTGATCTTTAATATATTCTTTTGCTGTAGAATAAGTCAGCAGATCATATCGTGTTGCAGATTTATTCCCGATCCCTTTTTCCTGTACTGAATTGATCATGTTCAATGTTGCATTTCGGGTATCATCCTTGATTTGTTCATAACCACTATTCATCATTAACCCGTTCCTGTTCTTATTCAATATAAAAGGAAATACATCCCACGAAGAGAAAACCGCGATCTTTCCTTCAAACCCATCTTTGCTATGCAGGTATTCCAATACGTTTATATTCTTATTATATTTTTTGCCATTACCTGAAATAGAAATATCTGTTGTTCCAGTAAATAGTTCATTATATCCGGGATAAGAAAGAGAATAGACATTTGAAACATTCACTTTATTATTTAGGTCACGATTGCCAAATAGCTGTCCTTTCCTGCCAATCACATTCCATAAAAAAGGCATTAGCTTTTTTCTTCTATCCGATGGATCACTCGCCCAATACATCGCCTTAAGCGTAGCTGTATCGGGGGTAAAATTTTCATCATTTATCAAAACCGAATCGGCGCCGGAAAAAATTTCCTGCCATCGGAAACCGTCTGTAATTATGATAAAAAGATTTTCGCTTGCTGCTGATGCGGGTATGATCTCCTGCATTTTTTGCGGGGGATGGATAAATGATGTAGAAATTAACAGGTAAAGAACCAGTACACTGTTTTTCATGAGACAGATGTTTTACAAAGAAAGTACTCTTATATGAAGTAGTTATTAAGCCAGCATTACTGATTAATTAAATAAAAAAAGGCGACGCTTAGAAAAGAATCGCCTTCACTACACATGAGAAATTCTACTGTTTGTACTACTTATGTTGCTTCTACCCGCTATTATACTTTGACGTTGCAAAATTGCAACAGCTATGTGAAGCCATTCTTAATGATACATGAATGAAATGTGATGAAATTGTTTTTAAGATTTAACAACAAATATTACTGTGATAACATTTGTTTCATGTAGAAATCACATTATAGTAAAACCATCTTAATAATGGAGTAATAAATAAGATAGTCCTTTGTAAAACCTCTTTACAATGGAAAAAAGGCATGTTGATGTTGTTGTGATCTCAGATCTCCATTTAGGTACTTACGGTTGTCATGCAAAAGAGATCGTGAATTATCTTCAAAGCATTTCTCCCAATCTTTTAATACTGAACGGAGATATTGTCGATGGATGGCAATTCAATAAAAGATATTTTCCCGCGGCGCATTTGGAAGTCATCAATGAGATCTTCAACCTGCAGCATAATGGTACAAGGGTAGTTTATATAACAGGCAATCATGATGAATTTCTTCGCCGATACAGCGATCTGAATATTGGCAATTTTCAACTCACTGATAAATTGATCATTGAGATCGATGGCAAAGCTCACCTGGATATTTCATGGTGATGTATTTGATAATACAACAAAAGGAAGTGCAAAGCTTTTGGCAAAATTGGGTGGCAAAGGATATGATATGCTCATATTGGTAAATCGCTTTATCAATTTTTCATTGCAAAAAATGGGAAAAGAAAAGATCTCTATTTCAAAAAGGATAAAGAACAGTGTAAAGAAAGCAGTTCGTTATATCAGCGACTTTGAAGAAACAGCTGCCTC
The DNA here is from genome assembly GCA_963746915.1 of uncultured Bacteroidota bacterium. Lineage (GTDB taxonomy): Bacteria > Bacteroidota > Bacteroidia > Chitinophagales > Chitinophagaceae > VBAS01. Next base: position 100,779 of record CAVVDD010000006.1, on the reverse strand, counting down.
TCTTGCTATCGAACACAATTACGATTATGTTATTTGCGGTCATATTCACCAGCCACAACAAAAAGTAATTACTAATAAACACGGAAAAGTGATCTATCTCAATTCGGGTGATTGGATAGAAAATCTTACATCGCTGGAGTATTATGATCATGGCTGGCATATCTATCATTACTGTGATGAAGAATTTAAAGAAACAGCACAGGTAAAAAAGATCCAAAAGCCGGAAACAACTGTAATAAAAAGAGAAGTTGATCTTTTTCTTACATCACTTGTATTAAAAACCAATCTATGAAATGAGCCATAAAAATTTTCGAGCATCTTCAACTTATATGCGATGAAAATTTTTATGGTGAATTCCATCTGGCCAATAATCAATAAAAAAATTACTGATGAAAATATTGTATTCTGTACAGGCAACGGGTAATGGACATATTAGCCGTGCCATGGAACTACTTCCTTATTTAAATGAATACGGTGAAGTAGATATTTTTTTAAGCGGTGCTAACAGCAGTCTTAATTTTAATTTCCCGGTAAAATACCGCAGCAAAGGCCTTAGTTTATTTTATACATGCAAAGGAAAACTTGATTATACTAAAACTGCATTGGCGCTTTCTCCTTTACGACTCAGAAAAGAAGTAAAAGATCTGCCGGTAGAAAAATATGATCTTGTGCTGAATGATTTTGAATGCATAACGGCAATGGCCTGTGCGGCAAAAAAGATCCCTTCTGTAAATTTTGGACACCAGGCAAGTTTTTATTCTTCCAATACTCCACGACCAAAAGAAAAAAGTAAAATGGGTGAATGGATCTTAAAGAATTATGCCCGTGCCTCCTTTTATATTGGTTTGCATTTTCAACGGTATGATGATTTTATTCTCCCCCCTGTAATTAAAAAAGAAATTACCAGGGCACAGCCTGCAGATAAAGGTTTTTTTGCCGTCTATCTTCCTTCTTATTGCGAAAACATAATGGAGAAATATTTTCATCCGCTTGCGCCGGTCCGCTTTCATATTTTTTCATGGCAAACTAAAAATATAAAGCGCAGTGGCAATATCACTTTTATGCCGGTTGATAAAGTTTTGTTCAATGAAGCATTGATCAATTGTTCTGGAATAATAACCGGAGGTGGCTTTGAAACACCTGCCGAAGCATTGAAGCTTGAAAAAAAATTGATGGTGATACCGATCAGCGGGCAATATGAGCAACAATGCAATGCAGCGGCGCTGGAGAAAATGGGAATTAACAAGCTGGATAAATTGGATGATGACTTTACTGATCATTTTAATAAATGGATGCAGGCAAAACCCGTAAAAATAAATTATGATCATTCAACAGAAGACATCATTGCAAATGTGATGAAACTTTCAATTGCGCATATTGGTAGTAGTTACCATCAACTCGCAGATCCATTGCTTTATTCTTTACACTGATAATTATTGAAAGAATTTCATTCCTTAAATAAAAAACCGTCCCGATGATATCGGGACGGCAACTGCATGAGGATTCAACTTACTAACCCCGGAGAACCGATCCGGGACGTTGTATATATATTGGATGGATAAGAACTGATTGCAATTTGGGATACAATTATTATACCAGCGTTATACTGCGATTACCAAACTGTTAATTGTGGAAAGGAAAAAGCCGTCTCGCCTAAGACGAGACGGCTTCTTATTAATGGTTAATGGAATCCGTCTTTAGTTATAATTAAATTTTGTCCATCCTTTCCACCAGGTTGCAAGCGGTCCGCGCCGGTGCAATACCGCCACGGAATGTAACTGTCTTATCAAAGAAAGTATCACCGGTAAATTTAGGATCAGTGAAATCTCCGCCTGTAAGTATTTTCTGATTGCCATTAGATCCTGCAAAAGGTGTAGGATCCGGTGCAGCATAATTAAATGGCTGGATCAATTTTGCATCTGAGGCATTGGTTAGAAGATCATTATTATAATATGCATTGGTAAACCATGTTGTCAATGTTGCATCAGAATTAATAGTTGCTCCGGCAGTTCCTGAAAATGCAAGAGGTACGGTAGTTGTCGAATTGCCATTGCCGCAAGAGTAACATTACGTAAGCGCAAAGTACTGTCTTCAATATTCAATGCAGTAGAAGTTCCTGTTGTTGCATCAATTAAAATACCCTGCGGCCATCCCATAATAATTGAATTGAAAATTGAGATATGCCGAATTTCTCCTTATCTGTGCACCAGCACGGAATAATGTAGCTTCCAATATTATTTAATGTAGCTCTGGGCCGATTGCAGTAATATTGCTGAAAATAGCTTTTGTTTTTGGAGTAGCAGTAGTTCCACTGGCATTATTATCACTTTCAAAAGCTTCAGAAGTTGAAATATCAGCAATTAGTGAATCACGGATGATCAAGCCAAACTGAACTTTACCGCTATAACCATTGTCAGTATCAAAATCATCATCCTGTGTTTTATAAGCGATCAGGTATTTGCAATTTACAGTTCCGCCAAACCATTCATAAGCATCATCTTTTGCATAAGCTACCTGTATATGATCAATGGTAGTTCCACTACCTACAGCAGCCATGGTAAGACTGTTGATTTCTTTATCGGGCTGAAAAGCATAACCTGCATATTCAATACGTACATATTGTAATGTACCTGAATTATCATTATCAACTGGTGCTGGAGCAACTGCATCACCTGAACCTGCAAGACCATCACCATTTGCATTATCAATACCACCTTCTACCTGGTAAAGGCCGACTGGTACCATTATAACTTAGATTGATAGCTTGCTTTACCGCAAAGAACAATTCCACCCCAGTCACCTGATTGAGGATTAGGAGATGCAGAAGTAAAAATAATTGGCTCTGTTGGTGTACCTGTTGCCATAATTTTTGATCCACGGGTAATAATCAAGTGCAGCAACATCAGCTCCGCTGAAAGAACCTTTAATAACTGTACCTGGCTTCAATAGTCATGGTATGATTACCTACCATATAAACAAGTCCTTTCAGAATATAAGTATTCTGCTTTGCGCAAAATAGTATCAGCATTGATACGTCCTTGCAAGTGTTATGGTCTGGCCGGTAGTGCCGCCACCGCCGCCAGTTAACAATAACAACTTCTTTTTCTCCATCCGTTTCAATTTTGCGGCAGCTTGTAATAAACACTGCTGTAATGGCTGCTAAGTAGAAAATGTACTTTTTCATTTCTTTATTTTTTTAAAAGTTTATTTTATAATGAATAATTAAATGTTATACTGAAAGTGTTGTTCCTAATTTCCTGGTAAACCGGTAAGCATCGGATATCTTTTTGGAAATTCGTTTTACTGCCTGTATTCTGATAGAAATATTGTGTCTGGTTTAGAATATCAGAAATATTTAACCTTGATCTCTGCTTTGTTCTTAATAAGTTTTTTTGCAAATTGAAAATCAAGTAAAGGTCTTGGTGCTTCATATATATCCGGTGCTCCCTGCACCCGCAGATTTGTCACCTACCAGGTAAATTCTTTCACCGATCTGGTTAAATAAAAGGTAGCATTAAATCCGGCTTTTTCCAGGTCATACAACAATCCAAGATTCAAAACATAAGGAGATTGTCCCTGCAATGATCTGTCGAGATTAAATCCCTGCATCTGTTACACGACTATAGTATATAAGCTACATTGGCCTGGAAAGTGAAATTCTTTAATGCATTTAAAAAAGTCAAGTTTTTTCCGATTTCCAGTTCTGCTCCATAAGCAGTTGCCTTTTCCGCATTCTGGTAAGTAAATGTACTGGCACCACCCCCACCTTCATTGAATAATTGTTCAATTGGTTTATCAAAATGTTTATAGAAAATACCTGCAGTAAATACTTCTCCTGCCGCTGGATATAATTCATAACGGAGATCTGCATTGATAACTTTTGTTCTTTCAAGGTTGGATTACCCTGTACAGAAGCATTCAATTCAAAATCATAAAGGTTCAGATGAAGCAAGTTCACGAAATTCAGGACGAATTACAGTTTGTGAACCTGACAAACGTAAATTGGTTTTAGTATTTAAGTTTTAATGTTGCATTTACCCGGGAAGAAAATCCGTTACTTTGGTATGAGTATGACGCGGATCCCATTTTTTTACACTTCCCACCAACTGATCATAATTTTCAACTCTCAATCCCCAAACTACTCGTAATGATCTTGTAAACTGGTTATCGAATTGCAAGAAATCCTGCATTTAAAATTGTATTGGCCAGGTAGCGGAATGTATTTACCGTTAATGCATCAAAAGCAAACAGATTGCTGTTTGCTGAGCCATCTCCAAAATTTTCAGGAGCAAATATCTTGATCGGCAGGTAATTGTCTTAAAGCATCATTATCCTTATGGCAGATAATTTGCAAAAAGTCTGCATCATACAAGCCGGTCTTTTATCTGCAGCATATAACCACCTTTTACTGTTTGTTTTTGACCAAGCCAGTTGAAATTATAAGTAAGATCGCCACCAGCAGTATAAATATAATCGCTCAGGCTTTGATAAATACGGCTTCCGCTTTGTTGTGAAAGTGTATTGGAAATAACTGCCCGAAAGGGATCTGTTGTGTTAGTTCTTGAATAAAGCATACGGCGTTGATCAGGAATATAACCATCCAGGATATTAAAGCTCCATACCATTTTAATGTAAGTGGCGTTGCAATGCTATGCTCGCCGGTCAATTGGGCTGTAAAAAAAGTATTTTCTTTAAATGTAGCTTCTGATCCTTTTAAATAACTATCACTCCTGCTTAAATCAGTACCATTACGTTGCGTATACAGAATTATTTGTGTTTACATTAATAATCGCCTTTAAGGAGATCTTATTGAGTGGATTGAGCTGCAAGGAAAGACTACCCAATGCACCTGCAAATATCTCTTTGGTATATCGTTCATCATTGATATCGGTTTCTATAGTTGTATTATACATTTTGGTCTATAACATTTCGCCTGTTCAGTATCTCTAAATTTTTATTTGTTTTAGCTATAGATAACACCAAAGGTGCCCCCCAATTTTTTCCAAATACTTTTGTGTTAAAACCTCCATTTGCCTGGAATGAAATATTTAACGGGGCGGTAGTTTCTGTAGCTGCCCATGCATTTCGCATGCCTTTTCCAATAGCGGTTTTTGCAGCATTGGTGAAGAATGCTGAATTCATATTTTGTAGTATAGCCAGCTGGAAACCCTCTTGTACCATCATCAATACCCAGCCAATCCAGATTTTCCACCGTGAGTCTTTAAAAAATCTTTTCCCTGTTGTTTGTGTATTGAAACCTGTTCCAATTTGCAAATTAAAAAAGTTTTTTGAGGGAATATCTTTTGTATTTACCTGTATCAATCCACCCGCCCATTCACCGGGATATTCCGGAACAAATGCTTTATTGATAATAATATTATCGATCATCTGTGGCGGGAATAAGATCAAATGAAAATGTTTTACGATCAGGTTCTGTACTGGTTAATAAAATTCCATTCATCATCGCCTGGTTATAACGTCTGCCAATCCTCTTACCACAATGAATCTTCCTTCCTGATACTGGCGCCGGGTGTACGTTTTAAAACTTCACCGGTATTTTTATCAGGAGAACGCCGTATTGCTTCTGCAGAAATAACAGAAGCAACTGTATTTGTATTTTTTTGAAACTGTATTAAAGCAGCAGATGTTTCTTTCCTGGCAGAAGAAGCGGTTGCAGTTACAGTAACTCCACCCAATGTATTCTTTGCAGATTCAACCATTAATACTTGTAGCTCATTTGCCTGGCCATTTACCACTTCAACATCTTGAATGGTTTTCGTTTCATATCCAACTGAGGAAATAATAAGTGTATATTTTTTTCCGATCGCAAGTGTGAGGATAAAACTGCCATCGACACCGGAAATAGCTCCTGTATTTGATCCTTCAAACTTTATAGAAGCTCCAACAACAGGTTCGTTCTTGTTATTCAAGACTTTACCAGTAAGTTTTTCATTTTGTGAGAAGCTTATAAAAACTAATCCTAACAGGGCAGTAAGTGTAAACAGGAGTCTTTTCATTGCGTTTGATTACGACGCAAAAGAAAGACCGCGACATTATGCCCGTGTTAATGGCCGGTTATGGAATTGTGACCGCAGTATTAACTTAATGTTAAGCACACTAAAACCTGAATTGAAGTCTCAGCGTAAGAACATCATCCCTGAGATCAGAAGTATAACCTGCCAGCTGCGTGGATTCATTCTTCACCCAATCGTAATATAAGATCAATTTGGTTTGTGAATTAAAATAAAACACATAGCCTAATCCCAGTGTATTGTACCGTATGTCCGCTGGACCAGTATTTGATCCAGAGGCTCCAATTTCATTTCCTTTTGTTTTGATATTTGGATCATACCAATCATATTTTACAAGCAACTGGTGTTTGGGGTTGATAATATTTTGAAGGAAATAAAAAAAAGCTCCATTGAAATGACGAATATAAGTGGGTAAAGGAATAGTTCCAGCAGTAGGCAAGCTGCCCGGATTAGTTGTAGAATTAACAGTACCCGGCTGTGTGCCAAACCAATATTCACTGCGCAATTCTGTTGCTCCCCAATCATGGTTAAGTTTTACCTGCATATCTCCTCCATAATAGTGACGAGGAGAGGAATTACCGAGGTTTGATTCCGATGAATCCACTATAAAGATCTTATCTCCATTTGGATGTGTCCCCATTTCATAAACATACTTGGTTCCATTCTTCCATCCGCCTCTCAATAGTGACAATCCAGCTCCGATATCAATTTTTTTTATCGAATACGGTTTTATAGTTATGCGTGAAATAAAATCTTTGTAGCTATCAAAATCCGTCGTGCCCGAAGCTCCTTGCCCGTTAAAAAAACCGGCGTCCCATTTTAAATGGTGCCATTTATGACTTCTGATTTGAGGCTCAAATGAAACCATCAATCCAATATCTCTCTCACCGGGCATCAATGTCTGCGACATTCGTCCACGTTCAGGAGTTTCGCGGTAGGCAGAACTAAGATTTACTTCATATCCGAAAGGCCTGGCAAAAAAGCCGGCTGTTGTTGACAAATTATTATGTTTTGTCTCTAACAACCGAACAAACATATCTCTTACAATTACGCCTCGTTCTGTGGCATCAATCTGGAAAGCAAATTGTGCAGCGGGAAGATTTGCCTTTGACTTCAATATATACTCTAGTTTTATCCTGGCACGGCGAAGCATAAAGCGGGAGCTTGAATAAGTGGAAAAATTTCCACCTGCAAAAGAAGCTGCTCCATCAGCACTGGCAACCTGGAACTGGGGCTGCATATATCCGGAAAAATAAAGATTTTCAAACCGTTTAATAATGGGTCTGACTGTGTCTTTAATAAAGTATGATGAGTCGATATCCGTTAAGAACTTTTGTGCATTTGTATTGAAATGTAGTACTGTTATTGTGACCAGGGTTATCGATCTTAACCAAAACTTAATCATTTGAGATAATAGATTTTTTAAAAGTTGCAATTTAGCACATAGATAAGTTTTGTTACCTTATATTTAATAAATCTTTACTTCTATATTAATTTTCTATTAATTCTAATTCTTAAAAAAATACCATTATTCATGGCGGTATCTTCGCCAACAATTAAAAAGAAAAGCTATGGCAGGGTTAAATTCAATAATGCAAATATTTGTTCCCAAAAACAAAGTATTCTATGATCTTTTTGAAAAAGTTGCCACTAATTCGGCCTTAATGGGAAACAAACTCAGGGCCTTAGTTTCAGAGCCGGACTTTGACAAAAGGACGGCGATCATTAACCAGATAGAAGATCTTGAACATGCCAATGATGAACTAACACATAATATTTTTACCGAGTTAGGAAGAAATTTCATCACTCCGTTTGACCGGGAAGATATCCATTACCTCGCCACTTCGCTTGATGATATTGCTGATACAATTTATGCAGCTGCCAAAAAAATCAATTTTTATAAAGTAAATCCAAATGACCTTGGTATACAAAAATTAGCGGAGATCATTGACCAAAGCGCAAGCCTGGTCAAGAATGCAGTTACATCTCTCAGGGATATGAAAAATCTTCGCCAAATGACTGAATCATTGGTAAAGATCAACAGTCTTGAGAACCAGGCAGACGATGTGTTTGATATGAGTATTGAACGTTTATTTGAAACTGAACCAGATGCCAAAGAGGTAATTAAAAAAAGAGAGATCTATACTGTAATGGAAATTGCCACCGATAAATGTGAAGATGCAGCAAACGTTATTGAATCAATTATTATTAAATACGCTTAATCAATGTGCCAATTTTGCCAATGTGCCAATTTGCAAAAAGACATTAGCACATTTGCATGATTTGCATATTTGCAAATTAAATCTATGACCACCTTTTTGATAGTTATCATAGCCCTGGCATTGATCTTTGACTTTATTAATGGTTTTCATGATGCAGCCAATTCAATCGCAACAATTGTATCTACCAAGGTGCTGACTCCTTTCCAGGCAGTGTTATGGGCTGCATTATTTAATTCCGTTGCCTTTTTTATTTTTAAAGATCACGGCGTTGCTGATACTGTTGCTAAAACAGTAAATAGTAATATGATCCCGCAATCAAACATGATGGTGGTTATTTTTTCTGGTTTGATCGCTGCCATTTCATGGAATCTGCTTACCTGGTGGTTTGGTATTCCTTCTTCATCATCACATACATTGATCGGTGGATTTGCAGGAGCTGCGATAGCTCACGGAGGATTTGGTACAATTAACAGCGCCATAATTTTAAAAACAGCAAGCTTTATTTTTCTGGCGCCTGTTGTGGGAATGATAATGGCGTTAATAATCTCATTATGGTTTTTAAATTCATTTAGAAAAGGCCATATTCCTAAACTTATTTCAATTGTGATCCTCTTATTGGTAGGTCTTTTCCTTTATAGAAATCTTGAGTTTGATGCAGCCAAATTAACCACGCACTATGAATCTTATACACTGAAGGTGATCTTCTATTCAAAGAACTTTAAGTGGATCTTATTAGCATTTATTTTAGTTATTATGGCGGTCTTTACATTCTACCTGAATACATTAAATGCAAACAGATCTAATCAATGGTTTAGAAGATTGCAACTTGTTTCGTCAGCCGCCTTTAGTATTGGTCATGGAGGTAATGATGCACAGAAAGTAATGGGGATCATAACTGCGGCATTGATCGCAGGAGGAACAATACCAGATTTTAAACACATGCCTTTTTGGGTACCTATAGCATGCTATGCAGCCATTGGAATCGGAACAATGAGTGGCGGATGGAAAATTGTAAAAACAATGGGTACAAAAATTACAAAGGTTACTCCATTTGAAGGTGTAGCCGCTGAAACAGCAGGTGCAATAACATTATTTGTTACAGAAGCATTAAAAATTCCTGTAAGCACTACACATACAATTACAGGAGCGATCATGGGAGTTGGCGCTACAAAACGATTATCTGCAGTTCGTTGGGGTGTCACGGTGAATCTTCTCTGGGCATGGATCTTAACAATACCTGTAAGCGGATTACTTGCTGCCGGCGTATATTCGATCGTTAAACTTTTTTTCTAAGCTTATCTCTTCTCTTTTTCCGATTTTTGCATGATAAACTTTTTTATTCATGGTGAAGATCCTTGTTACAGGCGGTTGCGGATATATTGGCTCTCATACATTGGTCGATTTGATCGAGAATGGCTATGATGTTATTTCAGTAGATAACAATTCAAGATCACATGCCAGCATGCTCGAAAGAGTGGAAAAGATCACAGGGCAAACAATAAAAAACTATAAAGTTGATCTCTGCAATTTTGATGACACATTTGCCATCTTCCAGGAAAATACTGACATAAGAGGTGTTATTCATTTTGCTGCATATAAAGCGGTCGGCGAATCTGTTGAGCATCCACTAATGTATTTTGAAAACAACTTATACTCGCTGATCAATCTTTTAAAATGTGTACATGATTTTGAAATTCCCTGGTTTGTTTTTTCATCATCATGCACTGTTTATGGCATGCCCGATACAAGTCCCGTTACCGAAACCACATTACCTAAACCAGCTGAGTCACCTTACGGTTATACAAAACAAATGGGAGAGCAAATAGTAAATGAATTTGCAAAGAGTTCATCGACGAAATGCATTTTACTGAGATACTTCAACCCGGTTGGCGCACATCCTTCGGCTATTATTGGCGAAATGCCGGTTGGAAAACCACAGAATCTTTTCCCTGCTATTACACAAACTGCAATTGGAAAATTGCCGGGAATGATCGTTTATGGTAATGATTATCCAACCCGTGATGGAAGTTGTGTAAGGGATTTTATTCATGTGTGTGATATTGCCCATGCCCATACTTTGGCATTGGATTACATAGCCGAAGGAAAAAATAAATCTCAGTGTGAAGTATTTAACCTGGGATCTGGCAATGGAGTAACTGTGTTGGAAGCGATCAAAGCATTTGAAAGAGTAAATAATATAAACCTGAATTATACGATCGGACCAAGAAGACCGGGAGATGTAATATCAATTTATGCCAGCAATGATCTTGCAAGAACGGCGCTAGGCTGGGAGCTAAAATATAGTCTTGATGATATGGTAGCTACAGCCTGGAAATGGGAGCAACGATTGAAGGCAGATGAGAAGGTTTTTTCAGGAAAACCCGGTCCGCTGAATTAGTAATTTTCTCAATATTGACCATTCACCCATTCCCCTTACTTTTGCGCCAACCCCCATTGATAAGTTATGGAAGTGATGGAACAAAAAACAAACATGCTAAAAGAAATTCAATCTACTGGCAATAAAGATACCCGCAGCGGATTTGGAGACGGTATTGTAGAAGCAGCAAGAAAAAATTCAAATATCGTTGCACTTACTGCAGATCTTGCCGGCTCATTAAAGCTGAATCAATTTATAAAAGAATTCCCTGAAAGATTTTTTCAATGTGGTATTGCTGAAGCAAACATGATTGGAATTGCAGCAGGATTAACCATTGGTGGAAAAATTCCTTACACAACTACATTCGCAAATTTTTCGACTGGTCGTGTGTATGATCAAATTCGCCAGTCAATTGCATATTCCGGTAAGAATGTAAAAATATGTGCTTCGCATGCGGGAGTTACATTGGGAGAAGACGGAGCAACACACCAGATACTTGAAGATATTGGTTTGATGAAGATGTTACCGGGTATGACGGTGATCGTTCCTTGTGATTATAATCAAACAAAGGCCGCAACATTGGCGATCGCAGATTATGTAGGGCCGGTTTATTTACGATTCGGAAGACCGGTTTGGCCAATATTCACGAAGCAAGAAGATTTTAAGATCGGTAAAGCACAAATATTTTCAGAGGGAACTGATGTTTCAATCTTTGCTTGTGGCCATCTTGTATGGAATGCTATACAAGCTGGCGTTATACTACAAGAAAAAGGGATCAGTGTTGAAGTAATAAATATTCATACAATAAAACCATTGGATGAAGCGGCAGTTATCAACTCAATTCGCAAAACAAAATGTGCTGTAACTGCCGAAGAACATAATATCATTGGTGGATTAGGTGATGCAATTGCACAATGTGCAGCAAAGAATTTTCCAGTGCCGATCGAATATGTTGGAACAAAAGATACCTTTGGTGAAAGCGGAACGCCTGCACAATTACTAAAGAAATATGGATTAGATGTGCCGGATATTGTTGCCGCTGCAGAAAAAGTGATGGCAAAAAAATAACTTAAAAAATATTCCTATGCTTAACCGTTGCTTCGAAGGCGACGGTTTTTTGTTTAATAGAGTTGAAAAAGACGAACGGATTGCGATCCTTCCACCTCGATAAACTCGGTGTCTGGGTAAACTGCGACGTTGTTGTTTCATAGAGTTGCTAAAGATAAACGGAGCGTCGCAACAGTCGATGCTATGGAAAACTAAAGCTGGTATAACAAAATAAAAAATTATATTTTTATACTGCTGAACAGGTTAAACGCTTCCGTATTCCAATATTCTAAACCTTAAAGACCGAACCAATGGCCCTGACAACCTTAAGCGATAGTGAATTGCTCGTAGAATTCCGTAACCCGGTTACAAAGGAAAAGGCGTTTACTTCCATCATTAAAAAATACCAGGAAAAATTATATTGGCATTTGCGTCGTATGGTAGTTGACCATGAGGATGCAAATGATGTATTGCAAAATGTAATGATCAGGGTTTGGAATGGGCTGGAGAATTTCCGTGAGGACAGCCAGCTTTATACCTGGCTTTACCGGGTGGCCACCAATGAATGTTTAACTTTTTTGGAGCAGCAAAAGAAAAGAGCCTCGGTGTCATTAAGCGATGTAGAAAGTGGGCTGGAAAACAAGATAAAAGCTGATCAGAATTTTGATGGAAATAAACTGGAGTGGAAACTTCAATTAGGCATTCAGCAACTTCCTGAAAAGCAAAGAATTGTATTTCAGCTAAGATATTATGATGAAATGCCATACGAGGAAATGAGTAGAGTGTTGGAAACCAGCGAGGGAGCTCTAAAGGCCAGCTACCACCATGCGGTTAAAAAAATAGAGGATTACATTAAGAATCATTAAACTTACAAGGCCAAAAGCCGTCTCAGTTAGGACGAAATGACAAACAGGAATACCATATTGAATGAATTAGCAGAGTTGGGAAGTGTATTGGCCAATCATGATCCTCAAAATATCTATGCTGTGCCTGCTGGTTACTTTGAAGGCTTGGCTGATCAAATTCTGAATCGGATAAAAGCATTGGAAGCTATTGATGCTAAAGAAGAGTTATCATATCTATCTCCCGTCCTTAGCAATGCTTCTAAAGAAATGCCTTATTCAGTTCCTGCCGGGTTTTTTCAAGATCTGAGTGAAGATGTATTGACAAAAATAAGTGAGCATGAAGATTACCAGACAAGTGAAGAGGAGATCGAAACTTTGTCACCATTGCTCAACAGTTTAAAAAATAAGAATCCTTATTCTACACCTGCAGGATATTTTGAAAAGCTTGAAACCAAAGTTGAGAAGAAAGAAACAAAAGTAATTTCGATAACACAACGTAGATGGTATCGCTTAGCGGTTGCTGCCGTTGTGATTGGAGTAGTTGCAATTAGCGGTTTGGCTATATTCAGATCCAAACAGGTTGACCCGAATAAAAATCCACAGGCATGGATCGAAAAGAATGTAGATAAAAAAGTAAGTAAAGACAAATTAGATGAATTTGTAAAGTTAGCTGAAGACGAGTCTATCAATGTTACTGATGAAAAAGATGATGTAAAACATGCCGAGATAAAAGAATTGATGAAAGATGTTCCTGAAAAAGAAATAGAGGACTTTTTAAACGATGCGGTAGCTTTGGAATCAAATAGTGACACAGATGGATCAATGAATGAATAATGAAAAAAATTTTACTCATATTAACCCTTGCATTGTTGGCTGGCTTTTCTTCAAAAGCCCAGGACGATGGCAATGATAAGATTCGGGATAAGATGAGAGAGTTTATCCAGAAGAGACTTGATCTTACCCGTAATGAGGCCGAAAGATTTACACCCGTTTTTATCCGTTACTTCAGAGAATGGAAACAAACCTTGATAGAAAACAAAAGTGACGGTCTTGTGCGCCAACAAAGAATTATCGAACTCAGGCTTCGTTACCGGACCGAGTTTCGTGATATTGTTGGCGAAAAAAGAAGTAATGATGTTTACAAACAGCAAGACGTTTTTATTCGTGAGATTAAAGAGATGAGGGAGGAACAGATAAAGGCTCGTAGGACTGACAGACCCACAAAAGGTATCCGAACTTTAATACAATAGAATTTAATCTCGGTGTTTTTCATAGGTTAGCAATGGCCGGCTCTTGTAAGGGCAGGCCTTTTTGTTATTGTAGATTTTAGATTTACGATTTCGGATTTATCAATTAGAGCCTTCAATTAAAATCTAAAATCTGCAATCCGAAATCTAAAATTCAACAATTGGATTTTTAACATCATGATAAAACAAAAATGTCCATCCTTCATTCTGCCCTTGTTCCCACCAACTTCTTCGTAACTCCATTGCTTTCTTTCCATCATGATCATATTTGGCAACAAAGCGATGTTTCATTTGCTGAAGTTGAGGAGCATCATCACCACCAAAAAAGATTGTTTTATCATTTTCCTTGATCCAAAAAACCTGGTGATAAGGCGAATGAGCTCCTGTTATCTTATAATGAATATAATCATCAATTGTGCCTTCATCATCTTTTAATAAAACAACTTGTTTCGATTTTTTTAATATTTCTAACTCCTCAGTAATAAATGAAGGGAATCCCTTTTCAAAAGCAAAACTTAATTCTTTTTCCTGTAAATAAAATATTGCATTTGGGAAACTTAATTCTTCGTGGTTTGTTCCAAAAGAAACCCCGCCCGCATGATCTTTGTGTAAATGCGTTAATAAAACTTTTGTAATATCAGATGGGTTGATCCCTGCATGGACAAGGTTTTGATGAATTTGAAGTTTACCATCTTTTTCAAAACCAAGTCCTGTATCAAGCAATAGAATATCTTTTGAGGTTATAATTATGAAGGGTTGAATTTCCACTAATAAACTTCCTACAGGTCTTTGTTGCAGATCGTGAACATCTTCATCAAACGGAACAAACAGTTTTGTTTTATCGATCGTAAATGTGCCTTCGCTTAAGGGAATAATGTGCATTTTGGAATTTTGGAATTGGGAAAATTTGAAATTTACTTTGAAGATGTATGCAAGTTGCAATACAATTGCCCAATTTCCCAATTCTACTTTTCAAAATTATCTCAGCACCATTTGCCGGTCGGCATCTAGTCGTATAAGAATAAACAAAAGAATTGTGTTCGTAAGTAAAGAAGTACCACCATAGCTAACGAAAGGAAGAGGAATACCAATAACCGGAGCAAGACCGACCGTCATTGCAAGATTGATGGCAATATGAAAAAAGAAAACCGCTCCCACCCCATATGCATAACACCTGCTGAATACACTTCGTTGTCGCTCTGCAACTGTTACTATTCGAAATAATAAAACGAGATAAAGACCTAATAAAACTAAACTTCCTATAAATCCAAAACCTTCGCCAATTGTACAAAAGATAAAGTCGGTTCTTTGCTCGGGCACAAAATCAAAACGGGTTTGTGTGCCTTTAAGCAACCCTTTACCAGAAAAACCTCCACTACCAATAGCGATCTTAGATTGTTTTACATTATAATCTACATCCTTTTTACCCGGCGCCTTTGCTTCGTCGCTCCTGTGTTCTTTTTTATATTCTTTCGGAATGTCCTTACCAATGGTGCTGAAAATTCTTTCTACCTGGTGTTCTTTCAAAATATGTTTGAAGGCAAAAGGAACTCCAAAACGCTGGATACCTATACATAATAGCCCAATAAGAATAATATTGACAAGAAGAGACCTGTTTCTTTTTACCTGGCGTCGCATAATAAAAATAATAAACACTGTTATTGCCAGGAGAATAATTGCAAGTAAGTTTTTTTCAACAAGTAATGTTGCTACTACTAATGTTCCCGCTGAAAATCCAATTACAAGAACAGCGGACGGCAACCCTTCACGATACATTACAATAAAAAATGAAAGATAAACCAGCGCCAAACCTGTTTCGCTTTGCATGATGCTGAAGACCGCGGGTAATAAAGCAATACCTGCTGCGATAATTTGTGATTGTGTTCGCCTGAAATCAGTTTCGGGTCTTGAAAGATATTTTGCCAAAGCAAGACAAACGCAAATTTTACAAAACTCAGCAGGTTGAAATTGAAAGCTGCCACCAACTTTAATGATGGATTGTGTTCCTTTTACACTTGATCCTAATGGAAAAACTAGAAGGATCAAAAATATACCAGCCGCATACCAAAGATTAGCAGTAGCGGGGAAAAATTTACTATCAGTAAGAAGTATGAACATGCCGATAACTATCGACACAATAAAAAAGTAAAATTGACGGCTGTAGTCCGTTTTGAATCGCAGAAATGTTTGTATAACATTATCACCATCATGATACGTCACGCCAAAAATTGCCATGATACCAACTGTTGATAACAGAAACCATAGCCATACAAGACTCCAGTCAACTCCTTTTGATATTTCAGGATTACGTTGGCTCATGTACGGGCTAACTGTTTTTGACGGTGAGTTCTTGTATCATTCCAAATAGCTATTTCTTCTTTGTCGTTTTGCTTTTTATTGTTCTTATCTTTCTTAGAGCCAGGTAAAGAAGGGTTTTCTAAAACATATTTCTTGATATAAGAACTGTCCTTTGTCATCTTGAACCATTGATAAGCTCTTATTGAATCATCTATTTGTTGCTTTCGAATATAATACTTGGGCATCAGGTTGGCATTTGATATCCTTTCAAGATCTTCTTTACTTTTTGTCTGCAAAGTATCATTCAGATATTTTTCCATTAAAATTCGAGCAATAGGTCCCGCCCATGTAGAACCAAAGCCTGCATTTTCTACTGTTACCGCCAGTGCAATTCTTGGATTTTCCTTTGGTGCAAAACAAACAAACATTGAGTTGTTAGGCAATTCAAGTCTTCTGCCGTCAAGAATAGTAAAGTTTTGAGCAGTGCCCGTTTTTGCACAAATATTTATACCGGGAATTTTTGCAATGCGTGCAGTACCTGCTTCCACTACATCCTGCATGCCGTCCTGTACAGCATCATAAGCATCATCAGGAATATGGGTTAACACTTCATGTTTACTACGATATTTACCAAGCAAAGTCGTGTCTTCTTCAGTTTCATCATCAATCTTTCGAACAAAATGTGGTATATAATAATAACCTCTGTTAGCAATGATACACATGGCATTTGCCAGTTGAAGCGGAGTAGCAGTCATCATATCCTGTCCGATCCCTAAGGTCAGGTTAGTACACGAGTTCCATTGTCCACGATATTCACGATTATATCTTGCTGTATCCGGAATATTCCCTTTGTCTTCACTCGGCAGATCCAGTCCGAGCCTAACACCTAAGCCGAAAGCATTCATGTAGTCATGCCACTTTTGATACCCATCCTTTACGTTTTTATACTTATTGTTGTCAACAATTAGCCGATAAGTATTACAGAAAAACGAATTGCAGGAATGAGCAATTGCGAGACGCAGGTTTGCAGCATGTCCGGCCCATGTTTCCAAACAACCCACCCTTTTACTACATGCATAATATCCTCCGCTGCAAGCTATGCCACTTTGCGGAGTTATCACACCTTCTTCCAATGCGATCAATGCATCAATAGGTTTAAAGGTTGAGCCTGGAGGATATTGACCTTTGATCGCACGATTGAATAAAGGAGCCCTGACATCCAAGACTAATTTTGTATAGTTTTTACTTTTATCTGGTCCTGTTAATTCATTCGGATTAAAATTTGGACCGGAGGTCATTGCGAGAATACCGCCCGTTTTTGGATCGAGGGCAACCACTGAACCAACTTTATTGGCCATTAATTTTTCTGCCAGTTGTTGCAGTTCTATATCAATATAAGTTCTTAATCCGCGGCCGGCAATTGCAGCTGTATCTAACTCCCCTTTTTCATAAGAACCAACCAACCTGTTTTTATTATCCTTAATTAAATATTGTACGCCACGCTGACCCATTAGCACTCTTTCATATATTGATTCTAATCCTGTTTGACCAACGTAATCACCCATTCTATAAAAACTTTCAGAGGTTTCAATTTGTTTCGGACTTATTTCGGCGATATAACCAAGTATATGAGCGGCTGCATTGAAAGGATAAACTCTTACAGGTCGTTGTACCAAAACAAATCCCGGGAATTTCCAACTGTTCTCTTCGAATCTTACTTGCATTTCGGGAGTTAGCAGGTCTTCAAAAATGGAAGGACGAACTGCAGTGTTCTTAAATTTTGCATCAAGTATTCTTCGGTTAAACTCTGCTGTATCAATATTCATCATCCTGCAAAAATCAAGGGTATCAATGCCTTTAATTTCTGCAGGGGTTACCATCATATCATACATAATGGCATTGTTCAAAATGGCTTTTCCTTTACGATCGAAAATGATCCCACGTTCGGGGTAAACGATCTTTGGATAAACAGCATTATCCATTGCCAGTTTCCTGTATTTATCCGAAACAACCTGGAGATTGAATAACTGTGCAAGTATCACAAGAAATGCAACAGAAAATATGAGTCTGATGATACGGCTTCTTGATTGGTTGAACACAGGCATAAAAAATGTACGAGGTAAGTTGTACCCTGCCTGCCGAAGGCAGGCAGTACGATTGCAAATTACAACGAAGTAGTCGTTTTTAAAATGGAGTTATCACTATTTAATTTTCTATTATAGGTTTTTTGAAATACGTTTCTCCCAATTCCAAATTACCAATTACTAATTCCCTATCTTCCTACGCAGTATTCGTTCTGTACTTCAACCTTCTTGGAAATAGAATTTCCGCAGTAAAGATCAGCAGCATGCTGATAGCCGTAGTCGAAACTACTTTTATAAGGAAATCAAGAAAATTGCCAACCTCAAGCCATTCCAACAATAGCAGGTAACCATGATGCAGCAACGAAAGCGCCAATACATACACAGCATATGGCGCCCAACCCATTGCTTTTGCAGAAGGCTCGCTGTAATTAAATTCAGAAGTATCTTTTGGGATCAGGATATTGACGATAAATGGCCGAAAATATGCGATCAATACACAGGCAGCAGCATGCAAACCGGGAGTGACCGTAAAATAATCATATGACAGCCCGGTAAGAAATCCTATTACCAATAACCAGAATCTTGAAATGGAGAATGGAAGCCAAAGGATAAAAAGAAAATAAATTACGGGAATAATAAATCTATGTAACGCCGGCACATTATCAAGTATAAAAACCTGTAACAGGATAAAGAAAATGAATCGAATTATATTTCTCAGCACGACATTCATTGTTTCCTTTTATTTAATTCATCTACTTTTTTCTGGGTGGCTTTATCTAGCGTCACTTGTTCTTCTCTTTGCAAATTTTCTACTACAAAAACTTGTTGCAGGTTTTGAAAATTCGCAGAAGGTTTTACCCTTAATACATAAAAATTAGTACTCTTATCTTCCACTATATCGGCCACGGTACCGATCATCCAGCCTGGAGGATAATTATAAGAATTGATACCGGTAAGCACCGTATCACCTCTTAATACAGAATCACTTTTGGGAATATTTCTTAATGTCAGGTAAAGTGGACTTTGACCATCCCATTCTATTCTCCCATTATTCCTGCTTTTTTTCATCATAGCACTCACTGTACTTTGTACATGGAGCAGGCTCATAGCCTGGCTAAAATTATCACTTACACCAACAATTTGTCCCACTACACTTCCATCTGAATTAATAACA
Source organism: uncultured Bacteroidota bacterium (assembly GCA_963746915.1). Taxonomy (GTDB): domain Bacteria; phylum Bacteroidota; class Bacteroidia; order Chitinophagales; family Chitinophagaceae; genus VBAS01. The sequence continues at coordinate 81,453 of CAVVDD010000006.1, read as the reverse complement.
GCCATATTATCTTTAATACCTTGATTTGATCCGCGATTGATCTGGAAATAATTTTTCTGGCTATTGATTGAGTTGCTCACCACCTTGGCTTCTTTAGCCAAATATTTTCTCAGCAAGTGAAGGGTATCATAACTAACAGTATCTGTTATGACATGAGAGCCTGTATCTACTTTTATAAAATTACCGGGTAAGAGATTCAAAAGAGAGTCATTCATTTTATGGATACGCAGATTCTCTTCCTTTAAATGAAAGTAATCATCCACATTGTCATATTTGGAATTCACGTATCCGGTAATTTCATTTGCCTTTCCAAAAAAAACAGCCCGGTGATATTTATTATAACGGAATAACATGGAAAGTGCAAGCATCTGCAGCAGTACAAAGCTGATAAAAGTAAAATACCGGCGGATAAAGAGAAATACGTTACGCATAGCCTATCCTAAATCCTTTCCTAAAGAAAGGACTTTGAAGGTCGTTTATAAATTGAAGATTCATATTTAAAATGATGTTAAGCCTTCCCTTTGGGTTCCGATAGCTATCGGGATGGATGGGCCGCATTTATCTCATAACAAACGGATACCTGTCGTAGTTCTTTAATGCAATGCCTGTGCCACGCACCACACTTTTCAGTGGGTCGTCGGCAATATGCACAGGTAATTTGATTTTTTGGCTTAATCTTTTATCCAAGCCCTCTTAACAAAGCACCACCACCTGTCAGGTAAAGACCCCGGCGATAAATATCGGCAGCCAGTTCGGGAGGTGTTTGTTCCAAGGCTTTTAGAATTGCTTCTTCAATTTTGAAAATGCTTTTATCTAAAGCTTCAGCAATTTCCTGGTAACTGACCATGATCTGTTTTGGAATACCTGTTACAAGGTCACGACCATTTACAGGAATATCATCGGGAGGAGTTTCAAGATCTTTCATAGCAGCGCCAACCTGTATCTTGATCTGCTCGGCGGTTCGTTCACCGATCAATAAGCTATGATAACGGCGAAGAGCTTCCATAATATCCGCCGTAAATTCATCACCGGCAATCCGGATAGATCTGGTCACAAACAATACCTGCAAGAGCAATAACCGTGATACCCGTTGTACCACCACCAATATCAATGATCATATTACCAACCGGCTCTTCCACATCAATACCGATACCCAGCGCAGCAGCCATTGGCTCATGAATAAGATAAACTTCTTTGGCGCCTGCCTGTTCAGCACTGTCACGAACGGCTCTTTTCTCCACTTCGGTAATTGAAGAGGGAATGCAGATCATCATTCGCCAGCTTGGGGGGAACAAGTGGCTTTTTTGGGATAAACCAGTTTGATCAGCTCACGGATCATCAGCTCCGCTGCGTTAAAATCAGCTATCACACCATCTTTCAGCGGACGAACTGTACGGATGCTTTCATGTGTTTTTTCGTGCATCATCAAGGCCCTTTTACCCACGGCCAGCACTTCCTTGGGATTGTTGCGGTTCAGCGCAATGATGCGAGGTTCATTTACCACTACTTCGTCGTTATGTATGATGAGGGTATTGGCAGTACCCAGGTCGATGGCTATTTCTTGTGTAAACCAGTTAAAAAGTCCCATTTATGAGTTGATTGGATTTAATGTGTGCAAAGTTGGAGTGAATTATTTGAATTAGCAAAGCGAAAACCCTTGACAGCCAATGATTTTTTCAGTTTGCGATACTCTATGATTTGTTAAAAGAATTTTATTGAACCAGCAAAGGTAATTCTATTGTGCTTCTGTTGCGTCGCACTCTTATACTTCCTGCAAGTCTACTCGGCAATAATAGAACGCTGATAACGCAGATTTGTTATGATTTTCGCGGATAGAATCTTCATAGATCATACCATATCAGCGTTCCGTCTATTTCATTTAACTTCAATTCATGCGTATCATCAACCGCACTGTTGTCATTCTTTCCGTTGTCAGCTTGTTTGCCGATATAGCAAGCGAAATGATCTACCCTGTTATGCCTGTTTACTTAAAAGAAATTGGTTTCTCAGTTTTACTCATTGGAATATTAGAAGGCGTTGCAGAATTTACTGCCGGCATCAGCAAAGGATATTTTGGAAAACTAAGTGATGAAAAAGGAGTTCGGGTGCCATTTATAAAAGCGGGATATTTTTTTAGTGCGATTCAGCAAACCATTGATGGCAATGTTCGTTTATCCTTTGTGGATCTTTTTTGCAAGAACCCTTGATCGCTTTGGAAAAGGATTAAGAACTGCTGCAAGAGATGCATTGCTTTCGCAACAAGCAACCAAAGAAACAAAAGCCAGCGTATTTGGTTTTCACAGGGCGATGGATACAGTTGGTGCTGCCATTGGACCGATCATTGCCTTAGTGTTTCTTTATTTTTTTCCAAAAAACTATTCATCACTTTTTTATTTTGCATTCATTCCGGGTATTATTGCGGTGCTTCTGATCTTTTTAATTAAAGAAAAAAAAGAACCTGTTTCAACTTTAGAAAAAGGAAATTTTTTTTCATTTCTTAAATATTGGAGGGTTGCGTCGGTAGAATATAAAAAACTTGTGGTCGGATTATTATTGTTTGCGTTGTTTAATAGTTCAGATGTGTTTTTATTATTGATCACAAAAGAAGTTACCGGAAGCGACACTACCACTATCGCCGCTTATATCTTTTATAATCTCGTTTACGCTGCGGCTTCATTCCCTTTAGGAAAATTGGCTGATAAATTTGGGATCAAAAAAATTTTTATCGTCGGGTTAATGATGTTCGCAATTGTATATGGTGGGTTTGCTTTTCATCCTTCAACTGCAGTGATCTTTACTCTTATTTTTCATTTACGGAATTTATGCAGCAGCTACAGAAGGAATTGTGAAAGCATGGATCACAAATATTGCACATGATACAAACACGGCGACAGCGGTTGGATTTTATACATCGTGTCAAAGCGTTTGCAGCTTGCTTGGCAAGTATCATTGCCGGTTTTATATGGTCACAATTCGGTTCTTCATTTACATTTGGTAGCCACTGCTTTTATTGCGTTTTCTGTAATAATTTATTTCCTTGTGAGTTTCAGGAAGAAATGATTTTCCTTCTTATTTTTCCCTATTCTGGCACGAAAATGGGGTTGTAACAATAATTAAAAATCAATTTTTTTATGAGAAAGGTATTTTTATTATCTGTAACCCTTTGTTTATTTATTTTATCGAATGCCCAAAGCAAAAGCACTCACAGTTCTTCTTATCGGTCAGCTCTTGGAGTAAAATTCTGGGATGGTGCAGGTATTACATTCAAACATTTTTTTCAAGAAAACAATGCCGGTGAATTCATTGGTTATTTCTGGAATGGCGGTTTTCGTTTTACTGGTTTGTATGAGATACACGGAAATTTTGCAGATGCAAGTGGATTGAAATGGTATGTTGGCCCAGGGGCACATGTTGGTTTTTATGATTACTACGATCACAACAATCACATCGATGGGGCCTATTTTGGTATTGATGGGGTCCTGGGTCTTGACTATAAATTTAATGGCGCACCTATCAATATTTCTATCGACTGGCAACCGGCATTTGAGTTCGGAGACTATGTAGGTTTTGAACACAGAGGCGGTATAGGAATTCGTTATACTTTTTAGGTTAAGGCTTTTAGTTTTTAGCTATAAGGTTAATTGGGAATGAGGTATTTTTCTAATACCTCATTCTTTTTTTTACCTTGTCCATCTCTAAAACAAGCTATCATGAAAAAACTACTGCTCCTGTTCATTGTATTTAATACCATTTCACTGCTATCATTTTCGCAGGATGAATTTGCAAAACTCCAGGACGATTTTCAAAAAATGATGAATGACCCCAAGAACATCTATGGTAAAAACAAGGCCGCTGGGAAAATATTATGATATCCGTGGATTTAAAATGTATGTGTGAAGTGTATGGACAAGGAACAACCACTTATTATTTATTCATGGCAACGGAGGTTCAATAAATAATTTTATATAACAGATCCCTTATTTCGCAAAAAATATAAAGTGATCATTGCCGATAGCCGGGCACAGGGAAAATCTGCTGATAAAGGAGACAGCCTCACCTATGAAATGATGGCAGATGATTATGCCGCATTACTTGATGCAATGAAAATTGATTCTGCTTATGTGATTGGCTGGAGTGATGGTGGCATTAATGGATTATTGCTGGCGATCCGTCATCCTGAAAAAGTAAAGAAACTGGCGATTACAGGAGCAAATCTTCGTACCTGATACAACAGCTGTTCCACAAGAATTTGGGATATGGTGACACCAATGTACTACCGGATTAAAAGCTAAACCAGATAAAACTGAAATGGAAAAAGGTGGCTATAAACTCTTACAGCTATTGGTTGAACAACCGCATATTCCGTTAAGCGATCTGCAAAAAATAAGTTGCCCGACATTAGTGATCGGCGGCGATCATGATGTGATAAAAGAAGAACACACGATGCTGATCTATAAAAATATTCCAAATGCTTATTTATGGATATTGCCAGGCTCAGGGCACAGTACACCGATCGTTTATGCATGATTTAAAGATGATTTTAACTTACAGAAGTTGATGGACGCAGGTTTCTTTTCAGCAAATAACTCCTTACCAGGAAGCTGTTGAACTGCGAGGAAGCCGAAGAGATTCTTTTGAAATTACTGGTGAGCAAATCCTAATTGTTTTTCCATTTCAGTGGATAGTGCCGGTAATTTTCTTCTTTCGATCAGGAAACTATTGAGTTGCGCAATCTCCCTGAAGATATAATGTTTGTCTGCTGCTGCTTTTAAATAATCTTTACCCGTACTGCCTCCTGTTCCGATCCTGGTACCGATCATCCGGTGCACCATATTCATATGGCGGTAACGCCATGAACTTAATTGTTCATCTATTTCCAATAAGCAATTCAATAACTGAAAGGGTAATTGCAATAATGGATAACCACGGTACAAGCATAATGAATAATGCAGCTCGGCAGGCTGCGGGATGAAGAAAGCTGTCGATGTTTGCAGCTTGATGGTTGACGTTAAAGAAAACTTCATCATAATGCTGCTAAGTTTTCTTTTTCTGCTTCTGCCAGGCTTCCTTGTATATCTTTTTGTAATATCTGCCAGAATGAATTGTCGGCATCATCAGTTAATGAAGGCGCAAGGCATTCTTTCCAGCCAGCTATTAATAAGTTCCAGTAATGACTTATTGCCTTCTGCTTTTTTAATAACGTCAACATGTTCTTTTCTTAATTGGGCAGTATAATATTCTTTGCCGTGACGTTGCTCAAACTTCAATCCCAGTTTTGCTTCCAGTTCTTTGAATTGCCAGCTTTGAAAACCCGATGCTGGTCGGAGCATATCCCGGAAATCAAGAAAATCCATTGGTGTCATGGTTTCCATAATATCGATCTGGTGAACCAGCACTCTTAAAATAGTAACGCAACGATTGAGGCGATGAACAACAGTTTGCAGTTCGGGTGAATTATCATTCAATGCCGGTTTACTCATGATGGTTACCACAGAATCCGCTTCATGATGAAGTTGTTTGAACCAAAGTTCATAGGCCTGGTGAATGACGATGAACAGCATTTCATCATGCGCAGATAAATTTTGTTTATCGCTTTCCGGGAATTGAGCATTAAGAATTCTATCCAAGCTGCAGGTAATCGTGATAGTGCATGTCGGCCATAAGGAAGTTTGTGCAAATGTAAGCCGTGATCTGTTAATCATTCGTGCCACGGTTTGAAACCGTGGCACGATGTGGTAAGATGAATAAATGAACAGGAAGTACAAGAGTGCGACGCAACAAATGCTGAAAGAAATACTAATGCCGGTTACCCACCTTACGCCTTTCAAATTAAATCTTGTTTCTATTTACAAAGCTACGGCTGGCAAGCAAATCATCTTATTCAAACTCATACCCTATATCTCTTCTGAAATGACATTCCCGTAAAAGAAACATTCCGCAATTCTTCTTTTGATTTTTCAACGGCTTCAAGAATTGAATCACCATAAGGACGTGATGCAAAGAACACGGCCGCCATTGGTTACTGGATTTCCATCTTTTGTTATAGTACCATGCATGAAATAAAATACTTTCGTCAGGGTTCACTTTATCAAGTCCATGAATGACATATCCTTTTTCATAATCGCCGGGATAACCACCGCTGACCGCCATCACCGTACATGCAAAGCGATCGATCTTCTTCAATCTTTATTTTATCGAGTTTTTGTTTGGCAGCAGCCACTAACAATTCAACAAGATCATTTTTTAATCGTGGTATCACCACTTCTGTTTCGGGATCACCCATGCGACAATTGTATTCGATCACATAAGGTTCATCGCCACTATTAATCAATCCAAAGAAAATAAAACCGCGGTATTCGAGTCCATCCGCTTTCAATCCTTCAATGGTTGGCTTGATAACTTTCTCTTCTACTTTTTTCATAAAGTCTTCATCGGCAAATGGTACAGGGCTTACAGCACCCATGCCGCCGGTATTCGGCCCTGTATCTTCTTCTCCTATTCTTTTATAATCTTTTGCTTCGGGCAGCATCACATAATTTTTTCCATCAGTTAAAACAAAAACAGAAAGCTCGATACCCTGTCAGAAATTCTTCGATCACCACTTTTTTACCTGCTTCACCAAACTTTGCCCGTTGTATCATCAATTCAAATTCTGCTAATGCTTCAACATGATTTTCGCAAATAACAACGCCTTTACCTGCTGCCAATCCATCTGCTTTTAATACGATCGGCAACGCATGTTTATTGTATGTAGTCAACCCCTTCCTTATAATTTTCTAATGTAAATTCTTTATATGCAGCGGTGGGGATCTTATGTCGCTGCATAAATGCTTTGGCAAAAGCTTTGCTGCCTTCGAGTCTGTGCCCCGTTTTTTGATGGACCGATAATATCAAGATCTTTTAATTGCGGGATCGCTGATCAAAAAATCGGTGATGCCTTTTACCAATGGTTCTTCCGGACCAACAAGAACCAGGTCGATCTTTTCTTCAATGCAAGCATTTTTTTATGGCATCAAAATCATTTACACCAATATCAAGATTGGTTCCGCATTGTGAAGTACCGGCATTGCCCGGAGCAATAAAAAGTTTTTCGCAAAGTGGGCTTTGAGAAATTTTCCATGCAAAAGCATGTTCACGGCCGCCGGAGCCAAGTAAGAGGATACGCATATTGGTTATATGGTTGGATAATAAGCTTTGCGAATATCGGGTAAGTCCGTTAAAGAGAGACAGAGAAAATTTTGGGGGTTAAATTTTGTTATTTTGGCCGAATCTTTCGACTCTGATTAGTTAACTAAAAATGATTGTATGAATCAAGCACCAAAAACCGGCAAGCACCCAAGAGGGTTAATGGTTCTTTTCTTCACTGAAATGTGGGAACGATTTGGTTACTACCTGATGGTAGGGATCTTACTTTTATACCTAATAAATACTACAACGGGTGGCAAGGGATTGCCAAGGGCAATGGGAGCAGATATTGTCGGAACTTTCATTGCGCTGGTTTATTTAACCCCTTTTATCGGCGGACTTATTGCCGACAGGTATCTTGGCTATATCAGATCTATTTTTCTTGGAGGATCATTGATGGCTGCAGGCTATCTAATGTTGGCTTTACCCGATAATATTACAATGTATATCGGCCTGGGATGTATTATAATAGGTAATGGTTTTTTCAAACCGAACATTTCCACTTTGCTGGGCAATATGTATAATACAGAACAGCTGAGACCATTAAAAGATAACGCCTATAATATCTTTTACATGGGTATTAATATTGGTGCCTTGGTTTGCAATTTTGCTGCTGCTATTTTACGAAACAGAATTGGTTGGTGGGCTGCATTTTCAGCAGCAGGGGTTGGTTTAATAATTGGTTTGATATGGTTAGCATTTAATCTGAAACATGTAAAACAGTTTGATGTAAAAAAGCCAATGCAGGCTGGAGACATGCCCTTTTCAAAGATCTTCGGCTCTGTTTTTTTACCAATGATCGTATTTGGAATTATTGGTTGGTTTCTTCCTGGAAATTTTATGGGTTCTGATTCTAACGATGCATTTATTCTTGCATGTATACCTGTTATTTATTTCTACACAAGATTATGGTTAAAAGGAAACGCTGAAGATAAAAAAGGAGTTGGTGCATTATTATTCATATTTGCTATCTCCATCATCTTCTGGACAATTTATAATCAAAACTCTACTGGTTTAACGATCTGGGCAGAATCACATACAGACAGATCGATTCCAAAGTTTATGGAAAAACCTGCTGATGCAGTTTATACACTTCAAAACTTAACTACTTCGCCAAGAGAGGTTGATTCATTAGATCAATACATGAGAGTTGTAACTGATGCTTCGGGAAATCCAATAAAAACAATGGGACCCGATCCTTATTTTGTTAATCTGCCTAAAGAAAAATGGCCACCAGATGGATTAGCCAAAGTTGGTAACACCGAACTCTTTCAATCCATCAATCCATTTTTTATTGTTGCATTCACTCCTTTATTAATAATGTTCTTTGCATACATGGCACAGCGAAATCGACCTGTCTCAACTGCGAAGAAGTTTGCATGGGCCCTGGTTATTTCCGGTCTTAGTGCATTAGTAATGGTGTTTGCTGCCATGTCTGTTCCGAGTATATACACACATAAAGCAGCTTCATTCTGGTTGTTCCTCACATACGGAGTATTTACAGTAAGCGAAATTTGTTTAAGCCCTATTGGTCTTTCGTTTGTTTCAAAGCTTGCACCTCCGCGATTAACTGCATTGATGATGGGAGGATGGTTCTTATCAACTTCCTTAGGAGGTAAAGTTGCCGGAGTAATGGCCAGCTTCTGGGATAAGATACCAGATAAAAAAATCTTCTTTGGTATCATTACTGTTGCGGCAATACTTGGCGGATTATTGATCTTTTCCAAAATAAAATCGCTTGAACAAATAACAAGAGATAAAACAGGCTCTGCTTAAATACATTTAAGTTTTTTGAAAAGGTGATGTTTCTTAACATCACCTTTTTTTATTTATCTTACTTTAAATTAAAACCAACTGTATGGCTGATCAGCAACCTGCTTTTAAACCATTTGTTTCTCCAGAAACAAATATGGCTGAGTTTACAATTAAATCAGTTTTAACCGGCGCTGCATTTGGAATTGTATTTGGTGCAGCTACCGTTTATCTTGCTTTAAAAGCAGGTCTTACTGTTTCTGCTTCTATTCCTATTGCTGTTTTAGCTATTGCGTTGGGTAAACTTTTTTTGAAAACAACTATCCTTGAAAATAATATTATCCAAACAACAGGAAGCGCCGGAGAAAGTATTGCCGCAGGCGTCGTTTTTACTTTACCTGGATTTTTATTTTTATCCAGTCCTGATAGCGGTAACTTCTTTAATTATTTCACCATTATGACGCTTGCAATAATGGGTGGGATTCTTGGTACACTAATGATGATACCGTTGCGGCGTTCATTAATTGTAAAAGAACATGAAACGCTGCCGTATCCTGAAGGCACAGCATGTGCTTCCGTTTTAAAAGCAGGAGAAAAAGGTGGAGATCTTGCAAAAACTGCATTCATGGGAATGGGAGTAGCGATGGTGTATGCTTTATTGCAAAAAGTATTTCATGTAATTTCTGAAACACCAGTTTACGTAACTAATCTTAAAAATAAATATCTACCCTCTGCAAGATTGAATGGTGAAATAACTCCCGAATATCTTGGTGTTGGATATATTATCGGACCGAAAATTTCTGGTGTATTGGTAGCAGGTAGCGTTTTAAGTTCATTTGTATTAATCCCCTTACTTGCCACATTAGTTTCCGGTGATGCAACTTTTGCGCAATTAACAAAACTTGGATTAAATCCTGTGAAATATGGTTGGGATGCAACCACTCACAGTTTTGCCAATAATGCCGAAGCATTATACCGGGCTTATATCCGCCAGATCGGTGCCGGAGCTGTTGCGGCTGGTGGTTTTATTACATTAATAAAAACGATCCCAACAATTGTTTCATCTTTTAAAGAAAGTATTGGCTCGGTAAAAGATAAATCTGCTGCACCTGCAGTAAAACGTACCGACAAGGACCTGAGTATAAAAATTGTTGGTCTTGGAAGTCTTGCCTTAATAATAATCATGTCATTACTTCCTATTATACCCGGTGATAATATCGGCAGCCGTTTATTATTAGGATTACTTGTAATTATTTTCGGAGCATTTTTCGTTACTGTTTCATCACGCATTGTGGGATTGATCGGTTCATCTAACAACCCTATCAGTGGAATGACGATCGCCACTATTATGGCAACCTGCCTTGTGTTTATTGGTGTAGGCTGGACAGGAAAAGTATTTGAACCAATGGCATTGGTTGTTGGTGGAATGATCTGTGTGGCTGCTGCAAACGCAGGAGCAACTTCACAGGATCTGAAAACAGGTTATATCGTTGGCGCTACTCCAAGAAATCAGCAGATAGCTTTGTTTATCGGAGTTATCGTTTCATCAATTGTTATCGGATGGACTGTAAAAATTCTTGATACTCCATCAACCGCTCTTGCAGCTTTAGGTGTAAAACATGCAATTGGTGAAACGTATTCTGCACCACAAGCAACATTAATGGCAACGATCATAAAAGGAATCCTGGGAGGTGATCTCGACTGGCAGTTTGTTATGGTAGGAGTATTTATCGCGATAGTACTTGAGCTATGTAATATCAAAGCACTCAGCTTTGCTGTTGGCACATATCTTCCTCTTGCTACTACTCTTCCGATCTTCATTGGTGGATTTATAAGAGGAATAGCTGATAAAAAGGCTAATAAAAATAAAGAACCAGACGAAGAGGAAGACTTAAGAAAAGGAAACTTATTTGCAACAGGACTTGTGGCAGGAGGCGCATTATTCGGCGTCATTGCCGCTATTCTTACAGTGTTCTTTGAATCGGGGATGAAGTCAGTGAATCTAGAAGAAAAACTTAGTCATGGACTTGGGGAGGATCTATACATGGTATTAGGTGTAGGATTCTTTGCTGCAATGGCATTTATACTTTGGAGAGTTGCGACAAGAAAGAAGAAAACTATCTAACCCCTTTTTATAAAAGAAAAAGCCGGTACTATTGTGCCGGCTTTTTTAATTTTATCGTTACAAATCAAACAAACTTTAAATAATCATATTTCTTTTTCAGAATAGCCATATCATCTGCGGCTAACCAGTTTTTTAAAACAGTGGCATACACATTTTTAAAATCAACTTTATATTTCAGATCACCTTCATCAAGATCAGAAAGATCAGGCATTGGATTGATCAATCCTTTTTCCTTTATTCCACCGCCAATTAAAAACATATTATTTGCTGTGCCATGATCGGTACCACCACTTGCATTTTGAGAAACTCTTCTTCCAAATTCAGAGAACGTCATTACCAATACATCATCGAATCGTCCATTTTCTTTCAGATCTTTTGTAAATGATCTTACTGCATCATTCATTTCAGTAAACAAACGCTGCTGCTGAAATTGCTGATTGATATGCGTATCAAAACTGCCATGAGAAACATAATAAACTTTTGTATTGATATCAGAGAAGATGAGTGAAGCAATTGTTTTCAAATTCTGACCCAGCTCTGTTTTGGGATATTCAGCTTTTGAAGGATGAAACTTACTTTTTTCAAAAATATAATTGGCAGAAGAAACTGTTTCGGAAAGTGTTTTATATAAATAATCAACAGGCTGCTCGCCTGGTTCATCTTTATGTTGCTCCATTATATCTTTAAAGAAACGCTGGTTAGCTGTACCAAATAGTCGCTTTGGATCTTTCATTGCAATTGCCTTTGCTTCTTCTCCTTTCATTGCAAGACTTAACGTATCATCAAGTTCCAATGCATAAGTCGGTTTATCACAACCTTTGCATTGCGCATCAAGATAGCGACCAAGCCAACCAGTTGTCCAATAATCCTTGCTTTCACTACCAGTATGCCAGATATCCATACTCCGGAAATGTGAACGATCAGGATTTGGATAGCCAACACTATTCATGATGCCAAGGCTTCCATCATCATATAATTCCTTAAACCCTGTTAATGCAGGATGCAGACCAGCTTCATCATTCAACGATAATATCTTTGATTTTTCAATCCCCAGTTTTGGTCTTGACTTATAATAAATATCATTGCGATAAGGAATAACCGTATTCAATCCATCGTTGCCTCCGCTTAGTTGAAGTATCACTAATACTTTATTTCCTGCGGGCACCATATTTCTTCCTTCAAATGCTTTTAGAAATTTTGGCACCATCAGCGATGCGGTGGCAAGTGAACCAACCTGGAGAAATTCTCTTCTTTTGATAACCATTGTTTATAGCTTTTAGCTGTTAGCTGCAAGCTATTAGCTAAAGGCTAACAGCTAATAGCTTTGTTTTAACAAAGTTGATATTCCGGTGTACTCATCAACTGCAATGTTGCCGACTTAATAAAGCTTTCTTTGCTGCCTGCATCGGAATATTGTTTTATTAAGTCGCTGCTGACTCCGCTTTTCGTTTGTAATAAATTTGACGCTATTGAACCGATCAGTTGATCCTTCTGTACCTTATCGAAATGTCCCATATATTCTTTCCAATCAATAGTTGCCCTGATGACGCCTCGTTTGCCATAACCCATCGATTTATCTCCTTCTTCTTGCGTTTTTTTTCCCATCATCAGGTCATCGTCATCTTTAGTTTTTACATTCAATTCATCTACATCGTTTATCAATTGCGGAAGACGCATACGAAGCATCAGGCTGCTGCTGTCTATCCATGTTTTGCCACCGGGCCAGCCTGCAACATTTGGCGGATAAAACAATATTTGACCCAATGCTCTTTGTAAAAAAGTTAATGCTTCTTGATTTTCCAATTGCATTGGCAACATTCGCTGAATGCCAGCGATCAATTCTATCGGTGATTTTATTTTGCTGCCAATATTTTTTTCATCATAAAACCAATCACTGGTAAAAATATCTTCCATCAATTTGCCGATATCATAGGTGCTCTGATAAAAACGATCGGCAAGCCAGTTCACTTTATCTTCATCAATAGTATCGTTTACAAAAAATTTATACACTTTCTGTGTGATAAATTTCGCTGTTTGTTTTTGCGACAATAAAATATCCAACACTTCATCGCCATCATAATTTCCTGTTTTACCCAATAGAGTCTTTGAACCATAATCATGCTGAAAGCGACGGAAAATAAATTGTCCTTTTAATCCTGCACTCCAGCCTGTGAATGCACGAGCTGCTTCTTTAATATCATTCTCTGTATAATTGCCGCGACCAAGCGTAAACAACTCCATCACTTCTCTTGCAAAGTTTTCATTTGGATGATCTTTCCTGTTTTGCTGATTATTTAAAAAATTCAGCATCGCTGCCGATTTAGAAACCTCGTGTAACATATCACGAAAACTTCCAAGAGCATTACGACGGATAATATCCAATAACCCCTGCTGATAAAATACATTCAGGTTACGGCAGGCAAAATGTCCATGCCAGAAGAAAGCCATTTTTTCTCTTAACTGAGCATCTGTATTTACAAAAACATTTAGCCAGTTAAGATTTAAACTCTTTACACTTTCACGTTGCTTCTGCTGGATCTTTTTTTTATCTTCTTCTTTCATTTCTTTCATCTTTTCCTGCCGGCCCACTTCATCAATACCAGCCCACAAGCCTTTTAGAAAGTCATCTGCCACATCGATATACTCTGGTTTTTTATTAGATGCTTTTTGCAACGCCTTATACAATTGCTTGGAAGAAACATTAGAAAGATCCGCCAGTTGTTCGACGGCAGGACCAAAACCAGCCCGCCACATCAGGTGCTGATTTTTAAGTTGATTAGCCAGGGACATTAAAAAGATTTTTGTTTAGGACAAGTAATAATCCGCAAAGTTTAAACCATTTATCTACCTATACTACCGATAACGCTAAATTGCAGATGATATTATTTGAAATTTGGTTGCCAAAATGCCGCCAATATGGATTCGACAAAAGAAGAATTGGTAAAAGAGGCAAAATTTATGATTTCATTTTGTACTTCATTGCTCCTGGTATGATGCTATTGGCCCAGCTAACTCCGGTTTGGTTTTGGATAATGAATTATGAAATTAGAGCTTGTTTAATCAGCAGTTTTAATTTTCATAAACAAAGTCTTCAATGTTTCATTTATCTCCACACCGTTCTTATTAAACAAAGAATTAGATTTTGTATATGCTATCCTTTTCTCGATGTCCGGGTGACTGCTGATCCATTCTGTCGAGCTCACTGCCTGTTTGCGCTATTTCTTTTTCTAATAATTCAAATAAATGAATGAACCCGTTGCAATCAATTTTTCTTTCGCTTAAAATTTTTATTCCGTTTATATCGGCATCTTTTTCCAGCGTTCTGGAATAACTTAATCCTTTCAGGTCATCGGCACTTCCTACGATCACATTACCGATAGTACCAACATCGCCGAAAATAATTGATATAAAAAGAGAAGATGCCTGTTGCCGGAACAAAGACCTTGTAGTGTGTCTTTCGTTTACATGTGTAAACTCATGTGACAATAATGCAGCAAGCTCTTCATAGCCGTTCATGTCCGCAATTATTTTATCATACACAATAATATTGCCACCGGGTATGGCAAAAGCATTCGCTACATTTTCTTTAACAACTGTAATGCTGATATTATATTTTGAATCGATATTCAGTTCTCTGAAGAAATCATTGATGTAAGCGGTTTTTTCTGCATCAATAGTAAACGTTGGTTTTATGGCATTGTAAATACCATCACCCAATCTTTCTTCGTAAGAAACAGGAACCCGTTTTGCCAATCTCTCTGCAAGAAAAGGAACCACCCAGATATACGCAGATACCAGTATCACGATAAACACAACCAGCATCCGGATCATTCTCCATTGATTCTTATTCATGAACCGGCCAAGCCATGATCTTTCTTTCTCTTTTAATATTGACTCCAGTTTATCGGCAAACTCTTTTTCATTTACTTCAATTGTTTGAACAGGGTAAGTGCCACAACGGACTATTGACTGACCACGTTTCCAGAAATTATCGCGGATAATTTGCTCGTATGGCCAGTAAACAATTCTGGGTTCACCATGCTCATTTCGCAACCCAATACTGATCTTATCTTTTAAAAAAAGAATAGTGGCTTCTTGTTCTTCGCCACTTTGTATGTAGTATTTTCCGGAGTATGCGTCCATTCGCTAAATAGATTCTGCGCCAAAATAAGAGTGTAGTGTCAATGGAATTTTTATCCCTTCTGCAGTTTGATTGTTTTCTAATAAGCAAGCAACTATACGTGGTAATGCAAGAGAGCTTCCATTGAGTGAATGTGCCAATTGCATTTTTCCATTGCTGTCTTTAAAACGAATTTTCATTCGGTTGGTTTGAAAAGTTTCAAAGTTGGAAACAGAACTTACTTCCAACCATTTTTGCTGTGCTGCACTGAACACTTCAAAATCATAAGTAAGTGCAGATGCAAAACTCATATCGCCACCGCAGAGTTTTAAAATGCGATAAGGTAATTCCAATGTGTTTAATAATTTTTCAACATGACTCACCATTTCTTCCAATACTTCATAACTTTTTTCAGGATGCACTAATTGAACGATCTCCACTTTATCAAATTGATGAACACGATTCAATCCGCGAACATCTTTTCCAAAACTTCCTGCCTCTCTTCTGAAGCAGGGAGAATAAGCCGTCATCTTTATTGGAAGGCTTTCTTCTTTTACTATTTCATCCCGATAAATATTTGTTACCGGCACTTCCGATGTTGGGATCATGTAAAAATTATCTGCCTGCATGAAATACATCTGTCCTTCTTTATCCGGTAATTGCCCTGTTCCATAAGCCGTGGCCTCATTTACCATAAATGGAGGCAGATATTCTGTGTACCCGGCAGCAGTATTGAAATCAAGAAAATATTGGATCAATGCCCGTTGCAGTTTTGCGCCTTTGCCTTTATATAATGGAAAACCACTGCCGGTAATTTTAGCGCCGGTCTCAAAATCTACGATATCATATTTCTTTATCAGGTCCCAATGCGGTACATGCATCTGCTAGAAAGTTTTGGTTCAGTTCCACCTGCTCTTACAACAATATTATCTGCAGGTGTTTTTCCCGGCGGCACTTTATCTGATGGAAGATTCGGAAGTTTCACTAGCACATCCTGCAATTGTTTTTCAACAACAGCAAGTCGATCAGAAATTGGTTGAAGTGATGATTTAAGTGTAGCAACTTCCTTCTTTCTATTTTCTGCTTCTTCTTTTTGCCCTTTGGCCATTAGTTGCCCGATCTCTTTAGAAGTGCTGTTTACTTTTGCCTGTGTGTTATCAAATTCCAATTGCAATTTTTTTCTTTCTTCATCCAACGAAAGAATTTCATCAACAAGGTTCAATTCGGCAAAATTTTTGACTGCTAATCTTTGCTTTACTTCCTCTTTATTATTTCTTAAATATGCTACCTGCAACATTAATTTTCAATTTTTTCCAAGAACACCTTGGAGGCGCAAAGGTAATTGTTGACTGTGAGACAATCAATGTACATTTATGAAAATAAACAATATGATAGATCCAACTATGGTTACCACCAATATTGAATTGAGCGGTTACAGGATCACAAAAAACCTGGGGATCGTTCGGGGTATCACTGTTCGTTCTCGCAGTATACTTGGAAATATAGCAGGTGGTTTTCAAACGATCTTTGGAGGAAATATTTCCATTTACCAGGAACTTTGTGAAAGAACAAGAGAAGATGCATTTCAACTGATGTTGCAAAATGCCGCTGACAAAGGAGCCAATGCAATTATTAGTATGCGATATGATGCAAATGAAGTAATGGGCGGCGTAACGGAAGTACTTGCTTATGGTTCAGCCGTTGTCGTTGAAAAAATTATTTGATCGCTTTATATACATCCGGATAGTGAATGTGCATCCACCTATCAACATTGTTTAACGAAGTAAATCCAAATTTTTTATAGAGTTCATGAGCATCTCTTGTTGCCAACATCATTCTGCGCAATCCCTGCAGATCAGGATATGACATGATAACTTCCATTAGCCATTTACTTAAACCAAGTCCGCGGTATTCTTCAAGAATAAAAACATCGGCGAGATAGGCGAAGGTTGCCCTGTCAGTTATCATTCTTGCAAAACCAACTCTGCTTCTCATTTTCAAACACACCAAAACATAACGCTCCTTCAATTGATCGCCGAACAATTTCTTTTGATATTCCTTCGGCCCAATACGACCGGGTGAGAAAAGAATGAATAAGATCAATATCCATTTTTTCTTTTTCGGTGCTGATGTAAAATCTGTCTTTTGTAAAATTCATTTAATCAGTTTTGACAAAATTAAGGCCGCTATCTTTGCCGCTATGCAGGCAAAAGATGATTTGCAAACAAGATGGTGGGCATTGGAAGCAAAACTTGTTGAAAGGTTTGGTAAAAAACCTGATATGGAAACTATTCTCTTTCTTATCGGCGTGCAGGAATTTGGCCAGGTAAAAGAAAAATTTACCAAGGAACAAAAGCAAGACCTGATGCATATAGCCATTTGCAGTCTGTTTGCGCAAAGCGGATATTATGAACTGGAAGGAAGAGATATTGATGGATGGCCTCATTTCCGTCAACTAAAATCTTTACCGTCTTTTTCGACAATAGAACAGGAAAATTTTATGAAGGATCATATATTACTCTATTTTGAGAACCATGATTTTTAAATTTTTTGCTTTATGAAATATTGGATCGTTGCCTTACTAAGTTCTTTGATGGTTTTTTCTGCTTCTGCACAGAAAGATTCTACGATAAAAAAGAAAGACAGGAAAAGAGATGTATTGATACAGACAACAATGGGCGATATGGTTATCCGGTTATCCGATTCTACGCCGCTACATCGTGATAATTTTTTAAAGCTGGTAAAAGTTGGCTACTACGACAGTGTTTTATTTCACCGGGTAATAAAAAATTTTATGATACAGGGCGGCGACCCGAATAGTATAAGAGCTACAGCCGGTCAGCCATTGGGAAATGGTAGTCCGGGTTATACTGTTCCGGCGGAGTTCAGAAAAACATTATTTCATAAAAAAGGAGCATTAGCTGCTGCAAGAATGGGTGATAATGCGAATCCCTCGAAAGCAAGCAGCGGCAGTCAATTTTATATAGTGCAGGGAAAGATCTTTACCGATACGGGTCTTGATTCAGTTGAAACATTCCGGTTAAATGGCAGAAAGATTCCTGCTGACCAAAGAGAAATTTATAAAACGATTGGCGGCACACCGCATCTTGACCAGGGTTATACTGTTTATGGTGAAGTGGTGAAAGGATTGGATGTTATAGATAAGATAGCTGCTGTTCAAACAAGCAAGGCACGGGATCGGGATCTGGATCGTCCATTGCAAGATGTAAGGATTATTAAAACGAAACTTATTAAAAGGAAACGTAAATAATGTCTCACAGATGGCACGCCTGCCTGCCGGTAGGCAGGGATCTTCACAGATTGTTTCTGTGGAAATCTATGAGTTCTGTGAGAACAAAAAAGTTGAATAGAATTACAGTAACCTGATCCGCCACAGGCGGACGCAACAGAAGTTCAATCGAAGAACAAAAGTGGCATCCACCTACGCTAATTTTTTTTAATTGCATTTTAATACATAAGAAGCTTCGGCGGACAAGTCAAAAATACTTTATTTACATTTTATACTTATTCGGCCTGATTTCATAATCTTTGCAACTCAAATTTTCAATTATGAATTTCCCCTCAAATCTTCGTTATACAAAAGATCATGAATGGATAAAATTGGATGGCAATGTGGCAACCATTGGCATTACTGATTATGCGCAAAAAGAACTCGGCGATATTGTATATATAGAAGTGGAATCGATCGGCAAAGCATTAAAAGCCGGCGATGTATTTGGTACGGTCGAAGCAGTGAAAACAGTGTCTGACCTTTTTTTGCCAGTCGATGGTACCATTACCGAATTAAATGCCGCTTTGGCAAACTCTCCTGAATCAGTTAACAGTGACCCCTACGGTGAAGGCTGGATGGTAAAAATGACAGTGAATAACCCCGCTGATGTAGAAGCTTTGATGGATGCCGCTACCTACCAAAAGCAAGTGGCTTAAATCTGAACAAAAAAATATTTTGGAGATAAAGCATCCCGCTGTTAGGGATGCTTTTTATATTCGGAGAAAATCAGCATTGAAAAAAAATGTCTTATCAATTGCTTTTGCTGTCACCTGGCTTTTGCTTGTAACCACCTTGCTTTGTATCCCGGGAACAAAATTTCCTAAGATCGGCTGGGGAGACAAAATATGGTTTGATAAATGGATCCATATCTTTTTATTTATGATATTGGTTATTCTCTGGAGCAAAGCATATTCTAATAAAAAAAATATACAAGGAATCAGCCGGAAAAATTTCATCCAAATAATGATAATTGGTTTTTTTTATGGCATTGTAATGGAACTGGTGCAGAAATATTTTATTCCATTCCGCTCATTTGACCTGGTTGATATTCTCGCTGATGGAGTTGGTTGTGTTGCCGGTTACTTTTATGCAATGAAAAAGCTCTATCCCCGATAAATATTTAAACCAAAAAGTAAGAGTAAAAGTGAGTTTTTTATTAGCCTAAAAAACAGGCAGGTATATAAAAAAATAGACCCCTGTAGAAACAGGGGTCGCAACCAAAACTAACTGCTTATGAGAAAATTGACTGCTTTATTTGATGAAGAACTTTTATTGTATAACGCAAATTTACTGCCAATAGTTTGATGTTTGTTGTTAATGAACTATTAAAGGTCTTTTCCTCGTAATAACACTTTTCAAATCGGGAAATTCTGCGAAGAACTACTTCAATTTCTCAGCCATTTTCAAATCAAAGAACCTCAGGTTTTTAAACGCCTAAATGCGACTTTTATTTTATTCCGAACCAAGGCAATTTGTAACCTTTCACACAATAAATCTGACGGTAACCTGACAAAAACTATTCTAATTATTTTCCGCAAACGATTCTATTAATTAGACGACAAAAGGAAGCGTTCCTGTTAAAGAAACGCCAAAGAGTTTTTTTATTTTACCCGGGATTTCAGATCAATTCTGCTTCGCAAGTTTTTCAGAATTTTCAGCAAACTGCAGTGCATCAATAAACTCCTTGATATCGCCATTCATTACTGCGTGCAGGTTGTAGGATGTAAGATTGATCCGGTGATCTGTCACCCGACCCTGCGGAAAATTATAGGTTCTGATCTTGGCGCTGCGGTCGCCTGTGCTTACAAGGCTTTTTCGATGGCGGGAAATTTCTTCCTCTTGTTTCCTCACCTGTTCTTCATAAAGTCTTGTTCGCAGCATCTGCATTGCTTTTTCCCGGTTGCCAAGCTGTGCTTCTTTCTGTTTGGCAAATAACAACTGTACCTGTCGGGATATGCGTCAGCATCACTTTTGTTTCTACTTTATTTACGTTCTGACCACCTGCACCACCGCTTCGGGCTGTTTCCATTTTTACATCTGCAGGATTCAGTTCAAAATCTACTTCCTCCGCTTCGGGCATCACTGCCACTGTGGCTGCTGATGTATGCACCCTTCCCGAGCCTTCAGTATCGGGCACCCGCTGCACACGATGCACACCGCTTTCAAATTTCAATGTGCCATACACATCATCACCAATTACTTCCAGCTGCACTTCTTTATAACCACCAACCGTTCCTTCACTCTCACTTAGAACTGCCGTTTTCCATCCGCTTCTTTCACAATACCTCATATACATCCGCAAGCAGGTCGCCGGCAAACAAACTGGCCTCATCACCACCTGTGCCTGCACGAATTTCAATGATCGCATTCTTTTCATCCTGCGGATCTTTTGGTATCAGCAACTGCCTGATAGACGATTCCATTTTCAGTTTTCTTTTCTTCGCAGTGCCGGCAATTCCATCTTTTGCCAAGTTCCCTCAATTCTTCATCATCTCCATTCAGCGCCTCTTTGTAAAATCGTCAATATCATCCAGCACCTTTTTATATTCCTTGTAGGCAATTACAATTTTTTCAAGGCTGCGGTATTCCTTGCTGGTTTCAGCAAATTTTTTATTGTTACCAACGATCGCAGGATTGGTAAGTGCTACTCCCAACTGATCAAATCTTGCTTTTATGGCTTCTAAGCGGTCTAACATTTTAATGTTTTATTTTTATGAGCCCGGCTGAAGTGCTAAATTGATCAATCCCAGAGGAGTCGCACTCTTCAGCTTCAGTCAATTCTGCTCATCATTAGGGCAGCAAAGTTAAAAGAATTCAACGCATGGCATACAGAAAATTCAAAGCAGATAAGTTGTTTGATGGTTATCGTCTTCATGGCAGATGATAAAGTTTTAATAACTGATGAAGAAGGAAAAATTGAAAGATATTGTTTCAGTCTGAGAAGCCGGTGATGATGTACAAACCTTTAGTGGCATTCTGTCTCCCGGGCTTGATCAATTGCCATTGCCATCTTGAACTAAGTCATTTGAAAAATGTGATTCCGCCGCATACAGGCTTGATCGAATTTTTATGTTCTGTTGTTACCAAAAGAGAAGCCCCCTCTAAATCTCCCCCGGAGGGGGAGACTTTTGAAGATCCTGTACAAAAGAAAATGCAAGCAATTATTGATGCAGAAAAAGAAATGTATGATAACGGTATCGTTGCTGTTGGTGATATTGGAAACACGGCCGATACTGCCGAAGTAAAAAGTAAAAGCAAGATCCGTTGGCAGAATTTTGTGGAAGTGTTGAGCTTTACAGATGAAAAAGCGGAAGAGAATATTGAGCATTATAAAAAAGTTGCAGAAACTTGAACAACAACTTCAAACATCAAACATCAAACATCGAACCTCACTTGTTCCTCATGCACCTATACAGCATCAGCCCAAAAACTTTTCAACTAATTAATGAAGCTAACAAAAAACCAGATTATTTCTATTCACAACCAGGAGCATCCGGCTGAAGATGAACTGTACAAAACCGGCGGCGGTGATTATTTGAAACTGTTTAAAATATTTGGAATAGATAAATCCCCTTTTCCTGTTACCGGGTAAAAGCAGTATTCGCTCTGTATTGCCATATTTCAATAATGGACAAACTATTTTTCTTGATTCATAATACTTTTATGCCGGAAGAAGATGTTGTATGGGCAAATGAATATGCTAATGCGAATGGATTGAAATTAGTTTATTGTTTCTGTGTAAATGCCAATCTTTATATTGAAAATAAAGTGCCGCCGATTGAAATGTTGATGAAACATAATTGTCCATATTGTTTTGGGAACAGATAGCTACAGCAGCAACTGGCAATTAAGTATTGCAAAAGAAATACAGTCTATTATCCGTGCTACAGAATCGATGCCACGGCTTAAAGCCGTTGCATCGATAGAGCAGGTTCTTCAATGGGCAACGATCAACGGAGCAAAAGCTTTGCAATGGGATGATGAATTGGGAAGTTTTGAAAAAGGAAAGAAACCTGGAGTGGTTGTGATCGATTCAAAATTTGAAACATCAAAAAGAATAGTCTAACATGTTGCAGGATTTAACCTAATACTTCCCTCAGCACCGGCAACGTCTTCATCGTTCCAAAATCCTGTATATGCAAAGCATAATAAGTTTCGTAAGCGAATAACAACTGCCTGCGAAAATCATGATTGAGTTTTAACTGTTCCAATTCCTCCGGCTGCATCATTTTTAATAACTCACTGAAGTTACTTCTGCTTGCTTATCTTCTAAAAAATGAGGATGATGTGGATGTTCTGAACAAATATTCCTTCCTGCAGATCAAGAATATTGAATTCTTATCTGAATATTCATCAGTTATTCGAAAACCAAAGAAAACCGGTAAGTGTAATGCAAAGAACAATGGAAAATTTGCCATTACTGAGCTCGTTGCTTTCATCCAGATGGATAAATGCATCTTCACAAAATTAAAAAGATCAGGGTTGGCTTCGGGTTGTTTCAAACATTTTGTAAGCAATTCGATCATGAACAAAGCCACCGCATTTTTTGTAACATCAGAAAAAATATGCTGGTACAAATAAGCCCACTTGAATTCTTTGATACGATTCAGATGTTTAAATTCATTGTGATAAACCACCAGGTCAAGAATTGCAGTCGGCTGAAAAAAATTTGCTTTGCCGGTTCCTTTTTTGTTGATGTTCTTACCCCATTTACCAAATAGGATTGTATACCGAATAGCTCAGTAAAGATGGTAACGATCAAACTCGTTTCACCATATTTCACGGTCCGTAAAACAATCCCTTTTGTTTTATGTAATTGCGAAGCACATTATTTACTTATAAAAACAATTTTTGTTGCCAGTTTTTCTTTTCTTCCATCATCACTTACCAATACTAAGTAAACACCGCTTGAAATCCTTCTTCCTTTATAATCTTTTCCATCCCAAACTGCCTGTCCGCCCAATGCTCTTGTTTGATAAACCAATCTTCCATCCAGTTCAGTAATTTTTACAATTGCATTATTTACCAAACCACGAATAGCAATCGTGCCACTATAACCCGGCGGCACGGGATTTGGAAATACCAATACATTACTATTCGTTTCACCACCTTCTGTCGCTGTACTTCGGAAAGAACAAATACCATTTGCAGTAGCAAAAAATATTTCTCCCGTTTTTCCATCAATAGCAATTCTTTTTACATCATTACTTAACAACGGACTATTTGTCTTCAGTAAAACGATAGATCACTTTATCTCCTTCGGCGCTAATGAGCCATACGCCATTCTTTGTTGCCACCCATTTTCTATCAGCGCCATCAACAGCAATACTTCTTACTTCTTCGCCTTTGAAAAGATATTGATTAAATTCGCCCTGCGTCACAACGGGTAATATTGCATCGCAGCCTTGTGATGAAAAAACATTTTGCGGACATTGAATAACACCGATACCATCGTTTGTGCCGACCCAGATAAAACCATTTTTATCTTTTGCAATACTCAATACATTATTCGTTGGCAAATTGCCATTGCCAGCACCGCTTCTGTATAATTTCCATTTATCATCAGCTGCATTATCGATCGATTTGTTATCATTAAAAACGATCAATCCATTTCCTTTTGGAGAAACGATCCATTTCTGATCTTCATCATCGATCACAATTTGTGACACTGCATTTTCAGAAAGAGCAAATGGCGGAGCAAATGTTTTCCAGCTACCATCATTTTTTCTTACAAGAATATTCTGTGCAGCCCCATAATTAGATATCCATAAATTATTTTCTTTATCAAACGCAAGACCAGCTACACGATAGCTACCGGGATCAAATGTTGCTTGCCCTAATGGAGAATTCTGTTTGAAGACATCAAAACTATTTCCGGCTTTTATATGTAACAGTCCTCCGCCATATGAGCCTGTCCAGATCGTTTCATCCCGTGGATCGATCGCAACGGAGATCAGATCAGGCAAAGAATCAAGTTGAGCAAAATGTTTATTGTTATAATTTGTCCATTGCCCTTCGGAAAATTTATAAATACCGTCTTTATTATTTTGCTTTTGCCAATTCTCATTTACGCTGCCAGCTGTTGCATAAAATGTATTGTTTACGAAAACAATTTCACCTGTCGCAATTGATTGTGGTGAATTGAGATCATAGTTTTCAAAACCAACTGACATGAACTTTGTTAACCCGCCACTGCTATCGGCTACCCAATGATCATTACCGACCAAAATTGTTTTCTTTGGCTGAACGATTGATCCGGGCTGTTGAATAACTCGGGCAATTGTTCCGTCGGTATTTAATGAAGTAACCTTCGCACTGCCATCATTCTTTTTTTGGCAAACTGCTATTTTACTTAGAGAAGAATTAATGTTTAGAATTCTCCATCCGGGTTCTGTAAAAATTAAATTCCAGTTGAATCCATTAAGCACAAACATAGAATCATTTTTTGAAGCAAATATTTTACCCTGCACATTGATAACATTATTACAAACTCCCGCAGCCAATCCATTTACACCGCTAATATTTTGCCAGTTCAAATAATTGGCAGGATCAACAGTATTTATAGAAGTGATCTTTAATCCTTCATCGGTAGCAGCATAAAAAAAAGAATTGTCGGCAGTAAAGCCATTTACTTTTACCTGTCCTCCATTGTTACCAATAAACCATGAATCTTTCACTTCATATTTATCTGCATCAATAACAATTATGCCGAGTCCGGTCGAGAGATAAAAATATTTTCCTGAAGAAAAAACATTGTAAATGGCTTTATCGCCAACAATATTATCAAGTTTAATTTCGGGCACATTAAAAATATCGTTGCGATAAACAATATCAATATTGCTGTTGCGATAACCGATGAATAATTTATCGCTTATTTCATTATAATTGATTGCTGAAACCCCGGTTTCATTTAACCCATTTATCCTGCTCATTCGTGAAACTGAATTTTCAGACAAGTCAATACTAAAAACACTGTAAGGCGTAGCACAAAAGATTTTATTGTCTCCTGCTGAAACATCAATGGCAGAATGATAAGGCAAATGATCTCTCCATTGGCCGATCGGAGGGATTGAATCCTGGGAAATACCCCTGGAAAAAAAAGTAAATAAAGTATATAAAGTAGCTATGGATTGGCGTAAACTCACTTTTCAAAAATATCACTCTTAATCTAAATCGGTAGTATGGTTTAATGGGCTGTTCAGTCATTTTTCTGTTTCTTTGCCGTCAACGAACAATTATGTGGAATATTCTCGGCCGGTTCATACTAAAATACAGGATACCATTATTAATTCTTTTGCTGGGAGCTACCGCTTTCATGGTTTATAAAGCAAAACAACTTCAATTGGGTTATGAATTTGCGAATGCCATTCCAACTGATCATCCCAAGTTTAAAGCTTACCAGGAATTCCGGAAAAAATTTGGCGAAGATGGCAATATGCTTGTCATAGGTATACAAACTGATAAACTTTTTGAAGAAAAAATTTTTAATGATTATACCCGGCTTGTAAATGACATCAAAGGTGTGAAAGGTGTAGAAGATGTGATCTCAATAATCACTGCCGTTAATCTTATCAAAGATTCAGCAACAGAAAAATTAGGCCCACAGGCTATATTTGAAAAAGGGCCACTTTCGCAAGCTGAGATCGATAGCTCCAAAAAAGTTTTTTATAGTCTTCCATTTTATCGCGGTTTGTTATACAATCCTGATTCAAATGCATGGTTGCTTGGTGTGCATATAAATAAAGGTGTACTGGCATCAAAAGCAAGAGAAGCAACAGTGGCACAGATCACTTCTTTAAGTAATGCATTCAGCAAAAAATATTCCTTAGAAACCCATTTAAGTGGTTTGCCGTTAATTCGAACAGTATTGGCAAAAAGGATCGCCGACGAAATGCAATGGTTCCTTTTGATATCTGTTGTTCTTTCTGCGGTTATCTTATTACTTTTTTTCAAATCATTTAGCAGCATGTTGCTATCTATTGTGGTGGTTGGTATTGGCGTAGTATGGAGCCTGGGCACAATGGTATTGATGGGTTATAAGATCACTTTGCTTACGGCCCTTATCCCACCATTAATAGTGGTGATCGGCATTCCCAATTGTATTTATTTCCTGAATAAATTTCACGTGTCGTATAATGAAACAGGTGATAAATCAAAAGCACTTGTAAAAATGGTGGACCGAATGGGGATCGTTACACTGTTTTGCAACATCTCCGCTGCTATTGGTTTCGCTGTTTTCTTTTTAACACGTAGCCAGGTATTAAAAGAGTTTGGCGCTGTTGCCGGTCTTAATATTATGGCGCTGTTTTTTATCTCTCTTATATTGATCCCGGCAGCATTAAGTTTTTTTCCTCCACCCAAATCCAGGCATACAAAATACCTGGATAATCCAAGACTGAGAAGATGGCTTGACAGGCTGGAACGCTGGTCGCTCAATCACAGGAAATTTATTTATACAATGACTGTTGCTAGTTTTAGTTGTTGCTATAATAGGAATATTAAGATTAGAAAGTAATGGTTACATCGTAGATGATCTTCCAAAGACGGATAAGATTTATACCGACCTGAAATTTTTTGAAAGGAATTTCAAAGGAGTAATGCCACTTGAAATAGTTATTGATACAAAAAAGAAAAGAGGTGTGACACGAAATCTTTCTACTCTTTTAAAAATTGATTCCCTTTCGCAATTTTTGGCAGCAATGCCCGAAATAGGAAGACCACTTAATATAACTGAAGGTTTAAAATTTGCAAAGCAAGCTTTTTATGAAGGCGATACTGCCAGTTATTCTGCTCCCACCGAGTTCGATATGGTCCCGCTAAAATCTTATCTTGAATTCAAACCTGATTCCGGCAGGAACGAAAGTTCTTTTGGAAAACTTCTTTCTTCTTTTATTGATAGCAATAAGCAGGAAGCAAGAATAAGTGTAAGCATGCGTGATGTAGGCAGCTATCGTTTACCGCAGATACTTGATACAATACAACAAAAAGCCGATCAAATTTTTGATACAACGAATTACAAAGTGCAGCTTACCGGCGCCAGTGTTACTTTTCTTACCGGCAGTAATTTTATCATCAATGGTTTAAAAGAAAGTATCATGTGGGCATTTGCACTAATAGCGGTTTGCATGATGTACCTGTTCCGTTCTTTCAGAATTTTAGTATGTTCATTGATACCGAATATTATTCCATTAGTGATCACAGCTGGTGTAATGGGATGGCTTGGTGTAAGAATAAAACCTTCCACTGTTTTAATTTTCAGTGTTGCACTTGGAATTGCCATCGATGTCACTATACGGTTTCTTATAAATTATAAACAAGAATTACCCCGACACAATTATGATATGAAGCATACGGTGATCCAGACAATTCACAGTACCGGCATCAGCATTATTTATACGTCTCTTGTACTTATTGCAGGATTTATCATTTTTTGTTTCAGTGGGTTTGGTGGCACACAATCACTCGGTTGGCTTACTTCGCTTACTCTTGTCACCGCCACTATTACCAACCTTGTATTATTGCCTTCGTTGCTGATCACATTTATAAAGAAAAAGAAATAAACATTAATAAATTAAAAAGGGTTGCCGTTTGACAACCCTTTTTTATTGAGAGATGATATGTTTCAATTCAATAGCTCCTGTAGTTTTTGTTCCAATGCATTGCCCCGAAGATTTTCAGCAACGACTTTCCCATCCGGATCAACTAAAACATTAAAAGGAATACTGCCAACCTGGTATACAGGCACCACTTCACTTTGCCAAAACTTAAGATCACTAATATGTGTCCACGTTAAATTATCTTCCTTTATTGCTTTTATCCAGTTCTCTTTTTGACCCGGACGATCAAGTGAAACACCAAGGATCGTAAAATTTTTATTCTTGAATTGATTAAACGCCTGCACCACATTAGGGTTTTCTCTTCTGCATGGACCACACCAGCTTGCCCAAAAATCAACAAGCACATATTTACCGCGAAATGAACTTAGCTTAACTGTTTTGCCTTCTGTATCAGGTAAAGAAATTTCTGGCGCAGTTTTTCCTACCCATAATGTTTTTGGAATTGAAGATTCCACTGAATTTCGAATGCCAGCTATATCCGTACGTTCTGGAAATTTATTAAGCATACCAGTTAGCAAGCCAACAACCTCTGTATCAGTAAAACCATTTACTCTGAAATTCGGATCACGGGCCATTCCCTGGTAAGTAGAAAGAATAAACAATGCCAGTGAAGAATTAGTTGCTTGCTGAACAGTTTGTTGCGTGAAATTTTTTTCGTCTTTTGAAATTTGCTTCTCCTGTTTATTGAGGTTTTCTGCCAGGGACGAATCGCCATTATTTCTTTGAATACTATCGATCTGAAAATAAATATTAACACGGTCCTTTTGCATGCCGCTTATTTTAGCAAGATATTCTTGTATCGACTTACTGGCCATTGACCCGGTCACAGTATAAAAATCAGTTCGGTTGGTGAAGTCTACATCCACGTTGATCTTCGGAGCATCGTTTATAAGGGTTAAAAACTGAGCTACATCATTTTGTAAAAGAAGATTGTAAACAGCATCTTTAGTTGCATTCATACTTATCGAGAACTTACCATCGGCAGCAATAGCAGAAGAATCTTTTAATGTCTTTTTCCCGGTTGTAATATCCGACTCTTCTATATAAACAACTTTTGATGGAGCATTATGCAAAACACCTGAAACAGTAAATGTTTTACTTTCCTTTTCCTTACACGAAGCCAGCAATGAGATCACTAACACTGATAAAACGATCTTTCGCATACACAATTATTTTTAACTATTCAGTTTTTGATTTAAAATTTCATTTACAACTTTTGGGTCGGCTTTTCCTTTTGATCTTTTTATTACTTCGCCCACAAATAATGCCAATAAGCCTTTTTTCCCATTTCTGTATTCTTTCACTTTATCTTCAAACTGTAAAAGTACAGCATCAGCAATTGGCAGAATGTAACTTGAGTTACTTTCCATTATCAGGTTCATTTTAGCCGCTTCCTGCAAAGGATCTGTTTCCGGGTCTGCTATCAGTATAGGAAATAGTTTTGATGAAGCTGTCGAAAAACTAAGCTTATTTTCCTCTACCATTTTTATAAGCAAACAAAATATTTCAGGAGATACCAGGGAATTCATCAATATTTTTATTTTCATCATTTAACCATGTCCTTACGGGTCCGAGCATCCAGTTAGCGGCCGATTTTGGTTTTATTCCGGCGTTACTTCCATTTGCATTATTGGGTTGAATAAGCTGTTCAAAATAATTTGAGAAATCTTTTTCCTCTGTTAAAGCAGCCGCATCATATTCGCTTAGCTGGTATGTCGAAGTATATTTTTTTATTCTTTCTTGTTGTAAAACCGGCAGGCTTTCTTTTATTGATGCAATAAAACCATCAGTAAGATCAAATGGAGTAAGATCGGGCTCAGGAAAATAACGATAGTCTTCGGCATCTTCTTTATCACGAATGGCAAACGTTGTTCCATTCGTCGCATCAAAGCTTCTTGTTTGCTGTTGTATTGTTTCTCCATTTTCTAATAATGTGATCAAACGCCCTGCTTCATATTCAATGGCGATCTTTACATTTCGCATTGAATTAAGATTTTTTACTTCCACTCTTGTACCGAGTTTAGTATCTCCCATTTTTCTTACAGAAATATTTGCATCACAACGCAGACTTCCTTCTTCCATATTCCCGTCACAAATTTCCAAATAGCGAACAAGTTTGCGTAGCTCTGTTAAATAGGCATAAGCTTCATCTCCGCTTCTCAGATCTGGGTCGGTAACAATTTCCAACAATGGAACGCCAGCACGGTTATAATCAAGTGCAGTTTCATTATCATATACATCGTGCAGACTTTTGCCTGCATCTTCTTCCATATGTATCCTGGTCAGTTGTACATTCTTGCTACCAGTTGTTGTTTTAATTGTTACATACCCTCCTTTGCAAATAGGTGTTGTATGTTGAGATACCTGGTAACCTTTGGGAAGATCGGGATAGAAATAATTTTTGCGTGCAAAATAATTTTGTTTCTCAATTTCAGAATGACAGGCAAGACCAAGTTTGACCGCAAAGCCGATCGCTTCTTTATTCATCTTTGGCAATGTGCCGGGATGAGCAAGCGTTATGGGGCTGATATTTGTGTTTGGCTCATCACCAAAAAAAGAACTATCTCCACAAAATAATTTGCTGCGAGTAAGAAGTCTTGCATGAACTTCAAGCCCTATCACTGTTTCATATCCCTGTTTTGCTTCCATTTTTTAATAAGACGGCAAAAATACACATCAATTTTTTAAGGGCTTTGAAATATAGAAAACAAAAAAGCCGTCCCGCCTAAGGCGGGACGGCTTAAAAGATAATTATATTGATCTTAAAGGTCTGCTGTTTTCAATTTGCGGGGCATTTTTACTTCAACAGTTTGCACTTTGCCATCTCTTTTTATTTTCAAACTGATAGTTGGTTTGTCTTTATTTTCTTTCACCAGCTTAGCCACTTCATCGGCGCTGTTCACTTCAGTACCATTGAAATTTGTTATGATATCATTTTCTTTCAATCCTGCTTTTGCCGCATTGCTTTCATCATCCACATCGATCACTTTTACACCTTTACCGTCATCAGTATCCTGAACAGATAAACCTAACCTTGGTGCACCATTATTATACGACCATACCTGTCCATTACGCATACGCGGCATTGCCTGGATCTTTGGAGCAAGCAATTCATTATAATCCATATCCATTTTAAATTCTTTGCCAGGTGAAAAACTATATGAGCTAACCCCTTTCCATTTACCCAATTCTGCCGTTACTTTCTGTTCTTTTTTGTCTCTTAATAATGTAACTGTAACTTTTTCGCCTGGTTTGTGTTTGCGAACTGCTTCCGATAATTGTTCCGGATCTTCAATTTTTGTATCGCCAATTTTTGTAATGATATCGCCTTCTTTGATACCTGCTTTCTTTGCGGCGCTTTCATCCGTTAGTTCAGTTACTTTCACTCCTCCTTCTACTTCTTCAGTCACAACACCAAGCATTGCACGGTTTTCATCCACACCATACATGTTAAATCCATCTCCGTTGTCCCAATTAAAATTTTGACTACCTGCCCTTGTTCTTGGAGCAGAGTAATAATTTAACCCTTCCATTGTCTTGTATTTACCACGATGAACTGTAATGTCGCCGTCCTTCAGCTCTTCGATAGGTTTTCCATTGACCGTTATTTTATCGCCATTGATCTCAACAACAGTTTTTGTTTTATCATCACTTTTCCGGATGATAGTGATCTCTTCAACTTCTTTTTTATCCTTACTCTCTTTTTCCTTTGCTTTTACATCCTGTGCAAAAGATGGAATAGTGAATGTTGCGAGTATAGCAGGGATCACAAAATTTAAAGCAAATCGTTTCATAAAATGTATTTTTTTATTTCCTACGTTTTTTTTCGTAGACCAAATATAAAGACATTTTTTGGATTACGAAATGTTTCGGAAGTGTTAAATAGCCAACCCATGGTCAGGCGGCTATTTTATCTGACGGACGGGTTCCAGATCTCGTAGGTTTTAACGGGGTAACCATCAACTTCTTCGTCCCCGATATAGGTCATCCCGCATTTTTCAAGCACCTTCCATGAGCCAATATTATCTATCTCCGCCCTTGCCACTATGCGCTGCAAACCAAGTTTTTCAAAGCCATATTGAATGGAGGCATAGGCAGCTTCAGTTGCATATCCTTTTCCCCAACCTTCCTTTTTAAAGCGGTAACCAAGATCGATCTCATTTTGCTCAGCACGGTATTTTAGTCCGCACCAACCCAAAAATTCAAGCGTTGCTTTTACATGCACGGCCCAGCGGCCATGGTTATAAAGAGCATATTGAGGTATAATAACTTTTTCAAGTACCTCAGATGCATGCGCCATGTCCTTTATCGGATCATGGGTGTAACGGATCACATCGGGGTCAAGATTTAATTCGTAGATCAGCGCTGCATCATCTTCTGTGAAGGTGCGAAGCAAAAGACGATTGGTTTCAATGATAATATTCATTGTTGATAAAGTTACCAGTTAGGATTTAGTAGTTCTTCTTACCCTAAAATGGTATTGATCAAAAGTATTGATTTCTAAAATTTGAAATATAATTCACTCTTACGAATTGTTATGAATGTATTGACAATAATATTTGCTTTAACTATGTGTAGTGGTTATTACTGTTGCTATGCCCATTTATAAATAAAGTCCGAAGAGCAGGAAGAATGCTGATGATGACTTATTGAATTAATCATTATTACGATAAATACAAGTATAATAATAATGCAAGATAAATAATGCCTAAAATAATTGACACATTTCTAATATTTTACTTGTTTCATTTTATAAAAGAACAGGGGGTATAACACATAACATCAGTGAAAGGTCCGGGACATAGAATCTATTTAACGCCTGGGGATATTGATCTCACCATCAAACAATGTTTGGTCAAATACCTTACCTGCACCACTTACTGTTATTCCCGATTCATATCCAAATTTTGTAGTGACCTCAATACCCGCTGAATTAATGCCGATGGGTTCAAGGATCTTTCCGGTAGTAACTTCAGAAGATGTCTTGTAACCCCAATCGGTTATGGTCATATTATCTGTATTAAATTCGATATAATTCAGGCCCTTCTGTGAAATATTGAATACACCGGTATTTACTTCATATCCGGCACCCAAACCGATAGTTACCTGGCTTGTAGCAAAGTTAAGTTCAAGTTCCCCGGCAATACCTTCTGCTCCAGATGCCTTGAATATATCGCAGCCAATTTCTATAGAACCAACGCCCAAAGGAATATTATATGGTCTGCATTTCGGTTCTTTAAATGCAATTTCCTTTTTAACTTCTACGGTGTCATTGAATTCATTACAGCCGTTGCTTAAACCAAACCGGCTTTCCCTGCAAAGTCTTCCGGCTGTAGTAATAAGCATTCCCCTGGCCATAAAAAGGTCACGGTTAAAGAAATTTCCACTGGCTGTTATATACGGCATCCAATAGGAAACAACATTATAATGACCTTTGACATTTGTCCATAGTTTTTCACAATAATCCATAAAGTGACCCCGGGCCTCATAATTATATTTTTCTGAAATTTCGTTCATTATCTTGCAGCAGGCTTCGGTACTCAATCCTTTACATTTTTCTGACTGGGCATAAGTGAACGCTTCACCCTGCCGTTTCATAAAGTCATCCTGCCACTCCACATGCATTTTTTCGAGCCGTTGCATCTGATCCAATGTGAAATCGTAAGAAAGCCCGTTCATCAAAGTGGCTTTTTCAAACATAACTGATGCGCCGGTTTGTATGCCCCCACCGGATTGTATAGCCTGCACCATCTTTTGTGCATTCTTCTGCATAGATTCATTTAACTGCTGACTATACTCATTATACAACCTTGTCCATTCTTCTTCTTCGGCAGCCTTTTGTGTGTTAAATGGAAGTACAAGAGCTGAAGCCAATGGAGGATCAGGACATTGAAAAGCTATATTGTCATCTGCAGGCGGATAGTTGCCTGGCGGCGGAACTTTAAGATCCTTAAAAGTTTCATCAGGTTTCAGTCTCTGCAAATTCTCTGCAGCAGATTTGTTATACCCGCCGTTCAACGAATTTGTATATGCCTCCATTGCCTGTTGAGTGTTACCTCTCGACTGTTCAATATGCCCGATGCTGTTGTTTGCTTGTACATTGAACCTGTCGAGACTGGTGCAGCCTGTCAAAAAATTCATGGCTTCATCAAGGTCGCCAAGTTCGTAATAGGCCTGCCCCATATTGTTCATTACCATTTTGTTTTTGGGATACTTTTCCAATAGATATTTCAATATTGGAATTGCTTTATGTGGATAGCCCGACAGGTTTAGCATTGCTGAAATATTGTTCAGTGCAAGGCAATCATCCGTATTTTGAGCAGCCCTCAGAAAAGCATAGATGGATTCTATGACACGGCCATTGATCCAAAATATAACTGCTGCTACCTGGTAGTCTTTTGTTATTTCAGGTGGAAAATATTTTAATACATTCTTCTTAGATCCTCTGTTAGCAGGAACAGTTTCAAATTTGTTCATCAAAGAAGCAAGGTATTGTACAAGTTGCTCCTTAGTGAACACCTGTTTTGGTATTGCCGCCAGTAGTTTGGAATTTCGTTTTGGTACGGCAAATTCAGGTTCGTTCGAATCATATTTCTGTATGGCACGCAGAAGGCTGTCCTGCATTCGCTGGTATGTATTAATATTCGGATTTGATTTTTTTGTTGCAGGTACCTGGGCATACAATGGAAAATTTATAAAAAGCAGGAAGATAAATTTATAAAATGCCTTCATGATCTACATCAATTAAGGTTAAGTGAATATTCCGCTATCCAATGTATGTTAGTTTAGCAGAACCTTTTATGATGTTAATCAGTTTTTGCATATTCCCGATTGATTAACTTTTACTGTGCAAATGCAGCCATCGTGGAAGAAATTCAGAAAAAAATTTTTTTAATAAACGAGTATACTATTTTACTCGCAAAACCACTCGTAAACGGAAGCCTGGTACTGCTTTGATGTACTTGACCCATGTAATATTATGTAACCTCAATAAAATAGAATATCATGAAAAAAGCACTACTATTTCTTTTTTTGAGTTTTATTGTCCTTAACTCATTTGCACAGGAGGACAATCCTGCTTGTCTTGAAAAAAACTTAAAAATATTTACATCTTTTGATGGGTTTTATGTGACAGATTTTTGCAAATACTCAGAATTTGGCGCTTATGAATTTATGATTGACAATGGCACCAGGTCAATGAAAAAAGAAGGCGTGTACCGTGAGACCTGGTTCCATAAAAAAGAAAACATTAACCGTATAGTCTCTGGTCTTCAGATCCTTCGTAATCATGCTAATGCCATTAAGGCTGTTGGTGGAGAAGTTGTAAAAGAAGCAGATGGATCTGTATTTAAAACTATTTACAATGGAAAAGAAATATGGATATATGTGAATGCAAACACGAACAGCGCTGATCTGGATAATTACGGTATCATTTCCATTGAAGTTGATGTAATGAAACAGGAAGTAACTGCCCAGGATATCAAAGGAAGTATTGATTCCCGGGGGAAAATAGCCTTATATGGAATTCTTTTTGATAACGGGAAGTCGGACATTAAACCGGAATCAGAAAAAGCCATCAACCCGGTTGCAACCTATCTTCAACAAAACCCTGAAGTAAATGTTTACATTGTTGGGCACACAGATAATGTAGGAGATTATGCCATGAATCAAAAGCTTTCAAAAAGCAGGGGAGAATCAATAAAAAATTATTTAGTAACCAAATATAAAATAGCTGCTTCTCGATTAACAACTGAAGGCGTTGGACCTGTCTGTTCTGTTGCAACAAATGATACTGAAGAAGGGAGGGCACTTAACAGGAGAGTGGAAATTGTAAAAAAATGAATTTGCATTTCCTTTTCTTTCTTTAATAGCAACCCTATTATTTTATTTTTCTTATTTCTTTGGAGAACAAGAATACTAAAAAGAGAAAGGAGGAAATTGAAGGCGATAACTTATTGAATTAATCCCTTAATAGAGTCAATTACCTTTTGCAGATTACTTGCATCCTGTCCACCTGCTGTTGCAAGTGTTTTTTGTCCGCCTCCACCACCTTTAATGATTGGCGCTACAATTTCTTTAATGATCTTTCCTGCATCAAGGTTTTTTGCAGCAACTGTTTTTTCATCGATGCCAACTGCAACTGAAGGTTTGCCGCCAATATTGGCACAAAGTACGACTACATAATTGTTGAGATTATTTTTAAGATCGAAACAAAGTTTTTTCAGTGCATCTGGATTACTTACTTCTATTATATCGCCAATAAAAGTTATTCCATTAATGATCTCATCTTTCTGCAACAATTCATTGCGAACTCCAACAAGCATTCGGTTCTCAATATTTTCTAATTGCTTTTTTAAAGATGCGTTTTCTGCTAAGATTGCTTTCAATTGTTTTTAAAAGATCTTTCGGATTTTTGAATTGTTCTTTTATTGAATTCAGCTCACTTAATTTATTATTGATATAATCTTCTGCCGCTTCGCCACAAACTGCTTCAATACGTCTTACGCCGGCAGCTACTGCTGTTTCATGAGTAATTTTAAACAGACCTAATTCGCCTGTTGATCCAACATGTGTACCACCGCAAAGTTCCACCGAATAGGTTGGGTCAATGATCACCACTCTTACAACATCACCATATTTTTCACCAAACAATGCCATTGCGCCAAGCTTCATTGCTTCATCCTTTGGCATTTCTTTTATTACAACAGGAATATTCTCCCTGATCTTTTTATTCACCAGCGTTTCAATCGTTGCAATCTCTTCATCTGTAACTTTTGCAAAATGAGAAAAGTCAAAACGGAGATGTTCTTCATTTACCAAACTTCCTTTTTGTGCCACATGTGTTCCTAATACTTTTCTTAATGCTGCATGCACAAGATGCGTGGCAGAATGATGAAGCTCTGTATGTTTTCTTTTTAAAGCATCAACTTTTGCAATTACCTCACCACTCAGATCAGAAGGAATTGAATCTGTAAAATGAATGATAAGGTCATTTTCTTTCTTTGTATCTGTAATTATTAATTTTTCATTATTAATTATTAATTCTCCGGTATCACCCACCTGTCCGCCACTTTCAGCATAAAAAGGAGTTACTTCTAATACCAATTGATAACCTTCTTTTCCTTTTGCTTTTACTTTTCTGTATTTAACCACTTTAGTTTGTGATTCCAATGCATCATAACCGATAAATTCATTTCTGGCATAATCATCCAACACAATCCAATCTTCTGTATCAACTGCAGTGGCAGCACGGCTGCGTTGTTTTTGTTGTTGCATTTCTTTTTCAAATCCTTCCATATCAACTGTCCAGCCTATTTCCTTGGCCATTAACTGAGTTAAATCTATTGGGAAACCATAAGTATCATATAAGTTCAAAAGCCATTTCACCCGCTATAATTTTTTTCTCACGATCTTTATATTTTGCTTTTGTAAAGCTGTTCTTCAGATCAAGATCAGCTTCTACACTTAGCACTTATCCACGATTTCAAATTCATCTGTATTCCTAAATCCTTTTATCCCAAGTGTTCTTAAAAAAGCTTCTTCTTCTTCCTTAATCACCTTTGTTACAAAATCAACTTGCTTATTCAATTCAGGAAATACATTTTCAAATTGTTTTGCCAAAACTGGTATCAACTGATGTAATAATGGTTGTTTATAATCCAAATAAGAATAATAATAACGAACAGCACGGCGAAGTATTCTTCTTATAACATAACCTGCACCTGTATTTGAAGGAAGTTGTCCATCAGCAATTGTAAATGCAATAGCACGAATATGATCGGCAATAACACGAAAAGCAATACTTTCCTTATCATCTCCTGCCTTATATACTTTATTTACCGTATTTTTGCTTATCTCGTCAATCGTTCCTGTAAAAACATCCGTATCATAATTCGATGTCTTTCCCTGTATCACTTTTACCAATCTTTCCAAACCCATTCCTGTATCAACATGCTTTGCTGGTAATGGTTCAAGGCTTCCATCTTTTAAACGATTGAACTGGATGAATACATTATTCCATATCTCCATCACCTGTTCCTGTTTCATCATTGTTCACCAACGAATGGCCATCGTTATTTGCATTCTGGACGGCTGTCGAAATGTATCTCCGTACAAGGACCACAAGGACCTGTATCACCCATTTCCCAAAAATTATCTTTCTTATTGCCCATTAATATCCTGTCTTCAGGTAACCATTTCTTCCATTCATTGTATGCTTCCTCATCTCTTGGTAGCTTTTCTTTTTCATCTCCTTCAAAAATGGTAACATATAATCTGTTCTTATCAAGTCCATAAACTTTTGTCAGTAATTCCCAACTCCATTCAATCGCTTCTTTTTTAAAATAATCGCCAAAGCTCCAGTTGCCCAGCATTTCAAACATGGTATGATGATAGGTATCCACTCCCACTTCTTCCAGGTCATTATGCTTGCCACTTACCCGCAAACATTTTTGTGTATCGGCCACTCTTTTATTTACTGCAGGTTTATTTCCCAAAAAATAATCTTTGAACTGGTTCATGCCCGCATTGGTAAACATCAATGTCGGATCATTTTTTACCACAATTGGTGCAGAGGGAACGATCTCATGCCCTTTCGATGCAAAAAAATCCATGAATTGTTGCCTTATTTCACTACTGGTCATCATAAATTTTGAATAGCCTGCTTACCGCCGGGCAGAGTTGCTTTTTCTTTTTATAACACTATATTTGTCTTCCTGCCATAAGGCAGGTCTTCCCTGTAAAAGTGGCCAAAGGTAATGATAAGCCGCCAGTTGTGTAAGGCCTGGCCGTTTACAGGTGCTGATCTTAAAACCAATTATCCGTTACCCAGCAAGATCGCATCGGGTTATGAAAAAAATCAAATACTATTATAATACGCATACGCTCCGGTATGAAAAACTGGAGACCCCCTTGCGTGTTAAACTCCTTCGAGTATTTGGTTTTATTGCTGCCGCACTTGTTACTGCCGCCATTATATCCTTGTTAGCATTCCGGTTCATTGGTTCACCAAATGAAAAATTATTGCGTGCCGAAAATGAGAGAATGAAGGACCGCTATCGTGAGCTAACCAAGGAAACAAAAAAGATCGAGCAGCAAATGAAAGAACTGGAAGACAGGGACAATGAGGTTTATCGTTCCATTTTCGAAGCCACACCAATACCTGACAGTGCAAGGCTAAAAGACCTGGAAAAAGAAAAACAGATAGCCAAAGTAGAGGGAATGGAGCAAAACGATCTGATCAACTCTATCGTCACAACCCTGAATAACATGAGCAGCCGCATCAAAGTGCAACAGGCCTCTTATAAAGACCTTCAGGGAATGGTAAAGGATAAAGAAAAATTATTGGCCGCCACTCCGGCTATTCAACCTGTAAGCAACGCAGACCTTAAACGTATCGCCTCCGGCTTTGGATATCGCATTGACCCGGTATATAAAACGGTTAAGCTTCATCCCGGCCTTGATTTCGCAGCACCGGCTGGCACTCCTATTTATGCAACGGCTGATGGCACTGTTGAATTTGCCGGCAATCGTGGTGATGGTTATGGCAATAATGTTATCATCAATCATGGCTACGGGTACAAAACTTTATTTGGTCACATGTATCGGATAAAAGCAAGGGGTGGGCAAAGAGTAAAACGAGGCGAAGTGATCGGTTGGGTTGGCAGCACCGGCAAGAGTACCGGTCCGCATTGCCATTATGAAGTGATCAAGAACGGGAACAAGATCGATCCTATTTATTTCTTCTATAATGATCTTACACCAGAACAATTCGATCGGTTGTTGAAACTTGCAGCTGCATCAAATCAGAGTTTTGATTAGAGAAAAGCTGTTCGCCAACAGCTATTAGCCTTTAGCTAATAAAATTTCTTTGCTTTTAGCTAACTGCTAAAAGCTAATGGCTGTTTTTTATTAGCCCAACTTTTCCACACCTGTCAACATCGTTGCGTCGCACTCTTCAAGCGTCCTTATCTTTACTGAACTATGGCTAACCCACTTTCGCAAATAACTTTTGATTTTTCTTCTGAAGAAGAAAAAGATGTAAAGATCACCGGGCATGAAATGCCGGAAGAACAGCAGGAAATACAAGAAACAATAGTACAAGAAGAAACCGATCCAAGGTTAGAGCCGGAGGATGCTGTAACTACTGTTGTTGAAGCATTGGAAAAAAGAAGATCGCCCCGTGGACGTTTATCATTAAAAGAAATTCATTTGAATGCTGACCTGATACAGATCCCTCCGGATGAAATTCTTTTTCAGAAACAATACTATTCGATCGGTGAAGTTTCAAAATGGTTTCAGGGTTAATCAATCATTGATCCGTTATTGGGAAACTGAATTCGATATACTTGAACCAAGAAAGAACCGAAAAGGCGACCGCTTCTTCCGCCCTATAGACGTTAAGAATCTTGTTTTGATCCATGATCTCCTTCGCCGCCGCAAATTCACTATTGAAGGCGCCAAAGAATTTTTAAAAAAGAATAAGAAGGCAGATGAAAAGTTTAAAATGATCCAATCATTGGAAAAGATCAAAGGATTTTTTAATGAGTTAAAGGCGAGTTTGGGATAACCCTTGTATTACTGATCTAATTTTCCCGAAATCTTTATGTCACTGCTTGCACCAGCAAGTTCAATCTTCATTTCTTCCATCAGCTTCAGTATCTCAAGATTCTTTTGCTGTTTCAGTTTTTGAAATTCTTTGATCGCAATCGGTGCAGTAAAAAAATCTACGCTGATAAGAAACGAGTTTGATCTTATCTCAGTCAAAAAAGCAGAACTCTCTTCTATTTGCGGATGAACCAGTTTTGTTTTTACTGCTTCAATAAATTTATTCAGCGTTTCAGAAGAAATATTTACGCCGGTCTCCAATCTTATCTCAGCTTTGCGTTGTGTACGCAATGTAAGGTTGTCAAGTATGCTATCCACCATTTGTTTATTAGGAACGGAAACAAAAGTTTTTTGATCAGTTCTTATTCTTGTACTTCTTAATCCGATTTTTTCAACTGTACCGGTTACCTGCTGTACATGAACAAGATCACCAATAGTAAATGGCTTATCAAAAAATATTATGAACGAAGCGATCAAATTCTCAAGACTTTCTCTTAAAGACAATGCAATGGCAGCTGTTGCAATGCTTAACCCGGTTATCAGGCTGCTAATATTAAGACCAAACCCGGCTTTCAGTATCATTAGAATTCCAATGATGCCGATCACCACTTTAAAAAAATCTTTAAAAAAAATGATGAGCTGATTATCGGTATGACTGGGGGTCATGTTAGCCTTTTGTTCAAGAATAAGCGCAATGAAATCGATCATTCGTAATAGCAGCCAGATAAACGAAGCGATCAAAACCAGCGTACCAACCGTATGGATGATCTCTTTTGTACTCCTGTTATAAACTTCCACATCCCAATACCCGGGAAATCTTAGTTTATGCAACGCTATAATTGAAACGAGGATAAAGATGAACAAGCCCAATGGCTTTGCAACAAGACCGGAAAAAGATGATTTGTCAACATCTCTGAATACAATTCTTGACAAGGCGATAGATAAGCCCCGCGAAATACCGGGAAATAACTCGTTTTAAAATAAGAACAAATAAAATAACGCCGGCAACGATCAAATAATTTTTGACCGGGTTATCAAAGATCATTTTATTCAGAAAATCATTC
Source organism: uncultured Bacteroidota bacterium (assembly GCA_963746915.1). GTDB lineage: Bacteria > Bacteroidota > Bacteroidia > Chitinophagales > Chitinophagaceae > VBAS01. The sequence goes on along the minus strand of CAVVDD010000006.1, from coordinate 39,692 downwards.
ATGTATGCAAAGGATCTGAAAAAAGAAAGGCTTTAGCGAAGCTGGTAAATCTCCAACTCATCTTTTTTTAATGCGTAAGCTTTTGTTGCAGTAAAAAGTATGGATTGTGCTTTCCGGAAAGATTCGGGCATCTTTACTTCCTGCAAAAGTAAATTGGAAGGCTGGTAGCGCATCAGGGTATCATGCCGCGTGCCGGTTATATATTTTCCAACAGCATTAAAATTATCATAGCCGGTAAGTGAGAATATATTTTTTAATGTGCCGTAATAGTCGAATACATACACTCCTTTATTCTTATCATATAAATAAAGAAACCCATCCTGGTCGCAGATCGATGTAAAAGAAAATGCTTCGCCGAAAAGCTGGCGAAAATCAGTAGTAGCAAAAAGCAGTTTGCCATCCTCATCTATTTTTTTCAGTTTATGTTCAAACTCATCATACAGCCAGATCTTATTATCGTAAGACAAACAAACAGCTTCAACATGGAAGATATCTTGTTTGCGCAGATCGATCGTGCTGCGGGTGGTCATCAATCGATCAAGAACAACAATAGTTGAAAAATCTTTGTAGTAAAGTAAAACCCGCATAGGATTTGAAACATCTATTTGTGCAAGCTTACCGTATCTTCTCACATTATTAAAAACGCCAACTGAATCTCCATTTGCAGCAATCTTTTTTAACTGATCGTAGGAGTTAAGTAAATAAATATTATCAAAATTGTCAGCAGTAAATGCAGCAATATCGCCTTTTATTTTTTTAAACGGCACAAATGATGAATCGTTTTGTGCATTGCTGACAAAGTAAAAAGTAAACAGTAAAAAAAGTATCGTTGCCCGTTTTAGCATTTATCGCCTGATTATTTTTTCATCTTTATTTAAAAATGATCTCAATTTCATTTCGCTTCCATCAAATACAGCATATGTATAATAATGTATCCAGTCTCCGAGGTTAATATACCTGCTGGTATCAGATAGACGATAATCGATGGCTAAGTGTCTATGCCCAAACACAAAAAAGTCAACCTTTTTTTCTTTTAATATCTCCTTACTGTAAATGATCAGCCATTCCTTATCTTCTCCCAAAAAAATTTCTTCTGATGCTCCTGTCTGTGCCCTGCTGCGCCGGCTGAAATAATCAGCGAGGCCCATGCCAATATAAGGCGGAAGAATACCAAAGAGCCATTTACAAAAAGGATTGCGAAATATTTTTTTTAAAAACTTATAGCCTTTATCACCGGGGCCCAATCCATCACCATGACCTATTAAAAACTTTTTCCCATTTCTTTCAAATTCCTTTGGCTCGAAATAGATCGGGATATTTAATTCCTTTAGAAAATAATCTTTCATCCACATATCATGATTACCTACAAAAAAGTGCATGGGAATACCAGCATCAGATAATTCAGCAAGCTTCCCTAATAATCTTGTAAATCCTTTCGGAACCACTTTCCTGTATTCATACCAGAAATCAAACATATCACCAACTAAAAAGATCTCCGCTGCATCATTTTTAATTTCATCAAGAAACCGAACCACTTGTTTTTCCCGTTGAAGACTCGAAGCTGCATCCGGCGCACCGAGATGAAAGTCTGAAAGAAAGTATATTTTTTTATTAGAAGCTAATGTCACGAATGCGATTGTTTCTTTTGTTCCATGTATTGAAGCACATCACCCGAATCGATCACTGGTTTGCCTTTCACATCACCAATATACCAGTACATCCAGGCATTGGTTACTGTATTATCAATATGCACTTCCGTTATTTCACGACGATAAAGTTGCATTTCATCAAAAGCGACACTCACACCTTCATAATCATCCAGCTGTCCTATTGCCCACGCAAATTCATTTTCATTCCTGATCCTGTATAATTCTCCAATGATAAATTTATTTGTACCAGTTGGCTTTGCAGCAGGATAAGTTCCGAGATCAAATAATTCACCTTTTACTTTTGCATTTCCAACAAGATCAAAATAGCGACTGATATATTCATAAGCAGGGCTGTGAAAACCGCTACGCAATGAACCATACACAAAAAGCTGGTAAACCTCAGGATGTTTCATGCACTAAAAGTACGAAGCAAGAAGCTATGCATCAACTAAAAAACAATATACTTCTTTGGGGCCATGAACTCCAACCACTAATGTCTTTTCAATATCAGCCGTGCGGCTGGGACCTGTGGCAAAAGTGATAAGTGAAGGAAGGTTGTCCTTATATTTTTCTTTCATCAATACCAATGCATCTTTCACATCATATACAAGCTGGCTGGTAAATGCAATGCAAATATGAATGGGTGCATATACACTCGTTGTCCGGCCCGATGATCCCGCTGCAGTCATTACAATACTGCCTGTACGAGCCACCAAATATTCGCAACCCGTTACGCTTACATCACAATCTGCAAGATCTTTTTCAGTAAATCTTTCTTCTGCTGAACTACCAACAAGTTCCCTGATCTTATTTTCAACGCAATAAACTTTTTGCCAGTCACTTTTTTTGATAAGACTATTAAATTGAAAAGCCAGTTCTTGCCGATTCACGCAAAAAATGAACCGGCCGCCCAATCCATTGAATTGCTCTGCAAATACTACTTCAAGTTCTTCTGATGCCGTAGGGAATATTGGTTGATTAGCTTCACTTTGGGGAAAAGGAAGAGGCGTTGAATGACTCAACGCCTTTCTAATTTTTTTGAGAATTGATTCTTTTGATGGAGAGAATTTCATTCCGGTGATTTAATTATGCCGGGAGCGGGAACATACCCGACTCGGCGCCTGCCGTTCCTTCTTCAGTAGACTTTTTCTCAACAGGCTTTTCAACAGGTTTCACTTCCTCTGCTATCGATTCTACGATCGGAACATCCAACACTTTCTTTTCTTCAAATGGTCTTTTACCGATCAATGCTTCTACATCGCTTTGAAAAAGAACTTCTCTTTCTAACAATGCCTCTGCAACAATTCTTACTTGTTCTTTCTTTTCTATTAATAATTTCTTTGTTCTTACATATCCCTCATCGATCAGCTTACGTACTTCCTCGTCTATTAACCTGGATGTTTCTTCAGAATATGGTTTTGTGAACGAATTTTCCTGTTGCGGATCATAAAAACTTACTCTTCCGACCTTTTCATTCATACCGTAAACGGTTACCATAGAGTAAGCGATCTTAGTGATCTGCTGAAGATCATTTTGTGCACCCGTTGAAATTTTATCAAAGAAAATATCTTCGCTTGCACGGCCACCCAGTGTCATACAGATCTGGTCCATCAGCTGATCGATATTATATAAATACTGTTCTTTCGGCGTGTATTGTGCGTAGCCTAATGCAGCAGTTCCTCTTGGAACAATGGTTACTTTCAATAATGGATAAGCATGTTCCAAGATACCAACCACATATAGCATGACCTGCTTCATGAAAGGCAATAATTTTTTTCTCTTCCGGTAAAATGATCTTGTTCTTCTTTTCAAGACCACCAATTACCCTGTCTACTGCATCCTGGAAATCGGCCATTTCAACTGATTGCTTTCCTTTTCTCGCTGCGATCAAGGCAGCTTCATTACATATATTGGCAATATCAGCGCCGGCAAATCCCGGAGTTTGTTCCGCCAGTTTATGAATATCGACTTTTTCAGAGAGCTTAATTGGTTTTAGATGTACTTTAAAAATTGCTTCTCTTCCTTTCAGGTCAGGCTTATCAATAGATATCTGCCTGTCGAAACGTCCCGGACGAAGCAATGCGTTATCTAATACATCAGGTCGGTTAGTAGCAGCTAATACTATAATACCAGCATCAGTTCCAAAACCATCCATTTCTACCAGCAATTGATTCAATGTGCTTTCCCTTTCATCATTACTCATCATTACATTCTTTCCTCTTGCACGGCCGATCGCATCTATTTCATCAATAAAAATTATACAAGGAGCTTTTTCTCTTGCCTGTTTAAAAAGATCACGGACACGGCTGGCACCAACACCTACAAACATTTCAACAAAATCACTACCGCTAAGGCTAAAGAATGGAACCTGTGCTTCACCGGCCATCGCTTTTGCTAGAAGTGTTTTACCCGTTCCCGGAGGCCCGATCAACAATGCACCTTTTGGAATTTTACCACCGAGATTGGTATATTTTTTTGGATTCTTTAAAAAGTCGACGATCTCCATCACTTCCACTTTCGCTTCATCAAGCCCGGCAACATCAGCAAATGTGATATTCACTTTTGTTCCCTTATCAAATAATGTAGCTTTTGATTTACCAATATTAAAGATACCGCCGGGGCCACCGCCTGCTCCTCCTCCGCCACTCATTTTACGCATCAACAGTATCCATATTGCAAGAAAAAGCAATACGGGTAATATGAAACTCACAGCTCCTGAAAACCATGTGCTGTCCTTTTCAATAAAATACGGATCATAAGATTCATCGGGGAAATAAGCCTGGTTCTGTTTTTTAAATTCAAGGATCTCTTCCCTAAACCGCTCATTTGATTCAAAACTAAATTGCGGGGGCTTTTCATCTTTTTTATTTGAAATAGCATTTGTAGGGAGTTTGTCTAAATATTCCCTGATGCTATCCTTTTTTATAGACACCCGAACTATATTCTTATTAGTTACTTCAGTATATTTTTCAACATGATGCTTACGCAACATGTCTTTGAATTCACCTACCGTAATAGGTTGAGTTCTTTTGCCAAATGGACTGAATATGCTAAAACCTATAACAGTTGCGAGTAAAATGGCCCACACCCAGTAATTGCTGAATTTAGGTCCGCCTTTTTTATTCTCATCACGGTTTGGTTGAAACCGCGGAAATTTTTCGTTTTTATTAAATTGATCTTGTGACATTTTTTTCTTTGTTCTCCAGGGATCCTGTTTTCTTTAATGATTAGATTTTAATTTATATACTTTAACCAAAGCTGTTTAGTTCTCTTCATGCTCATGTGCCACGGCATCACTCCACATTTCTTCCAGCTTATAAAATTTCCTTGTTTCCGAAAGCATCACATGAACCACCACATTCACATAATCGATCAATACCCATTGCAGGTTCTTCTTTCCTTCATGATGATATGGGTATTCATCACATTTCTCTTTTATTTGCTCTTCAACAAAATCCGAAATGGCCCTTACCTGAGGCTGACTACCTGCTTCGCAGACAATAAAAAAATCTGCAACAGCTTCATCTACTTTTCTCAGGTCAAGAGAAATAATGTTTTCACCTTTTTTCTCCTGTATAGCGTTGATGATGGTTTTAATGAGTTTTGAATTCTTCGTTAACCGGACAGTGCTTTTCTTTTTTCGTGTAGCCAATACTGACAATTGTTCCAATAATTTTTTGTTTATGGTTTATAGTTTGCCGTTTATCGTTCTTGAGGTAGTTATTTCATGATTTATAACCATAAACTATAAACCCGAAACGATAAACTGATTTACTTTGTCAAAAATAGTAATTAATTGCCACTACCATTTGCCGGCAATCCAATTGGAAAGCCTTTTATTGAGCTGCGATCAATTGATAGTACCAACAAATATGCCATGGGTCTTATTCATGGAGATCTTCTGCCGGACGGACAGGGTGAGGCTCAGCATGGTATGGCTGTTTTTGCACATGAACAAACAACCGGAAAGGGACAACGTGGTAAGAATTGGGCATCACAAAAAGACTTGAATATTGCTCTTAGTATTCTGTTAAATCCTTATCCACTAAGCGTTCCCGACCAATTCAAATTAAGTGTTTGCATAGCCATAAGTGCATGGGAGTTTTTTTCAAAATATGCGGGTGATGAAACAAAAATTAAATGGCCTAATGATATTTATTGGCGTGACAGGAAGGCAGGGGGGATCCTGATCGAAAATGTTATTCAAAGTAGTCAGTCCACAGTTGGCAGTTGGCAATGGTCTGTTATTGGTATAGGGATAAATATCAATCAAACGAGTTTTAATCCTGGTTTACCAAACCCAGTTTCTCTAAAACAAATAACTGGTAAAATTTATGAACCCATTGAACTTGCAAAAGAGCTTTGTTCTATCATTGAAAAGAATTACCAGCTATTGATCGCTGGAAATTTCATGATCCTTTTTAATAAATATCAAACCCATCTTTATAAAAAAGATGAAAAAGTAAAATTGTCCGTAAGGACTCCTTCGGAGAAAAACGTAACCCGTGTTTTTGAAACAACTATAAAAGGAATTTCGGAAGCAGGTCAGTTGATCACTCAGCATTCTATTGAAGAAAGATTTGAGTTTGGAGAAGTAGAATGGGTTTTATAAGAATATTAGTTTGCTTTCGTTTTCTTATCTCTGAACACAACAAAATTCCTTGTAAGAGTAAATGCCCAGCGGAATTCACCATCCCCCCAGGATGAAGTGGTGCCCCGTATAAAACGATTCTCCAGGATATCTGTTGCATTGGTGAAATTAAGATGAAAGACATGTCCTTCAGTTATGATCTCAAAGCCGATACCAAAAGGATCATGAAATCCTATTCCCTTCGAAGCAAAAAAATCTATACTTTCTTGTGATCTGAAAGTGTGAAAATAATCGGCAAGGAGCACAAATTTTTTACTTAAAGGCAAGCGTAGAGCACCCCCAACAGCAAAAAGATTTTCCTGAGCACCTGGTTCAACATAATTTGTATGAAGATAGAGTGGATTTAACTGCAAGCTCAGTTTGCCAAACTTTCTTGCCACCAACACTTGTACTACCTGGCTATGACGGCTGCCGAAATCTTCAAATGAATTTTCAAGATGCAAAGCAGTGTCTGTCGCTTTCATAGAAGACAGTACATCGTTTGCAAAAATTGTAAGTGAAAGCGGATGACCTGGATCATTATCCTTTTGTCTTAGTGCCTGGTATTTTAATCCCCACTCCCATTGATTTGTCACAAATCCAGAACCTTTTGCCCTGGCGAAGATCACATTTAACCGATCGCTCAATCCTAACTGGAAACCAATACGAACATCTTTAATACCATCTAACCCGAAGAAACCATGTCTTACACCACCATTATCACCAGCAATATCACCAAAATAGTGATCAATGCTAAAATCCATGATACCTTTTGGGTGAACCTCTACTGATTTTGAATTAATTACTTTTTGTGAGTAGAATACTTTAGTGTTGGTGAACTCCGGTTTTGTAGGAGTTTTAATTATTGTTGTCTCCTGGCCGAAAGAATTAATAAATGCAAACAGGAGAACAACAAAAAGTGATCGTTTCATAATGACTGTTTTGGTTTTTAATAAATCGAAACTTTGAATAAGGGGGTTGCTTATCCAATAAAATAGAAGATACAATCACGAATGCTGATCTGCAAGGTTTTTATTCAAAGGACTTCAATATTTCCTGCGCATGTGCCTTATTCTTTGGCTTATAAAATATTTTTTGAATGATCCCTTTTTCATCAATGACAAAAGTGGTGCGAAGGATACCCATGTATTCACGGCCAAATAATTTTTTCATATCGTGAACACCATAAGTTGCAGTTATTTTATTTTCCGTATCGGCAATTAGTGGGAATGGCAGTTTATATTTTATTTCAAATTTCTTTTGTGCTTTTTCATCATCAGGACTTACACCCAATATTTCAAAACCTTTTTTCTTTAATAAAGTATAATTATCCCGGAGATTGCATGACTCGATAGTACAGGTAGGAGAACCAGCTTCTGAATAAAAATATAAGATCAGTTTCTTTCCTTTATAATCGACTAAAGAAATCTTATTACCATTTTGGTCTTTGCCTGAAAATGTTGGCGCTTTATCACCTTCTTTTAGTGTTACCATCTTACCAGTATTAATTATTTCTTTTTTGATACAGTTTTTTTAGACGATGTTTTCTTTTGATATACTTTTTTCTTTGGTGGGGTATATGGATACCTTTTAAACCACCATGTTTTCTCTGTTACATTTCCCACAATATCTTCTACTTTAACTTTTAATTCATGCACACCAAAAGGACATTGCTCATCAAAATTATAGATCCAGCTTCGTCCTTTATCATTGGTGAACATAAGCCATTTGCCATCGAGTTCGGCACGGAAAGATCGTACTGCAAAATTATCATTAGGCGTAAAAACAATATTATTCAACGGGCTCAGATCAAGAGTGTCCTTTCCTTTTGCTGGTGCATTTATTGTCGGTGCAATCGTATCCACAAATGCCTGGAAATTTCCAAAGACATCAAACGAAGCCGATAGCCAACCCTTTTGCCATTCAGCTTTCCTTACAGATCTGCTTCCTTTCCATTCTCTCAGAAGTACAATTTTATTTTTAAGATCTTCTCTAACCTTTTTTATTAGTTTTATTCTTACTGAAAAATCTGAATGAAGCGGATAAACCGGATCTGTAAAACGATGTTGTGCAGTCACAGCTCCGGGAGAAAAAATATTTTGTTGAGAATAAACAAGCGGAACACTGTCATACAAACAATTTTCGGGCATGAATACTTCGAATTCTTTTTCTTCAATGATATTTACCTGGTTGGGAATAAGCAATCTTTCATGTGAAAATTGTTTTACTTTTTTCGCAAGGCTATCGCTGTATTGAATTTGAAAATATAAAATTGAAAGATTTTCATCTGCATCTGCTATTTCAATACTAAGATCATGAACAAACGTGTCATTCAATTCAATTACTCCATTACCTTCTATTTCTTCGTACACTCTTCCTTTAAATCCCGGGAGTTTTGAAAGATGTTGTATATAGGGACCACCGGCGTTTTTATATCTTTTATCAATATGTGCATTCACATAATCTGATTCGGCATAAGTCATACTGTCAATAATAAAAGCTATTTGTGCATCAGAATGATAATAAAGATAAGCGCTGTAAATTCCATTGGTCCCGGTTGATCCACTTACACGATCAGTTGCTCCAATAGCAAAACTGATCTTTCGGTTGCCGGTTAAAATTTTCCCTGGTTTTGTAAAATAACCACTGTCTCTTTTGATCACGGAAATTATTTGCGGTGTTTGCAAGTAAGTACTCCTGCTTCTGTCATACATAGCAAGCTTTGAAATGGATGGAGGCACATCATCTTTTATATCAAATCCAAAAAGCATTGGGTTAAGTGATCTACCACTTTTAGTATCCCTTATTTCAAAATGTAAATGTGGGCCCTGCGAGCCGCCTGTATTTCCGCTTTTAGCGATCTCCTCTCCTTTCTTTACTTTAAAATCCTTTTCAGTAAAATCAATTTCAATAGCCCAGGATTCTTTCTCAGTTTGTTTTTCTCTTACATATTCTTCTAATGCCGGGTAAAACTCATTCAGATGCGCATACAAAGTAGAATACCCGTTTGGATGGTTGATGATAATATATTTCCCAAAGCTCAATGGCCTGATGCCAATATGCGCCACGTAGCCACTGGCAGATGCAAAAACAGGATAGTTTTCTTTCTGCTCAGTTCTTAGATCAAAACCCATGTGCCAATGACCGGGTCTTAATTCGCCAAAATTTGCTGTTAACGACATTGGAATATTTAACGGGTTGGCAAAATACCCTTGCGGGTATTTGGTGTTGCCATTTGTTTGACCTTTACTATTTAAAAATGATAATAGTAAAGCGAACAATGCAGCATGCTGTATCAAATAATTGCCTTTGAACATACAGAAAGCAAATTAACACAAACCTTGCCCATGTGTTTTAATCATTGCCTAATTTCGGACTAAATAAGACTGCCATGACCAAAACTAATATTCTAAAAATAAAAGCTTTTACCATTATTTTTCTTTTCTTATCCTTTGTGGCAAATAGCCAAACCTGTGAAGTAGATAAAGAGTCTTTAAAAGGCACTTACACCGGGGATTGCAAAAAGAATAAAGCACATGGAAAAGGAAAAGCCGTTGGGATAGATACTTATGAAGGAGAGTTTAAAAATGGAATTCCCGACGGGCAGGGAACATATACATGGAGCAATAAAAACGTATTTGAAGGAAAATATTTAAAGGGCCTTCGTGAGGGAAAAGGAAAAATGACTATAAAAAGAGAGGGAGCACAGGATAGTGTAATAGAGGGCTTCTGGAAAAAAGATGCCTATATTGGCAAAAATGAAAAACCCTGGATAGTTCATAGTAAAACGGGATCGGTAAGAGAAGTGCAGGTGGAATATAGTTCCGATCAACTGAACAGAGTAAAAATTGTCGTCACTAATACTACAGGTGGCGCTCAAACAAGTTCTGGTGCTACAATGCCACGTTATACCGTAGATCTTGTACAAGTCTTAAAAGGGCACTATGAACGACTAACTTCTCTTGAATCACATTTGAAAAGCACTGAGACAACACTTTTGGAAGTAGTTTTTCCAATGAGGGTGAAATTGAATATCTCAAGTGAAGAAGTTGAATTAGAATTTTTCGAGTCGGGAAGCTATATCGTCAACATTTCAATTAACAAATAGATAATACACTCGCATTATGTCCAATTAATTTCACAAGTGTGGAATTAGTTGGATTTTTTTATTTCAATATGCAACAAACTTGGAACGCCTTTTGTCTTAAAATTAGAACGCCGTCCTTCTCCAATAATACCGAAAGGTAGTCCTGGTGAAAATCACTGATCGAATTTGAAACCATTTACCATAAACCTTTGACAGATGAAACAAATTAACCATAGGCTCTTTATCGCAGCAGTTGTTGTTGGAGGCCTGTTTATTGGGGCCGTAAAAGGACAGGGAGCCCGTAATAATTGGGTAAAAAAAATGAAAACCCGTGATGAAAGGAAAACGAAACCTGGTCCAAACGAGGTCGTCCTTGACGACTATGAGATCGCTTCTTTCCACAACAATTGAACATTTGTAACGGAATTAAAATTTATTTGAAATAACAATACATCAAAATCTCCGATTCCCTTACTTTTGCACCCCGGGTATATAACCCGGTTTTTTTATGTTCCAACCGAAGCTTTTACCATATAAATATTGCAATGAAACAGAGCGTAGGTTGGTGTCCTCACAGTTACCAGCTATAAAATTAAAACCCAAAAATGCCAAAAGACAATTCCATTAAATCAGTTTTGATTATCGGTTCTGGCCCCATCATTATCGGCCAGGCCTGTGAATTTGATTATTCAGGTACACAGGCTGCAAGAAGTTTGCGAGAAGAAGGAATTAAAGTAATTCTTATCAACAGCAATCCCGCCACCATCATGACTGACCCGATGATGGCTGACCGTGTTTATCTGTTTCCACTAACGGTTGAAAGTATTGAACAGATCTTGCAGGAAAATGAAATTGATGCAGTATTGCCAACCATGGGCGGACAAACAGCACTTGAACCTTGCAAAAGAAGCTGATGAACTGGGTATTTGGAAACAATATAATGTACGACTGATTGGTGTAGATATTGAAGCAATTGATAAAGCAGAAGACAGGGAAAAATTCCGGCAATGGATGATTGAGATCGGCGTGCCTGTTGCTCCAGCCAGAACTGCCAATTCATTTTTGGAAGGAAAAGAATTTGCACAGGAAATCGGATTTCCGCTGGTGATCCGTCCTTCATTTACACTGGGTGGTACGGGTGGTGGTTTTGTACTTAACAAAGATGAATTGGATGAAGCACTTGAACCGCGGTTTGCAGGCTTCTCCTATTCATGAAGTGCTGGTTGAAAAAGCAGTATTGGGCTGGAAAGAATTTGAACTGGAATTGCTGCGTGATACGAATGATAATGTAGTGATCATTTGTACGGTTGAGAATTTTGACCCGATGGGTGTTCATACCGGTGATTCAATAACTGTTGCTCCTGCCATGACACTGAGCGATACAGCTTTCAGCTGATGCGTAATACAGCCATCAAGATGATGCGTGACCTTGGGAAATTTTGCCGGTGGTTGTAATGTTCAGTTTGCATTGAATCCTGAAACCGAAGAAATAATTGCAGTTGAAATTAACCCAAGGGTGAGCCGTTCTTCTGCCCTGGCATCAAAAGCAACAGGTTATCCAATTGCAAAAATTGCTGCGAAGCTTGCTATTGGTTATCACCTTGGATGAATTGAAAAACCAGATCACAAAAACTACTTCTGCATTATTTTGAACCGGCATTGGATTATGTAATTGTAAAAATTCCACGCTGGAATTTTGATAAATTCAAAGGTGCCAATGATACGCTTGGGTCTTCAAATGAAAAGTGTGGGTGAAGTAATGGCGATTGGAAGAAGTTTTACAGAAGCCGTTCAAAAAGCATGTCAGAGTTTGGAGAATAATGCAGTTGGTCTGGGTTATTATGGCAAAAGCATGATGCATGCTGAAGAAATTGCTTGAATATATCAAAACACCAAAATGGGACCGCATCTTCCGAATAAAAGATGCGTTGATGATGGGTGTAAGTGTAAACACTATTTCGAAAGCTACCCATGGAATTGACCGCTGGTTTATTTATGAGATACAAAAGATCTGCAACCTTGAAAAAGAGATCGAGAAATATAAATTGAATACTCTGCCTGTTGAGTTATTGCGGGAAGCAAAAATCATGGGCTTTAGTGATGAGCAGATCTGCCGCATCATGAACGATGGAACAGAAGATGAGATATATGAAATAAGAAAGAAGCATGGCATTACCCGGGTGTTTAAAATGGTAGATACCTGCAGCGCAGAGTTTGAAGCGAAGACACCTTATTTCTATTCCACTTTTGAACGCGGTGGTGAGAACGAAAGCAAAAGAAGTCGATAAGAAAAAAATAATTGTTCTTGGTTCCGGTCCAAACCGTATCGGGCAGGGAATTGAATTTGATTATTGCTGTGTGCATGGTTTACTTGCTATAAAAGAATGCGGTTATGAAGCCATCATGATCAACTGCAATCCTGAAACAGTATCTACTGATTTTGATATGGCTGATAAACTTTATTTCGAACCGGTTTACTGGGAACATATCTGGGAAATCATTGAACATGAAAAACCTGATGGTGTAATTGTTCAGCTTGGCGGACAAACTGCATTGAAGCTTGCAGAAAAACTTCATAAAAAAGGAATCAAGATCATCGGTACTTCTTTTGACAATATGGATATTGCCGAAGACCGTGGACGTTTTAGCTGATATGCTGAAAGAACTTGGAATTCCTTATCCGAATATGGAACTGCATGGACAGTAGATGAAGCAATAGTAGTTGCCAAGAAAGTTGGATATCCGGTGCTTGTTCGTCCTTCTTATGTATTGGGCGGACAACGAATGAGAATTGTGATCAATGATGATGAACTGGAAAAAGCAGTAGTAAGTTTACTGAAACATATTCCCGGAAATAAAATTTTGATTGATCATTTTCTTGATCGCTGCCAGGAAGCAGAGATAGATGCCATATGTGATGGTGAGAAATTTCATGTGATGGGTGTAATGGAACATATTGAACCTGCAGGTATTCATAGTGGTGATAGCAATGCAGTATTGCCTGCATTTAATCTTACTCCGTTGGAATTGCAGGACATGGTTGAATATGCAAAAAAAATTGCACTTGCGTTAAAAATAAAAGGGCTTATCAATATCCAGTTTGCTATAAAAGAAGGAAAAGTATATGTGATTGAAGCCAATCCACGTGCTTCAAGAACCACACCTTTCATTGCAAAAGCATATAACAAATCCCTTATCTGAACTATGCCACCAAAGTAATGTTGGGTGAAATGAAAGTGACAGATTTACCAGAAGAAAAACATCTGGATGGATTTGCAATTAAAGAACCTGTATTCAGCTTTAATAAATTTCCCGGTGTAAACAAGGAACTTGGTCCTGAAATGAAATCAACCGGTGAAGCCATACGGTTTATTAAAGATCTGAGAGATCCTTATTTCAGGCAGTTGTATAAAGACAGGAGTATGTATTTGAGTAAATAGAACCACGACCTACCTGCCGGCAGGCAGGTTTATAGGATTATAAAAGATTAAGAGGAAAGGGTTGCTGATGCAGCCCTTTTTTATTTGCGAAGGTCGTTTCGTAAATTTATAAACTGAATAAAATTCTATGAATAAAGAAACCCAATACATCATCAAAAGTTTTGAAGCAACTTTAAGCGGTCAGCCATGGTTTGGCCGTGCTGTGTATGAAATACTACAGAAGTAGATGAATCAAAAGTGAATACAAAACCAAACGGCACGGAACATTCAATGATCGAATTGCTTTGGCACATGAATACATGGGCCGAGTTTACTCTTGGCGGTCTTGAGAACAGAACTGTTGAGCAAATGAAAGTAATTGAAGCAAATGACTGGCGGAATATTGATCCAAAAATTCATACATGGAAAAAGGGAATAGAACAATTGAAAGCAACTCATAATAAAATAATTGAACTGCTTAAGCAGAAAGAAGATGATAGTTTTTTAGGTGATATTGTTCCTCTGCGTAAGTATAATTTCCGGTTTTTGCTGAATGGATTGATACAGCATAATATTTATCATCTTGGTCAAGTGGCGTATTTAAAGAAAATGCTGGCGTAGAAAGGCTTCACGCAAAGACGGCATTCCTTATTCACGGAGTCTTGTCATGCCGGGGAACGAGGCATCTCAGGATTTGACAAGATGAGATGCTTCGCCTGCCATTTATTTTATTTCGAAGATTACAAATAAACCCGGCTCTGCATGACAAGACTCCGGTTTGCTGAATAGCCCTTCGACAAGCTCAGGGTGACAATCGAAGAGTAAGATGAATAGAGAACAGAAAGTACAAGAGTGCGACCCTTCGCTTCGCTCTGGGTAAACTGCGACGCTTATTGTTTATAAGCGAACCGAACCTTGAACGGAGCGTCGCAAGGGACGATGAATAGAATTACAAAAGCCGGCTACATATTAATCATCATCGTCTTCCTCTTTCTTATCTTTCAATTTTACAAAGGCTGATCGTTTTGGACCGGGAAAAGGAACATGATCTCCTTTGATAGCATACCAAAGCAATTCACTGAATTCAAGATCGGGAGCACGGTCCTCATTAGTAAAATCAAAGGTTTCACTTATCCTTTGCCATTTGTTCAAGACCGTATTTTTTTGATTGAGATCGATGTTAGCTGGCAACGATTTAAACGGAGTAAGATCAGGAATTGGACTAAAACTCCGCCACATTGGTTCAGCTGCGGCATCATATTGCGTCATTGGTTGCAAACCAAGGATCAATTCCATCGTCCGCAACATAGAAGAAGTGGAATACATTGTATGATCAACAAAACTTCTTTTTACAAATCCACCGGCCACATAAGCCGTAGTGCGATGAGCATCCACATGATCGGGACCATTCTGTGCATCATCTTCAATAATAAAAACAGCGCTTTCTTTCCAGATAGGACTTTTGCTTAAGATATTCAACAAACATGCCAACGGCAAGATCATTATCTGCAACATGGGCATAAGGTGTTGGCCTGTCTTTTCGTAAACCTTCTGTATGATCATTGCCAAAACGCATAGTATTGAATTGCGGTACTGCATTCTTCGCAAGCAATGAATCAAATTCTTTTTTCCATTGAAAAAAACGGTTCGTATCTTTCACATTCATATTCCAGCCGGTATAATAAGGACAAAAATGATCTTCAAGACGGGAATACTGGCAGTTCTTGCATCAGTAAACTCGCCATAAGTTCGGTAAGAAATATTTTTTTTCTTGCACTGATCCCAGATATACCATTTGTTATTGGCAGTTTTTCTTGCTCCCTCTCCATCATAATTCACCACCACGGCCGCCATAACTGGTCGGCCAGGTTTTTTCCAAATAATCAGTTGCATAAGCTCCCATGCTCCAGTTATGACCATCGGCACTTACTTCACCATCACAATAAAAATTATCAAGCAATACAAATTCTTTTGCCAGCTTATGCAGGTTGGGGGTAATATTTTCTCCGAATAAAACCAATGATGGTATCGCCATTGCCTTCTTTCATATCACCAAGCACCTGGTCGTAGGTCCTGTTTTCTTTAATGAGATAAAAAACATATTTGATCGGTGAAGCATCGCCCACTTTCATTGGAATCGGGTTTCCCACTTCTCCTTTGCTCATAGATTCTCTTTCTTTAGTGTACGGTGTATTGTGATAAACAACCTGCGAATAAATTGCCAAGTTGCTTTGCCGTTGGATCATTGATAATACTCATGGTTCCTTTAAACAAGCCTGCCGATATACTGAACTTCTATTGGCTTATTTTTATCTCCTTCCTGGTAAATTACTTCTTCTCTTTTCTTTACAGGATTAGGACCATAGGGATTTGCCTGCGATGAAAAACCTTTTCCATTGGTTACAAATATTTTTTTGCCGATCACTTTTACATTGGTAGGATACCAGCCGGTAGGAATAAAACCGTTGCTTTTACTTTAGCCCGGTTTGCTTACATCAAAAACGGCCAGACAATTATTATCAGCATTGGCAATGTATAAAGTTTTTTCATCTGCACTTAATGCAAGACCGTTGGAAGTAGAACCGGGAGGTGCATTTGGATAAAAGTGCAGCATTTAATGTTTCAATCACTTTCAATGTTTGCGTATTAATGACTGAAACAGAATTATCATTGGCATTGGCAACAAATAAATAGCTTCCCGCTTTTTGATAAACATAATTCATTGGGATTATCACCAACTTTTATATGATCTGAGATCTTTCTATCTGCTGTATTAATAATAACAACTTCATCGCAGCCCCAGAACTGATATATATAATCTTTTTTTATCGGGAGATAACATAAGTCCATAAGCTTCACCATCAAGTTTAATTGAATCATTTATTGTTTTTGAAACAAGATTCACAATATATAACATGTTGTTTTCCTTGGTAACAACATACATTGTCTTTTTTGCATCATCGATCTCAATTCCGGTTGGGGAAATTCGGCGTGGCCATTTATTACCAAGTTTAATGCTGTCATTTAAAACAAGATTGTTCTTTTGAATTGCATACTTTAATATCCAGTTATCATTTCCTCCTGATGCATATAAAAATTTTTCATCGCTACTGAATTTTAATCCGTACCATGATTTTGGAATAACAACTGAGCTTAATACTTTATCATTTACCGCATCTATAAGTTGAAGCGATTGCACACTCTGCCCATTATTGGTAACAGCAATAAGTTTTTTTGATGGTGAAACGGCCATGTTCAAAGGAAGATCGCCTAATGGAAGATCTTTTCCAACAGGAGTAAGACTCCAGCCATTTGGCAAGTCCAACTCTTTTTGATTCGATCTGCTGAAGTGTTTGAGAAAATAAATTACTGAATAAGATCAATGCCGGTATAACCAAAAGTTTTCTCATAAAATTTTTCATACTTGTAAGGTACGAAGCTATAAGAAATACCCGTAAAGTGGTATTGAAAAGACATTAAGTGTGCTTTACCTTTTACAAATGTCTTTGCCAGTAATTCATGTGTGGAAAAAAGCACCGTTCATCCGGTTCCTGCTTCCTTTAATTGCCGGAATCATTTTACAATGGAATTTACTGATCCCGCCGGGCATTTTATGGACCATACTAGTCATTTCTTCAATTACAACAATCACGTTTTTTCTTATTCCTTTTTTTGAACGGTATAAACTTTCTGCATTAAGTGGTTTGGCAGTTACTGTATTGTTTATTGCTCTTGGGGGATTATTGTCCTGGTATAAAAATATTCAGCATGATAAAAATTGGTTTGGCAAAAAGTATAAAAATGAAAATGCACTTATTGTAACATTAATTGAGAACCCTGTTGAAAAAACAAAATCCTATAAAGCAAATGCATCGGTAGATCAATTTATACAAAATGACTCTTGCATTAAAACAAAGGGAACTATCATTCTTTATTTTAAAAAGGACAGCACTCTGTCAACTCTTGAATATGGTTCTCAATTGATCATCACAAAACCGCTGCAGGAAATAAAGAACTCAGGCAATCCCGGTGGCTTTAATTATAAAAGATATTCATTGTTCCAGGGAATCACTCACCAGGTTTTCCTAAAAGAAAATGAGTTTGAAATTTTACCAACCACCAATAAAAATTTCTTTCAGCAATTCATTAATACCAGCCGGACAAAAGTGCTAAGCATTCTTCGTAAAAATATTAAAGGCGAAAAAGAATTAGGTTTAGCAGAAGCGTTACTAATAGGATATAAAGATGATCTCGATAAAACATTGGTACAATCTTATAGTAATACCGGCGTTGTTCATGTTATTGCGATCTCAGGCCTACATCTTGGGCTTATTTATTGGCTGTTAATATTGCTCTTTAAACCATTACAAAAAAGAAAATTAAATCCGATAGCTATCGGGTGGCTGCGACCAGTTTTTATTATCACAGGCTTATGGTTGTTTAGTTTATTAGCTGGTGCACAGCCTTCGATCCTTCGTTCAGCCGTGATGTTTACCTGTATAGTTTTGGGAGATTCGTTCGCAAGAAGATCATCTATCTACAATACACTTGCCTTATCAGCACTTATATTGTTATGCATCAATCCTTATTGGCTTTGGGATGTTGGCTTCCAGTTATCATACGCTGCTGTGTTAAGTATTGTCATCTTTATGCAACCGATCTATAATTTGCTTTACATAAAAAATAAACTATTGGATCTTATATGGAAACTAAACGCTGTAACGATCGCTGCACAAATTCTTACAGTGCCAGTCGGCATTTATCATTTTCACCAATTTCCGAATTATTTTTTACTGACCAATTTTTTGGCTGTGCCGTTGTCAAGCCTTATCCTGCTTGGCGAAATTTTATTATGTATTGTTTCAGTCGTTCCAGTCATTGCAACATTTATCGGTAAAATTCTTTCCTGGCTTATCTGGCTCATGAATTCTTACATCGAACGAATTGAGATATTGCCATTTTCTTTATGGGATGGTCTTCAAATTTCAATACTCCAAACTATTTTGTTATTTGGAGTGGCAACAGGCTTTGGCTTTTGGCTAATGGAGAAAAGTAAAACCGGTCTTAAATATGCATTGGCCGCATTATTTGGATTCATTGCGTTACGAACCATTTCATTTATCCAGGCAAATAACCGTGAGCAACTGATCGTTTATAATGTACCGCAAAAAAGAGCCATTGATCTTATTGACGGAAGAAAATACTTCTTCGTTGGCGATTCCGACCTGTTGGCAGATGATTTTATAAGAAACTTCCATATAAAACCATCAAGGGTATTGCATCGCATTGAACCGGCTTTGAATTTTGAAAATTATCAAGAGCAGGAGAATTTAATTATCTGCAATAGCAAAAAAATATTGTCAATAAATGAAACAAAATATTTTTCCCCGCTTCAAGAAAAGATCTCTGTTGATCTTCTGCTGATCTCTGGCAATCCTAAACTATATTTTAATACACTGGCAGAAACATTTTTTGTAAAGCAAGTTGTCTTTGATGGCTCCTGCCCTGCGTGGAAAATTAATTATTGGAAAAAGGATTGTGACTCACTTCATATTCCCTGGCATGATGTGAGTGAAAAAGGGGCTTTTGTGATGAACCTCCGGTAGCTTACATTTGCTGCTCTAACGATCATGCCACGGTTTTGAACCGTGGCATGACTATTCAACCTCTTTTATGAACAAAAAAATTCAGTCCGCCCTCATCTCTGTTTTTTACAAAGATGGTCTTGAGCCTATTGTAAAATTGCTGTCCGAACTTGGTGTTACTATTTATTCTACCGGTGGCACACAAAGTTTTATTGAAAAGCTGGGAATAAAAGTTGTACCGGTTGAAGACCTTACTACTTACCCGTCTATTCTTGGCGGCAGGGTAAAGACTTTACATCCATCTGTGTTTGGTGGCATTCTTGGAAAAAGAGATGATGAAACCCATGTGGCGGAAATGAAGCAATACAATATTCCGGAAATTGATCTTGTGATCGTTGACCTTTATCCTTTCGAAGAAACGGTTGCTTCAACCAAAGATGAAAAAGCGATCATTGAAAAAATTGATATTGGTGGACCCTCAATGATACGCGGCGCCGGAAAAAATCATAAAGATGTTGTCGTTGTTGCTAACAAGGCAGACTATTCGTTGCTTGAAAAAGTAATAAGAGAACAAAATGGAGAAACATCACTTGAGCAAAGGCGACTATTTGCAATTAAAGCTTTTGATGTATGCACGGCGTATGACACAGCGATCTCAAATTATTTTCACCAGCTTTCTGTTACTACTCCATTTAATAAAGAAGAAAAAGCAATGCGCTATGGTGAGAACCCACACCAGAAAGCTGCATTCTTTGGTAACCTTAATGAACTATTTGATCAGTTAAATGGAAAAGAACTTTAATTATAATAACCTCGTTGATGTAGATGCTGCGATACAATTAATCAGGGAGTTTCAGAGCCCCCCTTTAGGGGATGGGGGTTACACATTTGCGATCATCAAACACACCAATGTTTGCGGCGTGGCACAAAGAGCAACAGTAAAAGAAAGCTGGGATGCTGCCCTTGCCGGTGATCCTGAATCTGCATTTGGTGGTGTATTGGTTTGTAACGGCACGATTGATAAAGCAACCGCTGATGCTATAAATGAAATATTTTTTGAAGTACTGATCGCTCCGGCTTTCAATGAAGATGCATTAGTCGTACTCAAATCAAAAAAGAACAGGATACTTTTACAAGTCAAAAGGCAGAAAGTGAAAATTCAGAAACGAAATGTTCCGTTCATTATTAAATGGAGTGTTGATACAAGGAACAGATGAAGGCAATTATTCCGAATGGAAAGAAGTTGGCGGCAGGGAAACAACAAGCTCAGAAAAAGAAGATCTGGAATTTGCCAATCTTATTTGCAAGCATCTTAAATCAAATGCGATTGCACTGGTAAAAAATAAACAACTGATCGGAAAAGGTTGCGGGCAAACAAGCCGAATTGACTCATTGCGCCAATCAATTGAAAAAGCAAAGCAATTTAATTTTGATCTTCATGGCGCTGTATTAGCAAGTGATGCATTCTTTCCATTTAATGATTGTGTAAAGATGGGTCACGAAGAAGGGATAGAAGCATTTATACAACCCGGCGGTTCTATACGGGATAAAGATTCAATTGATTATTGTGTAGAAAATAAACTGGCGATGGTGATGACGGGAATGAGACACTTTAAACATTAATGATAATTGAATAGATTGATAATGGAAAGTTCAACAGACTATCATTATCATTTATCCATCATAAAATTATCAATTCATAAATGCCTTTATTCGACTTCAATAAAACCTTATCACAATCCACTGATGCTTTAAAAAGTTTATCGGCGCTGAATCCTTTGACCATTCACAAAAAAGGGACAAGAGCCAAAGCCATCTTTGCACTTTCATTGGTATGCATTCTTTGGGGCACCACCTGGCTGGCAAGCAAACAAGGTGTAAAATATATTCCGGATGCATTGCAGATGGCAGCCATCAGGCAAATGCTCGGCGGTATTTGTTATGTTGGTTTCTTTCTTTACAAAAGAATTCCATTGCCCAAAGGCAAAGAATGGATCCCGATAATTGTATTGAGCTTTTTAAATTTCATGATCAGCAACGGGCTCAGCACACTTGCATTGCAATATAAAATTTCAGCAGGACTTGGCGCTATCATCGGCGCCATCTTTCCACTATGGTTGGTAGTAATCGGACTTTTTATGTCAAGAGGAAAAATGCCGGCAATGGCAATCGTTGGTTTGCTGCTTGGCTTTGGTGGAGTATGCGTAATTTTTTATGATCATCTCGATGAATTTCTTGATCCGCAATTCCGCTGGGGCATTTTACTTTCCGTAATTGCTACATGGACATGGGCCATTGCAACACTTTATACCAAAAAGCAAGCTGTTCGATTCAATCCGTATTTCGGTCTTGGTCTTCAAATGGTGATTAGCGGAATTGTGTTATATAGTTTTTCTGCAGCAACCGGCAAGGCTGTTGCACTTACAGCCATTCCATGGCAATCGTGGACAGCCATTGCATATCTTGTCATCTTCGGTTCATTGATCGCTTTTATTTGTTACTTGTATGCGTTGCAAAATTTACCTACCGAACAAGCTTCTGTTTATGCTTACATCAATCCGATGGTTGCAGTTATACTTGGCTCAATGATATTTGATGAAAAACTTACTATCTATCTCGCCATTGGTGGTCTTATTACTTTGCTTGGAGTTTTTCTTGTAAATAAGGCGTATAAAATTACAAATGCAGAACAACCGGAAACGGAAGGAGTGTAAACCTAACCCCCTGTCCCCCTAAAGGGAGTAGACTTAGATTTACGCATTCATGATTTGAATGAAATTATTCTAAATAGTTGAAATGGAGAAGGAGTTGGAGGATGAGGTCAGCTGTATTGCTACTATTTAGCTTCTCTTGCACAGTTTACCCAGAGCGAAGCGAAGGGCACTCTTGTACTATCACTAATTCTACTCAGCTTTTTCTCACAGATGACACAGGTTTTCACAGATCAATTTCTGCATGAATCCGTGAAATCGTGACTTCAAATTCCCAATTCATCTTTCACCACTCACTTGTCGTACAAACTCTTCATACACATCTCTCCATCCACGGAACTTTGGATATGTCCCTAAAAAATTATTATGCCAGATAGTAATAAGAGTGCCATTAACAGCTTTGACAACCTTATAGTAATGCATCATTTCTTCATAAGCCCTTTGTGGTAAATATTTTTGTTCGAAGAATGAATTGGCTTCCATAAAACAGAAAGGATGAAGCAGAAGATCTGTTTGTTGTTCTTTTTCCAGGTCATACCAGTAAAATGAAGAAGCCACCGATGCACGGAAGCCATTGATGCTACCATAGCCCATTGAATGATCATCTGTAATACCGGCAGCAATTAATCTGCGAAAAGTATGTGGCAAAGTAAATCGGATATAATGCTGGCGTGAAGCAGTTATTTTTTTACCAGTTGTTGACTCAAGAGTTTCAATTTCTTTTTCCAACAAATTTTCATCATCGCCGCTTGCCCACGAAGGATGAATCCCGATAGAATATTTTCCGGCATGCTGCTTTATTAATTGCTGCATTGCCGGATGAGAGGGAGGAATATTCTTATCATACTTTCCTTTTTCAGTGGCTACATGAAAAAAATACAGTGGTTTTAAATTATTTTTTTCATGCAGTTTATCCATCCATTCATACGCATCATAAGGATCATTTGTTTTTCCACGAAATACTTTCACTCTTTTATTTACAATTGCCCATTCCCCTTTCACAAATGATCTTGCAAGCCCCCCTGCTATTTTTGAAAACTGCTTTATTCTTAAATGCAAATGCCTCATCAATATCGTAAGTTGGCTGAAAGGTGAATGGTGAATGGTGAATGGTGATGCATTGGAAATTTCTTTTTCAATACTTTTTTAAAATCTTCCAGCCAGATATTTATCAATGGAATATTTAAAAACCCTTCCTTGAATGCCAGTGAATTTTCATGAGCATATCTTCCATACATATCTTTTTTATGAGGAAGATATTCTTCATAACGACTGAGTAAATAAAAAACAGCAGAGAAGATATCAAACGGATAATCTCCTTCAGATTTAAAAAATGCCGGGAAATCGTTTAGCTTAAAGCAAGAGATATTTTGTTTTTTGATCGAATCTTCAAATAGCAGTGGATAATTAACGATCAATAATTCATCATTTGAAACAGGTTCATAACCGTAATTGATCTTCGGACCATTATAATCATTGAAAAAAGACTCATCCGTAGTAAGCTGAAAGGGCTGTCCTGTAATTTCTTTCCCGATAAAATCAGCAACATATTTAAGGCGGGGAGTAATCCTATTTGCGTAAATAATCACGCAATGAAGATAATTATCTGTTTCCGTATTTTTCCTTCCACATTTGATTGAAAGATTTTTTCGGAAACTCCATTTCGCTGCGATGTTCCTTCCATCCTTTCAATAAAGTATTCACCACCCAATTTTTTATTGCTCTGTTTCCCATATTCATCAGGCTGCGTTTGAGCATTGCCTGTTTCCATAATTTCCATCCCGTACGTTCTGCAAAACTGCTGTCACCTTCATCAACTGCTTCATGCCTGTTCTCCAGTAACAATTCGTGCAAATTAATTTTCACAGCACATACTTCGGTACAATTGCCGCAAAGTGAAGATGCATAACTCAGGTGTTTCCATTCCTTCATTCCATTCAAATGCGGAGTAATCACAGAGCCAATTGGCCCGCTGTAGGTAGCTTCATAAGCATGACCACCGATATTTTTATAAACAGGGCATGCATTCAAACAAGCGCCGCAACGAATGCAGTACAAACTTTCCCTTGACTTTTCATTTGCAAGAATATTTGTTCTTCCATTGTCAAGCAGTATCACATACATTTCTTCAGGACCATCAGTTTCATTTTCCTGCTTCGGACCGGTTACGATTGTATTATATACAGTTATTTTTTGACCTGTTCCGTAAGTTGCGAGTAACGGCCAGAACAAAGCAAGATCATTCATTGATGGAATAACTTTTTCTATCCCTGCCACCACGATATGTGTTTTCGGCATTGAACAACTTAATCTGGCATTGCCTTCATTTTCTGTAATAGCAATTCCGCCAATATCAGCAATAATAAAATTGGCACCGGTTACTCCCACCTCAGCTTCCACATATTTTTTTCGCAATACATCTCTTGCAACTAATGTAAGTTGTTCAGGTGTCAGCTTTGGATCCGTTCCTAATTTTTCTGCAAATAGTTTTGCCACATCTTCTTTACTCTTATGCATGGCAGGAGTAACGATATGATAAGGCGGTTCGCCATCCAACTGCTGTATATATTCACCGAGGTCTGTTTCTACACTTTCAATTCCCTGTTCTTCCAGGAATTTATTCAAATGAATTTCTTCCGTCACCATGCTCTTGCTCTTCACCAATGTTTTGCAATTTTTCTCTGCACAAATTTTTCCAATTTCTTCCAATGCCTGCTTTGCATCTTCCGCCCAAATTACCTTTGCCCCACGTTTAGTGATCTTTGCCTCAAAACTCTCCAGCATGTTTATCAAGATTTTCAATAGCCTTCCATTTTAAATTTTTTGCTTTTTCCCTTGCAAGATTCACATTAATGAATTGCTCTTTTCCTTTTGGCACCACGGCATTATACTTGCCAATATTAAAATTGATCTTGCGCCGATGTTCTCTGTCAGCAGTTTTGTCAGCGCTTTTAGCAATAAATGATTGTGAGTGTTCAGACATAGAACCTCGATTTTCAGGATTTCAGGGATCAGGAGGAAAATTAATTTGCTTCTATACAAATTAACGAAGGAATTTCTTATTTACCTTTTTTAAAATTCCTTTTATCGTACTGCTGCTGTTTATTGAGAATTGATTTTACCTCTTTATAAGCTATCATTTTGTCGTTGCCTGATAATATTCTTTGGCTGCTTTTTCCAAAGCATCATAAAATTCCTGGCCATATTTTCTGATCAACGGTTCCTTTAAAAATTCAAAGGTGCGGACCTTCAATTTTTCTCCCAAAGCGCAACCCGGGCTGCATAGCTTTTCTCTCGGCTCATAGTTTACCCTTTCGTAATCGCCATACTTCCCCTTTTTTACAGTAATTGGGTACAGGTGACAACTAATCGGTTTTTTCCATTGAATAATTCCATCATAGTAAGCTTGTTCAAAAGCACATTTTATCATTCCGTTTTTTTCCCTGATTGCATATACGCATATCTCATTATCACTTGCGAGTGTTGGCGTTACCCAGCCAAATTCCCGGTCGTAAACATATTTTCCTTTTCGTTCAATTTCTTTTATCGAAGCTTCAGTAAGATAAGGTTTCACTTTCTCATACATCTCATTAACGATCTCCAGTTCCTCATCATCAAGCGGCGCACCGGCATCACCATCTTCGCAGCAGCCACCTTTACACTTGGACAGGTCACAAACGAATTGCGTTTCCACCACATCATCACTGATCTGCTTATTATCGATTATTATCATATTAATTTTTTGTGACGAAGGCATGCCTTCCGGCACAAATGTATTTAAGAATTCTTGTCTTTCTTCCCAGAAAAATTTTACCCAGCCAGGTTTATTTCCATTTCAAAGTATTGATCATGTATTGAAGATCTTTTTTTAAAAAATCATTTACAATGGAAAGAGAATCCTCATTCGGCGTAGCATCAAAATATAATGCACCACGCAA
The DNA here is from genome assembly GCA_963746915.1 of uncultured Bacteroidota bacterium. Lineage (GTDB taxonomy): Bacteria > Bacteroidota > Bacteroidia > Chitinophagales > Chitinophagaceae > VBAS01. The sequence goes on along the minus strand of CAVVDD010000006.1, from coordinate 13,673 downwards.
AAAATGTTTTACTGAATCAGTGAGAAAAAACTGGTTGGCGGTTGCTGTTTCCCCCTCCAGTGTAAAATAAATTCCGTCAACATTATTGGGAGTACGAAAAGGCCTGGGTTCTATGGAAGATGCTTTTTGAACATGCTGTTTGTAGCTCATTGTAAAAGCATCATTGATCAGCGAATCAAATTTATTTTTCCCGATCTCTTTATAGCTCACAAAAACTCTTCCATGAAATTGCGGAAAATCGATATTGATCCACCAATCGTTTTCGGGTTTATTGTCAAAAAAAGTGCTATCCTTTATCACGTTGGCATAAACAGGATACTCAAACGAATAAGGATAACCCGGCTGATCAAATAGTCTATATTGTTTTTCGGGAAAATCAATTTTATAATAACCTCTTTTTTTGTCAACCGTATAATTGGTGTTACAGGATAAAATTGAAAGAAAGAATACCGTTGCGAGAAAGAAATAAAAAATAGTTTTTTGGCCGCCGCAAGCCTGAATCAAGCCTTCCTCACGAAGCAGGTTTTCAGGCGGATGGCCGTGCCGTCCGGCTGGCCCGCGGTGAAGGTGGACGGGCATCACCGAATATCTGCCCGAGATGCGCCAGCTTCGTCCCCCGACATTCTGGGCTGCACCAGGTAATTGATACGTCGACGAACTACTTCAGCCTACGCAATCTCATCCCGCTCCATTCGAACTGGTCGCTGACTTGACTGACTGAACTGAAACGGCTACACCTTTCGTTCCATTCACAACCATCACAAACCAACCCCATTCTTCATCGCATGAAACAGAACTCACTCATCATCAGTCGCCGGGTCGAACGAATCGCCCGGCTCGTCGTCATCGTCGCGGCGCTCTGCGGCCTGGCTGCCTCCGTTGTCACCGCCCGCGCCGACGAAACCTGCTCCTCGCCCTACCTCGCCCGCATCGAAGGGCAGGAGGAATTCGTCTATGTCTGGACGCTCGGCGTCGAGGGCCTCGGCGACGGCTCGGACAAACTCGTCGTCGTGGACGTGAAGCCCGGCTCGCCGAACTACGGCAAGGTCATTCACAGCCACTCGGTCGGTGGACGGCACGAGGCGCATCACGGCGGATTCACCGATGACCGCCGGCAGCTCTGGCTGTCCGGACTGGAGAGCAGCAAGATCTTCATCTTCGACGTTCACTCGCAATCCCGCGAAGCCGCGCCTACGTGAAGACGATCGAGAACTTCGAGAAAGTCACCGGCGGCGCGGTCGGACCGCACGGCGTCTATGCGCTGCCGGGGCGCGTGCTCGATTCCGTGCCTCTCGAACGCGAAGGACAAGAGCGGACGCACGGCGCTCGTCGAATACAGCAACGACGGCGACTACATCGCCACGCACTGGCTGCCGACGAAGGACGACCGCGCGGCGTCGCGGGCGCGGAGTTCGCCGACGGCTACGGCTACGACGCGCGCGTGCTGCCGCGCAAGAACGTGCTGCTCACCACGTCGTTCACCGGCTGGAACAACTACACGCGCGACTTTGGCGACCTGGTGAAGGACGCCGAGGCGATGAAGCAGTTCGGCGGCTCGATGGTGCTGTGGGATTTCCACACGCGGCAGCCGAAGAAGGTGTTTCAAGTGCCCGGCGCGCCGCTGGAAATCCGCTGGGCGTGGGGCGAGAAGCACAACTACGCCTTCACCGCCACGGCGCTCACCTCGAAGCTCTGGCTCTGCTACGAGGACGAGAACGGCGAATGGCAGGCGAAGGAAGTCGCCACCATCGGCGGCGAGGGCGGCGTGCTGCCCGTGGACATCAGCCTGAGCGCCGATGACCAGACGCTCTTCGTGGACTGTTTCGGCGACGGCAAGTGCCGCGTGTTCGACGTGTCGAATCCGCATCAGCCGAAGCAGATTCACGAGAAGCAAATCGGCAAGCAGCTCAACATGGTGTCGCAGAGCTGGGACGGGAAACGGCTCTACTTCAGCAGCTCGCTCCTCGCGCGCTGGGACAAGGGCGGCGACGACAACGAGCAGTTCGTGAGGGCCTACGGGTGGGATGGCAAGGAACTGACGCCGAAGTTCGCGCTCGACTTCACCGCGCTCAAACTCGGCCGCCCGCACCACATGCTCTTCGGCTCGACGAAAGTTGGGAAGTGAAACGCGCGAACACTCGACGAATCACGGCCATGAAAACATTCGCCACTCTGTCTCGCCATCGCCGCCACTGCAGCGCAGCTGCGCTCGCCGCGGACACGGCCGCGCACCGCCGACCACGACTACGACGCGCCCGCGCCGGGCAGCTACACGCTGCCGGTCATCAAGCCCGCCGCCGACGGAGCGTTGCTCGACTCCGCGGGCAAGCCGCGTCCGCCTCGCCGAACTCACGCGCGGACGCATCACGGTGATGAGTTTCATCTACACCCGCTGCGCCGCGGCGAAGGCCTGTCCCTACGCGACCGGCGTGCTGATGCAACTTCACCGCGAGAGCGCGGAAGACGCCGCGCTCGCGAAGGAACTGCGCCTCGTGAGCATGAGCTTCGACCCGGCGAACGACACGCCCGAGCGCATGGCCGCCTATTCGACGCTCGCCGCCGAGCGCCCGACCGCCGCGCCGTGGCACTTCGTCACCACGCGTTCGCAGGCGGAACTGCAGCCCATCCTCGACGGCCTACGGCCAGGCCGTGGACAAGAAGCAAAACCCGCTCGACCCAACCGGCCCGCTGAATCACACCCTGCGCGTCTTCCTCATCGATCGCGCCGGCAACATCCGCAACATCTACAGCTCCGGCACGCTCGACCCGCGCCTCGTGCTCGCCGATGTGCGAACGCTGATGATGGAGTCGGCGCAAGCCGGCAAGAAACCACTCACGCCCCATCTGTCCGACAACACAACGACATCAAAATGCTCCAGATGAATACTCCCATGAATCCAAACAAAGCACTTTGGGAAAAAGGCGATTTCACCCGCATCGCCGCGAGCATGCGCGAGAGCGGAGAGGCGCTCGTCCACCGGCTCGGGATCAAGCCAGGCATGAAGGTCCTGGATCTCGGCTGCGGCGATGGCACGACGGCGTTGCCCGCCGCGAAACTCGGCGCGGACGTGCTGGGCGTGGATATCGCGTCGAACCTGGTTGAGGCCGGGAACCGGCGCGCCAAGGAGCATGGGCCTCACGAACTGCCGGTTTCAGGAAGGCGATGCGACCAATCTGCACGAGCTGGAAGATCAAGTCGTTTGATCTCGTCGTGAGCATCTTTGGCGCGATGTTTGCGCCCAAGCCGCATGATGTGGCCAAGGAGATGGTGCGCGTGACCCGGCCCGGCGGACGCATCGTCATGGGGAACTGGATTCCCGGCGACCCGACGCTGGTCGCGCAAATCTTGAAGATCAGCTCCGCCTACACGCCGCCACCGCCGGAAGGCTTCGTCAGCCCGATGACGTGGGGTGTCGAGAGCCATGTGATCGAACGATTCGCCGGCGCGGGAGTTCCCGAAGAAAAGATCACCTTCAGCCGGGAAACGTTCACGTTCAACTATCCCAGCGCGCCCGCCGCGCTCGTGGATGAATTCAGAAAATACTACGGGCCGACCATGAATGCGTTCGACGCGGCGGAAAAGAACGGTCGCGCAGCTGATCTCCAGAAGGAACTGGAAGCTCTGTTCACCAGCCAGAACAAAAGCCCGAACAAGGATGCCACGTCCATTCCGGCAACCTTCCTGCGCGTGACCGTTGAGGTTTGAAAAAGCGGCGAGCGGGAACGGATGAGCTTTGGCAGCGGACGTCGTCATCGCTCCTCGCGCCTTTTTCACGAAGCAGGCTTTCGGGCCGGTGGCCAAGCTCGCTTGCGGGCGCGACTTGAAAATGTTTTCCTCAGGCATGGCGCATTCTTATCCAACCATCATTCCCGGACTTCGCAGCCCTTTCGATCAGGTCAACGGCCTCGTCTATTTCGGCCGGATGCTGGACAAGATCCGGCTCGCGGCGGCGGGGAAATTGCCCGAGGGCTGGCAGGCGACGCGCGGCACGACCATGAAGGGGAGTTTCGACTGGCGCTGCTGCCAGTTCCTCCACATCGATTACGCGGCGCTCGAAGCGGAAACGCTCAAGGGCGGCAGCGATGAGGAGTTGCTCGCGTGGGCGTTCGCGACATGGCCGCCAGCCGAGCGAGGAGGAAATCGAAGTGTGGAATGCGTTCATGACCAAACGCGGCTGGCGCGATGCCGGGACGCAGCGGTTGAACGAGCGTCTGGCGGAGATCGGCCTGCCGCCGGGCACGGTGCAGACGATGTTTGAATTCATCGATCTGGATGAAGGCCGGCTTAAGGTTGGGCTCGCAGTGCAACGGCATGAAATGACATCAACCATCCGGATCAAGACCGCCCGATATCATGAATACAGAAATCATCACCCAAACTGCTCGCGCGACACTGGCCGGCACGATCTCTTTTCCTGAAGTCGTCGTCAGACTGATCGCGGCGGGAGTGGAGTATTACCACGTTGATTATGTCGCGATGCGAAAGACTTTTTACGGCGCGAACGGCGACACGGTTGTGACGCCGATTGCCTACGAAGGGCTGACGCCCGTCGCTCCCGAATTCTCCGCCGAGGGTTTGCACGCAGCGATTTTGAGCAGCCAGCGTCACGGACAGAAATATCGGGACTTCAGCCAGCGGGCGATGGAGGCGGGTGTGCAAGGTTATTTCGCCTTCCTGCGGAGGAAACGAGTCACTTACTGGGGACGCACTGGCGATCAGCGCACGGAGTGGTTTCCCGGCGCTGCGCCAGCGAAAGCTTCAGGTAACTGACACAGCGTCTCCCGGCTCGATCGCCGACGCCAACGCCAAAGCGCAATTCGGCGAACTCAACGCGCTGGGCGAATCACCTGCAGGTCACATCGCCGCCTGAATCAGGCGGAGCAAAGGGTCATATTCATCCACCGCCTGGAACTGCGGGAATTGCTTCTTCACGTTGTCCGGCGCGTGGAAGAGGAAGCCGACGTTCGCCTCGGCGAGCATCGCGGTGTCGTTGAAGGAATCGCCGGCGGAGATGACGTGGTAGTTCAGCGGCTTGAACGCGGCCACGGCCTTCTGCTTCTGGTCCGGGATGCGCATTGCGTAATCCACGATGCGGTCGTTCTCCACGACGAGCCGATGGCAAAGCAGCGTGGGCCAGCCGAGCTGCCGCATCAGCGGCGTGGCGAATTGCTCGAACGTGTCCGACAGAATGATGACCTGACGAAGCGAGCGCAGTTCATCGAGAAATTCCTTCGCGCCGTCGAGCGGCCGCAGCGTGCCGATGACGTTCTGGATGTCCGAAGCTTGAGGCCGTGCTGGTCGAGAATCTCGAGGCGGTCGCGCATGAGCTTGTCGTAATCCGGCTCGTCGCGCGTGGTGCGGCGCAGTTCCGTGATGCCGGTCTTCTCGGCGACGGCGATCCAGATTTCCGGCAGAGCACGCCTTCCATGTCCAAGGTGACGATTGATTGTTTCACGGCGCGGAGTGTTCGGGAAGAGGCGACTGATTGTCGAGCCAATCGGAGCGGTGCGTAGTTAATGGAGCACATTGATCGAGATTCATGCGCTCGATGCGCTGACGTTCTTGTTTGGCTCATTAACGCTTTTTAACGATGTGTTGCGCGTGAAGTTGACGTTGGCTAGGCTGACGGCCCTCATGCAAAGCAAGGCGACCACCGTTCAGCAGTATCTTGCCGAGCTGCCCGCCGACCGCCGGGCTGCGATCGCAGCCGTGCGCGCAGGTCATTCTCAAGAACCTCGACCAGGATTTATCGAGGAGGGGATGCAGTACGGCATGATCGGCTACTACGTGCCGCACCGCGTCTATCCGGCGGGCTATCACTGCGACCCCCGGCAGCCGCTGCCGTTCGCCGGCCTGGCGTCGCAGAAGAACTACATGTCGCTGTACCTGATGTGCGTCTACGGCGACCGGAACGAGCGAAGTGGTTTCGCGAGGCGTGGGCGCAAGACCGGCAAGAAGCTCGACATGGGCAAGTCCTGCATCCGCTTCAAGAAGCTCGAGGACCTGGCGCTCGACGTGATCGGCGAGGCGATCCGCCGCAGTGCCGGCCCGCGCGTTCATCGAGTACTACGAATCGGTCATCAAAACCTCGCGCCGCCGATCTGCCGGAAGCACCAGAGTGACGCCTTCGAGGGCGAAGGCAAAAAAAGGAACGAGCGGTCCGTGTTAGCGAAGCGAAGGCAGCAACGGACGCCGGCTATTCACTGTTGAGACGATGTAAAAACAGCACTCCGGAGCACGGTATTCTTGGGCGTGCTTGAATGTCTGTCCCCCGTCAGCCCATAATCACCGACTGTCGCGGAAATATTTCCAGTTGATTCTCCTGAACGCGTGTGTTTGTTCGTTGTATCTGTGAGCAGTTCGACGCAGCCGAACCACGAACAGAAAAGCCTTCTGAGCACAAAGGCCAAGCCCCGTCAGGGCAAACGAAATAAAATCCGTGCAAGCGTCGTCTGGTTTGAAATCCCGGCAGACGACACAGCACGCGCCCTAAAATTCTATCACAAGCTTTTCGGCTGGAAAATGAACCCGTTTCCGCACATGGCCGATTACTGGCACATGGACACTGGTGGCGCGGACGCCGCGTCGGACGGCGGATTGATGTCGCGCAAGCATCCAACCCAGACCATCACCAGTTATATCCTTGTACCGTCGGTGACGCGGTCATGGCAAGGTGAAGAAACTCGACGGAAGGATCTGCAAACCCAAACGGCCGTGCCTGGCATGGGCTGCTTCGCGACCTTGCGAGGACACGAAGAACAACACCTTCGGCATCTGGGAACACAACCCGAACGCAAAATAATTTTCGTGACGACTGTCTCATTCGTCGCATTATTGAACGCGGACAACCATCAACCCTCAACCAAGGCCTAGAATCATGAGCGACACAAGCAACAACGGATACATGCTGATCTTCCGCAGCACGGACTGGTACAAGGGTCTTTCGCCCGAACAAATGCAACAGGTCGCCGACAACTGGATGGCGTGGTTCAACCGGCTGAAGGACGAAGGCACGGCGATCGCCGGCAATCCGCTGGAACGCGGGAAGGAAAGATCGTTTCCGGCAAAACGCCGCGTCGTTTCAGATGGGCCGTTTGCTGAATCCAAAGAAACCATCGGCGGCTACTTTCTCCTCAACGTTAGCTCGATGGATGAAGCGGTGGCCATCGCGCAACAATGTCCTGGACTGCCGCATGGCATCCGCGTGGAAGTGCGGCCGATCGCCGGCGAATGTCCGATGGTGCCGAGGAGGTCGGACGACGAACACCTCGCGCACGTCTGATCGTTCCTCGCGATCTGAAAACCCGATCAACTCTCAACCAACAACGATTCACTCTCCAAACGAACAAGGAACTAACTTATGCCCAACTACGTTGACGGATTCGTTCTGCCCGTTCCCAAGAAAAACATCGCCGCCTACACGCGCATCGCGAAGAAGGCGAGCAAGATTTGGAAGGAACACGGCGCGCTCGATTACAAGGAATGTGTCGGCGACGACCTGGACAGCAAGTTCTGCCTGCCGTTTCCCAAAGGCATCAAGACCAAGCCCGGCGAAACCATTGTGTTCGCCTACATCGTTTACAAATCCCGCGCGCACCGCGACAAAGTGAACGCCGCCGTCATGAAAGACCCGCGCATCAACGAAATGTGCGATCCCAAGAACATGCCGTTCGATTGCAAGCGCATGCTCTACGGCGGATTCAAGGCCATCGTTGAGGCTTGAGCGATCGATTCAGCGAAAGCCTATGAACGAAGCAATCTCGAGCCACCCCGCCGAGAGCCGTGAACTTGCCTTCACCCGCGACATCGCGTTGCCTTCGGAGCGCTTGTTCAAGGCGTCAACCGATCCCAAACTGCTCAAACAGTGGTTTGCACCCAAGCCCTCGGCCACGCCCGTCGCCGAACTGGATGTGCATCCGGACGGCTCCAGCCAGATCGTGATGCGCAGCCCCGCGTGCCAGAAATTCCCCAACCAGGGCGTGTATCTCGAAGTCGTGCCGAACCAGCGGCTCGTCTTCACCGACGCATCCACAAAGGCTTCAGGGGGACCATCCGAGCATCCCTTCATGACGGCGGTGATCACGTTTGAGGATCTCGGCGGATGCAGGACCCGCTACACCGCCCGTGTGCTTCACTGGACCGCAGCCGACCGCAAGAAGCACGAAGCGATGGGTTTTCACGCGGGCTGCAACCAGTGCCTCGACCAACTTAGCGAAGTAATTCACCACAATTGATCCAACGCTCCTTCACTCCATCATCGCAATCCACCTTATGCCCAAATCATTCGTTGAACCTTACCTCTTCTTCAGCGGCAATTGTGAGCAGGCCGTTGAGTTCTATCGCAAAGCCCTCGGCGCGGAAGTCGAGATGATCATGCGCTTCAAGGACAGCCCGGAAGCGCCGCCGCCGGGCATGATGCCGCCGAACTGGGGCGACAAGATCATGCACACCAGCTTCCGCGTGGGCCAGACGACCGTCATGGCCTCGGACGGTTGCGGTCCGGAGGCGAAAGGTTTCCAGGGCTTCTCGATGTCGCTCTCGGTGGCCACGGAAGCCGAAGCCGATCGTTATTTCAACGCGCTGGCCGACGGCGGCAAAGTCACCATGCCGTTGAACAAGACCTTTTGGTCGCCGCGCTTCGGCATGTTGGAAGACAAGTTCGGCATCGGCTGGATGGTCAGCGTTGCTGCTCAGTGAATCCATCCCGCATGAACTCCCCAGTACCAGTCATGGAACATTTTCGTTGCAAACTGCCGATCACCGCGCCGGCGGCAACTGTGGTTGCCGCGCTCACCACGTCGCAAGGGTTGCGTGGTTGGTGGACAACCACCTGCGATATAGCCACTGAAGTCGGCGGAAAGTCCACGTTTCGTTTCGATCAGACCTGCAAGGTCATGCTGATCGATCGCCTGCAGCCCAACCAGCAGGTCCGCTGGCGATGCGTTGACGGCAACATCCACGCGCCGGGCGAGTCGATGAAGACGAGCGAGTGGATCGACACAACTATCCCGTTCGGCCTCGAATCCCAATCGCCGACCAGCACCCGGCTGCACTTCGAGTACATCGGGCTCTCGCCACGGATCGAGTGTTACGAAATCTGCACGCAAGGCTGGAATCACTTTTTGGCCAGCCTGAAGCGCTACATCGAGACCGGCACGGGAATGCCCTACCTCGGGACAGGCGAGTTAAGTTCGGTGCCGTCTTGAAACAATTCCGCAGTTTGCATCCGGTGACCCGATTGGATAAGTATGTTTGTTAATTCGCCCTTCCAACCATGAACAAACTCCTGAAATACGTCCCCATCACTGCCGGCGTCCTTCTCGGCCTTCTCTTCGCCGCCTCCGGCATCGTCGTCCTGTTCAAGCTCGTCCCCACGCCGCCCCCGCCGGAAGGCACGCCGCCGGCCCACTTCATGGCCGCCTTCGGCCCCACGGGCTACCTGACCTTCGTCAAGGTGCTGGAAGTGCTCGGCGGCATCCTCGTCGCCATCCCGCGCACGCGCAACCTCGGCCTGCTCATCCTCGGTCCCATCATCGTGAACATCCTCGCGTTCCACGCTCTTCGTCACGGGCGGCGAGGGATTGTTTCAGCCGACGATCCTCATCATCGTGGCGCTGGCGGCCTACCTCCTGTGGGTTGAACGGAAGGCGTTCGGCGGATCTGGTTGCGCCGAGCCTGAACACCTGGAAGGAACGCGGCAAGAACCGATTCATTCGTTTGCCAAAACCAACATTGCCCGATGCAAGCATGCAAAAAATCACCCCATTCCTGTGGTTCGATAACCAGGCCGAGGAGGCCGCGAAGTTCTACACCTCCATCTTCAAGAACTCCAAGATCGGGAGCATTGCCCGTTACGCGGAGGCAAAGTGTCCGGCGACCCGCGGGTCGGTCATGACCGTCGAATTCGAGAGGGCAGGAATTCGTGGCGCTCAACGGCGGCCCGCAATTCAAATTCACCGAGGCCATCTCGTTCGTCGTGAACTGCAAGACGCAGGCGGAAGTGGACAACTTTTGGAAGAAGCTCTCCGCCGGCGGCAAGGAGGTGCAGTGCGGCTGGCTCAAGGACAAGTTCGGCCTCTCCTGGCAGATCGTGCCCACCGTTTTGGGCGAGTTGCTGAGCGACAAGGACGCCGCGAAATCGCAACGCGTCATGCAAGCCATGCTCAAAATGGTCAAACTCGACATCAAGAAACTGAAGGAGGCTTACGCGGGAAAATGCGGAGGCCAGCCCTCGGCCAAGAACAAACCAAGAACCATTGACGAGTATCTCGCGGGCGTGAGCGCCGACCAGCGGGCCGCGCTCGAGAAACTTCGCAAGACCATCCGCGCCGTCGCGCCCAAGGCGGAGGAGTGCATCAGCTACGGACTCGCCGCGTTTCGACTGAATGGACGTCCGCTCGTTGCCTTTGGTGCGAGGCGAATCACTGCGCGTTCTATCCCATGAGTTCCCGGCAAAAGGTTCCGGATGCTCAAGAGTTTCGAGACCAGCAAAGGCACGATTCGATTTTCCCCGGACAAACCGTTGCCGACGGCGCTGGTGAAGAAACTGGTCAAAGCGCGGATCGCGGAGAACGGCGGTTGATGCGCGGAATGCGATGAAAACGAAGAAGCGAGCGACCAAGCCCGCTCCAATTGATCGAAGACCATCCAAAGATTTCCGGACGCCGTTACCGCCACGTTGTCCGTCAGAAACTGGGCGCGGGCGATGGACTTCTACAAGGCGGCGTTTGGCGCGAGCGAATTGTACCGCGTGCCCGGTGGCGGCGTCGGCCAACTGTCGGTGTCCGGCGCGGAGTTCTGGGTCGCCGAAGAATCCCCGCAGCACCTCAACTTCAGTCCCGAATCGCTGGGTGGATGCTCGGTTCGAATGCTCCTGATTGTGGAAGATCCCGCGGCGGTGTGCGCTCAGGCCATTCGGGCAGGCGCGACCGAGGTAGTGCCGGTGGCTGACGCCCATTGCTGGCGTCTCGGGCGGATCGTTGATCCATTCGGACACCACTGGGAGATCGGCAGACCGTTAAGCTGACCATGCCAGACCGATTCCAATCTTTGGTCGAGGCGATACTCGGCGATGACCGCGACAGAGTGAAGGAATTGCTCAAGCAGGACGCCGCCCTGGCGACGGCGAGCGCGACGGATGCACGTTTCGAATCGAGAATCGCGCACTGGATTTACGCGGGCGATACGGCGTTGCATGTCGCCGCGGCCGGTTATCGGGTGGAAATCGCGAGAATGTTGCTGGCTGCGGGCGCGGATTCCGGCGCGGCAAAGAATCATCGGAGCAGCCAACCGCTGCACTACGCTGCCGACGGTTACCTTGAGAGCGCCTCCTGGGACGCCAAACGACAAGTGCGGATGATTGAGACTTCTGCTCAAAGCGGGGGCGGACATTCACGCGCAGGACAAGAACGGAGCGACGCCATTGCATCGGGCGGTCCGCACCCGATGCGCCGCCGCCGTCAAATGTCTTCTCGACGCGGGCAGCGATGCGACTCTCAGAAACAAGCCCGGCTCGACGCCCTTTCACCTTGCGGTCCAAAACACGGGTCGCGGCGGAAGCGGCGCGGAAAAGGCGAAGGCAGCGCAACGCGAAATCATCCAGGCGTTTCTTGAGCGGGGATCAGTCCGACGCTCAAGGACGCGAAGGGCAAGTCCGTTTTGGAGTGGGCCAAGAGCGACTGGATTCGACAAATTCTTGCAGGCAATGCGGTCTGAATGAAGCCGAACACGAAGTCAGAGCCGACGGCAAGTGAAGAGCGGCGTGTCAGGAGCGTTCAAGGACGGCACGCTGGCCTGCGTCGGCAGGTTCGCAACGGCGAGAAGGTCGGCGTGTGGAAGTATTTCTGCGGAACGGACAGTTGCGGGCCGTGGGCAAGTTCGCCGTGGCAAAATGACCGGCGCGTGGAAATGGTATCGCGAGAACGGCAAGCTGATGCAGACCGGTTCGTTCGTGGACGAAAAGAAATCGGGCGTCTGGAAGCGTTACCATCCGAACGGCGCGTTGTATGACGAGGGCAAATTCTCGAGAACCAGAAAGTCGGCGAGTGGCGCGTGTATGACGCCAAGGGCAAACTGATCAAAACCACCAAACACAAACCAAATAGGAGAACCATGAGCAAAGTTCGAGTACTGGTCGGCACGAAGAAGGGCGCGTTCATCCTGACGGCGGATGGCAAGCGCCAGAATTGGGAAGTCAGCGGGCCGCATTTCGCGGGCTGGGAGATGTATCATCTCAAAGGCTCGCCGGCGGAGCCGAATCGCATTTACGCGTCGCAGACGAGCGGCTGGTTCGGGCAGATCATCCAGCGCTCGGATGACGGCGGCAAGACCTGGAATCACGCCCGGCAGCAAGCCCGGAGGATTTGATGGGCCCGGACGGTATGCCCAAAGGCGAGAGCAACAAGTTTGTCTACGAGGGCGAAGTCGGCACGCACAAGTGGTACGACGGCACGCAGCATCCGTGGGAGTTCAAGCGCATCTGGCACATCGAACCGTCGCTCACCGATCCGGACACGGCTTACGCGGGCGCGGAGGACGCGGCGATTTTCAAAACGACCGACGGCGGCAAGACGTGGAAGGAACTGTCCGGCTTGCGCAGCGCCAAGGGGCATCTCTGGCAACCGGGCGCGGGCGGCATGGCGGTGCATACGATCATCCTCGATCCGAAGAATCGCGAAGCGCATCTACATCGCCATCTCGGCGGCGGGCGCGTTCCGCACGGATGACGGCGGCAAGACGTGGAAGCCGATCAATCGCGGGCTTGAAGTCGCAATACGAACTGCCCGATCCGGACGCGGAAGTCGGCCATTGCGTGCATCGCATCGCGATGCATCCGTCGCGACCGGACGTGCTGTTCATGCAAAAGCACTGGGACGTGCTGCGCACCGACAACGCCGGCGATCAGTGGAGCGAAGTCAGCGGCAATCTGCCGACGGACTTCGGCTTCCCGATTGACGTTCACGCGCACGAACCGGAGACGATTTACGTCGTGCCCATCACGAGCGATTCGGTGCATTACCCGCCGGACGGCAAGCTGCGCGTGTATCGCAGCAAGACCGGCGGCAACGAATGGGAAGCGCTCACGAAAGGTCTGCCGCAGAAGGATTGCTACGTGAACGTGCTGCGCGACGCGATGGCGGTGGATTCGCTCGATCGATTGCGGCATTTATTTCGGCACGACGGGCGGACAGGTTTATTGCTCGCCGGATGGCGGCAATTCCTGGAATGCCATCGTGCGCGATCTGCCGGCGGTCTGTCGGTCGAAGTGCAGACGCTGAAGTGAACATACCAACCGCGAATGAACCTGATGGACACGAATTGCCGGAGCGCAGGTCTGCGACCCGCAGCAGCTTCGCTCGCAACTTTGTGACATGCTGCGGCTCACCCTGCCGCGCCGTTGGAGCTTCGTTTCGCACCTCGGAGAAGCTCATGCTGTGAATTCGTGTCCATTCGTGGTAACCCATGATCCGCATCGTGCTTCCCTATCACCTGCGCAACCTGGCCCGCGTGGAAGGCGAGGTGGAGATCGAGGTCGGAACCCGGTCACGATGCGAGCGGTGCTCGACGCGCTGGAGGCGAAGTATCCCGTGTTGCGCGGAACGATCCGCGACCACGGCACGTTGAAGCGCCGGCCGTTCATCCGCTTCTTTGCGTGCAAAGAAGATTTGTCCCT
>CAVVDD010000005.1:0-152446 GCA_963746915.1 uncultured Bacteroidota bacterium | reverse complement strand
CACGAAGTGATCGAGAATGGCGAAACCGATTACCGTGCAGGCCGAGACGATGATGGCGATGCGGCTCCAGACCCGGAGCCTCGAGCGATGCTCGGTGCGGAATTCGGTTTCGAGCGGCTCGTCGACGGAGAAAACGAAAACCCTTCGTAAGCAGGCGCGATGCGTCCGATGTGCTTGGCGACGAGTTTTTCGTGGGCGCCATACGGGCAGGGTCCCTGAAGGTGAGACTGCTTTGTATGTGTTCGGCAGCCGCGGCGCAAGCCGCGCGCTCGTCAGTCCTAGATCGGGGCTGATTCCGTGCGTGTTTGTGAAGGCGTCTTCACGCGCGTGCGCCACACTTCCAGCGGGCTCCATGCCTGCTTGCGAGCCGGTGCCACGCTCTCGCGGACCGGCGGAGAAATTCCATCTTCATTCGCAGCTGTTGCTACCGCCAACTCGAGCATGTGTTGCTCGGTCTGATTCTTGGTTTTCATTTCATTCCCTGAACACTTGATGGACCGTTCGGTCTTCTGGTCGGGGATTCTAGTACTTCAATTGTTAAAAAATAGGCTTCGAGAACAAGATTTTATGGATATGTCAAGACCTTGAAGTGCGATCACACTTTTCAGCCGGCCGCGTATTCCGCCAGATATTGTTCAAAAGTGATTTTGTCCGCGGCCTCCACGGCCTTCTGCGCGACGAGTGACTCGTCAGCCGCAGCCCTGAATTCCGCCTGGCGGTCCACATTGGGCGGATAGAGCGCAAGGAAGTACTCCTTATGAAGGCGCGACATGCGCAGGCCCAGCTCAAAGAAGGATTCGCCCGTGGATTCGAGCTCCGCGAGCATGCGTGCCGAGGGAGTAAGGGCCACGTCCTGCACTTTCTGCGGCCTGCATGGACAGGGCGGCCGAAAACGGCCTGGCCGGATCGCCGCGATCGAAGACCTCGGCAATGCCCTGCATGGAGTCGATGAGCTCGCGCGCCCAGGCGGACATGGAAACCGCTCTGCCATCCCGCTGCAATGTCAGACCCGGCTCACGGCCGCGGCGCGCTACCGTCACATGATTCGCGTCCAGCGTGTCTTGTTCCGATACACCGATGGGCTGTGAATCTTTCATGAGACACAGAGCGAGAAATATTTCGAGGAACCGCATCTTGTTCTGGTTCACGCCGACCGGATCGAAGGCGCTCACATCGAGCGCGCGCACCTCGACGTATTCGACGCCGGCGCGCAGCAACGCCTTGGTCGGACGCTCTCCCGAACGCGCCACGCGTTTCGGCCGGATGAAGCTGTAGTACTCGTTCTCGATCTGCAGGATGTTGGTGTTCAGCTGGCGATAGTCATCGCCGACCTTCACGCCTATCTTCTCGTACGGTTCGTGCGGCGTGCTGATGGCGCGCGACAGGTCGCGAACGTATTCGTCCAGGCTGTTGACCGACACGGAAAGCCCGGCCTGGTTGCGGTTCCGGTAGCCCAGGTCGCTCATGCGCAGCGAAGTGGCGTACGGTTCGTACGACGTGTCTTTCGAGAGGCGCGGCAGCGTCACGTTGCGGCCGCGCAGGAAGGAATTGCATACCACCGGCGAGACACCGAACAGGTACAGCACGATCCAGCCGTGGCGCCGGTAATTGCGTAGCAGATGGAAATAGCGATCCGAGATGAACGGCTGGCCTCGCTCGCGCGATTGCACGATTTCCGCCCACGGATCCCACATTCGCTCGGGGAACGAGTAGTTGTAATGCACGCCGGAGATGGCCTGCATCATTCGTCCGTAGCGCACGCCCAGCCCGTTGCGATACACGGTCTTCATGCGGCCGACGTTCGACGTGCCGAATTGCGCGATGGGAATGCTCTCGTCGCCGTCGATGACGGACGGCATCGACGTGGCCCACAGCAACTCGTCGCCGAGGTGCTGATAGACGAACTGGTGCAGGTCGAGCAGGTACTGCAGCAGCTCCCAGCTGGTGCGAAACGTGGGCGAGACGAGCTCGATCAACGCTTCGGAATAGTCGGTGGTGATGTTTTCGTTGGTGAGCGCGGAACCCAGCGCGCGCGGATGCGGCGTCTGCGCAATGCGGCCGTCAGGCGTGACGCGCAGCGATTCCCTCTCGATGCCCTTGCGCCCGCCCTGAATGATTCCGGGCTCGCCGCTGTTCATCAGCGCCGCGAGTGTTTGTTCGAACTTGCGGTCGATGGCGGCTCTCATGGGGGCCGGCATCTTGCATGGTTGCTGCCGAATTCCGCAATCAGTCTATAGAGAGAGTCATTTAGGCTTTGTGTTTGCCTGGGTGCGCAACACCTGCTCCGCCTCACAAAACCGGCGCAGGTCGACCAGCATCTGCGGCAGTTCCCGTTTGAAGGTCGAACGGGCCAGCCAGTTCGGGACATATCCCGGCGGGTCGATGTAAACGCGATATCGCAGCAGCGTACGGGCGCCATCTTCGGCCGACTCGAACTCCCAGACGCCTTCATTCGCCTTGAAGTCTCCGCTGACCTGGCGAAATGCGATGCTCTGGTCGGCGACGAAGTCGGCGCGGAAGACGTATCGGAGCCGCGGTGCGTACCAGCCGAAATCGATTTCCTGTTCGACCAGCGCCCAGCTGCCATCGGCGGCGAGATCGCGAACCCGGCACAGGCGAAGGTGCGGCACGTACCGGAAAGCATCCGCACAGCGGGTCATGGACTCGAAAACCACCGCCGGCGGGGCGTCGATGAGCATGGCTGCCCGCACCGTGCCGCGGCGCGCACTCGAGTCGAGCGTGGCACGGATCACGATCTCGTCGTTTTCGACGCGCTGCGTCTCGGCCGGGGTGAGCTCGAAATCCGCCGCCCGGGCGGCTCCCCCGGCAACAGCCAGCCCGAGGCCCGCTACAGCCGCCATCCATTGCGCTGCACAGCTCATGGTTAACGATATCCCATCTTTGATGAGTGCCTCTCACGGGGAAAATGGTTCATACGGGACTGTGTTCATTGTCGGTTAAGCAGGATGAGCCTATCGTTTACCCCATGAAACGGGCACTTGCCGCAATTGCTGTCGGACTGCTGGCCTCTTCGGCAGCGCTCGCCGACGGATTTCGTTGCGGCACCAAGCTAGTGACCGAGGGCGCCTCGCGGTCCGAAGTGGCCCACAAGTGCGGCGAGCCCACCGATGTCAGAACCGCCCGCAGCGTGTTTCGCCGGCCCGTCATCTGGGGCTATGGGCGTCCGATGTATGTTGGCGAGGACGCCATCGAAATACCCGTCGAGGTCTGGACGTACAACCTCGGGCCTAACAAGCTCATGCGCCAGATCCGTTTCGAGGACGGCATCGTCGTCGACATCGATACGCTGGGTTACGGCTACAACTAGAAGGATGGGGTCAGGCACCGATTCGCCGCGAAGTCTGACCCCTTTTGCTAGGAATCGGTGCCTGACCCCATTCTTATTTTACGGGCCTTTGCTTCGATGCGATCCATCTATCGACCATCGCGGTCAGCACGTTCATCGGAACCGCGCCATCGCGCAGGACTTTACTGTGAAACTCGCGCACGCTGAAGGACGCGCCGAGCTGCGCCTGCGCGCGGGCGCGCAACGCGCTGATGTGCAGCTGGCCTAACTTGTAGCCCAATGCCTGGCCGGGCCACACGATGTAGCGCTCAACCTCCGCGATGACGTCGCTCTCGGCGAGAGACGAGTTGTCGAGCATGTACTGGATGGCCTGTTCGCGGGTCCACCCCTTCGCGTGCAGTCCCGTGTCTACCACCAGGCGCATGGCCCGCAGCATTTCATCGGACAACCTGCCGTACCACTGGTACGGGTCCGTGAACACGCCGAGCTCCTTGCCGAGCGATTCCGCGTACAACGCCCAACCCTCCGCGTAAGAAACGTAGCCATTGAAGCGTCGAAAGCGTGGCAGATCGGTGAGTTCCTGCTGGATGGCGATCTGGAAGTGGTGCCCCGGCGATGCCTCGTGAAGCGAGAGCGTCTCGAGACCGAAGCGTGGCTGCGCTTTGAGATTGTGCGTGTTGATGTAAAAAATACCCGGGCGCTTGCCGTCGGCCGAAGGCGCCTGGTACGAGGCACCCGCCGCTGACGCCGCGCGGAATTCCTCGACCGGCCGGATTTCGTAGTCCGCCTTCGGAAAGTCCGCAAACAGCTTTGGCAACAACGCGTCGATGCGCCGCTTGACGCCACGATAGGCGTCCAGCAGCTCATCCTCGCTCGTGAAGTAGAACTGCGGGTCCTCCTCCAGGAATTTGAAGAACGCGTCGAGATCGCCCTTGAAGCCGACCTGGCTCTTCACCGTGAGCATTTCGCCACGGATGCGCGCGACTTCCGCCAGGCCGAGACGATGTATTTCGTCGGCCGGCATGTCCATGGTGGTGGCGCCACGAATGCGCCAGCGATACCAGGCCTGGCCGTCGGGCAGATCCACCCAGCCAACCGTGGTTCGTGCGGCCGGTAGATAGTTACGTTCGATGAAATCCGCGAGCCGCGTATACGCGGGCAGTACTTCGTTGGTGAGCGCGGCCGCGTAAGCGACCCGGATACGCTCACGGTCTTTCGGGGAAATTTCCGTGGGCATCGCCGCGACCGGCGCCCAGAAGATGTTGTCGGTCAGGTTTGCCGTGACGATACCGCGCAATTGCGGCACCACCTTGGCCATGGCCGGGCGCGGCAGCGTGACGCCGCGTGCCATTCCCGCGCGCATCATGTCGATTGCGCCGTCGGCCCAGCGCGGAAACAAGCGAAGGCGCGCCAGGAAGCGGTCGTAGTCTTTCGCGGTAACGAATGGTTGCGGACCGGTGCCCGAACCGTACACCGCCAGATCCATGGGCAGGCCGCTCATCTGGTTGAGCGGCATCAGCTCCTCGGGAACCCTGCGACTCGCGCGCTCATCGGAACCTCCCGTGTCTGATCCAGCCCACGTCGAAGGAGCCCTTCTCGAACGATGGGTGGATTATACGCAAACACGTGAGGAACGCCGGCCGACTCCAGGCTGGCAATCCTCTCGGTGCCGGATGAGAGCGCGATGAACACCGGGTCGACGGCGAATCCAGGCTATGGTCTGGGCCAGCCTGACGTGGCCGGGCTACGACCTGTTCTGAGTCGGCTGGCCCTTCGAGGAAAACTGTGTTCGCGCTGAGGCTGAGGAAGTAGAGGCCGATCGATCAACGGGAACGGCGTCGAGTACGCTTCTCGCGCTCACCGAGCAGCAGCCGGCGCAGCGTGCGGAGATCATTGAGGATGTGGCGACTGGCGCCCAGGTGGTGTCTCAGCCGTTCCAGCTTGTAATGGACGAGAAGCAGGGCTTCCAGTCGTCGCGGTGCTCCGCCTGAGCGAGCCATCGCGATGTCTTCCTCGATCGTGTCCCGGGTCTGGTCCAGCACCCCGCCCAACAGGCTGACGTACTGATGGGCATCCTCGATGCTGTCGAACGGATTCTCGAGCGTATCGGCCATGGCGCCCTCCATCACATGCCCCGGAGTCGCTCGCCGCGATCTGATCCTCGAACCGCTCAAAACCGCGGGCGGCTGAACAAAGGCTGCCTTCCGGCAACCTTTGCGAGAATCGCCACAATCAGATCGCGAGCAAGGCGGCATGCGTGCAAGATCCGTCCCGATGACGAAGGCTGATCAATTAGGGCTGTTACAGCGGCCAGTGCCTCGGGACCTTCACGACGTAGGTGCCCGCGATCTTGTCGTGCCAGGCCTGTCGCTCGGGATCTTTGAGGATCCACAGGCATCCAAGCCCGAGCACGGCCAGCGAAAAAAGGGACGAAAGGCCGCGCACCAGCGCATCGGCGGGGCGGAGCGGGGCGCCGTCGACGCGCACGACCCGAAGCTGACAGATGATGCCGCCGACCGTCGCGCCCTTCCATGCCCAGAACGCGATGTGGTAGGCGAGGAGGAACAGAAAGATCGTGTTGTCGCGCCTGAACACGTCCAGGAGCTCGTAGACCAGCGCCACGAGGATGATGTCGAGTACGAACGCGGCCAGGCGGTCGCGAAATGCTGCGCGCGGAAACGCCGTCAGGTCTGCCGCCGTGGGCGGCGCGCCTGCCTGCACCGGCGGACTGACTGCAACCACCGGCGCATCGGCGGCCTGCGTGGCGCCTTCCGTCTGGGACGGCATGGACGCCGCCACTGCAGGTGCGATGTAACGAGGCGGCGCCGGATTCTCTCGCCGGTACGCAGCGACGAACGCAAGCGTCGCCGCTCCGAGGCCGAAGACTCCGAGCAGCGCCCAGGCGATGAAGCCCAGCGCCGGCACCATGTAGGCCGCCGTGATGATCGCAAAGCCGATGGTAAACGGGATCACCGACTGCAGCCGGGTCTCTTCCTCGGCGGACTGGCGACGCGCGATACCCATCCCGATCCACCGCGCCGTGCCGACTTTTCCCACCATGCCAGCCACGACAAGCGCGCAGAGGACGAATGGCACGACGACGAGTCCTACCACCGATACCGCGAGCAACCCGCACACCGGACCGGCGAGCAGCAGCACCAGGAGGCCGACCGCGAACGCGGTCAGGGGCTTGTCGGCGAGCGTTGCCGCACACGCGCGAACGGGACGGTCGAAGACGAGGTTGAGGACGAGATACACCACGAAGAAGACGCCGACGATGCCCCAGACCCAGGGGAGACCAGGCACGATGGGCCGTCCCCAGAGCAGCCCGCGTGTGATCCAGGGCATGAAGGCGGTCAGCCGCCCACCGAGAGAGGTCGAACCGAAGACGACGGATTCTCCTCCCGGTTTGAAGTCGGCCGGCGCCTCGAGCCCGCCGCCGATGAGGAGGGCGTCTCCGCCGACTGTGGCACCGGAGGCCGCGACAGCAGTTCCCCCGACCACGACGAAGTCCCCGTCGATCGACGCTGTGCTCGAGAGGCGGGCGGTCCCCAGGACAACGAGCACGTCACCGGTGGCATGGCCCGAGATGTCCGCGTTGCCGAAAATGACGGCGACATCGTGGGCGGATTCGCCGGCTCCCAACGAGTAGTCCTGGAAGATGCGGACGGGATCGCCATTCTGGGCTGCTGCGTCCGTCGGCAGGCCGGCCGCCATCGCCAGGACCAACGCGACGAGTCCGATCCGTATCCCGTTCATGGCTGTACCGTCCTTCCGAAGACCACTTGATTGAGCGCCGCGCCGAACACCGCGCAGGCCAGGCACATCAGCCCCGCAAACGCGAACGCATAAGGCACGACCGGCCTGACGAGCGTGCGCCAGAGGATCAGGACGGCATTCACGGATGCCAGGCGGGCCGCTGCGCTTGCGACACTCGGCAGCAGCAGCACGGCACCGGCGCCCAGCACGCAGAGCACGCAGAGCATGGCAATCGACGCGGCCTGCCACCCGAGCGGCCATGTGAACCAGGCGCGCGAGTACCACGGTCGCAGGGCCCACTCCTGGGCCGCGGCCATCACCCGCGGCAACAACGTGCCCGGCGCGGCCGGCAGGGGGAGTTGCCGCAGCCGTGCGCCGACGACGTCCGCGACTCGGTCCAGGTCAACAGAGCGCATGTTCACGTCAGTAGTCTTCTCAGGGTCTCGCGGCCGCGATGGATGTCGGTCTTCACCTTGCCCACCGACACGCCGAGCGTGTCGGCGATGTCCTGGTAGCTGGCGCCTTCGAAGTGGAAGAGCACGAGCGGAACGCGCTGATGATCGGGAAGCCTCCGCAGCGCCTCTTCCAGCTGTTCATGCCGCGCGGCGGGGTCCGCCTCCGCCGCCTCCTGAGCCGCCGGCTCGAAGGCTTCGCCATCCGGCTGCTCGAGCTCGCTGAAGAACCGCCAGCGTGCGCGATAACGCGAGAGGTGATTGAGGCAGGCGTTCGTGGTGACAGTCCTCAGCCAGCCGGCGGCCGCCGGGCTCGAGCCGATGGTTTCGAATCGCTGGAATGCCTTCAGGAACACCGTTTGCGCCACGTCTTCGGCCTCCGCCGGGTTGCCGAGCAGCCGGACGGCCGTGGCGTACACCAGGTTCTGATACCTCCGCACGAAGGTCTCGAACTGGTGGGCGTCGGTCACAGCTGGGACGCATCCACCCGCGTCACTGCGGAGAGAACCCCGGAAGCCGCCGAAAGTTTCAGCCGTTGCCCGGGCATGCCGGAACACTGTAACGAACGCCCCCGGCATCGCACCATTTCCGCAGACACATCTTCGAAGGAGATATGCCATGGGTTCGTTTGTCGCGCGGCACGGAATGACGTCGGCCCAATACCAGGCCGAGCTCAACTCGCTGATCGGACGGGGTGATCGTCTCGCCGGGGGGAGTGGCTACGGTGTTGGCAGCCAGGCGCTATACGCCGCCGTTTGGGACAAGGCCGCGGGACCCGCGTGGGAAGCGCACGAGGCCGGCGACCAGACCAGGCTCAGTCGGCTCGTCGGCCAGGGCGTCATCGACAGCTTTGTCGCAAGCGTTCGGTGGCCGGGCGACGACCTGTTCTGAGCCCGCCCCGCGGCCGATACCTCCTTGTCAGGAGGGGAATCTGTGCGCAACGCCCTCGTGTTCCTGGTTGGCACATGTCTTATCGGGCTGTTCGCGGGTGTGTGGGCTGTTGCTCAGCAGCCGTCCCCGAGCCCGGTGACCCCGGCAATAATCGAGGAGATGCTGCAGGCCGTACGCGCCGATCTGCAGGGCGACAGGGCCGACATCATCGCGAAGAACGTGGCCCTGACGAGCGGACAGGCCGCGAAGTTCTGGCCGCGGTACGAGTCTTACCAGAGCGAGCAGAACGTCATCATGGACGACCAGTTGAAAGGTCTCCAGCGGTACATCGACAACTTCGACAGCCTGGACGATGCCGGTGCGCTCGGCCTGATCAACGCGCACTTCGAACGCGACGTCAGGATGAACGCGCTGCGCAAGGAATGGCTCGGCGAATTCACCGAGATCCTCGGCGCCAAGCTCGCCGTGCGCGTCATGCAGATCGACCGGCGTCTGTCGCTGGCCCACCAACTGGAGTTTGCTTCACGGATTCCGCTGTCCCACTGACGGATTGTCGGCACGGCTGGGGGCGCCACGAGGACTCGAGGCCGGGTATACACTTGGCATCGCCCGGAGGTTCGCATGCGTCGGATTTTGATCGTTCTCGCCGGTTTCGCCGTCGTCTCGATCGCGGCGGAGAGCAGGCTCAGCGGCCAGAGGCAATCGGCGTCCCTCACGGTCAGCGCCAGCGTGTCGAAGAACTGCACCATTACGACCGCGCCGGTGACCTTCGGCGCCTACGACCCGGTGACCGCCAACGCCACGGCGCCGCTCGACGGCACCGGCACCGTCACGGTCACCTGCACAAAAGGGGCGGCGGCCAAGGTGGGTTTGAGCGCCGGCAGCAACGCCCAGGGCACGACGCGGCGGATGGCCGGGGGCGCGGCCGCGTATCTGACCTACGAACTCTACAAGGACAGCTGGACATGCCACCGTCTGGGGCGATACCGCCGACACCGCCCTCGATATCCCTGCGGCGCCGAACCGAAACCCGCGCAACTTCACCGTCTACGGACGCGTGGCTCCGGCACAAGACGCCACCGTCGGCAGCTACACCGATACCGTCGTGGCGACGGTGAATTTCTAAGGGGACCGAGATCATGCGACTTCACCTCATCCCCGTCGCCATCGTGGCGCTGCTGCTTGCGCCTCACGCCGCCACCGCGTCCAACTTCACCGTCACGCCGACGGAGGTCAACCTCTCGACGTCGGCGACCAGCGCGCTCGTCACGTTGCGCAATGCCAGCAAGCTGCCGCTGCGATTCGAAGTCACGCTCGTCAGCTGGTCCGAAGACGAGCATGGCAAGATGGCGCTGAACCCGTCGTCCGACGTGACGTTCTTTCCCAAGCTGGTCGAGCTCGCCGGCGGCGCGTCGCGCAACATCCGCATCGGCATCAACGCCGGCACGGCCCGTGACGTCGAACAATCGTTTCGCCTGTTCGTCGAGGAGCTCCCGGATCAGTCGGCGCCGGCGGCCAACGCGGTGGCCCTGCGCACCAAGATTGGCATCCCGGTGTTCGTCCGGCCGGCGAAGCCGTCGCGGACCGCCGTGATCGATGGCGTCTCGGTCGAGAACGGCAAGGTGCTGGCGCGTGTTCGCAACACCGGCAACCTGCACATCAGCGTCGATACCATTTCAGTCAAAGGCACTGGTGGATCGGCCGCCCCCACGTTCACGAAGGAAGGACCCGGTTGGTACGTGCTGCCAGGCGCGACGCGAATCTTTGAAGTGCCGATGACGGCCACGGAATGCAGGTCGACGACCTCAGGTCGCCGTGGAAGTGTTCGGGCACAACAAATCGCTCAAGGGCGCAAGCCAGGTGTCGCCGGCTGCGTGCGCTGCTCCCTAGGCACGATTGTCGCCGCGGCGCTGCTCGTCGCCGCGCCGGCGTTCGCGCAGGAGCGCTCGATCTGGGCCCTCGTGATCAACGACGAACCGAAGGGCGACGTCGAGATCGTGCTGACGGCCGATGGACCGTGGGTCGATCCAGCGGTCCTCGTCGCCGCCGGCGTGCTGAAGGTGCCGGACGGCCGGCGCCAGGCGTTCGCGCCGGACACGATCTCGCGCGTGTCGCTCGCCTCGCTCGCGCCGCAGATCACGTTCACCCTCGACGAAGCGGAGATTCGCTTGATCATTTCCGCGGACCCGGCGCTGTTGAGCACGACCGAGCTGGCGATCTCCAACCCGCGCCCGCCCGGATGGAAGGTCAGCTCGAACAACGCCGTTCTTCCTGAACTATTCCGCGAACTGGTCGACCGACGACACGACCACCGGTTACGGCGAACTCGGCGTGCATCTCTTCGGCGCGCTGTTCGAGAGCGCCGCCAGCGTCGACGACACCGGCGCGGTCACGCCCGGATTGACCAGCCTGACGTTCGATCAGGTTCGCGGCCGGCGCCGCTGGGTCCTCGGCGACACGATCGGGCGATCGACGACGCTCGGCAGTTCGCCGGTGGTCGGCGGTTTCAGTCTCTCGACGCAACAGGATCTCGATCCGTACTACGCCATCTATCCGCCGCCGCAGATCAGGGGCGCCGTGCGCACGCCGTCGACGGCGGACGTCTACGTCGACGGCCGCCTCGTCTCGTCGGTGCGGTTGCCGCCCGGACGATTCACGCTGAACGATCTGCCGATCGAAACCGGCCTCGGCAACGCTCGCGTGATCATTCGCGATGCCTTCGGCCGCCAGCAGTCGATCGACCTTGGTTTCTACCTCTCGACGCAGTTGTTGAAAAGCGGTGAGCAGGACTATTCGTATGTCGCCGGGCTGGAACGAACGTCGAGCGGCACCACGGTCGAGTACGGGCGCGCGATGGGCACGGCGGTCCACAACATCGGCCTCACCGATTGGTTGACGATCGGCTTCCAGGCCGAAGGCGCAAAAGACCTCGTGATGGCCGGCGCCGGGTTCAACGCCAGGCTCTGGCGGCTGGGAACGTTTGGCGCCGAGGGACTGGCCAGCCAGACCGCCGACAAGGCGCAAGGCTATGCCGCGACCGGCGTCTACTCCTTCCTCTCGAACTGGTTCAGCACCGAGATGCGCGCGACGTGGATCGGGCCGAAGTTCCAGAATCTTTTTCTCGCTGCCGGCCGACCAGGAGCAGGTGACCGCCGACGCGTCGGCCAGCGTTTCGCTCGGCCGGCTTGGGTTCGCTCACCGTCGGCGGGACGCTGGGCGGTCCGGAGGCGCTCACCGCGCGCATCTCGCAAATCGATCCGGATCTCCTCGGACGCCTCCCCGACTCGCTGAAAAGGAGCCTGCAGGATGCGCTCGCGACCCAGCACGACAGACTGTTGCGACTGGGCTACACGCTGAACGTCACGTCACGCGCACAGCTGTCGGTGAACGCGACCCGCGTCGACAAGGCGGGATCGCCAGTCGCGTGGGAGGGCTTTGCCTCGCTGACCTTTGCGCTCGGCTGGCGCACCGTGGCCAGCGCGGTGACGACGGTCGATGCGGACGGTGAGGCGTTGACGTCCGTCAACGTCCAGCGATCGTTGCCGCTGGGGCCCGGCTTCGGGTTCCGCATCGACGCCGACGCCCAGGAGCCGTACCGGACTCAGGGAATCTTCGAAGTGCAAGGCCGGCGCGGCATCATCGGCGTGCGCGTCGACGGTTCGCAAGACGACAAGACGATCGGCACCATCAACCTCGCCGGCAGCATCGTCGCCATCGGCGGCGAAGTGTTGCTGTCGCGGCCGGTGGACGACGGGTTCGCGCTCGTGAAGGTGCCGAACTCACGGGGCGTGCGCGTGCTCGCGAACAATCAGCTGTCCGGGACGCACGGGACGGCGCGGATCGCTGTTCGTCCCCGACCTGCGTTCGTACCTGTCGAGCCCGATCGGGATCGTGCAGGACGATCTGCCGGTTGAAATGAAGCTGGGTGCGATATCGCAGGACATCGCGGTCCCGTATCGCGGCGGCGCCGTCGTGGTCTTCGAAGCCAAGCGTCATCCGCGCGTTGACCGGCCGTCTCGACGTCGGCGGCAAGGCGCCGGAATACGGCACGCTGTCGGTGACCGTTGGCGCCACCGAGTTCAGTTCGCCGCTGAACGCGAGCGGCGAGTTCTATTTCGAGGATCTGCCGCCCGGCGATCATCCCGGCGTTGCCAGCTGGAGCGGTCGCACGTGCCGGGCGACGATTCGCATGCCGGACAAGGCACCGCCGATGACCGATGCCGGCGTGGTGACGTGCGTGGAGGGACCGAAGTGACGCCGGCGCGCTCGCTGACGGTCGCGCTGCTGGCGCTGGCCGCTGCTGATCGGCGCTGCGGCCGGGCGCCGAGGCGCAGTTTCCGCGCGGGTTGCTGGCCGCCGCGCCGAGAGGCAAACCCGAGGGATCCTGCACGATCGAAACGCGGCCGTTGAGCTTTGGCATCTACGATCCGGAGGCCAACGCAGACCTCGACGCCGTGGCCCAGGTCATCTACACCTGCGACAACCACGCGAAGAAGATTCGAATCGAATGACGCTGCGCAGGATCTGCTCGAGCCAGTTCGACCGCTCAGATGTCGTGGGGGCGCGACTGACTACCTTCGCTACAACATCTACCTCGACGCGACTCGCCGAACGATATGGGGCAATGGCGCGAACTGGCACGGATGTCTATTTCGAGAACAATCCACCGAACGGTACGCCTGTGGTGGTCCCGGCGTATGGACGTATCTTCGCAGGGCAGAACGTGGAGTCGGGACAATACGCCGACGTCCTGCCTGTCGGGATCCTGTTCTGACGCGACTTAGAAATCGATGATCAGGACCGCGTCGCGGACTTCGCTGCGGCGCGGCGCGCTGGGGCGATCGGACGCTGCACGCGCGGCGTGGCGCCGCCCTTCGCGCAGGTCACTGCCACCGGCATGGTCGCGAAGGTCGAGGCCTCCGCCGATCGCGGAACGTCCACTCTGCACGTGGAGACGACGGTCGCCGTGACGATGAGAGGCGCTGACGCGGATTGCGCGTGCGCCAGCGCCGGCGCGCCGGCGAGGATTGCTGCTGCGAGAGCTATTCGAACCATTGACCCTTCAATTCTCTATCGGCGCCTGGGCTTCGGGAGTGTAATTCTGACCGCAAGTGCAGTCGTCGAAGCCAGTTCGGCCAAGCGGTGCCAGGTCTAAATGGCTGATGGGAACGGACTTGTCAATCAGCACATGGGGTACGCGTTTTGCTGAGTTCGCGCGGGAGAGGTAATTATGGCCACCGCACTCCGCCCTCAATTCGTTGCCTTGTGTCTGGGATTCGCAGCCGTGGCCGGCTGCACGGGCGGCTCCGGCAACCCCGGCTCGCCTTCGGGTGGCGCGGGCGCAACCATCGCGGGAACCGTGAGCCGATCGGCAGAGACCGTCGCGGTCGCCAACACGAGCCTGTCTGTGGCCGTTGACGGGTCGGGCCACTTTCAGATCGGCGGCGTGCCGACGGGCAACGTTCAGTTGAAATTCAAGGGCGCCGCCGTCGACGCCACCGCGCAAGTTTCGAACGTCGCCCCGGACGACTTCATCGAGATCCAGGTGCAGGTCAGCGGCGGAAGCGCCACCATCGTGAACGAAAGCCGGTCGAGCGGGAAAGTCTCCCTCTGCCACAGCACCGGCAACGGCGAGTATCACCTCATCGACGTCAGCGTGAACGCGGAGCCGGCGCACAGGGCCCATGGAGACGCCAAGCCCGGCGAGCCCGTCCCGGGGACGCAGCGGCAGGTGTTCGACCCGAACTGCCGGCCCATTGGACCGGCCGTGAAGATTGAGAAATCAACCAATGGGGAAGACGCAGACGACGCACCCGGTCCGAGCATCGTCGTCGGGAGCCCCGTGACCTGGCGTTACGTGGTGACCAATACCGGCACGATCAACCTGACCGGCATCGTTGTCGTCGATGATCGCGGCGTGACGGTCAACTGCGTCAGCCAGACGAATCTCCCGGCCGGGCAATCGATGACGTGCAGCGGGACTGGCGTCGCGACCCTGGGACAATACAGCAACGTGGGGAAGGTGACAGCCGCCTCGGCGCTTGGTTCCGTTGACGACTCCGATCCCAGTCATTACCTGGGCATCGCTCCAACGCCGCCGCCGCCTTCGTCGGGCGAGATGACGATTTGCCACATCCCGCCCGGTAACTTCAACGCGCGCCACACGATCACCATCGGCGTCAGTGCCTGGCCCGCTCACCAGGGCCATTGCTCCGAGGGAAGGTGCGACTACGTAGGGGCGTGCCGGTAACATCGATGTAGCGCGGCCCTTTCAGGGCCGCGTCCGCGGGGGCTGAAAGCCCCCGCGCTACGACAATGTGAAAGCCGCTCTAGCGCCGCGGCGGCACGATATTCAGGATCGTGTACGTCTCGGACTGCGTCTTCCGGTTGTCCAGGCTGACCGACCAGATCAGCTTCGCTTCGTTGCCGTTGAACTCCGCGGTCACTTCGTCGGCCGGTGGCGTCCGGCAGCTGCGTCGGTTGATGTAGTCGAAGCGCAGCGCGTATTTGCTTTCGCAGCTGACTCGCACCAGGCGGCGGTCCGGCAGCTGCAGCGTGAGCGTCGCGCCGGTGACGGTGAGGCTGCGGGTCTGTGTCCCCTTGTCGGCCTTGGCGGCGCTCTTGTCGTTCCCGCCCGCCTTCTTCTCCCCAGTCACGCTCTTGCTGGACGTGGTATCGGCAGAATCGGGAATCTCGGCCGTTAACTCGGTCTTCGTGTCCTGCCTCTCGACGATGTGAACGAGCAAGGTCTGAGCGAATGCGGCAGGAGTGAGTGTGAGGGCGATCGCCGCCGTGAGAATGGATCGGGTGATGTTCTTCTGCATTGTTCCTGCGCCGGAATTGACGCCTCCTTTATCAATGTCCGCGCAGGAACTGGTGAAAGCGGCTCACGGCGGCGGCCGGCGGGAACGATTTGTCACTTGCCGTCGCGCCGTCGGTCCTGCCGCCGGTCCTGGCTGTGATCGGTCCCGGGGGGATCGACGACCTTGTCCCTGTCGTCGACCGCATCCTCGGCCTTGTCTTTGGCGTTCTCCTTTTTCTCCTCGGCTTTCTTCTCCGCTTCTTTCTTCTTCTCCTCTTTCTCCTTGTCGTCCTTCTTCTCCTGCGCGAAGGCGATCAGCGGGACGGTCAGCATCCCCATCGCCGTCACGAACGCTCGTCGACTGAAGGTACTTTTCACGACTTCCCCCTTCGGCGCGGGTGAACCACCGCGAGCGCCAGGACCGAATCTACAGCAAAGGACGTGGCGGGGCCACTTCAAACGCCGAACCGATGAGCCGGGAAGCGATCGACTTCTTGATGTAGCGTAGGCACAGGAGGAACCTGATGGCTACGTCAGAATCCGGGCAGACCTATTCGAATCACGCGCGCTTCTTTCCGTTGTTCCACTTCTTCGCCGCGCCCATCCTCATCGCCAATCTGTTCTGGGCGCTGTGGCAGATCGTCCGGGCACCATCCATGACTTCGGTGTGGGGCGCGATTGTTGCGGCGGGGCTGGTCGGAGGACTGACGGCCGCGCGGTTGATGGCGCTCAAGGTGCAGGACCGTGTGATTCGCCTGGAGATGCGCCTGCGGCTGCGCGAAGTGCTCCCGGCCGATCTGCAGGCTCGGATTCCAGACCTGACACCGCGACAGCTGGTTGGATTGCGTTTCGCGAGCGATGCGGAGCTGCCCGAGCTCGTGCGGCGAGTGCTCGCCGGTTCGCTTGGGAGCCCGACGGACATCAAGAAGGCCGTCGCGCGCTGGCAGGGCGACTACCTGCGCGCGTAACGCCGTAGAACGCAGAGCACGCGGAGTTCGCAGAGAATCCGATTTTCAAGGGAATCCGATCGTCAGCAGATCCGATGATCTCTGCGCTCTCAGCGATCTCTGCGTTCCACGTCCTGTCGCGAAGGCACGGCCAGACAAGAACGGTATGGGAGGTTCCTCGATCGGTATACGAAATCTTGGTTGGGCGTCGCGTGATCAGTTGTTTTTTCGTAATGAAAGGAGTCTCACGGTCGAGCTTGCGGGTGTATAAGGGTGCGTCGCGCCGCATTACACGGCGCACCCGGAGGGAGCATGAACAGCATTTTGCGGCGTGGACTCCTTGGGTTGGCGTTCTCGGTCGTCGTTCCCGCAATCGCCTACGCACAGGCGTCCATCACCGGCGCGGTTCGCGACTCGTCAGGGGCGGTGCTGCCCGGCGTGATCGTCGAGGCGTCGAGCCCGGCGTTGATCGAGCAGACGAAATCCACGGTGAGCGACGCCGCCGGTCAGTACCGCATCGTCGATCTCCGGCCAGGCGTTTACGCGGTGACGTTTTCACTGCCAGGCTTCGGCACGCTCAAGCGCGAGGGCATCGAGCTGACCGCGACGTTCATCGCGACGGTGAACGTGGACTTGAAAGTCGGGGCCCTCGCAGAGACCGTCACCGTGTCCGGTGAGACTCCCGTCGTCGACGTGCAGAGTTCGCAGACTGTGCGCACGATCGACAGCACCGTGGTTGCCGGCATTCCGAGCAGCCGGGGGTACGCCGCGCTCACCGTGCTGATGCCGGGGATCAGCGCGCAGGGGGCGGACGTCGGCGGTGTGTCGGGGAACGCCTTCAGCGTGTTCCAGGCGCACGGCGGCCGGCGCAACGAGGGCCAGGTCCAGGTCAACGGGTTGAGTGCCGGGTGGCAGGGGATGGGGGTGTCCGGGTACGTGCCGGAGGTCGGCAGCGCGCAGGAAGTCTCAGTTCAAGTCACCGGCGGTCTGGGCGAGGCCGCAACGGGCGGGCCCCAGATGAATCTGGTCCCGCGAGAGGGTGGCAATAGCTTCCGGGGGACTATCTTCACTAACTTCGCCGGCGGGTGGCAGGGCAGCAACCTCAGCGACCAGCAGAGGGCCCTGGGCCTTCGCGAGACCAACAAGCTCGTCAAGACGTGGGACATCAACCCGATGTTCGGCGGCCCGATCAAGCGCGAGCGGCTCTGGTTTTTCGCGACGTTCCGGCACTTCTACACGGAAAACACGGTGGCCTCGATCTTCCTCAACAGGAACGCGGGCGACATCACCAAGTGGACGTACGATCCCGGCAACGAACAGGCCGTGGCGAACAACCTGACGAAGAACGCCAGCCTCCGCATGACGTGGCAGGCCTCGCCCCGGAACAAGGTGTCCGCCTGGTGGGACGAGCAGCTGACTTGTCAACGCTGTGACGGTATGAACGGTGTGTCGTTCGCGTCGCCGTTGACGGGGGGATCGCTGTCGCCTGAGGCGGATGGCGGCAACGACAACCCGATCCGGATGGCGCAGGTCGCCTGGACATCGCCCGTGAGCAACCGCCTGCTCCTCGAAGCCTCGTTCGGCCTCGGCCCGGAGGCGGTGTTCGGAGGCCAGGAAATACCGAACAACAACCGGAACCTGATTCCTGTCATTGAAGCGTCGGGCCCGGTGCCGGGCATCGAATACAGGGGACAGGGGCGGGGCGCATGGGCGCGGAACTGGGGGAAGATGTACACGTACGGCGGATCGCTGTCGTACATCACGGGAGCGCATCGCTTCAAGGTCGGCGGTCGCCTGCAGCAGACGGATGCGGCGTTCGTCCCCTTCTATAACGATTACCGGCTTGCCTACAACTTCGCGAACACCCTCCCGACGTCGTTGACGATGTACGCGAACAACGGAGCCGACAATCCGTTCGAGATGAACACGACCGCGTTCTATGCCCAGGACCAGTGGACGTCCGGTCGACTGACGTTGCAGGGTGGGATTCGCTTCGAGCAGATCGGCAGCTACTACCCGGAGAGCATTTTTGTCGCCGATCGCTTCCTCCCGAATGCGTTGACCTTTCCAGCGCAGGACGCCGGCGTCGGCCCGAAGGACATCGACCCGCGGTTCGGCGCGGGCGTACGACCTGTTCGGCAACGGCAAGACGTCGCTCAAGTTCAGCATGGGGCGGTATCCGACCGCCGACAACTCGTACGGCGCGTATGGCTTGCTGCAGCAACCGGCGAACCGCGTGGCGACCAGCACCGCCCGCAATTGGAGCGATCTCACCTTCCCGGCCGGCGACCCTCGCCGAGGCAATTACACGCCCGACTGCGACCTGATGAACCCGGCGGCCAACGGCGAGTGCGGGGCCTGGGCCAACCAGAACTTCGGCAAGTACACCGTCTCCACGACGTACCACCCCAAGGTGCTCAACGGCTGGAACGTTCGCGAGTACAGCTGGGACCTCAGCGCGGGCATTCAGCAGCAGATCGCGCCGCGCACGTCGCTCGAGGTCACGTACGTCCGGCGGAGCTGGGGCAACCAGACGGTGACCGACAACCGCGCCGTCGGCGCGGCCGACTTCGACAGGTTCAACCTCACGGCCCCGCTCGATCCGCGCCTGCCGAACGGCGGCGGCTACGTCGTGGAGGGCATCTACGACGTGAAGCCTGCGAAGTTCGGGCAGGTCGACAATTACGTCACCTTCGCCAAGAACTTCGGCCAGGGCCGCATCGAAACTTACAACGGCGTGGACTTGAACGTGAACACCCGGCTGAGGGGCGGCCTGACGGCGCAGGGCGGCGTCAAATTTATCTTTTGCTTTTACATATTTCAAATCCGTATATCCATAATTTGGCGCTTTGTAATTTTCTTTATTTATAACGTAATTGTTCGATACAGTTGTTAATTTATCCTGATCTTTTGGTAATACACTCAGCACCACAGGATGTCTCAGTCTTATATATTGATCGTACACTCTCATCACATCTTCCTTCGTTACCGCCTGATACATTTTTATCAGCTTGCCGATCATATTAGGATTACCGGTCATTGTTTGAAATTGCGCCAACTGAGATACTTTACCCGCTACACTTTGCAAACCATTAATGAGCTGTGATTCTATTCCACCTTTGAATTTTTCTATGTCCTCGTCAAGTACGCCTCTTTTTTCAAAAGCTTCTAATGCATTTGTCAAAGCATAATACATAGAAGAAAGTGATTTACCGGGGTAAGGGGCAACCTGGAAGGTGAATTCACCTGATAATTCTGATAACTGGCTGAATGCGTTTGCTTGTAATGCAATTTGTTTTTTTACTAGTTCCTGGTATAAAATTGAATTATTTCCTTGCCCTAATATTTGTGCAAGACATGCGAGAGCACCCATGTCTTTATCATAAAGCGGAACAGTTGGATAAGATTTATAAAGACGGGGAACCCGTGCATAATTATCGGTATAAGAAACAAAGCGGTGAGCTGCTAACTCCGGGAACCATTGGAGGCATGTCTTCCACTTTTGGTCCGCGGGGAATTGCACCAAAATATTTTTCAACCAACTTCACAACTGCTTTTGGATCTACATCACCACCAATTGTAAGCGTTGCGTTATTTGGTCCGTACCAACGAAGGAAAAAGTTTTTCAGATCGTTTACATCTACACTGTTCAGATCTTCAACATAGCCGATAGTAAGCCAGCTATAAGGATGGCCATAAGGGTACATATTCTTTGCAATGTTTTCCTGAGCTAAGCCATAAGGACGATTATCATAATTCTGACCTCTTTCATTTTTTACTGTTGCTCTTTGTACTTCAAATTTTGGTTGTGTTACGGCATCAAGCAAGAAACCCATCCTGTCTGCTTCAAGCCAGATCATTTTTTCAACCTGGTTGCTGGGCACTGTTTCAAAATAATTAGTGCGGTCACGGTTAGTGCTTCCGTTCAATGTACCGCCGCTTTCTGTTACAATTTTAAAATGTTGTTCATCGCCAACATGATCACTACCCTGGAACATCATATGTTCAAAGAAATGCGCAAAACCTGATTTGCCGATCTCTTCCCTTGCGGATCCCACATGATAGGTAACATCAACATGAGCTACCGGATCGCTATGGTCTTCATGAATGATCAGCGTCAGACCGTTGGAGAGAACATATTTTTCGTAAGGGATAACCAACTCGTCACCTTTCCTGGTTACTTTTTCTACAAGCTTTGTCTGGGCAGCTACCATTCCACTGAAAAAAAGAAATAGGAAGGCAGCTATAAATAGTCTTGGTTTCATAAAAGAATTTTTTAGAGGAATGGAAAGATAAAGAAATCCGGCCTGCAACAGAACGCCATTTATCAAATTATACTGGATGATAGAACTAAGTTTATTGAAAGGGTTAATTCTTGCTAAATCACCTTGTACTATTTCAACTTACCTTAACTTCGCAGACCTAATTTTTACTTCAATGACCCGTAAACAGGAAACTCTTTCCGACGTAGTAATAAAATTTGCCGGTGATAGCGGTGATGGTATGCAGCTTACCGGTTCTCAGTTTACCAATAATACCGCCATGCTCGGTATCGATCTTGCCACTTTTCCGGATTTCCCTGCCGAGATCCGTGCACCACAGGGTACATTACCCGGTGTTAGTGGATTCCAGCTTCGCTTTTCCAGCAACCCGATCTTTACTCCCGGCGATCTTTGTGATGTGCTGGTAGCGATGAATGCTGCTGCATTGAAATCGAATCTTAAGCAATTAAAGAAAGGAGGAAAGATAATTGCAAATACGGATGGCTTCGATGCAAAGAATCTCCGGCTGGCTAATTATAAAGAAGGAGTGAATCCTTTGGAAGATGGTAGTCTTGGTAATTACGAAGTGATAAAAATTGATGTGACCAAGATGACCCGTGAGGCATTGAAAGATATCACGATGGGAATGAAAGAGAAGGACAGGGCAAAAAATATGTTTGTGCTTGGATTTCTATATTGGATGTATAACAGGAGCATGGACGGTACTATTGGTTTTTTGAAAGAGAAATTTGGCAAAAAAGACGAGATACTCAATAGTAATATTAAAGCATTGCAGGCTGGTTATAATTATGGCGACACCACCGAAACTTTTACCACTACTTATAAGGTGGAAAAAGCAAAGATGGAAGTTGGTGAGTATCGCTCTATCATGGGTAACCAGGCGGTGACGTTAGGATTGATTGCTGCTTCGCAGAAGAGCGGTTTACAGTTATTCCTTGGTTCATATCCTATTACTCCCGCATCTGACATTCTTCATGATCTTGCTAAGTATAAAAATTTTGGTGTAAAAACTTTCCAGGCAGAAGATGAGATCGCCGCGATCACTTCTGCTATTGGCGCAGCATACGGAGGAAGTCTTGGTATAACCACGTCAAGCGGACCCGGCATTGCATTGAAGGCAGAAGCAATGGGTCTGGCTGTAATGCTTGAGATACCGTTGATCGTTATTAATATTCAACGTGGAGGTCCTTCTACAGGTTTGCCTACGAAAACAGAACAATCAGATCTGCTGCAGGCATATTATGGAAGGAATGGCGAATGTCCTATGCCAATAGTTTCTGCTAGTACACCCGGCGATTGTTTCAGTGCGATCTATGAAGCAGCAAGAATTTCGGTGCAACACATGACGCCGGTAATATTCTTAAGTGATGGTTATATTGCTAATGGTGCTGAGCCATGGCGTTTTCCAAAAAGTGCAGATCTGCCTGCAATAAAAGTGAAGTTTAAAACTTCTTTAGATGAAGGTGAAGAACAATTAATGCCTTATAAAAGAGATGAAAATCTTGTTCGTCCCTGGGCAATACCCGGCACCCCGGGTCTTGAACACAGGATCGGCGGGTTAGAAAAAGAAGATGGCACTGGTAATGTTAGTTACGATCCGGATAACCACCAGCATATGGTGAAAACAAGACAGGCAAAAGTTGATAAGATCGCTGATCATATTCCTTTACAAACAATTGATAACGGTCCTGAAAAAGGAAAGGTGCTTGTGTTGGGATGGGGTTCAACTTTTGGCTCTATAAAAAGTGCTGTTGCTGAATTGTTAGCCGAAGGAAGATCTGTAGCACATGCACATCTTCGCTATATGCGTCCATTCCCAAAAAATCTTGGTGAGATCCTGAGAAATTATGAAACGGTACTAGTTCCTGAGATCAATAATGGTCAGCTGATAAAAATTATCCGTGATGTTTATTTTGTAGATGCAAAAGGATACAATAAGATCATGGGTATACCGATTACAAAAACTGAATTGGTGGAAGAGCTAAAAAAATACGTATAGAAAATAGTTCTTACAAATTAAAAAACCATCCTAATAAGTCAGGATGGTTTTTTAGTATAAAGGCATTTAAATTTTATTGATACATTTCTGTTGCTCCGGGTGCTAAAAATGCTACAGTGAATGCGATCATTGCTGCGATCAATCCAAACATAAAAATGTTGTAAGCAATTCTAAGATATTTATATTTTTTTGCCAACACGATCCCAAGAAAATAGGTATCCTTGATCATACTGCTGTATAAATAATTTTTATCTGCCAGCAATTCAGTCATTCCCCAATCATAATCCTGGTAGCCCATTTTATGAAAATTCCCAAAGAATAAAAGATTGGTTTTTTTATTGGCAATATCTTCTTTGGTAAAAGTACCGGAAGTAATATTTGGCCGGGTGGCAAGTATGCTGAATACCATCGATACCACACAAATTGTTACCAGGATCGTAAAAGGGATCTGCAGATAAGTATCGGTTTTGAGTTTATCAAAAACACTACTGATCATTATTGATAATATAATGGCATTTACAGAGATCAGGATGTTGGATTTAGAATCGGCCATTCCGCTGAGGGTATTTTGACTTTGTGCTACGATCCTAAAAACAGTGGAAATAGCTCTTTCCGATTGTGTTTCTTTTTCCTTTTTCTTTTTTGCTTCATCTAGCTTTTTTTGCTCCTCCTCAGTTAGCCCTTTCTCATTCTTTTTTTCTTTTTGCGGGGCTGCCGTCGCTTTTGTGTCTTTATTATTTTTTTTAACTGGCTTTTCCTCATTATTTACTTTATTATTCAATTCCTCCAGGTACACTTGTTTCAGGGGATCAAGATTTTCTTTTGCATAGGAAGTGAAATAATTATGCTTTGAAAGAAATTCTATATTTTTTTTCCGCCAATCCTTTTTCGAAAGATCCATATTACCAAAATCATTCAACTCTTCGCGAAGGAGTTTATTTTTTTCTTTGAAATCACCAGTGCCAAGGTGAAACAGGTCGGCATCGCAAATGATCTGTTCAATAAGTGAATTTGGATTTTGTGGCAATCGTGTAGCATTTATACATCCAACGATTTTATTAATGGTGTTTTGGTGTACTTTATGCTCAGTTAAGAATTTTGTGGCCAATTCAATACTTAGATTCTCATGACCTGCTGCCTGTCCGCCACTGTACCCGGTATCATGAAACCATGCAGCCAACAATAACGCAAAGCGATCCTCATCTTCGAGATGATAATACTCGGCCATTGTTTCGCTACCCGCCACCACTTCCTGGGTATGTTGTAATGTGTGGAAATGGATAGTTTTATTAACTTTATTAATAAACAGATCTGAAACAAAGTCCTGCGCTGCAGATAATATTCTGAATTGTTCTTCGGTCATGATAATAAAGATATATTTTTATAAATTTAATAAAGTTAAGCGATGCAAAGATTAAAATTTTTAGCTTGGCCATTTTATATCATCTGTGTTCTTTTCATTAGCTGTAAACAAAAAAGATATATCTACAAATCTCCTCCTCATTATAATTTTTCAACGCCATTTCCTGATAAACTTGATCTGAAGATAAAAGAGATCTCGGGAATTGTATGGGATAACCAGAATGATGAATTTATTGCCCATAATGATGAGAAGGGGATCATTTTTTACCTGGATCGGGATACAAAACAAATAAAAAGAGAGTTTGTTTTTAGCGAAGCAAAAGGAGACTATGAAGACATTGCTATGGCAAAAAAAGATATTTATGTTTTACGAAGCGATGGTAAATTATTCAGAATAGTTACTGACAGTACAGGCAAACAAAATACGTTTGAAGCTGGTCAATTACAATCGTCAGGGAAAAATGATTTTGAAACATTATACTATGATGCAGAAAGAAAAGCATTGGTCATGCTTTGTAAAAATTGTAGCACCGATGATAAAAGCGTTGTAAGTGCTTATGCCTATTACCCGGATTCTATTGGTTTTGATAATAAAGCACTCTTTACAATAGAAACTAAAAAGATAGATTCGATGTCTCCGAGACCTACATCAAGATTTCAACCATCGGCTGCAAGGATACACCCCATACTTAAAAAGCTTTTCATTCTTTCATCTGCAAGCAATCAATTAGTAATAACAGATCTTAATGGGAATATTGAAAATGTTTATATGCTGGCAAGAAAAACATTTCCCCAGGCAGAAGGCCTGACTTTTAAAAGTAATGGTGATATGTATATTTCAAATGAAGCGGTAAGTTCGAAATCAGAGTTATTGAAATTTACTTATATACAATAGCAAATGGAAATTCTATTTTCCCAACCCTTCAGCCATTAATGCTCTTCTTGCGATATATCTTTTCTCAATGCGATGAATGATATGTAGTGATAATACCAACCAGATAAATCCAACAGCGATCCCTGCGATCACATCGCTTGCATAGTGAACCCTCAGGTATACTCTGCTAAAACTGATAAGAAGAATGAATAACACAAAGAAAATAGTTAATACTATTTTCAGCCATTTTTGTTTTACTTCATGCCAAATAACGTAGATGACAAGGCCATAGAATACGACACCGATCAATGCATGGCCGCTGGGAAAGCTAAATCCATCAACTTTTTTAATTACGGGAATATCAGGTCGTGCACGTTGAAAAGATAATTTCAGAATAAATTTTAATAAGAGACTACTAAGGGCCAGTGCAGCGATCCGAATGGCAAACCATTTTTTTTTCTTATAAAGAAAATAAGCGATCAGTAAGATATTCAATGGGATCAATGCATCATGTTTGCCAAAGAAGGTGATAAAGTTCATGAAGCGGGTGAGGCCAGGAGTGATGTAAGGTCGTAATGCATCGAAAACATCATCATCAAAAACAAAATTCTTTAAAATAAAAATTTCCCTGGCAGCATATATAAAAACGATCATTGCTAAAAGCAACAGGAGCACAATCAAAAACTCAATTGTGAATATAGAGAGCCATGTTTGCCTTTTTTTTATTTCTGTATCCATGTGATCAGCTACGATCAGATTTTTAAAGCAAATAATTCAATGTTCTCATTTTTACCTTTCAGGTCTACTTCTCCCATGCTTTCGCTTTGCCAGTCTTTCATTTCAAGTATATCAATAATATCTTTTGATACCAAAAATTTTTGATTCAGATCTGTACAGGCACTTCGTATTCTTGAGGCCGTGTTGATTGTATTGCCACTCATTACCAATTCTTTTTTTGAAATACCTACCTGGCCAACAGTGACTGTGCCCATATGCATACCTGCCTTATATTCCGGAACAATATCATAGTTACTGGTAAAAACATTATTGTTAGTATTCAGGATCTTTCTTGATTCTATCAATGCATTGATCGCTTTTTTTGCATTTGCTTTTGAGCTGGGCCACCACGCAACGATCTCGTCACCCACATATTGATAAATGCGGCCATCATGTTCCATGATGCCGGCTGAAATGCAAAAAATAAAATCCCGGATGAACTCGAAGTAGTTGTTTCCTAATTTTTCTGCAATAGGGGTGGAATTACGCAGATCTATAAAAACAACTATTCTTGATTCTTCCCGTGGTCGCAAATACTTTCCCAGGATGATGGCTAAAAAAACCCCGGGCGAATATTTTTCATTTACTTCTATTGCGAGTTGTGTCCATATATACAGGACGGTCCATTCCGCCATTTTTGGTATTATCCATTGTGTTCTGAAAGTATTGTCCAGGAATCTGTGTAAGGCGACATCAAAAGATCTATGTCTTATTATTAATTCAAAAGACATATAGATCAAAAAACTCATAACAATTCCGGCTGCTATAAGAATAAGGGTTTTGAGAATAAGATTAACCCACGGCGAAGCATGACGAAACAATCTTCGCAATACAGAAATTAGCAGAAAGCCTATTACAAAACTTACCAATAAAACATTCAGTTCACGCAACAGGATCGCTTTGAAAGTATTGGAACCTGTTTCCTGGTATTTAAATGCAAATGAGTCGGTGCTCAGTTGTATAAGGAAAAGAAGAAAATCTGCAAGTGTCCAGCTTAGTGCAATAATTATGATGATAGGTAATCTTCGTTTATTTACTATAGATCCGCTGGGCAATATTAGTTTTGAAATACTCATGGATGATAAGTAGCAACTATTCTGCCATCAAACTGTTTTGGTTTATTTTAAAAAAGATTTGCCATTTTCAACCATCTAATAACTCAGGTTTATTTTAGTTCCCAATACAACAGTGAACATATTTTCCTTGCCGGAAAATCCAACTGAACCGGAGATCATAAACTTGTTATAAGGAATAAAATAAACTCCACCTCCATAAGCTGAATGCCACCTTTTGGAGTCTTCGCCATCTAACCAAACACGGCCTATATCATAAAAACCTGTAAGGCCAACAGGGCCTGGAATGAGAAGAGATTTCAAATTAAATAGCCGATATCTTAATTCCGTACTTCCATATAAAGTTGATTTACCAAGATACCTGTTAGCCCGAAAGCCATGTAAATAATTATTACCGATCGCTGCAGCCTGGAAAAATTCAAATGAACGGCTATAGATCTTGCTTCCGCCGAATGAAATAACGCCTATCAGTTTTGCAGGATCACTCAGGCTTGCATAGATCGTCATGTCGGAACTGAGTTTTGTAAATGTCTTGCTTGTTTCGGTCAGACCGGCAGTTGAAACGAATTCATTTTCCCAGTGTACACCGCGGGTTGGAAATATTTCATTATTCTTATTATCAAATATCATCGCCAGTTTAGCACCTAAATAATCCTTTGTGCCATACACCTGTGCTGAGTCAAGATGTACCAATGAAGGATCGCCTAATATCTTATTAGCATTTTTTGAATATTGATTGGAATAGTGTAAAAAATAGGGCCCCGCAATCAACTGCAATCTTTCAAAAACACGTTGACGAAATAATACCTGCAGTTCAGTTAATTTGAATTGGGTTTTGTAAAAGTCATAATTTTTTTCGTCAGCGATCTCTGTAGTATTACCTAAACCAAAAAAATTATTTACTTCAGGTAATCCCACTCTGCCTTTTAGAAGGAGGTCGATATTATGCGTGATATGATTAAACTCTCCATCATATTTAAATCGAAAGCTTCCATTATTAAATGAATGATAGATCCCGAATTTCTGATCAGTAGCATAAGGATCATTTCTAAAACCATAAGTTCGTTTTGAAAAACCAGCGCCGGCTATGAAGCCATCATCCGAATTAGCGCCGAGTTGAATTCTTGGAAATTCACTTGTATTATATTTATAGCCAAGAATACTATAAGAATTCACAGGTGGGTCTTTTGAAAAGCGATTTTTGGTGTGGCTGGTGTGTTGAATGTAATTGCCTTCTACATTCATATCATAGATCAGGTTTTTTACATTGCCACGGATATTAAATGTATCATTTCCCTTTCCGCCGATGATCCGAAATTTTATTCTTGATGTTGCATTTTCATCAATATCAAAAACATCATCATTGCCCAGGCCATACAACCTTATTTCACGGGTATTGGAAGGTTCAAAGATCCTGTCGTACATAAGGAAACTTGTATCATTTCCGTTTTCTCTTCCATATACTCTTACCTGCAAGCCATTGCCATGATTACTAACTTTAAAATATTCTTTTTGATTACTGCCGACAACATTCACTTCTCTTGAAATAAAATGGTAATAAGTCAATCCCGCTGTTGTCAATTCATTTCTTCGGTTTGCAAGCTTTTCAGAAATAACCTTGTTATCCATAGGATAAATTTCAGCCGGTAATTTTTTTACGGCCGTTGCAATTACACTATCAGTGATCTTTTGTTGTACTTCATTGATTGTTTCTTTCCATTCTTTTTCATCAAGGTCTGTAAGAAATAACCGGTCAAAATCTCTTGCCGTATAATTAAACCAATTTACCTGCGGAATTTCTTTTCTGAAACCTACCAGGAATGGCAACAATTTTTTACTGCTTCTTTTTAATAATAGTCCGTCGGAATAAAAAAAGGCCTGGTCCCTGTCGCGGGGGATCGGGTAATATAATTTTCCTTGACCCGTATCACCAGTTGCCCATTTCCATTGATCCAT
This sequence comes from uncultured Bacteroidota bacterium, assembly GCA_963746915.1. Classification (GTDB taxonomy): domain Bacteria; phylum Bacteroidota; class Bacteroidia; order Chitinophagales; family Chitinophagaceae; genus VBAS01. The sequence goes on along the minus strand of CAVVDD010000005.1, from coordinate 123,964 downwards.
ATTACGATCGAAGTCCCCGATGATAATATCCAGCAACCTTGCTCTTAAAACAGCGAACTGGTCAGCCCGATGATCACTTTCTTCGATCAGTTCATTGAAAATTTTTGCAGTGCTTCTTGAGTTGGAACCATCCAATGAAGGTTCTCTTTCTTCCATTATACAAACGGTATTTTTAAACAATGGCTGATAATATCCAAGAGCTGGATCATCAGGAACAAAAAATAATTCCGGGTGAGGAACTGCAATGTTTAATGCTTTTGCTAAATCAGGGATGGTAAGCGGTGCATAGGGATGTGATGCAGAGTTAAATTCCCGGATAAGATCTTTTGATATTGAACCTCTGAATTCTGGTGGCAAAGCTCCTGATGGCAGTTTATCAACGGCACGTAAAACCCATTCTTTACCTGTCTTTTTTTCTTTTAGTTGTAATGATAATGTTTGCTTACCACTGCCCATGCCGGTTGCCGTAAACCCACCTCGTTCTTTATTGATATTAAAAACTTTCATGTTCACAGGTGTTGTCCATTCAGGACGATAATTCTGGCCGAGCATCATCTTCTTAAACCCACTGACGGGTTTATATCTATCACTTGCAGAAATGTTGACAGTATCTTTGTATTTTATATTGGTAATGGTGACCTCACGTGAAGCAGAATCTCCCGTTAGTTCAGGAAGAGAGGAGAAATTTAATAAAGTAGTGCCGAAAGAATTTCTTACAGAATCTGTAACTGTATAAAAAGAGACAGTAACATTTTTGTTTGTCGATACTTCCATTACTGCAAATCCTCTTACAGACTCTGCATACAAGCTATTCTTTCCTTTTGAAACCCTGTTTATTTTACAACCCCCGCCACTTACTATATAATTATAATTACTATCCTGTATCATTTGCAAACCATGATCATGCCCGGCTACAAAAACAACATGCGGATGCGACTTGACAGCATCTGTTACCTCGTTTATCATGTTTGTATAATTCGGATGACTCAGATCCTGCGGAGTACCAAACACACTTCTTGCGATGGGATAAATAGATCCAATAATAGGAAGAGGTATATATAAGTTTGGTTTTATATCTGTTAAAGGAAAAATATGATGCTTTAATTGAAAGTATCCACCATGCACACTATTACTTTTAAATGGATGATGGCTTGCAAGCAGCACCAATTTTTTTGAATTGCGGGTGACCATTTCTTCTATCCGGGTCAATAATTCCTCATTTGTTTTGCAATCACAATCGGATTCAATACCCGGTTTATCATAAGTCTGTAGCCACCATTGGCTATCAAAAATTATAACGGTTACATCATTTCCAAGATTTACTTCTATAGGGCCGGGGCAACCATCTTTTGGATAAAACTGAACATTGGGTTTATTTAACAGGTCAACATACAATTGCTCACGAATAATGGTTGCATATCCATCTCTTGCTCCATTGTTCCAGTCATGATTTCCGGGGATCATGATCACCTGGGCCTGCGTACCTTCTACAACAGATAATTGAGAATCTAAAACCGCTTTAGCAGCCTGGTATTGCGCTGACTGATCATCGGGAAGACCACTATCATATAAATTGTCACCAAGAAAAAGTACAGTCGTTTTTTTATCAAGCTTTATAAATTGTTTTATAGCATCCACTACAGGATGTCTTCCGTTAGTTAGTTCACCGGCATCACCAATAAGAATAATGCGCTGACTGATGGTATCAGATTGTGCAGACAGTGAGAAATGAAAACCAACAAGCAGGAAAATATAAAGCCCGGTAATTTTTTTCATTGCCATTTATAAATGTTGAGCCAGAATTAAGGGATTGCATAAAATACTGACCTAATTGCAATCAAAATCTAACTAAAAAACCGTGCCGTTGATCAACCCAAAGCTGGTGTTATATCAGCAGGTATTTCACAGCATAATTAAAAACAAGTAAGTTAAGTAAAAGTTCATCTACATTTACAACGAGGGTCTCCATTAACAAATTGATTTCAATAAAGATCCGATCATCGTTTTTAGGTTTGTTGCGCTTAATTTATTTCAATAAAAACATTTATATTTATTTTTGGAATAACTGTTTTCACCTGCCTAAATACTGTTTATGAACCGAAACCAACTGCTGAACATTGTATTTGTTCTATTTCTGATATTCGGCCCGGTACTATCCGGCACTGCACAAACAGATTCTGCAGCGGCGGCCGCCTCCACCAAATTTAAAAACAATAGCTCCAGAAGATTCTGGATGGGTTCTAATTATCGGAATGAATGGCTGACACCGGTAAAAGCGCCGGTCATAAACCTTTCAACTGAAAAGGGAGGATTGAAACCTGTAAAGCTGGGGGGTGGTAAACAGTCAAAATCTTTACGGATGGAAGACCCAAGTGGCAGGCAATATGTTCTTCGGTTGATCGAAAAATTTATCACATCTAAAACTTTGCCGGCTGATCTGCAAAGCCAGGCTGCAGAAGACCTGGTTGCTGACGGGGTATCTGCCTCTTATCCTTACGCTACTTTATCCGTACCGGTATTATCCGAGGCCGCCGGTGTTCCGTTTAATAAAGTAAAGTTGGTATATATACCCGATGATACCTTACTTGGCGAGTACAGAAATGATTTTAAAAACAAGCTTGCTTATTTTGAAGAACGATTGCCTGAATCAGTGAAAAAAGGGGAGGATAGTTATGATGTAGCAGTGAAATTAAAAGAAGATAATGATGATAATATAGATCAACGTGCTGTGCTTAGGGCCAGGATATTGGATCTGTTTATTATGGATTTTGACAGGCATGAAGATCAATGGCAATGGGGTTCTATTGATAAAGACAAAGGCAAAACATATTTTCCAATTCCACGTGACAGGGACCAGGCTTTTTTTATTAACGGGGGTCTGGTTCCCAGTATTGCGAGGGCTCCATGGGTGGTACCACAACTTGAAGGTTTCAAACCCAAAGCCAAAAATATCAATAGGTTTAATTTCGCGGCCCGAAATTTTGATCGTTTCTTTTTAACAGAACTCAGTGAACAAGATTGGAAAAAAGAGGTTGATGAATTTATTCCTAAGATGACGGATGAAGTGATCGAAAAAGCTATAAATGAGCAACCGAAAGAGATAAGATCAATTTCCGGTGATAAGATAATAAATACTTTAAAAGAACGCCGTAAATATCTTGCAGCTGAGGTAATGGAATACTATCGTTTTCTTGCAGAAATTGTAAGCATTTCAGGAAGTGATAAAAAAGAATTATTTGATATAACCAGGAACGATGACGGCTCTGTTTGGGTACAAGTATATAAGATCACAAAAGAAGGAGCACAATCAACTAAGATGTATGACAGGACGTTTGATCCTTCTGTTACAAAAGAAATAAGACTTTATTCGTTTGACGGAGAAGATAAATTTTTAATAAAAGGGAACAACGATAAAATAAAGATCCGGATGATCGGTGGTGATGGCAAGGACATTTTTGAAAACACTGGTTCGGGTGGCGGCAATATTGTGTATGATATGAAGAGTGGAGAAAATAAACTGACAGGTGATCTGAAAAATAAGATGGCCAATGATACGATCGTGAATTCTTATAACCGTTTAGATTATAAGTATAACCAAACGATCCCAATGATAATCGGTAGTTATAATTCTGATGATGGAGTGATATTGGGCGCCTCTGTAAAATTTATTAAACAGGGTTTTCGCAAAACGCCGTATAAACGAATGCATGAAATTGGTTTTGCACATGCACTTGCTACCAAAGCCTTTGATTTTAGATATATTGGGGAATACTATAGTGTCTTTGGAAGGAACACTGATCTGTTAACTTATTTAGATGTCAAGGCGCCTAACATAACAAACTTTTTTGGTTATGGAGACGAGTCAATTTATAATAAGAGCGAACCAGAAAAATACAAACACTATAGGGCAAGGTACAATACTGGTGACCTGGCAATTTTATTACGTAAACGATTTTCAGATAAAGTGATGTTCACTTTTGGTCCGGCTTATCAATATTATTCATTGGATTCAACTGACAACTTTGGTCGGGATATTCTTACAAACCCGGATCTCGATCATACCACACTTTTTGCAAAACAATCTTATTTGGGTGGCCGTTATTCTTTCATTGTGGATACGAGAAATAATAAAGCAATCCCATACAAAGGAGTATACATGAGACTGACCGGACGTCATTTAGAAGGATTAAATGATAACAGTTATAATTTTACTCAATTCAATGGCGATTTCACTTTCCATTTATCTATTATTCCAAGAACATTGATACTTGTTGATAGAGTGGGAGGTGGTCACAATTTTGGCGACTTTGAATTTTACCAGGCACAATATCTTGGCGGTGAGGATAACTTAAGAGGATATCGTAAATACAGGTTTGCGGGCCGTTCCAAAATTTTCAATAATGCGGAGCTCAGGTGGAGAGTGGCAACTTTCAGAACGTATCTTTTCCCCGCATACTTTGGTTTCTTTGCATTTTATGATACAGGAAAACTTTGGGAAGATGGTTCTGGTACCAGCACACAATGGCTCAGTGGCTATGGTGGCGGAGTATGGATAGCGCCACTTAGCAGGATCGTATTAAATATCAGCTACACGGTTTCGAAAGAAGATAAATTACCAATAGTAAGCTTAGGCTGGAAATTCTGATAATAAACTATTTCATTATAGTAAGAAGCTGCTTTATCAACGAAGCGGCTTCTTACTTTTTAAAAAGAAATTGCAGCATATTTACATTATAACCAATGGTATCCCGGGTAAAAAAATTGAAACTTTTTCACACCGTTCTAATAATTTTAATAAATATATAATGACCACTTAACTACTATTTTCACCAATGATGAATAATTTTTTAATGACGTTTGTCATACAGAAAAAAAACACTTTATATTCATTTTTATATTACTTTTAAGGTTAATCAATTATTTAAATTATTGAACAACCTTATTATGAAAAAAGATATTCTAAAAGGAGTAGTATTATCGGGCATATTGTTGCTAATGAACTCCTGTAATTCAAAGCAAGAAGCATCCACAACAACTGCGATCGACAAAGAACAGATCAAAAAAGAAATTCAAGCTAAGGAAGATGCGTTTGCTGAACTTTACAATACCGGCGAATTGAAAAATATTGGTTATTATGCAGACGATGCAACATCCTTTTTTCAAAACAGGCCTCCATTGGTCGGCAAGGAAGCAATAGTTGAGTTTTTAAAATCCGCTATAACTTCAAAATCAGATAAAATTTCATTTACAACTAAAGATATTTTTATATCAAATGACGGGAACCAGGTTGTAGAGATCGGATATTTTAAAGTAACAGACTCGACTGCTACTATTAACTCGGGAAATTATATGAGTCTATTTGAAAAAAGAGATGGGAAATATGTTTGTGTAAGAGATATGAGTGCTTCTGATATGCCAGCTCAATAAAGAAATATGTTTTTATCAAAGGCGGAGCGAAAACACTTTTCGCTCCGCCTTTTTTTATTGAATAATTTTTTTAGACCAAAGTGCAGTTAATTATCGTCTTCTGCCTCCACCGCCGCCGCCCATAGAGCGACCGCCACCACTGCTCATGGTACGACCACTATTCATGGAGCTTGATCTTGAAGACATATTTGATGTTGATGGCCTGGTATTGGTTGACCCCCTGTTATTACTCATATTATTATTAACACCAGTTGATCCTCTGTTACCCGATCCTTTATTATTACTCATATTATTATTGACACCGGTTGATCCTCTGTTCATCGTTCCTTTGTTATTACTCATATTATTATTAACACCAGTCGATCCTCTATTATTACCATAACCACCATTAGCTCTATTATTTGACACCGTATTAGATGTGTTCCTGGTACTATTGTAATGATTAATATTATTCCTGTTCCCATTATTAATGATCACAGTATTGCCACCACCGTAATGACCGCCATGATAACCACCATGGTAATAATAATTATTACTACGATATATGCCAACAGCTATACATGTTGCAAATGCAAAATAAGGTGGATAATACCCGTAATAATAAGGAGGATAATAGGGCACATAAGCAGGTGAATAAACATACTGTACGATTGGTGCAGATTGAACTACTACGGTAGTTGTTGCCGGAACATTTACAACTACAGGGTCCGCTCCCGTATAACCGGGATTAGCAGTAACTGGAGACTGTCCCTTTGGCTCAATAACATAATCTTTACCGTACAACTCCGGATCACCAACCGCCTGTATAGTGACTTTGCCTTTCTCTTTATTCACCAAAATGACCGCAACATCCTGCGTTTCGGTTTTGGTTACATCAACCTGGAGTATAAATGTAAAAGAAGAGTCTTCTTTCTTGGTAGTTACTTTGATGAAATCAACTTTTTTATCAAGGTTCAGATCCAGGTTATTGATCTTTGTTTGTTCATCATTTAACGTTTTTTCAAAGGCCTCGATCGTCTTTGACTTTTGAAATAGAGTCAGCACGGCATAAAGATCCAGGTTATCACCGGGTAAGCCTAATAAGGCAGTTGAATCCTCCTGTGCCTGGGAAAAAAAAGGCGAACACAACAAACTCATTGCTACTACTAATAAGGATAGGTTTTTTTTCATAATGGTAAAATGGTATTACAAAATAGATTGGATTGAAAGGTAACAAAAAAGACACATATAAATTGATGTCTTCTGTTTAAGCGGCTCTTTTTATCAGCATTTATATAAACAAATAGTAAGTTCAGGATTTATCATTTTACAAGTTCTCTCAGGTCGATCATTTTTTGCTCTATAGCATCAAGATTGATCAAACCTTCCCTGGGACGGTCCAGTTCTGCGATCAGATCCAGTGTAATAGTCATCGCCAGGGCATAACTAAATATTAATACTCTGTTTCTTTTTTTGCCATTGTAATCGCTGCCTAAAACAAAAGACGATATTAACACTAGTGCAAGAAGTACCCATAAAACGAGCCTGGGTACCCTGCTGATCCTGCCGGCATCTCTTGTGGTAACAATATCGATCATAGCATTCACAGCCGGGATCATTTGCGCTGTAACCGCAAGGGTGTTGGGCTTTTGTGACTGAAGAGCCACTCTTTTCCAGATCCTGCCGGAGATCTCACCTGCCTTTACAATTTCCTGTTTGATCTTTTCTTCGTCATTACCCACAGTATAATAAGCAATTCTTGTTTCTACATACTCTTTAAAATCTGCACGGAGCGGATTGCGAACACTATCCGGGTACATATCACAGCGTAAAATGGCCGTACCGATATCATTGGCTTCTTCAACAGTAGTCTCTCTTCTTGTTTCAAACTTTGATAAGGTGATAGAAAAAGTAAATCCAAGTAAGAGGGCCATTGCACCAAGCATTGAACCTTCTACTGAGCCCAGACCGCCGGACACCCTGTCCGGGAATTTTTCAAGTTGCCATTTTTTGAACTTGAATCCTGCCCAATTAAATAATAGTATCAGGAAAAATATGATGGCAGAAAGAAAATAAATTGGTACTCCAGCAAAAATATAAGGCATATATAGTAGTTATTTTTTATACCGAATGTAATTATAAAATATACACATTGATCATTAAAAAGGATATCAGTTTCTAAGAATAATTATTTTACAAGTTCGATCAGGTCATTCATTTTTTGTTGCGTAGAATGAAGGTTAATAAGTCCAGTCCTGGGAGTGTTCAGCTCAATGATCAGGTTCAGGGTAAGGGCCAGGATTAGCGCATATCCAAATACCAATATTTTAAATTTCTTTTTACCAAATAAATTGCCCCCTAAAAAAAATGCAGTAATTAAAACAAGTACCAGGAGCGTCCATAAAATAAGTGGTGGTACTCCCGTCTTTCGGCTTTCATCCCTTACGATAATACTATTAAGCATACTGCTTAATGCCGGGATCATCTGCTGAGAACGTAGCCTGACTTCAGGATTATCTGAATCAAACACTACTCTTTCCCAAATCCTGCCTGCAATTTCTTTTGACTTTTTTAACTCCTCTAATACCTTGGTCTCATCGCCGCCGTTTTCAAAATAATTTCTTCTTGCTTCCAGGTATTTCCTGAAATCTTCATGAAGAAGTTTCCGGGTACTATCAGGAAACAAGTCGCAACGAAAAATGGCTGTATTGATACTAACCATTTCATCAACGATCAATTGTCTTCTTACTTCATATCTTGAAACGACAAACGAAAATGTAAATCCAAGCAAGAGGGACATTATTCCAACGACAGAACCTTCAATGGCACCCGGGGTTTGCTTTAACACTTCAGGGTATTTCGCTACCCGTTTTTTATTGAAAGTGTAACCGAGCCAAATAAATAAAATGATCAGGGAAAAAATAACTAAGGCCATGAAAAAAGGCGGAAGCTGGAAAAAGGGAAGACTCATAAAATGAAATTAATTAATTTTTTAAGAATGGTAAGTTTAGTGGCTGTATTTAAACAATAATAAAATTTCAATCAGCAGAGACTATGACGTTAATCATATAACGAATATGAGTTTAAAACAAACAAAAGGCAAATTAATAGAAGACAAATAAGAATACTTAAATTTGGCATAACACAATAACTGCTTTTTCTGAATAAAAAATTTTGTAACGATTCACTGTAAGATGATATTGGTTTGAATGAGAGAATAAAATAGTTAAGATCTATTCCTGTTGAAAGAGACGGAGTTAACCGTTAATTAACCGTTTAACACTTAACTGGCGGATATAAGTAAATTAATATTGTGTGCGGCTATCTGTAATTATGAAGAAAGTTTTCCTATTATAATTCGTGATGTATATGAGTTCGGTGGTAAGGCCTGTTTTAACTATTAAACTATTATTTATGAAAAAGACTTCGTTGTTAATGCTGAGCTTTGTATTTATGATGCTGGTATTTGAGCAATCAGTATCGGCACAGGAAACAAAAAAAGAAGAAAAATTCCGGAAGAATACAGTTCATATAAACCTTACCAATCCACTCATTTTTGGCAGCGGATCTATTGTGTTAGGATATGAACGGATCTTAAAAAGTAAGAAACATTCCTTTACAATTAATGTTGGGCTAACAAGCTTCCCTGATTTCGGTTTCATCGATAATGATTCATTAAAACATTTGAATAAGCTCAAAGACCAAAAAGGATTTAATGTTTCAGCAGATTACCGCTTTTATCTCGCTAAAGAAAACAAGTACCCGGCTCCAAGAGGAGTTTATATTGGTCCTTACTACTCTTACAATTATTTTGGAAATCATAATGCATGGGAGGTTAAAAGTACAAACGGATCTGTTGCTGATGTTGAGTCACAGATCAAACTGAATGTGCATACTATCGGTTTCGAACTCGGTTACCAGTTCATTTTCGGCGATCGCATTTCGCTTGACATGGTATTACTGGGACCAGGGGTGGGTCTCTACGATTTCAAAGTAGGGTTTAGTAATAATTTATCAGATGAATCCAAGCAAAAAATATTAGATGCTTTGGATGGTGCCCTTGCTGAAAAATTTCCGGGTTATGGAATTATTGTCAATGAAGAAGAATTTAAAAGAACAGGAGCAACCAATAGAACCACGATAGGGTACAGGTATATGGTTCAGTTAGGATTTAGATTCTAATTTTTTTAAAAACAACCGAATCTGTAAAATCAGTAGTCACTAAAAATTGGTGCACCGCTGCATTTGAATTGTTTTCACCATAATATCAAATCATGACAAAAGATATTTTCTTTTCAATAGCTGCTATGTTTATTGTCCCGCTCTTTGCGGTATTAATACCGATCTTTATTGGACAGCGTTATGGTGTTTATCGCTCCAAAAAAACTCCGGAAAAAGAATCAAGTCCTGTCGGTACTATTGTTAGCGCTGCTTTGGGTCTTCTTGCTTTTTTGCTTGCTTTCACATTTCAAATCGCGGTTAACCGGTATACTGATCGAAAAGAAATGCTGATCAATGAAGTTACCACTATAAGGACAGCCTACCTGCGATCCGGATTAGTACCCGAACCTTTCCGTTTTGAAACAAGGAAATATCTTATTGAATACACTGATCTGCGGGTTGAACTTGCAAAAGATATTTCTAAGCTTGATAAAACGATGGCCCGAACCGAGGAGATCCTCGATACATTATGGAATTATTCAGAAAGAATAGCGGATCAGGATCGAAGTTCAGAAGCATATTCACTATATATTTCTTCTGTAAATGATCTTGTTGAGAAATATAATCAACGTGTAACTATTTCATTGGAGTACCGCATTCCCGAGTCTGTTCTTTATACCTTATGTGTCATCACATTTTTGTCCATGTTTACCCTTGGGTACCAGATCGGTCTTTCGGGTAGAGCAAGTTTCAAGCTCAGCATTCTGCTTGGGATCATTTTTGCTATTATCATTTTTTTGATCTTAGCGCTGGATCGTCCCGAATTAGGATTGACAAAGCTTAATCAACAACCTATGCTCAAATTGCAACAGCAACTGCACGAGAATGTTCAAATGAAATAATGAAAACAGGGATAAAAAATTATAGAATGACGATCCTGGAACAAAAAAGCTGGTTACCAGTACTGTGTTTCGCAATAACAACAATAGTAGTTGCTTGTGATCAGCAAAAGGAAAAAAAAGAAAGCGACGGATCGGCGAGTACAAGTAACACAACAAATACAGCAGGTGAATTAGTTAAACCACAAGAGCAAAAAACATTTGACAGATCAATACTTGTTGGTGACTGGATAAGAACCGATGCGGAATACCGCATAACAATTTCAGAATTCCTTGATGATGGGACTTTAAAAGCTGGTTATTTTAATCCCAAATCAATTAATGTAGGTAAAGCCGGGTGGGTTTTTTCTGACGGAGTGATGAAGATCTACATAGAATTAAGAGATGAAAATTATCCCGGTTCAAATTATAACCTCGTTTATTACCCGGACAAGGATCTGCTGGCAGGAAAATATTTCCAGGCTGTGGAAGGTGTAACCTATGATGTTGGTTTTTTTAGAAAAAAATAAAATGAATACCAGATAAGTGAGTATTAAAGAAGATCTGGGATAAAAGAATATGTAAAACCGATACCATTAAACCTGGAATTATTATGACATTAGGGATTAAACTAATCGTACTATTTGTGTTTGCTATTTTCCCGTGCTCATTGAATGCACAAGAAGCTCAAAAGCCGGCAGCCAATGATCCGGCCGAGCTTGCAAAGAAATTAGCAAATCCCGTTGCGTCGCTTATCAGTATGCCATTACAAAATAATACAGATGTAGGTATTGGTCTCTATCAGGGTTACAAAAACACAATGAACTTTCAACCAGTAGTACCAATCAGTTTGTCAGCAAAATTAAATTTGATAACGAGGTATATTATTCCAATTGTTACACAGCGTAATATTATCGGGGCAGACGCTAAACAATCAGGTCTCAGTGATGCAGTGATAAGTGCTTTCTTTTCACCAGCGGTCCCAAAGAATGGCGTCGTTTGGGGAGCAGGACCAGTATTCCTTGTGCCTATTGCGACCAATGATCTATTGGGAACCGAAAAATTCGGAGTAGGTCCAACCGCTTTGATCTTAAAACAAACCCATGGATTAACTTTTGGAATACTTGCCAACCAGATATGGTCGGTTGCGGGAAATGATAATAGGAGTGATATTAACCAGATGTATCTGCAACCTTTTTTTAATTACAATTGGAAAAGCGGTGCTGGCATTGGAATAAGTGGCGAAATAACACAGAACTGGGAAGGAAACAGTACGACAGCGTTTATAGTTCCATCTGTTTCAGGAGTGACCAAATTAGGAAAGCAAATAGTTTCTATAGTGGTAGGCCCACGCATACAGGTAGCATCTCCTGATGACAATGGAGCTGATTTTGGTGTAAGGGCAGCTTTGACTTTTGTTTTTCCCAAATAATATTTGATAAAACAAAAAATCCCAACCAGTTTTTGCAAACGAATTCTATGAGTAACTTTGATGTTATGAGCGGTATCAATTTTGTCAGATAACTAAATCAATAACGTCAATTTTAAAAAAGTGATTATGTTAGATAACAATAAAACAAAGCAAATTATCCGTAAAGCATTGCTGATGTTTTTTTTAGCGATCCTTTCATCCTTTGTTTTTTCACAAGTGTTTACCAATAAAGAGGTAGGACAGAAAAATGCTGTCTTCATTGACAGTCTCAAGAAGTCTGAATATCCATATTCTCTTCCTATTTTAGGAGCAAAGGCCACCAAGGCCGGATACAATTTACCTTACTCAGCGGGAGTAAGTGCTCAATATTTTTGGCAGGAATCAGACCTGATCATTGATAACCTGAATGTAGGTTTTAATAATGGGCCGATGTATAACGTCGATGAAATAATTAGGTTTAACACGGCTCGTGCAACAGCCAGTGCCACAACCGTAAGACCGGATATATGGCTATTTCCTTTTCTGAACATCTATGCAATTTTGGGAAAGGCCCAGGCATCTACAGAAGTTGGATTTGGAATATGGGTGCCCGATTCTACCAATACATCACACGAGATCGCATCTGCAAGCACCTTAATTGAATTCAATACAAGTACATACGGAATAGGTTTTACACCTACCATCGGCGTAGGAGGAGGATTTCTCGCACTTGATATGAATGTGGCATGGACAGATGTCCCACAATTGAGTAAGCCGGCACGTTCATTTGTATTTGGTCCCCGGTTGGGTAAAAATTTCAAATTAAAAAAACCTGAATCAGGAATTGCAGTATGGGTTGGTGCATTCAGGGTGCAGATCAGTTCGGAAACCAACGGATCCATAAATCTTTCAGAAGTATTACCACCGGGTGAGTTTGGGAGTAAGGTAGACCAGGCAATTGCAAAAGTGGGGAATGCCCAGCAACAAGTGGATGCATGGTGGGCAGGTCTTTCAAACGCAGAAAAGCAGAATCCTGTGAATGAAGCCAAGTACAATACTGCCAATAGAATACTGTCAAGAACTGGCGAGATACTCGCAAGCGCCGATAATGCTATCAATAATTTTGGTACATCTACTGTTCAATATACAATGGATAAAAGACCAAAGGACCCATGGAATTTTATCGTCGGGTCTCAATATCAACTCAACAAGCATTTTATGCTACGAGGTGAATTTGGGTTCTTAGGATCCAGACCGCAGTTCCTGATTGGCATGCAATACCGTTTCGGTTTATAACGTAGAAAAATAAATGAAAAAAAATTTCTTGATCATTGGCTTGCTTCTATTTGCTAATGCAGCAAGGACCCAGGTTTTGATCTCCATTTTATTGGGTGATAAACTGAATAGCGGAAAAATTGAATTTGGATTAGAAGGCGGGGCCAACTGGTCCACTATTAAAAATCTTGATGGAGCAAAAAACCTCACAGGATTTAATCTTGGTTTTTATTTTGATTTTAAACTTAAAGATTCATCCTGGATGATCAATACAGGAGTTATTGTAAAATCCAGCATGGGTGCCGATGGATTGCCGGTTTATTCACTCGGGAATCCTGACCTTGACAATGCATTTAACGGGGGAGAAATTGCAAGGAAAATAAATTACTTCAATGTGCCCATCACTGATGAAGTACAATTTTAAAAATCATATTTATGTAAAAGGCGGCGTACAGCTTGGGTTACGCTATAAGGCTTTTGATCAGTTTACAAATTCAATAAATGATGAAGAAGACCTGAAATATAAAGTAGATATAAAAGATCAGTATCATCCCCTTGATGCGGGTCTTGCAATAGGTGCAGGATACCGTTTAATTAAAGGAAATGGAATGAACATTGGGTTGCAATATTATTTTGGACTTGTTGATATCAGGGTTGATGATTCATCACCTGATCAATTTAACAGGGTTCTTTATTTAACGGCGGGTATTCCTATTGGAAAAAATTCAAAAAAGAAAAAAGCAGAAAAAACGGAAAAATAGAAGTATCGACATTTTTGAAATAGCAAGCATAGGAACTTGCGAACCGAATTATTATTTTACTGGTGACGTTGTTTGTTTCAAAATTTAAACCTTATTAGATGAAGAAACTGTTATTATGTTTTCTTTCATTGTGTCATATCTCCCTTTTGTTAGCACAAAACTCAGCCGATACAGTTAAACAGGAACAGGTCAAAAAAAATGCCGATGACCCGGCAAATTTTTTGACAAGGGTTGAGTTCTTTAATGAGTTACAACACTACGAAAGGAATGGAAATGATTTCTATGTAAACCAGACAACACTGAGAACAATTCTCAAAGTGGGAAAACGATTTACCACCCGGATAGACCTGCCCTATGTTTATAATTCAATTAATACACCGGCGAATCATAAGCAATCGGGAATTGGGGATATTTCATTTCGCTTGCTTGGATATAAATTTTGGGAAAGAAAGCTTTCTGCCTTTACTGCTTCTATTGAGATCAGTTTGAATACAGCACAATCACCAATTCTTGGGACTGGTAAAAACGTGTTACTCCCGGTGGTGTCCTACTCGAAATTAATACCAAAGAAAAAAATACTTTTTTCAGCGGTTCTTCAACAAGCAAATTCTATTAGTGGCGATGAAACAAGATCGGATATCAGTTTTTCAAAATTGCAACTTATTGCCATTAAATATTGGTCAAGAAGATTCTGGACGGTACTGGCGCCTGAGTGGTTTTATGATTATATCAATGACGGCGCTTCCATGAACCTGAGAACAAGATTCACCGGCGCACCAACACCCCGCATGAATATATGGATAACACCAAGTGCAGGGATCTTCGGCGATTTTGCAGGAAGATATCAATGGAGTATAGATATAGGTGGCCGTTATTTTTTTCTTAGGGAAATGAACTTTAAAAAAGGGAAATAGTGTTGATTAAAAACTGGGATAACGAGGTATGATAGTGGTCAGATATTGCATTATTTAAATTCACTATATTCAATAGAATTAATATACCATAAACGAACCTACTATGAGTCAAGAAATAATAAATCACTTTAAGTCAAAACAGTTAAGTATTGAAGAAAGATTTGCTGCCGGAAAAGAGCTTCGTGAAAAATTCCCCCGCATCAGGCAAGGAGAATATAAGCCAGCTGTTGACCGTGCGGACCCTGTTTCAATATTAGAAGAGCAGGCAAAAACCCGTTTACCGGATCTTGTTCCTATTCGTTATGCAAGAATGCTTACTTCGCCATTTGCTTTTCTGCGTGGCGCCGCAGCTATTATGGCTGCAGATCTGAATGCAAATGGTGAAACAACCGGAATTACCGTGCAGGCTTGCGGTGATATGCATGTAGCCAATTTTGGTGTATTTGCTTCAGCCGAACGCAATCTTATTTTTGGTATCAATGATTTTGATGAAACATTTCCCGGTCCCTGGGAATGGGATCTGAAAAGGCTTGTAGCAAGTATTGTAGCCTCAGGAAGATTTCTTGGTGCTAATAAAAATTTATGCGAAGAATCAGTAATGGCAGCCGTTAGTTCTTATCGTAAAAGAATGAAGCAATATGCGTATATGGGAAATATGGAGTTATGGTATTCAACCATCAACGCAAAAGATGTTCTTAAAGTTCTTAATCCTTCGGCACGCAAAGGCGCAGAAAAGATCATGGGTAAGGCCCGTCAGCGTACACATATGCAGGTGTTAGGAAAAATGACCGACCTCGTTGATAAAGAGTATCGCCTGAAAGTGAATGCGCCATTCATTGTAAGGGAAACACATACACAGGCAGGCAGACCCATTGATGAAGCATTGGGTTTATTGCTCGAATCTTATTTCAAGTCACTTGCTTATGATAGAAAGATGTTGCTAAAACATTATAGAATTGTTGATGTAGCAAGAAAAATAGTTGGGGTAGGCAGCGTAGGCACCCGGTGCTGGATAATTTTTCTTACAGGAAATAATTCCAATGATCCCTTATTTCTCCAGGTAAAAGAAGCACAACCCTCCGTGCTGGATCAGTTCCTTAAAGACCCACGACATACAAACCATGGTCGTCGTGTTGTTGAAGGACAGCGAATGATCCAGGGTGCTCCTGATATTTTTTTGGGATGGGGTGAGCAGGATGGTATCCATTTTTATGTCCGCCAGTTGCGTGATATGAAAGGTGGAGTTGAATTTGATCCTAAAACTACAAAAGTTGAAAACTTACCACAGTACAGTTCGGTATGTGCATGGGCATTGGCACTTGCTCATGCAAAATCAGGAGATGCTGCTATGATCGCCGGTTATGCAGGGAACAGCGAAGAGTTAGATGAAGCAATGGTGAAATTTGCTTTTGCTTATGCAGATCAGACTGAAAAAGATTTCAATGCACTTGCAGCAGCAGCAAAAAATGGAAGGATCAAAGTGGCTGACGAAGCAACAGAAAAATAAATTTCTTTTCATGCATCAAAATCTTGCTAACGAATATTTTTCAATTTCAGAAGGCGGTCCTTTTAATAAAGCCGTTAAGAAAATTGGTTTGAATACGAATGCCAAACAAATACTTGTGGCTTTATTCATTACCTGGTTGCCACTTTTGATCATCACGGCATTTGAAGGAACAATTTATTCAGGTGTCAGCGTGCCATTTTTAAAAGATGTATCGATCCATGTGCGTTTATTGATTGTCTTGCCCATGTTACTAACGATAAAAGCCATTATAAATAGTAAGTCGATCGATCTTGAAAAATATTTTTCGGATACATTAATGAATGATGATGAAAAACAAGTTGTTCTCAATAAAGAATTGCATCGGGTAAAAAGACTTATTAATTCGGCAGTTCCGGAGATCATTTTTTTAATAATAATTATTGCATTAACGATAAGTCCCTTCAAAGGCGGAATAATAAGTGAAGCGACATCCTGGAGATTTGCAGGGAATGATGCAGCGTTAAGCCTCGCAGGGAAATGGGTTGTATTTATTTCAATTCCAATATTTCAATTTTTAATATTGAGATGGTTGTGGAGATATATTATTTGGTCACTCTTTCTTTTCAGGCTATCAAATACCCGTTTGAACCTTCAGCCCACTCATCCCGACCAGTGTGCCGGGTTAGGGATCGTTGCAGATGTTCACAAATATTTCGGCTTAATTTTTTTAGCAATTAATGTTATCGCTTCCGGCGAAATGATCACAAGGATAATAGAAAACCCCGATTCCTTTCCGGCTATTCGTGGTGAAGCGATCGGAAATATCACCATCTGTGTTGTTATAATTTTTTTACCGTTATTTTTTTTTATAGGAAAATTAATAATGACCAGGCACTATGCTCTAATGGATCTTGGAAACCTGGGAGCAACATTAAGCAGCAAGTTTGAAGAAGAGTGGTTAAGAAATATTCCTATTGAAAAAAGAATATTGGAAGGGAAAGTGAGCACTACTACTCTCCAGGATTATTCATCTGTATACAGGGCTACTGAAAAGATGCGTAGTGTCCCCTTCAGACTTCCAGATATTGTCCTTGTTATCCTGATCCTGTTCATTCCTTATATCCCGATCCTGTTAATTCATTTTTCAATAATAGAATTATTGCAAAAATTATTCGGGTTACTTATTTAGTAAGTAAGAAAACATCTATAAGATCTCTTTTAAAAATTATTTATTCGGAAATAGTAACAAGGATAAATGGTTTTGAGCATATAAAGCTCATAAAGAGAGATGATAATTATCAGGGATGAGAAAATTATTTAAAAATATTTTCATCGATTAAATTATAACGTGGGGAAATATCTGGTATGAAAACTTTTGGAGAGAAATCGAAACTATTCGTTAATCATAAATCAAAAACATGAAAATTAAAACCAACCTACTGCTAATTGTTGTATTAGCAATTTTCACCTTCGGTTGTAACCAGCAGAATGAACCTGGAAAAGAAAAATCGTCCGATGATCCCCGCATGGCAGGCTTCAAAGGAAAAATTGCCAAAAAATTTGAGGACTCCAAAGAAGACTGGCCGGAAAGAAAAAAAGCTCCAGCCGGTGCACCCAACATCATGATCATACTTTTGGATGATGTGGGCTTTGCACAATTAGGCTGCAATGGTGGATTAATTGCTACGCCAAACCTTGATAAACTTGCAGCAAACGGATTAAACTATACAAACTTTCATACCACAGCATTGTGCTCTCCTTCGAGAGCTGCATTGATGGCCGGTCGTAATCACCATTCGATCGGATTGGGCAGTCATGCACTTACTGCTATGGGCTTTCCCGGTTATAATGGTATGATTCCTCCAACGGCAGCAAGTGGTGCCAAAATGTTGCAGGAAAATGGTTATACAAATTATGCACTCGGTAAATGGGATCACACTCCATTATGGGAAGTTACAGGCAGTGGCCCATTTAATGGCTGGGCAAGTGCTGAAGGCTTTGACCATTACTATGGTTTTATGTCTGCTGACATTCACAACTTCGTCCCCGTTATGTATAATGACCACTGGCCAACCAATCCATCGGTGGGCAAACCAGATTATAACATCAATACCGATATGGCTGACAGGGCTATTTACTGGCTTACAGCACATGCATCTATTTCTCCCGACAGACCATTCATGATGTTTCATGCTTCAGCAACGCTTCATGCACCACACCATGCATCGAAGAAATATCTCGACATGTATAAAGGAAAATTTGATATGGGTTGGGATGCTGCCCGTGATCAGATTCTGAAAAATCAAATTGAAAAAGGAATACAGAAACCGGGAACCAAACTGGCTTCACTACCTGATGAGATCGGTACATGGAATGATGTTCCTGCTGAAAAGAAAAAAATGTATGCCCGCCAGATGGAAGCGGCCGCAGCTGCACTTACAGAAGCTGATTTTGAAATTGGTCGCATCATTGCAACACTGGAAAGAACAGGACAAATGGACAATACTTTAATTTTTGTTACATCCGATAATGGAAGCAGTGGTGAAGGAGGATTGGAAGGAAGCCATAACGAAATGCTCGTATTAAATGGTATTGGAAAAACTCCTTATGAAGAAAATAAAAAGTTTTATGATCAATGGGGAACTACTGAAACCGACAATCACTACCATGCAGGATGGGCTGCAGCAGGCAATACACCTTATAAATATTTTAAGCAAACCGTTCATAACGGCGGCATGACCGATGCATTGATTGTACATTGGCCAAAAGGCATCAAAGCCAAAGGAGAGATCCGCACACAATATCATCACCTCATTGATATTGTTCCTACCATTATGGATGTTTCAGGTGTAGGATTCCAGGAAGAAGTGGATGGTGTAAAGCAAATGCCGTTTGACGGTGTGAGCATGAAATATTCTTTTGATGATGCAAAAGCACCTACTACATCACCCGGTTCAGTATTATGAACAATTGGGCAGCCGTGCCATTTATGATAATGGATGGAAAGCCGTTGCATTACATGGAGGTCGCTTGCCCTGGATAATCGGGGGAACATTTGATTTTGAAAAAGACGACTGGGAATTATATAACCTGAACGATGATCCGACAGAAACCAATAACCTGGCAAAATCCAATCCTGAGAAACTGGAAGAATTGAAAAAGAAATTTGATGAAGAAGCATGGAAATACAATGTGTATCCGCTTTATGATGATCTGGCATTCCGTCTTAAAAATGTAACCGATCGTATTCACCCGCCTACTGAAAAACTATTCACTTATTTCGCTCCAGGTGCTGAGTTTATTGCTGAAGCAGCCGGGCCACCGGTAAAAAATCGCAATCATACAATAACTGCCACTATGGAAACCGATGGCAAAACCGATGGTGTTATAACTGCCAGCGGAGGATATTTTTCAGGTTATAGTTTGTATGTGAAAAACAACATCGTCACCTACGGTTACAATTATTATGATGAAAAATATTTTTCTATCAAAGCAAGCAAACCATTAACTGCCGGCAAGCATGAAGTGAAAGTTGTGTATGAAGCTATTCCAGGTGCTACGCCTTATACTCCAACAGCGAAAAGTAACACTTTATATTGATGGTGCTCAGGTTGGACAAGGAACTATTGATAATGTTGTACTTGGTAAATACTCTATCTCTGAACCCTTTGATGTAGGTGTTGATAACGGAGGTTCTGTTATCCGCTCAGCATATACATCACCATTTAGGTTTAGTGATAACCTGGATAAAGTAGTGTTTGAGTTGAAGTAAACAGCAATAACAGAAAGCTAATCAACGGTCATCATCTTGAAGCCAAAAAGGAGATTACCGTTGATTGCTTATTAATACGGTTTAAATAAAAATAAATAAGAATGAAAAGCAAAACCAAAATTACTTTACTACTATTTATTGCACTAACAGCCCTAACGCTAAGTTGGAATCAACCACCACCCAAAACATCGAGCGCAGCAGTTGTAAAAACCACAACTGTTACCGATCCGTTACCTTCATGGAATGAGGGTGCATCCAAAAAGTCTATCATTGATTTTGTAACCAAAACAACAAAAAAAGGCAGCGTAGATTTTATTCCCGTTGCTGACCGTATTGCCTGCTTTGATAATGACGGCACCTTGTGGAGCGAGCAGCCGCTCTATTTTCAATTCATCTTCGCTATCGATCGGGTGAAAGAATTAGCACCACAGCATCCCGAATGGAAAACATTAGAGCCGTTCAAATCGGTATTGAGTGGCGATTTGAAAACCGTATTGGCTGGTGGTACAAAGACGCTCATGCAAATCGTAATAGCCACGCAAACCGGAATGAGTTCCGATGAATTTGATGCACAGGTGAAACACTGGCTCGCCACAGCGAAGCATCCAAAATTCAATCATGCTTACAATGAATTGATTTATCAGCCCATGCTGGAACTGCTTACTTACCTGCGGGCAAATGATTTCAAAACTTTTATAGTTTCGGGAGGTGAAGAAGCGTTCATGTGCGCATGGGCGGACAAGGCATATGGCATTCCGTGCGAACAGGTTGTTGGCACGCTTATGACATCAACCTATGAAGTGAAGAATGATACGCCCCGTATCATACGAAATGCGGAATTGGATTTATTGAATGATGGCAAAGGAAAGCCGGTGAATATTTATAACCAAATCGGCAAACGCCCCGTGTTCACCGCAGGAAACTCCGATGGCGATTACGAGATGTTGCAATGGACTACAACTGCATCCGGTTATCCGAGGTTTGGTATGATCGTTCATCACACCGATGCAGAACGTGAATGGGCTTATGACCGTCAATCGCATATTGGAAAATTGGACAGGGGATTGGATGATGCGACAAAATATAATTGGTTGCTTGTGGACATGAAGAATGACTGGAAGAAGATTTACCCGTTTGAGAAATAATCTTTAAAAATGAAATCACTTCTAACCGTAACATCATTAATTGAAGCAATAACCGGCTTAGCTCTTGCTGCAATGCCATCGGCAACTGTTTCTGTTTTGCTCGGTGCTTCACTCACTGAACCTGCGGGTCTGTTATTGGGCAGGCTTGGCGGTGTAGCATAAATTTCGTTGTCTCTTGCTTGCTGGTTGGCTAAAAATGAAATGACTTCTTCCATTGTAATGATTAAGGCTATGATCTTGTATAATGCCGGTGCCTTAACACTTCTTGTATATGCAGCATTGATTGAAAAGTTTTCCGGTATAGGTTTATGGCCTGCGGTTTTGATGCATGTTAGCCTGCTGGCCTGGTGTTTACTATCGCTTAAGAGTAAGCCTGCAGATAAAATGCATCATAATTAAACTTTGTAAGTGTAAATTTTAAAACAACAAATGAGAATTCGGTTATGAAAAAGGAGCAGGGCAATAGTAACATGGAATTTCGATTACCTTTTTGTTCATCATTCAAAAGACCTTCTTAACTTCTTTTGGCTATCTTGAATTATTAATTTAAAAGAAAGAAGAGAATGAATAAAAGACCAATGATATTGGTAGTCATAACTATGATATTCTTTGTTTTTTCAGGAACAATAATTTTGCAACGATGCAAACCAAAGGATAAGGAGATAACTTCATTACAAACAGGGAAGAACGAATTTATTGGTGACCAGTCATGTAAAAGTTGTCATGCAAAACAGTACGACGATTGGCTGAAGTCAGATCATTTTATGGCCATGCAGCCGCCAAATGATTCAACAGTAAAAGGGAATTTTAATAATGCAAGTTTTACCGCTGATGGAGTAACCAGCAGATTTTTTAAAAAAGATGGAAAATTTTTTATCAATACACAGGGTGATGATGGCAGCAATCATGATTATGAAGTGAAATATACATTTGGGTTTACACCACTGCAGCAATACCTGGTTGAATTTCCCGGGAGGACGAATGCAGGTGCCGAGAGTTAGCTGGGATATAAAACAAAAAAAATGGTTTCATCAGTATGCCGGACAAAAGATACCTTCTCATGACTGGTTTCACTGGACGGGCAATGCACAAAACTGGAACACGATGTGTGCTTCCTGTCATTCTACCAACCTTCAAAAGAATTATAATATTGACTGCAGATAGTTATCATACTACTTACAGTGTAATTAATGTAAGCTGCGAAAGTTGTCATGGTGCCGGTAAACTGCATGTTGATTTTGTAAACAGCAATGATTATAAAAATGGGAAAAAAATTCCGGGCTTTTATCTGCAACTGATAAAAGCTCAGGGCAACTGGCACAAATAAATACCTGTGTGCCCTGTCATGCACGCAAAAGCGATATCAGCGCCACACTGACTCAGAGCGGAGAGATCATGGATAATTATATTCCTGAAATACCGACAACGAACATTTTCATGCTGACGGGCAGGTAAATGATGAAGATTATATCTATACTTCTTTTTTGCAAAGCAAAATGTTTCGACAGGGATGTAAAATGCAGCAACTGCCATAACCCACATTCAGGAAAAATTCTTTTTGCCGCCAACCAATTGTGTTTGCAATGTCATGCAAAAAAATATGATGATCCTTCGCATACGTTTCATCCGGTTGGTATTGCAGCTTCGGAATGTAAAAGTTGTCACATGCCGGGAAAAATATATATGGGCAATGATCTGAGGCATGATCATAGTTTCCGGGTACCCCGTCCTGATCTTTCAGTAAAATATGGAACCCCGAATGCCTGTAATAACTGTCATAATAATAAAACAGCTCAATGGGCAGCGGATGCAATAGTAAAATGGTATGGCCCTGATTCGTAAATATCATTTTGCAGATGATCTTATTCCCGGAAGTAAAATTGATGAAGGCAGTGAGGCACATCTTGTAAAACTTTTGGGAGATACAGCTGTACCAAATATTGTAAAAGCAACCGCTGCTCATTACCTGGGAAGTATTTCAACGCAAAATAGCTTAGCTAATTTGCTGCAACTGTCTTATCGAATAGTGATGCGCAAATAAGATACAGGGCATTGAGAAGTCTTATCCAATTTCCCGGTTGCTAACTGGCGGGAGAATGTGGGTCCATTGCTTTCAGATAAAGTAAGGGCAGTAAGGATTGCTGCTGCGGATCTTTATATTACGATCCCGGAAAAAGAAATACCCAGCCAATACTCACAGGCATTTTCTGCTGCCCGTAATGAACTTCAAAACTATCTTGCTTTACCAGGCAGATTTTTCAGTTGGTAACGTGATGATCGCAGATCATTATCTTACGGTTAAAGGATTATTAGTAATGCAGAAAAATTTTATGTAAGGGCTTTGAAAAAAGACAGCATGATGAATTATGCCCGCCTTAATTTGTCAACTGTATACAATTCACAGGGAAAAAACGACAAGGCATTAGAGGTATTGGAAACTGCTGCAAAGATCGATGCCACTAATGATCGCATTTTTTATAACATGGCATTACTTTATAATGAAATGAATGATAAAAAAGGTGCAGAAAGATCATTTGCAAAAGCCGTGGCTTTAAAAACCATTAACCCAAGAGTATATTATAATTATGGATTGTTGTTGAATGAAATTAAAAAATTCAAAGAAGCGGAAACAGTTTTACAAAAAGGAATATCCATTGATCCATCATCTGCTGAAATGTATTATGCTCTTTGTTTTGTTTACATTCAATCTAATAATACAATAAAAGCGAAAGAGATAGCTATAAAATTAAAGCAGCTTGATCCGGGCAATCCTAACTATCAACAATTGTTCAAAAATCTTGGTATATAATGGAAAACGAAAAATCAGAGATACAACAATCGAGAAAAAACGCAGAGGCTGACACCGATCCACGGGTTGATCTTGCAGTAGAAAGAACTGAACTGGCATTGGAAAGAACACAACTTGCATGGATCAGAACAACTCTTACGTTTATAGGTAGCGGTATTGCATTAGATAAAGGAATGGAAGCAATACACAAAAGCAGGCTTGAGAGCGGAAATGCTTTGGTTCAAAATGCGCATGCGATAGGGGTTTCTCTTTCAACAGGAGGAACGATTCTTTTGTTGATCACTACATTGGCTTACATTAAACGTTCCCGAAAACTTGCAATAATGAAAGGTACAAAACCAGTCTTGATACCAGCCGGGGCTATTTCTTCTATTCTTATCATTTTATTAGGTACAATTATAAGTTTACTTCTTTTGGTTTCCTGATGTTTTTTGTCGGGCTGTTTAAACAGTTCATTTGCCGAAAATATAACCAATAGTAAAGTTTATACCGAAGTCATTTGTAGATGCAGCTTTTAAAGAAGGACGGTTATCGTAACTATCATAAAAACTCAGACCTACATTAAAATCTTTAAAGAACTCATAACTCATATTTACCTGCAGATCCATCCTTACCCGACCCCAATCTGTAAGACCGGGATAAAGAATATACTGCGCATCGACCGAGATCTTTGGGAATACATAACGGAATTTTTTGTATTGGATCATGAGCAGCCCTTCCAGGTTACTTGTATATCCTGTACTGTCTCCCCTGTCTTCCAGGTTAAAAGAAAGACCTGCACCTGTTAATAGACGCTCATGATTGCTATTAATAAGTATTTTGCCACCGCTTCCATTTAGTATGAAACGACTACTCAATCCCAATTGTGTGTTTTGCTGCCATCCAAAAAGAGAGTTGAGATACCAACTATTCTTTAGCTTTCTGTAAAAGTCAATGCCTGCATCTTGTTTTCTTGACACAATAGTGTCTGAAGAAGTATGTGTCAGTACCGAGTTTAATTTTAGGGTATATTCTGCTTTTGGTTTACGGTAAGTTGTAGTACTGCTAAAGGTAAATTGAGCATTATCACTTGATTTTGCATAGTTAAAACCAAGATTAACACTACCATCAAGCCTTTTTATAAATTTGTCTTTAATGCGTACGATCTCTACAATTTCGTCAAGCGTAGTATAAGGTACTACAGAAAAAAGTGAGTCCATGGTGGTAACATATACGTCTCCATTCCGCATGGTTATCTGTAATGTTTTATTCGATTCTATCTTTACTATATATTCCCATTTTATATCGATCTTTCCCGGACCGTCTACATCAATATTGAGTTTGGCGAATTTCATGCTTTTAATTTCGCCAGTCAGCATATTCCCGTTCCTCAAAGTAACCTTGTCTGTCTTTTGCGCTAACCCCACAAGTGAGATGGTTAAAAAAGTGATGACTCCGGTAATCTTCAATACAGATCTGTGCATAGAAAAATCATAAGGGGTATAGGTTTGGAGTATTCATGCCACTAAAAATAATAATTAAATTGCAACAATAAAGAAAGATCGCAAGCGAATAAAAGGAGCCCCTAAAGCTACTGATTAAAATCAGCCAATATCCTGATTCTAAATTTTTATAAATAAGACAAAACCAGTACCTTTCTTCCCCAAAAATCATTAATCATTAAAAAAAACTTCAATGAAAAAACTAATTGTTATAGCCATTTCTTCTTTGTTGTCAGCAGGAATGTTTGCCCAATCTAACAAAGAAGATATCGACCTTATCCAATCCATATTTGGAAAAGAAAAAAAAGAAGTAGTACAAGCATATATGACCATCCCCGAAGCACAGAGTGCAAAGTTTTGGTCTTTATATGATGTATATGAAACTGACCGGAAAAAACTTGGCCAGGAAAGGATCAAATTAATTGAAGCATATGCTACCAATTATGAAAAACTGGACAGTAAAAAAGCTACTGAGCTGGTAACAAAAAAACTTGCATGGGCAGATAAATACACTAAGTTTCAACAATCATATTTTACGAAATTTTCTGCAGTCATTGGTGGTCTACAGGCAGCAAAGTTTATACAACTTGAAGATTATATTGAGAATTGTATCCGGCTTATGATACAGGAAGAAATACCTTTTATCGGCGAGTTGGATAAAACAAAAGTGCCAGGGCAAAATTAATCCCTGATATTCCGAGATCATTGTTTACTTTAAGAGCAATGATTAATATTATTTAGCTTAAATTCATGAAAAGTAATTTTGCATAAACTGCATTATAAATTACAACTAAAAAAACTTTAATTATGAGAAATTTGATTCTATCGCTGATCGTTATTACGGCACTTGTTTCCTGCGGACCTTCAACAAAAATTGAGAAAACATGGATGGAGCCGGGTGCCTACAGTTTCCGCCAGTGCCCCCAATAAGGCACTTGTAATTGCAATGGTAAAAGATGAGACTTCCCGCCGGGTTATAGAAGACCAGCTTGTAAAACGGATCAGCACTCCTTCGGTTGCCTCCTACACCATTCTTTCAACAGATGTGCTAAAAGAGGCGAGTGAAGAAGCGTTAAAGAAAACGATAACGGATGGTAAGTTTACACATGTATTACTGATGCGCCTCGCTGATGTAGAAAAGGAGACTTCATATGTGCCGGGTACTACAACATCTTTTTATGGTGGATATGGAAGATATTATGGATATGGAGCTGGTATGTATTCTTCTCCCGGTTATTATACTACTGATAAAAACTATTTTGTTGAAACAACGGTTTATTCTATTAACCCTGATAAATTAATTTGGACGGGAACTACAAAAACAGTGAACCCTTCCAAGCTTAATAAAGCGGTGAATGATATCGCCGATGTGGTTACTGAAAAAATGAAGAAAGACGGCTTCTTGAAAAAATAATAAGATATAATCATGGAAAATGAGGAGAAATTTCTCCTCATTTTCTTAATTCGAATGAATGATGGGATCATTGAAAAAGAACAATTGAAAGCCTGGCATTAGTTTGATGTATGCAGTTGAAAAAACACCGCATATTTTTTCGGATCTGCATAAAAATGCTTTACTATGAAATGGTATCAAAGGGCAATCAAAAGGATCGTGCATGGTGTTTTCTTATTTCTGCTGCCAGTTGTGTTATTGCTTTTTATTCTGGGAAAAGCAATTAATCTAATGCAGGCAATGATCCAGCCAATAAAAAAACACTTACCGGCAGAAAGTGTTTTTGGAGTTGGCATGGTTACCCTTATCAGCGTTATAATTTTATTGCTTTTATGTTATGTGGCCGGAATTCTTATTGAAGGAAGAAAAGTTAAATTACTGATCGCAAAACTTGAAAATAACGTATTGATCTTTATTCCTGGCTATTCAATGTTAAAAAGACAAACGACAGATGCTATCGGAGAGCCTGACCAAAATTGGAAAGTTGTGTTGCTTCATGATGATGAAGAATGGAAGTTGGGAATAGCAATGGACCATCAGCCCAATGGATACTGTACTGTTTTTTTTCCGGAGCCACCAGATGCCAAACAGGGCGAAATGAAATTATTACACGAGACCAGGTTGAAAAAACTGGATATTCCCGTCAGTCAATTGGTGAGAATTATCCGGAGATATGGACAGGGCGGCGCTGAATTAATGAAGGAAGAAAGAAATACAGAAGCGTTAATAAGGACTAAATTTTAGAAACTGATTAAAAACTACAAACCATTTATGAATAAGAATAAGGCGCTGATTTTTTTTGTATCGACATTCCTGATCTTTTCCTGTGGCCCTACTCAGAAAATAACTACCTCATGGGTTAATCCCGACAGACCAGCAAAAAAATATACTACTGTTTTTGTCGCTGCGTTAATACAAAATAATCCTGTAAAGTATGCTCTTGAAGCTGACCTGGGCGCCGCTGCAAAGGCAAGAGGATTTAATGTAGTGAAAGGGTATGAGATTTTTCCTCCGAATTTTAATAAGGAGAATATGCGTGACAGAGATCTTGCACTGAAATTAATTCGTGACAAGGGTTGCGATGTGATACTTATCTATTGCTGTAATTGATCAAAAAAGTGAGACCTATTATCAGCCTGGTGCTGTTTCAGTAGGTGTAGGTTATGGTTATCACCCGTACGGCGGCTATGGGCCTTATGGTTCTTACGGTGCTTACGGCACAGGATTCTATGGGTATTATAATTACTGGCAGCCTACCATATATAGCCCTGGTTATTGGCAAACAGACAAAACTTATTTTATTGAAGCGAATGCCTATGATGCAGAGACGCAGCAAATAATCTGGTCTGTTCAGTCAAAAGCAGACAATCCATCAGGAATTGAAAAATCAAGTAAGGAATATACAGAAATGCTTTTTGAGCAATTTGACAAAGAAAGAAAAAAACAAAAATAAATTAACCATTAAAAAACAAAATCATGAAACCTATTCTTTCAATTTTATTAGTATTCTTTTTTATTACCGCTTCTTCACAGACTACACGATTAAATGGCTATGCAATGTATGTATTTGATGACCAGTTCGATTCCTATTATGATAATAATAATTATTATGAGGGAAAATTCAAAGGAGGTCTGCAATGGGGTGTTGGTATTGAGTATTTACCACAGCCATCAAGCGGAATAGAACTTATTTATTTGAATCAACAAACCACCGCTCTAACTACCTATCGCGTATCCTGGGTTATCAGGAATAAAAACAACGAATTTTGATGTCGGCTTTAATTGGTTAATGCTTGCGGGCAATCGTTACATGAGAAAACCCGGAAGTAAAGTGGAAGGATTTGGCGGTTTTATGCTCGGTGCAGCATTCATTAATGTTGATAACCCTGATAACGGAAATAGTAACAATGCCACAAAATTTGCATGGGGCTTCAGGCTCGGAGCAAATATTTGGGCATCAGAAAAAATGGCAATTAAGCTACAGACGCAGGTATTGTCAGCCGTGCAGGGAGCGGGGGGTGGATTATATTTTGGTACAGGAGGAGGTGGAGTTGGTGTTAGCACTTATTCTTCTATGTATCAATTTGGTCTTGGTGGCGGTTTGACCTTTGCACTTGGTGGACATAAAACAACAACACCACCAACAACCACACCTCAATAAATTTATTGACACAAATGAGTTTATTTAAATAAAAAGCTGTGACAGGATGTTGCAGCTTTTTTTATTTGAATTAATTTTAAAAATTGAATATCCTTATGCAGAAAAAACAAAAAATTGCGATGCTAAATAAAAAACATTTTATTTTTTGTTTTGCGATCATTTTTTTCCTGTGTTTTTTTTCTGCTCCCGTCCATTCACAACAAACAAGCGTACAAAGTAGTTTGGTACCCATGCAAGATGTGGGTGATGTTATTAAGAATGATCTTTAAAAAAGAAAAGGATAGTACAAAAGTTAAAAAGCCATCAACGGTTTCCATATTGCCATCAATAGGATATAACCCAAGTTTTGGAGTTGTATTAGGTGCCAAGATCTCTGCTGTGAAGCAATATGGAAAAGAAAATACAGATCTCTCGGCTTTTGGACTTGAAGCGATCTATACTTCAAGAGGTGTAATCACGGCACAGGCCCGGCATAATGTATTTACGAATGGTAATAAATGGAATTTCCAGGGAAACTGGCAGCTATCAAAATTCTTAATAAACGATTATGGACTTGGTACAGGTAATAAAGAATATATAACAGACAGTGACAGTACATTTCTCATAAGGTTTCGATTCATCAGGCTTACAGAAAAAATTTACCGAAAGATCAGTTCGCATTGGTTTGCAGGCGGCGGTATCAGCTTTGATGTCAGGAATAATATAGACGATGAGCAACTTAAAACTTATCCCAGCTCGCCACATTTACGTTATTGTTTGCGTAATGATTTCGATACGCTGAAATATTCTGCAAATGGATTTTTTCTATCTTTTCAGTATAACACCAGAGAACATCCTATCCGTTCCTATGGTGGTATTTATGCAGATTTCAACTTACGTTTTAACCAGAAGTGGATGGGCAGTACTAAGAACTCAATACAGCTACAGTACGATCTCAGAAAATATTTCAGCCTGAGCAAGAAAAATCCCGAACATGTATTGGCATTATGGCACTGGGCTTCCTATACACTTAGTGGTACTGTTCCATATCTTGAATTGCCAGCTACTGCCTATGATACTTATGGAAGAAGTGGCCGGGCATACACAATGGGCCGGTTCAAAGGACCCGAGTATGCGGATTTTGAAGCAGAGTGGCGCTTTCCGATCACAAAAAATAAATTACTAAGCGGGGTTGCCTTTATGAATATGCAATCTGCTTCTGATGATCTTACAAAAAATTTATTTCAAAATTGGGCAACAGCATGCGGAACCGGTTTAAGAATTCTATTTAATAAAGAAAGCAGATCGACAATATGTATTGACTATGCAAGAGGAAGTCATAAATCAAACGGCTTCTTTTTTGGATTAAATGAAGTATTCTAACTTAGTAGAATTAAAACCTTAATTGATCATTAACCATTAAAACTTAAGCTATGAAAAAGATCACTTTGGCATTTTTGCTTATTGCCTCTTTTGGTATTTGTAGTGCACAGGTTCCCAATCCAACTCCTTCTACAAGTGATTTTATTAAACCACCGGCAATTGGTGATGTTGATAAAACAACAAACATTGTAGTTGATGATCTTACGGGCAAGTTATCATTGCCTGCTGCTCAAAAACCCAAGCTTACAGATGCTATTGGCAGTTTTTTGAAACAGAAAAAAGGCATTGCTGGTCTTGCCGATACTAACCCGACAAGCTACTTGTCAAAATTCAATCCGCTGCAGCAAGGGCTTTTTGGAAAGCTGAAAGGAATAATGGGATCATCTGTATTCAAGAAATTCCTGGGATTAAAACCGTCAGGCAGCGGCATTGCAGGCAATGCTTTAAGTCATCTTTTCTTTTGAGAATATAGAAATAAATAAAATAAAGACTTCCTGTTTTTATTTAATAAAAACGGGTAAGATATACGCTTACATATTGCACTTTTTATCGTAATTTTTGCGCTTACTGAAAGCTTTGATAAATAAAGCAGAGCTAAAAAAGCAAATTAGGAATAGCTGGTTAAAATTTAAAAATCAAATTCAAAAAAAAATAGGAATGAAAAGAAATCATTTTTTATCATTAGCCCTGCTCGTCATCATTCTTGCATCCTGTGCATCCACTAAAGAAACTCCAGGAGTATGGGTAAATAAAGAAAAAATTCAGGGGAAATCATATAGCAATTTTTTTGTTATAGTTATGACGGCAGATATCGAAGCAAGGGTAAAACTGGAAAATGATATAGCAGCTACCATTACTTCAAGAGGTCATAAAGCAATAAAAAGTTATGAGGTATTACCTGCAGATCTAAAAGATCCTAAACCACCTGCCGTAGATGCCCTTATTGAAAAAATAAAAGCCAGCGATTGTGATGCTGTTTTCCTGACCTCTTTATTAGATAAAAGTGAAAATGTAGGATATAATGCAGGAGGTACTCAATATACCATGCAGACTGATTATTCATGGGGCCTAACTTTTTATGGGTATTACACTCACTATTACTCTACAATAACTACTTCCGGATATTATTCAACTGACAAGACCTATATTATGCAGAGTAATTTATTTGATAGGGCTTCGCAAGAAAAGATGTTTGCGATCCAATCAGAAATATTTAATCCATCTTCTTTAGCAAGTTTCAGCAGGACTTATATATCCACGTTGATGAAACAATTAAGCAAAGCGAAATTGTTGAAAAAGTAACCGATAAAAATTTTAAGTATGCCAAAACCAACAATAAAAAAATGGTGGGTGGGGCTGGTCCAGGGGATCATATTGATCATCCTGAGCATTTATATTTTCAATAACCCGCTTAATGCAATGAAGGGTCTTTCTATTTGGATCGGTTTATTGATATTGTTTACCGGCCTTGTTGGAATATTCTCATGGATGGCAGCTGATCGTGATAAAAGAAACACTTCTCTTTTATGGAGCTTGCTTACGATCGTATTTGGAATAGTAATGTTGCTGAACTTATTTACAACGACGAGAATTGTTGAGATACTCTTTGGATTGTGGATGGTGTTTTTGGGGTTACATTTTATTGAACAAGGAATTGTATTTATGAAGCATCAGTCCTTGCGGTGGGTAACTGTTATTGCTGGAGTTCTATGTTTGCTGCCGGCTGTTGTATTGATCTTTAATCTTGGCACTGGTATGGGTGCTAATCTTTTTTTAGGAGTGCAACTACTTCTGGGCGGTATTGCTTTAATATTTATTTCTTTTGCAAGGAAAGAAGTGTCTAATAGAATAATGGACAGGGCTGGTTATTAAGCCGGCTGATCAAAGTGATTTTCAGTTGCTAAATTATTTTCCTTTCAGCAACTGTTCATCAGTCATAGATGAAAGTTGCGGGTTTTGAGAAGTATTTTCATCTTCATATTGAACATCTACCCTTAATCCCCTTAAGCCCACTACGCCTTGTAATTCTTCAAGATCATGATGCTCGATGCCGGGTTTTAATAATTTTTGATTTTGTAAAAACTCGATGTACTCCGCATATTCCTCGGCATCTTTGGGTTGGCTGTATACAATGGAGATCTTACCAGGTTGAGTAAATCTTTCATTGGTATCTTTTATATGAACTTTATCAATTCTCTTTTTAATTATCTCGTACCGGATATTGCCGGCGCCATCCACATCGAATTTCCTTTCATCAGCCCTGAAACTTATTGAGATCGGTGTGCTGTGTGCAAGGATCAATTGCGTTGTTTTCATTGGATGGCTTAGCTGTTTACACAATTCATGGGTAAGACGTGATGCTTTCGCCAACGTGGTCAATTGCCACATCTTCATATTACGCAGGTAAAGCTCATCAAATTTTTTCCTGGGCGAAAGTGTTTGGCCAATATAAATATTGAATTCCACTCCATCTGTTACATAACGTTCAAAATAATGGGGGAATATCTGTTGCACAGAGGTCTGTTCCCGGTCCACGAACCGGCTAACCTGTTCATTTATTTTCGCAATGCTTTCTTCAAATTCTTTCCGGTGATGATAGATCATCCCGATATTTTTATCAAGCGCAGCGAAATAGCCATCAATTTCTTTTTGGATCGCTGGTGCTGTTCCTTTCAGATGTTTGAAAATTGAAGCCACCTGGTTTTGTAAAAAATCATGAATAGTTGTTTCCTCATCACTAAGTAATACATCACTTGCAGCGGAAATATGTTTATCTATTTTAAATTGTACTTCCTGCAGCAAAGGAAATGGCATAGTGGCCTGTGCTTTTTTAATGACCGAAGCGGCCATTTGCAATTGTTCGATAAAATCAAGTTGGATCGATTGTGATCTTTCTACTGATGAATTGCGGATATCTATAGCGCCATACAATGGATACACTGATTCGAATGCTATCTTCTCTGGTTTGGGTTCTTTGCCTTGCTGCTTTTGAATTATATAATTGTATGCCGCTTCGGTGAATTTCCATTCCACCGATGGTTGAACGGCCGTAAATTGTTCTTTAATTACTTTATCGATCTGGTTGTCTAAAGACTCGGCGCTTTTTTCAATAGCACGGGTAAACAGGGGTATCGCAACATCAAGCCTTCCAATATGTTTATAGTTAAGTTTTCCTTCATGATCTGAACCGATCTCTAGAATACCCCACAAGTCCCCGTTATGTTTCAGCGGCGCCAATATCAAACTGCGGTATCCCTGGTCAAAATAAAAACCGAGATAATCTATTTCTGCTACTCGTTCTTCATCGATCTTTTCATAAATAATAGGCTTATCAGTTCCCATGAATAATTCACGACAGCAATCATTTACACTGTCTCTTTCCATTACCGCCTTATAATGTTTAAATAAAAGACTATTGCTGTTGTGTAATTCTGAAAAAACGTAGTGACCGTTCACTTTAAAAAAAGGAGTGATACCAATTCTTATATCTTTTAAACCGATAAGCGATTGAACCAGGTCCTGCAACTTATGATAAACTACCCCTTCCGAAAAAGCATTAAGATTCAGCAATTCAGATTTCATTTGTGAGATCACTTCAGTTTCTGTCACATCGATCACACGACCAATAACAATTCCTTCGAACGCAAATTGTTCTATAGGGATATTATGTTGCAGTTGTTCTAATGATAAAAGACCATGATCTTTTTTATTGATAAAATCTTCAGGTATCGGCAAATGACTTCCTGTATATCTTACATCAATATACCTTGTATCTAATTGCAGTTCCATGTATTTTATCAAACCCGAATGCGGATCATGATAAGGATGCACAGAAGAAACAAATTCCGGAGTATGATAATTGCAATATTTTTTTAAAATAAGATTATACGCACCAATTAACCGGTCATGCTCAATATCTTTTCCTGTATCATTATCCGGAATTTTTATATTTTTTGTTCCCGGTTCTATAAACAACAAATTAAAAAGACGGGAGGTATAAATCGTAGTGTAAGAAAACGGAAGGCCAACAGAAAAAAGCATTTCATGTTCGCTGGCAGTAGGAGGGAAAATTATACTAAGCAGCATTTCCATCCATTCACGATGTGAATCTAATATCGCAAGGTCTTCGATAGGATTTTGTAATTCAGGATGAGTGTTTGCATATTCTAAAATACCGGAATAGAGTTTTTTAACTCCATCAGATGAGCCATGATGCAAAGCTCTCTTAAGCACGGCAAGCAGCGGTTGAAAAGATACACTGCTTTGATAGTGTATAGGTGTATAATTTGTTTTGGTTTCCATCCTATAGTTATAAATGTCTAAATAGTTATTCCGGAAAATAAGCAGGTCTACAAAGGGCTGGATTGCTTACGTAAATTTAGTAAATGCAGCTTAGTTCCGCTGATTTATTAATAAGCGTCTGTTATCTTAATGCCGGGGAAATAACTGTGGTAAAATAACGACATGCTGGCCTTACACCACATTGTTCACACTTTGGATTTCTTGCCACGCAAATATAACGTCCATGAAGGATAAGCCAATGATGGGCTTTATGAATTAGTTCCTTCGGAATATTTTTTACCAATTCTTTTTCTACTGCAAATGGAGTTTTAGCGGTATTGGGAACAAGCCCGATCCTTTTGCTCACCCGAAATACATGTGTATCCACCGCCATGTTTGGTTGTTTGTCAATAACTGATGTGATAACGTTGGCTGTTTTTCTTCCTACACCGGGCAATTGGATCAGTTCATCAACGGTCATTGGAATTTTTCCATTAAATTTTTCCATCACCATTTTGGCCATACCTATCAGGTGTTTTGTTTTATTATTTGGATAAGAAATGCTTTTGATAAAAGGAAACAGCTCATCAAAATTTGTTTTGCTTAGTGAGGCAACATCAGGAAATTTTTTAAAAATTGCCGGCGTTGTCATGTTCACTCTTTTATCCGTGCATTGCGCAGAAAGAATAACAGCAACGAATAATTCATACGGATCTTCATATTCTAATTCGGTCTCCGCTTCGGCATATGCTGTTGAAAATAATCAATGACAAATTGGTATCGTTCTTTTTGGGTCATGCTAGCACCCAGTTCTACGCATTGGCGGAAAGACTAGTTTGTTATAGTTCTTATTACAATGATATGAAGAAAAGTTCGGGTCATGTGCCTTGTGCGATGCAAGCCCCTTTAGGGGTTTGGGGCAAATAAAAAAGCATCACAACAATTAAGTTATGATGCTAATAAATTGTTTGGATCTTTAAACTGCTTGCTCGGATTTCTCCTTTGCATAATTCAGCACATTCAACACTACTTCCGTACGGGGTGATTCTGTGATCTTGTCCAGTCGCTGCATGGAAGTTTTCAGTACAGATAAGCTTTTCACGAAGTGTCCAGTCTTTTGTTTAATGCTTCTTCAATAGCGGCTAGTTTGTTCGGGAGAGGTTTCTTTGTACAAATACAATAAAAGATCCTCAGGGGTAAAATTTGTCATTGGCAATCCAATTAATGTCCTAATAAAATTTGTGTCCTTAAAAATGAGTGAATTCGAAACGTCCGCTATATAAACGGGGCATAGGTTTGCCTTATTGTGCCGGATCTGCTTAATTCTTCGTTCATATCGGGCTTTTCCGATATGATAAAAATGTCCTCATTATCCCTTTTCATCAGGTATTTCTCCCGGGCATATTTTTCTATCGTCGGCAGGATTCGTCTTAAGTTGCTTCTAGATTCTTTGCGTTCCGTTGCGATCTCCTTTGGTATAATATGTCTTACTTTGCCTGTAATTCCTTTAGCTCTTTGGCGGTGCTCCATTTGGGTAAAGACATCATTTTGATCAAAAAAAAATATCATACTATAAAAGCAGATACTGAAAGAAAATACTTGTTTTTTAACCAGGCAGGGATATGAGTTCAGTAGTTTCATAGTTGAAGTTTGAGGTTTGATGTTCTGGATAGTCATCACAGGTTATTCATGAACCTCGAACTTCAAACCTCATGAATCTATTTTCCAAATTTAATCTTTCCTTTTGGATAAATTGCAGACATCGCCCAATAATTCTTCAATTCTGATCAACTGGTTGTACTTTGCCATACGATCAGTTCTTGATGCACTACCTGTTTTTATTTGTCCGCAATTCAATGCAACAGCCAGGTCAGCAATAGTTGTATCTTCTGTTTCACCACTGCGATGACTCATGATCGTATTGTATCCATTATGCTGTGCCAGTGTAACAGCATTGATCGTTTCAGTTATTGTTCCGATCTGGTTTACTTTTACCAGCAATGCATTGGCAATTCCTTTATCAATTCCCTGTTGCAATCTTGTTACATTGGTTACAAACAGATCATCACCTACCAACTGGCATTTATTACCGACTGTTTCAGTCAGCATTTTCCATCCATTCCAATCATCTTCAGCCATACCATCTTCAATAGAAGCAATAGGATATTGTTTCACCCATTTTTCCCAGTATTTCACCATTTGCTCACTGCGTCATTTCTTTGCCACTGCTTTTATGAAAAACATATTTTTTCTTTTTGCATCCCATAATTCACTGTTGGCAGCATCCATTGCAATCACAATCTGTGAACCGGTTTTATAACCGGCTGCTTCAATGGCTGTCAATACTGTTTCAATTGCTTCTTCATTGCTTTGAATATTTGGAGCAAATCCGCCTTCATCACCAACATTGGTACTGATAGCCTTTTTTCTTCAATACAGTTTTCAATGCATGAAAAATTTCAACACCCCAGCGCAATCCTTCACTGAAAGCTGGATGCACCAACAGGCATAACCATAAATTCCTGGAAATCTATCTTATTATCAGCATGTGCACCGCCATTCAGGATATTCATCATCGGTATCGGCAATGTCTTTGCATTGGTGCCACCGATATAACGGTACAATGGAAGTGATGCTTCTTCAGCAGCAGCTTTTGCAACAGCCATACTTACAGCAAGCATTGCATTGGCTCCCAGTTTTCCTTTATTGGCTGTGCCATCCAGTTGTATCATCATTTCATCAATACCTGTTTGATCGGCCACATCATATCCCAATCAATGCCGGGGCAATGGTATCATTTACATTTTTAACTGCTTTCAAAACTCCTTTGCCACCATATATTTTTTTATCACCATCACGCAGTTCCACGGCTTCATGTATGCCGGTACTGGCGCCACTTGGTACAGCAGCACGGCCCAATGCACCTTCATCGGTTATTACATCTACTTCAACTGTAGGATTACCTCTTGAATCTAATATTTGTCTTGCAAAAATTTCGGAAATGTAACTCATGATTTAGTTTATGGTTTATTGTTTGAAGTTTATAGTTATGTTGTCAGCTTTTGAATTACTATTAGGCTTTCGTTGCGTCGCACACTTGTACGTTCTGTTCGCTATTCATCTTACTCATCTATTGTCACCCTGAGCTTGCGAAGGGCTATTCAGCTTTTTGCGTAAGTGACCTGAACACATCTTCCAGGCTTTGACTATCGCTTTGCAAAGAAACGATGTTGAGATTATGCAGCAATGAGAGTTCAAAGATTTGTTTGCGGAGCTGTTCAGGGTTGTCGGTCGCTAACTGCCAGTTGTTTGCATCAATTTTATTCACTGATCTTGCACCTGGTAATTGATCTAACCAGCTTTTATCTATTGATTCTTTGAAACTTACTTTCACCGTATTTGATGAAGAAGAATGCTGACGAAGGTTACTGAGTTTATCATCTGCTACCAGCTCTCCTTTATTAATTATTATCACCCTGTCGCAGATCGCTTCAACTTCCTGGAGAATATGAGAAGAAAATAAAACTGTTTTATCCTTTCCCTGTTTTTTTATCACTTCACGAATTTCAATTATCTGGTTGGGGTCGAGACCAGTGGTTGGTTCATCTAAGATCAATACTTCCGGATCATGAATAAGAGCGGCGGCCAAACCAACTCTTTGCTTATATCCTTTTGATAGTTGTCCGACTTTTTTCTTTGCCTCAATATTCAATCCCACAGTTCCAATTACATTGCCTATTGCCTGTTGCTTATTGTCAATTGAATGCAACTCAGCAATAAAACCTAAGTATTCTCTCACATACATATCATAATACAAAGCATTCAATTCAGGCAGGTAACCAATCTTCTTTTTTGTTTCCAATGGTTGGTCAGCCACATTCATTCCGCATACAAAAGCTTCACCACCTGTTTTTTCAAGGTAGCCGGTAATTATTTTCATAGTGGTGGATTTCCCTGCACCATTTGGTCCAAGAAAACCAACGATCTCACCTTTACCAACTTTGAAAGAAATATCGTTTACAGCTTTTTGCTCACCATAAACTTTGAGGAGGTTTTTCACTTCTATTGACATGCTGCGAAGGTAATGTGCTAATGTG
Source organism: uncultured Bacteroidota bacterium (assembly GCA_963746915.1). GTDB lineage: Bacteria > Bacteroidota > Bacteroidia > Chitinophagales > Chitinophagaceae > VBAS01. Next base: position 85,111 of record CAVVDD010000005.1, on the reverse strand, counting down.
CTAATTTGCAAATATGCCAATAAGTAATTTCCCAATTTTGAGATTCATTTGCGCCTCTGCACATTAGCACATTGGCACATTCATTTCACTGCGACAGCGATCTTAGAATCCGCAGTTCCATAATATAAAAACCAATTTCCTTTATAATGAACTAACCCTTCTACAAAACAAACATGATTTACCTGGCCGGTTACTTCATAAGGCTTATCAGGTTTCATGAAATAAGTATCCATTCTGTCAATAACCTTTGTCGGATCGTTTTTATCAAACAGAATTTGCGATGCAGCATAAGTACCTTCCGCTAAACTTGTATCTCCTTTTGATGGCACATTCCGACTGTTATAAATAAGAACAATTCCTTTTTCAGTAAGCATAGCTGGTGGTCCCGGTTCTACAAGATCGCTGTCAAATTTTTTTGGGCGTGGACCAAAAATTGTTTTGATCTTTCCTTTATCATCAACAACCGGAAACCAATTTATAAGGTCATCGGATATCGCAAGGAAAATATCTGTATCTCCCCAATACATACAATACTTGCCACCGATCTTCACAGCGATTGCTTTTCCATTTTCATACTTGCAAACAATGGAACCCGATTTGCTCCAATTATTTACTTCAGCAGTATCATTTTTAAAAACATGTCCGTGTTTGGTCCAATGATAAAGATCTTTTGAAGACGCAACAAGTAATCTTGCCTTATCACCATCATAAGCAGTATAGGTCATGTAGTAAGTTCCATTTTCATCTTCTACAATTCTTGGATCCTCGCAACCACCTTCCCATTCATAAATTTTTGAAGAATCATTATCAGGATATAAAACCGGTACAGGATGTTTTGTAAAGTGCAAACCATCGGTACTCCATGCAATGCCAATTCTTGATGTGCCCGCATATTTTCCAATACTGTCCTCTGCTCTGAATAAAAGAAAGACAGTATCATTCCTGACAACTGCTGCCGGATTGAATACATCCTTCTCTTCCCATTGCACAATAGTATTTTTTACCGGGCAAAGAAATGTTGAGTTTGTATCAGGCAGTAATACGGGATTTACATCATCTGCTTTTGTAAAAGGTAATAAGGCCCAACTGTATTCTTTACTTTGATCGGCAGTAGGTTTACAACTTATCAATACTGCAATAATGAATAGTGGTAACAGGTATTTGATCGATGGCATTTATTAATATTATTTTTAAAGTAGTCTTAAAGCTAATTCTTATTTTTAGATTGTTATGACAGCAATTATTGTTATTGTTTTTATTGTTGGGTACCTGGCAATAGCATTTGAACATCCATTAAGGATCAATAAAGCAGCATCTGCTTTACTTACAGGGGTTATTTGCTGGTCCATATATGCTTTATCGGGAAGCGATAAAGAATTAGTTTCTGAAAATCTGTCGCATCATCTTTCTGAGATCTCCGGAATACTTTTCTTTTTGCTTGGCGCCATGGTAATTGTTGAATTGATAGATGCGCATGATGGATTTGAGATCATTACTGAAAGGATTCAAAACACGAACAAGAAAAAATTAGTATGGGCTATTGGTTCTGTCACTTTTTTTCTTTCAGCAGCGCTTGATAATCTTACTACCACGATTGTAGTTATTTCATTATTGCGTAAACTCATCCCATCGCATAAAGACCGGCTAATTTTTGCAGGCCTTGTAGTGATTGCAGCGAATGCGGGGGGTGCCTGGAGCCCGATTGGTGATGTAACGACAACGATGTTATGGATAGGAAATCAAATCACGGCTGGTAATATTATTATCAAAACCTTTCTGCCTTCACTGATCTGCTTTATAGCTCCTGCTTTTATCATCAGCATGCAGATGGACGGGTTTGTCGAAAGAGACGACTCAAAAAAGGAAAAACTTTTTACTACCAGCTATCAAAGAAAGACAGTTTTTTTTATAGGTGTAGGCTGTTTGTTATTTGTACCAGTTTTCAAAACGATCACCCATTTACCGCCATACATGGGTATGGTATTCGGACTTGGTTTAATGTGGGCACTTACTGAGATGGTGCATAGCGGCAAGGATGAAAAGGAAAAAGGACTTCTTTCTGTTAATCATGCATTGCGAAAAATTGATACACCAAGTATTTTATTTTTTCTTGGAATTTTATTAGCAGTGTCTGCATTGCAATCAACGGGTATTCTTACTTCGATTGCAAGTGCATTAGACAGATCAATTGGCAATATCAGTATCATTACGATGATTATTGGTTTTCTTTCTGCCATTGTAGATAATGTACCATTAGTTGCAGCGGCGCAAGGCATGTATAGTTTAGACCAATATCCAACTGATCATTTCTTTTGGGAATTTCTTGCTTATTGTTCTGGTACTGGCGGAAGTATTCTGATCATTGGCTCTGCAGCGGGAGTAGCAGCAATGGGAATGGAACGAATTCAATTTGGCTGGTACTTAAAAAAGATTGCATGGCTTGCAATTATCGGTTATCTCACCGGTGCCGCCGTATTTTTATTACAACACTATTTATTGAATTTATAGATCATCGTATTCGTATAATTCATCAATATGTGTTCCTGCTTTCATTTCGTATACGGGCTTTATAATTCCATCTTTTAATCCATACACCCATCCGTGCAGATCAGGACGCTGATCATTTTTCCATGCTCTTTGTATGATCGATGTTTTTGCCAGATTGAAGACCTGTTCCATAACATTTAATTCTACAAGCCTGTCGGCTTTTTTTTCTTCATCAAAGATCAGATCAAGTTCGGAACGATGTATTCGATATACATCTTTGATATTGCGAAGCCACATATTTAATACGGGTTTAAAATCCTGCCGGGCGATGGCTGCTTTTATGCCGCCACAACCATAGTGACCACAAACAATAACATGCTTTACCATCAAATGATTTACTGCATAATCCAACACACTTAAAACATTTACATCGGTATTTATAACAAGGTTCGCAACATTGCGGTGAACAAATATCTCACCGGGGTTTGTTCCGGTGATCTGGTTAGCCGGCACACGACTGTCACTGCAGCCTATCCATAAATATTCCGGAGTTTGTAGTTCGGAAAGTTTTTTAAAATATTCCGGGTCAGCCTTAAGTATATCCGCTGCCCAGGCTTTATTTTCAAGCAATAGTTGTTCGTATGGCTTCATAATTCAAAAATAACTACATCAGTTATGAAAAGCGTAAGAATTTCAATGAATACTAAACAAATCAGTGACAAACTTGTTGTTGTACAGTCTTACATTTTTCAATATAAATGTCATTTTTTTACAGAAAGGGTTTGGTTAGAAAAAGCTTATGCACTATTTTGCACTGCTTTTATTGATGAAGGTGCTACAACCATATAATTTTTTTCAGCGACTTTCTGCTATTATGATGATAGTTGCCCTGTCGTGGTTAACTATTAGTGCGCCTTTTGTATTTGAGCAACAGCAAAAAATAGCTAAGCAAAGCACCTCTGCCACTGCTGATCTTCCAATCGCCGGAACTGAAGAAGAAGCGAATCCATTCAACGGTTCCACCGAGGAAAAAGCTCCTAAATCACTCAACACTTTTTCTGAAGAATATCTTCACGATCATCATCAATCAGAATATTTATTTTCTATAGCTTCACAATTTCACAAATGTGAGGACGCCGGTACTTATGTTGCTTACCACGGTGAACTTCTTGTGCCACCACCTAATAAGGCTTAATTAATTCCCCTTTTTCTTTTTTGCTTATTAATGGCTTTCACAAAGCCAGTACACTATTTTATTAATGTATTGTCATCTTTACTGGTGGCAGTTATCAAAAACATATTAATCGATGAGGAAACATTCAAAAGGTTTTTTACAAGACCTAACGCCATACGAGGGCTATGAACTATTGGTAGAAGGTAATAAACGTTTTATCAGTAATCTTAAATCAGACCGTGATCATCTTGAAATGATCAACGAAACAAGAGAAGGGCAATATCCCTTTGCAGTAGTATTAAGCTGTATGGATTCCCGCACTTCAGTTGAATTAATTTTTGACCAGGGACTCGGGGACCTGTTCAGTATAAGAGTGGCTGGCAATATTGTGAACAACGATATCCTTGCCAGCATTGAGTATGCTGTAAAATATATTGGTTCAAAAGTATTGATGGTGCTGGGTCATACAGAATGCGGCGCCATAAAAAGTGCAAAAGCAGGTGTAAAGGATGGACACATAACTGCATTGCTTGATCGCATACGACCTTCCATTGCTAAAGCCATGCTTAAAGATGAGGGTGATCACATTTTTAATGATAACGCAGCTTATGCAAATGTGGAAAATAGTCTTGAAGAAATATTGACACGCAGTGAAATTGTAAACGAACTATTTAAAAAAGGAGAGATAGGGATTATCGGGGGCGTTTATAATATCGAGACAGGGCAAGTTGATTTCTTTAAAAATTTAACTAAGAGAAAAAAAGAGGCAAGACTATTGGAGAAATTATAGATCCGGTGATAAATAAACAAGTTTTAAAACAAATTAATGACTGAAAAATGAAACTCAATACACAACATTTTAGAAATGATCTTTTAGCCGGCATGGTGGTATTTTTAGTTGCGCTGCCGCTTTGTTTGGGTATTGCGGTAGCAAGTGGAGCATCACCATTTGCCGGTATTATTACTGGTATTATTGGAGGTATCATTGTTGGCTACTTAAGCAACTCTAATGTGAGTGTATCAGGACCCGCAGCGGGGCTTATCGCAATTATATTAGCAGCGATCACAACACTTGGATTTGAAAACTTTCTGCTGGCAGTAGTGCTGGCAGGAGTTTTTCAATTGATATTAGGTTTTGCAAAAGCAGGAACGATATCCAGTTACTTCCCATCAGGAGTTATTGAGGGTATGTTGACGGCAATCGGTATTATTATTATTAAAAAAGAGTTGCCGCATGCCATAGGTTATGATAAAGAACATGAAGGAGATTTCTATTCATATGAACTGGCTGATTTAGCTGATAAAGGTTTTTTCGGAGAGATAATTCATTCTTTCAATTTTGCTCATGCCGGTGCTATAATTGTCACTATTATTTCAATTATCATTTTAGTGGCTTTTAATAAAATTTCTTTTTTAAAGAAAATTAAAGTTTTACCCGGAGCACTTGTTGTCGTTATTGTGGGTATCATCATCAATGAGATTTTTAAAACTGCTAGTCCATCCCTGCAAATAGCCGGTGAACATTTGGTGCAATTACCAACTGCTTCTACAGCCAGCGAATTTTTTGGTCAATTCACCTTCCCTGATTTTTCAGCATTTACAAATCCTGCAGTATGGATAACTGCTGCTACTATTACCGCAGTTGCAAGTATAGAAACATTGTTATGTCTTGAAGCCGGTGATAAAATGGATCCAATGAAAAGATATTCCAGCGCTAATACAGAATTAAAAGCACAAGGTGTTGGAAATATTTTAGCCGGTATGCTCGGAGGTTTGCCAATGACATCAGTAATTGTAAGAACGACAGCTAATGTAAATGCAGGCGCCAAAACAAAACTTTCGGCAATAGTACATGGCGCATTCCTGCTTATCGCAGTTATTTTAATTCCTGCGTTACTAAACAAGATGCCAATGGCATGTCTCGCAGCCATCTTAATAATGATCGGTTTGAAGCTGGCAAGTCCAAAAGTTTTCAAACACATGTGGAAGGCGGGTAAATACCAGTTCATTCCTTTTATTGTAACAGTTGTCGCAGTGGTAGCAACCGATCTGCTGAAAGGTGTAGGTATTGGATTGTTGGTAAGTATATTCTTTATCCTTAAAGGAAACATGAAACTTGCTTACTTCTTTAAAAAAGAAGACCACCATGAAGGTGAAACAATTCATATCGACTTAGCACAAGAAGTTTCATTTCTTAATAAAGCAGCTATTAAACAAACATTGGCACACCTGCCAAAGAATAGTAAAGTAGTAATTGATGCTGCGAACACTGTTTATATTGATTATGATGTACTGGAACTGATCCGTGACTTTTTAAACTATGGATCAAAGGATAAGAATATCTCAGTTACACTAAGAAATTTTAAACCGGCCTATAAAATGCAGGCCCTTCACGTTCATTCTGAAAAAGACTTAATAATTCAAACAGCAAATAATGAGTATAGCAATAAAGCAAGCAAGCCCGTCAGTACACCTTGATCATGAGGTCACATATCATCATTTTGATGAGGCACATATCATTCATGAGCTGAAACATTTTCTGCCTTCACAGCAGGCATTGAAGGACTTTATCCATCATAACTCACTACATGCATTTCAGCACATGAAATTTTATGATGCTATTTTTAAAGCATCAAAGATCTTTGGTTTCCAGGTACACTTACAATTGCCTGAGTACAGGGAGTTATATCAAACTGGTCGCATCAGGAAAGATATACTGGAGATGGTTATTACTAACAAAAAAGGAAAAGAAGCAGTTGCGGAATGGCAGAAACGACTTATCAACAAAGATTATGATACTATAAATCATCCACGCATTGGTCAGCTGCGCAAATACTGGAAAGAGGTTTATCATTTTGATCTGGATAACAAGGTTCATCCTTTACTCTTTCGCATATTGTGTGTTTTTCTTGACCAGGGTATTGCTGTTGAAGACTTCCCGGTTGCCAACAAATCTTTTAGTGAAAGTATAAGAGAGCTCGAACAAAATGGTTTTGCCAGTTTTTTTAAGACAAAAGCAGTTAAACAGAAATTTTTATCAGGTAAATATTCAATAACAGATTTATTAAAAGCAATAGTTGGCAAAGAGGAATATTTCGAACAGTATTTATTTGATCAGCAATTTACTCATCATGGCTGGAGTGGTTTTGTTTCAGCAGTAGAAGATAACCCACAAACATTGCTTGATAGAAAAATAATAACACTGAAAGAATTAATAGAGTTCGAATTGCTGATGGAGCTTGATGCACTCAATGATCGCTTTGGCAATAAGTGGCAACCTTTGACTCATCATATAACTGAACCGCCGCTTGATCTGTTGGCGGCGATTCCAAAAACTGAATTTGCCGAAGTGATAGAACTCTGGCAGGATGCTTTTGAATGGAGTTACTACGATTCGGTTTTAAAGGGAATACTATTAGCCTCAACAAAACTATCTGATCATCATATTTCAAATAATGGCAAAATACAGTCTGAACTAGCTGGCGATTCTAGTAAAACCTCCTCCTTTCCAGGAGTAAAGGGGTCCGGGGGCTTCCAGGCCATCTTCTGTATCGATGAACGGGAAGATTCCATTCGTCGACATATTGAAGCAGTAGATAAAGATTGCGAAACATTTGGAGCCCCCGGTTTTTTTGGTGTTGAATTTTATTTCCAGCAGGAAGGAAGTAAATTTTATGATAAGCTTTGTCCTGCGCCTGTTACGCCAAAATATTTGATCAAAGAGTTTGACGCAAAAGAACCAAGAAAGGGTGAGCCGCTTTATACAAAACTTACTCATGGATTTTTTACAGGATTTGTTTTAAGCATCACTTATGGCTTTTGGGCATTGGGCAAAAAAATGCAAATGATGTTTAGTCCAAAAATGAGCCCTGCAATCTCAAATGCTTATGGCCACATGGACAGGCAATCGGGTTTAACGATTGAAAATAAAAGATTGGATGATGTGGAAAATGGCTTGCAGATCGGTTATACGATTGATGAAATGGTAACCAGGGCAGAAGAATTTTTTACGAGGAATTGGCATTGGTCACGGATTTTGCTCCGATAGTATATATTGTAGCTCATGGGAGCAGCAGTGCCAACAATCCGCATCATGGTGCACATGATTGCGGCGCCTGCAGCGGACGACCCGGCGCTACCAATGCAAGAGTGCAGGCATTTATTTTAAATCATAAAAAAATAAGGGAGATATTAGCATCGAAAGGAATTGTAATTCCTGCAACAACTCAATTCGTTGGCAGCATGCACGACACTGCTGCTGATGTGATCGGTTATTATGATGAACAGAATTTGAATAACGAAAACTGTCAACAACATTTACTCAACAAACAGAATTTTGAAACTGCATTAAATCTAAATGCCAAAGGAACGCAGCCGTCGCTTTGCATCTATTGATACAAAACAACGATTAGAGCAGGTTCGCAAAGCCATTCATGATCGTTCGGTTTCATTATTTGAGCCGAGACCTGAATTGGGTCACGGTACAAATACACTTGCCATTATTGGCAGAAGACAAACAACAAAAGGTCTGTTCCTGGACCGCCGTGCCTTTCTTAATAGTTATGACTACACAACAGACGCCGATGGGGCAATACTTTCAGCCGTAATGCGACCCATCGGCCTGGTGTGTGGCGGTATCAATCTTGAATATTATTTTTCAAGAGTTGATAATATAAAAATGGGAGCAGGTACAAAGCTTCCTCATAATGTTATGGGACTTTTTGGCGTTGCCAATAGCAGTGATGGCGATCTGCGTCCCGGATTGCCCTGGCAAATGATCGAAGTGCATGATCCGGTTCGTTTGCTAGTGATCGTTGAACACAAACCTGAAATTGTTTTAAAAGCAGTTCAATCCTCACCTGAAGTTTTTGAATGGTATAAAAATGAATGGGTGCATATCATTGCATTGCATCCTGAAGAAAAACAATTTTATTATTTCAGGAATGGAGCATTTGAAAAATATCATCCGATCACAAATGCGAAGGAGATAGGCACTATTCACAATATGGAAGAGTTTATCGAAGGTGCAAGGGAAATGGAAACAAATCATATTGTACATGCAACAGAGGAGAATTTGCCGGTGTATTTGTTAGATTAAAAGATACTATAGATTATTTTCTGTGTAACATCCGTGTAATCTGTGAGAAAAAAAATATTAAAATGAATCAACTCGAAAACATACTTAGCCAGTCACTCAGCTTATTTATCATCATTCCGCTGATCGCTTTTTTTCTAACCATACTTTTGAAAAACAGAAGCGAAAAAATAATTGGCATGATTGTACGGGTAGCCAAAATATTTTACATCATAATTTCTGTTGTTTTTGTCAGCTGGCTGGCTGGTGAATGGACTTACTCCAATTAGTTATAAACTCGCAACTGTTTACCAAACTGAGCATTTTGTTTTTGCTATCCAGTTTTATTATGATGAAGTAACAGCGGTATTCAGTATCGTTGGGTCATTATTATTCTTCCTTGGTAGCAACATTCAGTAAATATTATATGCATCGTGATGAAGGGTTTAAGCGATTCTTCAACATCATCCTTTTATTTGCAGCGGGCTATAACTTCATTATTTTTTCCGGCAATTTCGAAACACTGTTTGTTGGTTGGGAAATAAAAGGCCTTTGTTCGTTTTTATTGATCGCTTTTTATCGTAACCGCTACCTGCCGGTTAAAAATGCTTATAAAACAATTTCCAATTATCGCATCAGCGATGTGGCATTAATACTCGCCATGTGGATGATGCATCATCTTACTCATCAAAATATTTCATACACAGAATTAGACAAGGCAAGAGATCTTGCAGCGCTAACTCATCACACAGGCATGGCCGTTTTTATAGTTTGCATGTTCATCTTCGCATCCACGATTAAGTCAGCGCAATTTCCTTTTACCACATGGTTGCCAAGAGCTATGGAAGGTCCTACTTCATCATCAGCCATATTTTATGGTTCGCTGAGTGTACACATCGGTGTGTTTTTATTGTTACGTACACATGCTTTCTGGCAGGATATGCTTTGGGCCAGGATCACGATCATCATTATCGGCGCATTGACGGGGATCTTTGCAACATTGATTGCCCGTGTTCAGCCCAATGTAAAAACACAAATAGCCTACTCTTCCGCTGCGCAGATCGGCATCATGTTTATCGAAATAGCATTGGGTTTTCATTGGCTTGTGCTTATTCATTTTGCCGGCAACGCATTTTTAAGAACATACCAGTTACTGGTATCACCGTCAGTATTAAATTATTTAGTGCATCATCAGTACTTCCATTATCATCCGCCACAGAATAAGGTGGTAGGAAAACTAAAAGCGGCATTTTATATCCTTGCCGTTAAGGAATGGAACCTTGATACGATGATGTTTAAATACCTCTGGAGTCCATTTAAATGGATAGGCAGACAAATGCATTTATTAGAAAGCAGGGTAGGAAAAATATTATTAATTGTTCTTGCATTGCTGGCTATTAACGCCGCATTTATATCACCGGGTATTTGGACGAGTGTTGCTGCATTATTACCTGCTTTGTTCCTCGGAATTGCATTGTTGATCCTTCTTGCTTCATTTGCGTCACGAAGATCAGCAAGGGAATGCTGGGATAATTTGATCATTCCGCATATTCTTATCATTTCCGCGATAACGATCAACTCTGGACATATTAACTGGACAGAAGTGATCATGTATATGGCCGGCGTACTCGTTGCCTACACAATAGGAATATTCTGTTTACAAAAAACGTACTCGATAGACAAAGATGTCAGCCTGAATAAATACCATGGTTATGTATATGAGGATAAAGTAACGGCAGTTTTATTTTTAATTGCATCCATTGGCTTATTGGGTTTTCCGGTAACTACAGCGTTTATCGGTATCGATGTTTTCCTTACTTATGTGGAGAGTGGTCAGCCTGTATTGATCGCTTTGTTGGCGCTATGTTTTGTATTCATTGAGCTGGCTGCTATCCGTATTTTCCTGCGCATCTATATGGGTCCGCATAAAAAATTATATCACCCTGTAGCATTTCCGTTCCTCTTAATATGAAAAGACTGATTTCAATTCCATTGTTGTTATCTGTAATTGATCTTTTTGCCCAGAACGACCGGGTGAATGATTATAATTATCTCAACTGGATCCAAACCTTTAATACAATTTCACTAAATAAAAAATGGAGTCTGCATCTCGAATATCAATGGCGGAGGACTGAAGGTTTGAAATACTGGCAGCAAAGTCTCTTGCGCATAGGCACTAATTATAAACTCGATGACAATGTAACTGTCCATGTCGGTTATGGATGGATCGAAACCTTTCCGTACGGTGATTACCCGATAGCCAACAACGGAACTTTTCCGGAGCATCGCATTTATGAACAGATCAGTTTTCGCCAGCCGATAAATAAATTCTTATTTATGCACCGCTTTCGTATTGAACAGCGCTGGCTGGGCCGGGTAACGCCAGCCACTGATCGTGAAATTGAAGATTGGGTTTTTCTTCACCGATTCCGATACCAGTTCAGAAGCAGTATCCATTTTATACAAAAGGGGATAAACAGTTTTATGGTGCCGCAGCCGATGAGATATTTATTGGCGCAGGTAAAAATGTCGGCACAAATATTTTTGATCAGAACCGCATTTTCCTGCTGGCAGGTTATAAGTTTAATAAACGGTTATTCACTTGAAGGAGGATATTTCAATCAAACACTACAACAGGGGAGAAGAGTTAACGACAAAACGATCATGCAAAGAAACAATGGTTGGGTGCTGAGTTCTTATTTGAATTTATAATTGGGAGCTCAATCTTCTATTTCATTTGAGCTTTCCGGAAATTTGTCATACTCTCCTTTCAAAGCATACCAACCGAATATCATTAGCCCGATAGCGATCGGAATAAAAATAACCATAAAAACGATCCATTGGATCTTAGTATCGATCACCGGCTTTTTTTGCAATTTCATTCAGCAGCCGTTTTTATGAGAAAAAAATGGCCAACGGTCCAAGAATGATCCACAAAATGCCGGCAAATCTTTTTATAGTATTCATAAAATAAATCCTGCCTACCGTAGGCAGGTTTAATCATTAACGTTAGGGTCAATTTTATTTGAAACATATAAAGTGCCGATTACAAGACAAACAGCTGCAACAATGATCGGGTAATATAAACCCACCAGTTTATCTCCGGTATAAATTGTTGTCAAAAGCGTTGCAATAAATGGTGTCAATCCGCCAAACACACCATTTCCGATGTGATAAGGCAAGCTCATGGATGTATAACGGATCTTTGTTGGAAACAGTTCTACAAGAAATGCAGCGATCGGGCCATACACCATTGTTACATACAAGATCATAACAAAAACTATGATGATCATCATCCAGTAATTTTCATCATTCAGCAATTTTGATGTTTTGATATCAGGCTTTAAAGTGACTTTTCCTGCTTCTGCATAAAGAGTATCGGTTTTTACTTCTATTAGTCGTATCCCTTCTTTGTAATGACGAGTGCTGGTTACTGTTCTCAATGAATTTCCTGTGTTACTGATCGGGATCAGCTTTGTGCTTGTTTCATTCCTTGTAACCAGTTCTTTTTTATTCGTTACATCTGAAATAGAAAATAATTGATCAAAGAGTGGACGATAAGTTACGATGGCAAGAAACATTCCTGTCAGCATGATCCATTTTCGTCCTACCTTATCACTCCATTTTCCAAACACAACAAAAAGAGGTGTGGCAAAAAGAATAGCCCAGATCAAAATTGTTCGGGACTGTTCAAAATCAATCTTACAAACATTTTCAATAAATGATTGCGCATAAAATTGGCCGGTATACCAAACAACACCTTGCCCCATCGTTGCTCCAAATAAAGCAAGCAATACCATTTTCAAATTTCCTTTATGCGCAAAACTTTCTTTCAATGGATTGACAGAGGTCTTTCCTTCAGTTTTCAATTTTGAAAACAAAGGAGACTCTTTCATCTTTAGCCGTATATAAATGGAAACTGCTACCAGTACAATAGAAACAAGAAAAGGAATTCGCCATCCCCAGTCATTGAATTTAATTATTGATGTGGCCCTGTCAGAATCAAGACTATGCCTCGTTATTAAAATAATTCCGAGAGATACAGAATAAACCAAGTGTTGCAGTAGTTTGTATCCATGAAGTGAAATAACCTCTGCGATCTGCCGGAGCATGTTCAGCAACATAAGTTGCAGCGCCGCCATACTCACCACCTAATGCAAGACCTTGTAATAACCTTAAAAGAAGAATTATTATAGGTGCAAATACACCAATGCTTTCATAAGAAGGAATAAGACCAATCGCAAAAGTGGAACCACCCATGATGATGAGTGTAAGCATAAAGGTGTATTTGCGTCCGATAAGATCACCCAATCTTCCAAAAACCAATGCTCCAAATGGGCGAACAATAAAACCTGCTGCAAAGGTTGCCAATGTTGAAAGCAATGCAGCCGTAGGATTTGTTTTTGGGAAAAACTGGCCGGCAATAACAGTAGCAAGACTTCCGAAAATGTAAAAATCATACCATTCAATGAGTGTGCCGACAGAAGAAGCAAGGATCACACTCCGGATGCTCGTTGGTTTCATTCGATTAAAATACTGAATAAGTCTTTAACCCAACAAAAAATTAATAGAATTCTTACCGGTATTAGTAGTTGGTTTCGAACATAGTCAATCACATTATGCTTTTAAATCTAAGACATCAATCCACTCTCTTCATTCGCGGATATTTTACAGGAGAAACGATCAATGGGAATTTTTCAGTTATTACATTACTCGTATCTAATCCGAAACCTTTTTCTTCAGAAAGAGAGATCTCTTTAAGCAAAAAATAAAACCTCATAACTATTCGTTCCCAAAGTGGCAACTCATTATCATCGCTTAAATATTTTTCCATCACAATAAATTGAAAATCGCCGGATATATTGTTTCGTTCCTGGCTATCATACCGGCTTACCACACTTACCTCTCTGTTTGCAACCAAGTCTTCAACTACTTTTTTAAACATTATATTAATACGTGGTTGTACTTTAAAACCTAAACGAAACTCAACACGAATTATATCATTGGGGATAATATGAGTTACCATGTATTCAGCGGTATAAGGATCGTCAAGTGTGTCTACATGTACCAACCAATAAATATCTGCTCTCTTCGGTTTTTTGTCTAATAAAGAGTAAATGACCTTATGTTCTATTTCTTTAGGGTTATCTGCACTGGTGAGATAAACTAAATGGGTTGCATATTTCGGTATACTTTTATCATTGCTCAATTCCTGGATCTTTGGAATATAATGATCAAGCCGGACGAATTCAAGATATCGGTTTTTGATCCTTCTTGCCCTAAACCATGCATACATTACAAAGAATAAAAGACCTCCAACAAGAAGAGTAACATATCCTCCATGCGGAAACTTGTCCATGTTGGCATATAAAAAACTCAATTCAATAGTTAAATAAACTGCGAGGTAGATATAAATTAAAAATGACCTGGTTCGCTGGATAATTAAATAGTTTGCAAAGAGAATTGAAGTGGCGATCATCGTCACAGTGATCGCCAATCCGTATGCCGCTTCCATATTTGATGCTTTCCGGAAAAAAAGCACCATGCCTATACATCCAAAGAACAATAAAAAATTTACCGCAGGAACGTAAAGTTGTCCCCTTGCTTCTGTCGGATAATTAATTCTAAGCTTTGGCCATAAATTCAAACGCATTGCCTCACTTACAAGTGTAAAAGAACCTGAAATAAGAGCCTGGCTGGCAATAATGGTTGCTGCTGTTGCAATAGCAATACCGAAATAAAGGAACCATTGCGGCATTACGCCATAAAAAGGATTGAAACCTGAATTAATTATTTCTGAACTGATCAGTTTACCAGGATAATTTTTTAACAACCATGCACCCTGGCCAAGATAGTTGAGGATAAGACATGTCTTTACAAATATCCATGAGTACCGGATATTCCATTTACCACAATGTCCAAGATCAGAATATAAAGCTTCAGCGCCAGTGGTGCATAAAAATACTCCGCCAAGAATATAAAATCCTTGTGGATAGGTTCCCAGTAGTTTAATTCCGTAATAAGGATTGAATGCTTTTAATACGGACAGATCATCCAAAAGATGAATTAGACCTAATGTCGCGAGCATGATAAACCAAACACTCATCACAGGTCCGAAAGAACGTCCGATAAATGAAGTGCCAAATTGTTGAACAAAAAACAATAAGGTCAATATTCCAATAACAATATAAATAACGGTCCATTGGCTTATATCATGAAATGCCGGCACTTGTTTCAAACCTTCGATAGCAGACGTGACAGAAATTGGTGGCGTTATCATTCCATCAGCAAGCAAAGCTGCTCCCCCGATCATTGCAGGTATTACAAGCCACTTTTTTGTACGCCTTACCAATGCAAACAGAGAAAAGATACCTCCTTCTCCTTTGTTGTCTGCACGCAAGGTTAAGATCACATATTTTATAGTTGTTTGTAAAGTAAGCGTCCAGATTATGAGAGAAAGTACACCGATAATTAATTCCTCTGATATTGTTTTGCCGCTAATAGTTGCATTTAAAACATACAGTGGTGAAGTGCCTATATCACCGTAAATAATTCCGAGAGCAATTAAGAGACCAGCAAGGGTTACACGATTATTGGAAGACATGCGGACTAAAATTTAGTGGTCAAAAAGTATAGAAGGCAAGCCTGGCGGGTTAATTTTGCACGGGGAATTTTTCATGAAATTATTTTTCAAAAGACATCCTAAAAGTAAACAATACCTCTTAAGTGTCACAATAATTGTAATGGTGTCTACGGTTCGCTTTGAATTATCCGGATTTTTTAGCTATACTTTGTAGCATTGTGTTGGTTTAAAAATTAATAAATGATTGGAAACATTCTGATAATTGACGATGAAGAACAACTGCGTAAGCTTCTTGTAAGAATTATTGGCCTTGAAAATTTTAAGGTTGAGGAAGCGGGAACACTTAAAGCCGGGTTTGATTGTTTGCAAAGAAAACAAATTGATGTAGTGCTGTGTGATGTAAAGTTACCGGATGGCAATGGCGTTGAATTTGTAAAAGAAGCTAAAAGTAAATACCCTCTTACTGAAATTATTTTATTGACGGCTTACGGCAATATTCCGGATGGGGTTCAGGCAATAAAGAACGGCGCATTCGATTACATAACAAAGGGAAATGACAACGATCGGATCATTCCATTATTACACCAGGCAATGGACAAAGTGTTGGTTCAAAAAAGATCTGCTATTAAAATACAGGAAAAAGGAAGCTATGATTTCCGCGATATCATTGGTCATAGCCCTGTGATCCAGCAAACAATAGATCTCGCAAAAAAAATTGCACCTGTCGATACAAATGTTTTGCTTTTAGGAGAAACGGGAACAGGTAAAGAGATCTTTGCAAACGCTATTCATGCAAACAGTAAGCGATCAGCAAACTCATTCATCGCTATTAATTGCAGTGCATTTACGAAGGAACTTTTAGAAGGCGAGCTATTTGGTCATAAAGCCGGTGCTTATACAGGTGCTAACAAAGACAAAAAAGGTTTGATCGAACTGGCTGACCAGGGAACTCTTTTTCTTGATGAGATCGGCGAAATGAATATAGATCTGCAGGCAAAAATATTGAGGGTTATAGAGAATGGTGAATTCATTAAGCTTGGAGATACGAAAACAACAAAAGTGAATGTTCGCATTATTGCAGCAACAAACCGTGACCTGGTAAAAAGCATAGCGACCGGAGAATTCCGGGAAGATCTTTATTATAGATTAAATGTATTTGCTATTCAACTGCCGGCATTACGTTACCGGGCTGAAGATATTCCTGAGCTGGCCAAATACTTTCTTTCAAAATATGCGCCGGGAAAAGAAATGAGGATCAGTAAGGATGCACTAAAGCTTTTGCAGAATCATATATGGAAAGGTAATATCCGTGAGTTGAGAAATGTTTTAGAACGAGCCTGCATATTAACCGAAACTTCGGAATTGCTTCCTGAGAATCTGCCTTATGAGATCCAGCGACAGGATAAAACGATCGCAGAAGATCTATCTCTTGCTAACGTTGAAAAAGATCATATTCAAAAAGTACTTGCTTTCACAAAAGGAAATAAAACCAAAACAGCTGAGTATTTAGGGATCGGGCTCACTACTTTATACCGAAAGTTAGAAGAATACCATATTGATAAATGATCCTTTTCATTTTGAAAATGACCCTTCCATTTTGGAAGGGTTTTTTATTTACACGATCGCAGCATAAGCTTTCAATGATCTTTCAAAGCCTTGTAAAGCAAGTAGTTTTCAAAGACAAGTAACCAACCAATAAGAAGAGGGCATTGTGTTTGGAATCTCTTGTGGCATGAAATCACTCAGAGAAAAAGACGATTATTCGAAGTATGGGGACGAAGCACCCCGGCTTAAAGATGTGGTCATCGTAGTGAGTAGTATTTATAATACTGACAATACTTGGGTACATAGCCTGGGATCTATTTAAAATTTAGATAAAAGCTTAAATAATAGTTATGAAAAAGAATATAAGGCTGATCGCTGTAATAAGTATGCTGGTAATACAATTGGGAAGTTTAGTTGTAGCATGGCTTATGCATATATAGGTGACAGGAATCATAAAATAAGCTGTCATGGTCATTATTCACAGTTGATAATGGAAGTACCTTTCCCTATGGCAAATAAAAAAACCATACTGATATTGTTGGTGTAGTTCTGATTTGGTTGATGGCAATAGCATTCGTTTACCTTGTTATAATGAAGTTCAAATTATGGTTCAAATAAAAATTTTAAAACAATGATGATAACTATTCTTTTAGTGGCCGGACTTATTTGCTTCTGGCTTTTTTTTAAATCAGTTGACTGGTTCGAAAAAATTTAATCCCGGTAACTATCGGGACTGAAAAAAAACTAAAACAAAAAATTTTTTTTATGATGATCGCATTATTCATTTTATCCATAGCAGTGTTCTGTTACCTGCTATACGTATTGATCAAACCAGAAAAATTCTAATTGTATGACAGGAGAAATTTTAGGCGTAGTAATTATTTTTCTTTTGACGGTATTGCTCGCCTGGCCGTTAGGCAAGTACATTACAAGGGTCTTCAAGGGAGAAAAAACTTTTATGGATTTTATGAATCCAATTGAAAGGTTCATTTTCCGCATTAGTGGCATTAATCCCAAAGAAAGCATGAACTGGAAGCAATTCCTGAAAGCCATGCTGACCATTAATCTTTTATGGCTGGTATATGCCATGCTCATGCTGATCTTCCAGGATAAACTGCCATTGAATCCCGATGGCAATCCCGGGCAAACAGCCTGACCTGGCATTTAATACTGCCATCAGTTTTTTAGTGAACTGTAACCTGCAACACTATTCAGGTGAATCAGGATTAACTTATCTAACCCAGCTATTTGTTATTACATTTCTGCAATTTCTTAAGTGCTGCAACCGGTATTGCCTGTTTGGTTGCATTGTTTAATGGGCTAAAAGAAAAGACAACAAACAATCTCGGTAACTTCTGGAATTACCTGGTAAAAAGTACAACAAGAATTTTACTGCCATTGTCAATTATCGTTGCGATCATTCTTGCATTTAACGGTACACCGACAAGTTATGATGGAAAAGATAGCATTGTTACTTTACAAGGAGACAGTGTGCAAGTATCAAGAGGTCCGGCTGCAGGTATGATCGCAATTAAGCAATTAGGTACAAATGGTGGTGGATGGTTTGGTGTAAACTCTGCACATCCATTAGAAAATCCAAACTACCTGACCAATGCGGTTGAAACAATTTCAATTTTATTGATATCCGATCGCACTGGTATTTGCTCTTGGTTTTTATATCAACAGGAAAAAATTAGCCTGGATCATTTTTGGTGTCATGACTTTTTTCTGTGTCATTTTCATGCACCATCAATATTTATTATGAAACAAAAGGTAACCCTGCAATTGATAAAATGGGAGTTGCGCAGAAGATCGGTAGCATGGAAGGAAAAGAAATAAGATTTGGTTCAGCAGCAACCGCATTGTGGAGTGTTGTTACCACTTCTACTTCCAATGGTTCTGTAAATGGTATGCACGATAGTCTCACCCCTATATCAGGTGGTGTAGTTATGCTCGATATGATGATCAATGCACTTGTATGGAGGTGTTGGCGTAGGATTGCTAAACTATTTCATCTTTATCATCATTGCTGTTTTTATTTCGGGATTGATGGTGGGACGAACACCGGAATTCATGGGACATAAAGTGGAAGCAAGAGAAGTAAAGATCGCTGCACTGGTTACTTTGCTTTCTGCATTTCTGATTAAAGGATTTACTGCATTTGCAGCATTATATGGTTGCGCATCATCCGGAAATGGCATGGGCAGTTAAACCAGGTGCATGGTTAAATAATCCATCTTATCATGGTTTTTCTGAAATGCTGTATGAATTCACTTCTGCCAATGCCAATAATGGAAGTGGCTTTGAAGGTTTGGGTGATAACAATATTTTCTGGAATGTAACAACCGGCATTGTATTGATACTGGGAAGGTACTTGCCCATCATTGGCGCCGATTGCGATCATTGGATTGCTGGCTAATAAAAAATATATACCTGAATCACCCGGAACATTAAGAACAGATTCAGTCACTTTCGGTGTAATGACGATTGCGGTAATAGTTATTGTTACTGCATTGTCATTACTTGCCTCCATTGGCATTGGGACCATTAGCTGAATATTTTTCACTTTATTAATTTATAACTGATCATGGCAAAAAGAAAACGTTATATAAAATTATTTGACCCGGAACTGGTAGGTGTATCCATCAAACAATCTTTTGTAAAACTGAATCCGGGATTGATGATCAAAAACCCGGTAATGTTTACAGTGGAGATCGCAACAGCAGTAATGCTTGCTGTATGTATTTGCCAGACAGCTACCGGTGATACTACACAGGGAGCTTTATGGTATAATATTGTTGTATTCTTTATCCTTCTGATCACTGTATTGTTTGCCAATTTTGCTGAAGCATTGGCTGAAGCAAGAGGAAAGCACAGGCAGAAAGCTTGCGCAAAACAAGAGAAGAAACTCCTGCAAAAAAAGTAACCTTATCGGGAAATGGATTCAGCAATGAAGTCAAAGTCAGTTGCCTTCATCACAATTGAAAACTTGGTGATTATTTTGTTTGCGAAGCAGGTGATGTTATCCCAATGGATGGTGAAATCGTTGAAGGTATTGCCACCATTGATGAATCAGCAATTACCGGTGAATCAGCTCCGGTGATCCGTGAAGCAGGTGGTGATAAATCATCTGTAACCGGTGGAACAAAAGTATTGAGCTGATCGAATAGTAGTGGAAGTAACAACAGCACCTGGTGAAACTTTTCTCGATAAAATGATCGCATTGGTGGAAGGTGCTTCCAGACAAAAGACACCGAATGAAATTGCATTGACCATTTTACTGGCAGCATTTACACTGATATTTATTATTGTTTGTGTCACACTGAAACCATTTGCTGATTATGCCAATACACCAATAACGATTGCTGCATTTGTTTCTTTATTTGTTTGTTTAATACCAACAACCATTGGCGGTTTATTATCTGCTATCGGTATTGCAGGTATGGACAGGGCATTAAGAGCAAATGTAATTGCCAAAAGTGGTAAAGCAGTTGAAACAGCTGGTGATGTGGATGTATTATTACTGGATAAAACAGGAACGATCACAATTGGTAACCGTAAAGCAACAAATTTTTATTCTGTTGATGGAATAAGTGAAAATGAATTTATCCGTTTTAGTGCATTAGGTTCTTTGTCTGATGATACACCGGAAGGAAAATCAATTGTAGAACTGGCTTTGCAAAAAGGAGTAAATGCAAAAGCAGAACCAGGTTCTCAATTTATAAAATTCACTGCGGAAACAAGAAGCAGTGGAGTAGATACCTGCAGATGGATTAAAGATCCGTAAAGGAGCTTTTGATGCTATTACGTAATATGGTAACCAAGAGTGGTAATACAGTTCCTGCAGATACATCAGAAAGAGTAAAAAAAATTGCAGCGAATGGCGGTACACCATTAGTAGTTGCCGTAAATAATGAAGTAAAAGGAGTGATCGAATTGCAGGATATCATTAAACCCGGGATACAAGAACGTTTTCAGCGCTTGCGTAAAATGGGAGTAAAGACAGTGATGGTAACAGGTGATAATCCTCTAACAGCAAAATACATTGCCGAATGAGCCGGGGTGGATGATTTTATTGCCGAAGCAAAACCGGAAGACAAAATGAATTATATCCGCAAGGAACAGGCAAGTGGTAAATTAGTTGCAATGATGGGTGATGGTACGAATGATGCACCGGCATTGGCACAGGCTGATGTTGGTGTAGCAATGAACAGTGGAACACAGGCAGCAAAAGAAGCAGGCAATATGGTAGACCTGGACAATGATCCAACCAAACTGATCGAAGTAGTGGAAATAGGAAAACAATTACTGATAACAAGAGGTACGCTGACTACATTTTCCATTGCAAATGATGTGGCAAAATATTTTGCGATAGTACCGGCCTTGTTTATTACTTCTATTCCGGCATTGCAGGCATTGAATATCATGAATCTGAAAAGTCCTGAATCAGCAATTCTTTCAGCGATCATTTTCAATGCGATCATTATTCCGATGCTGATACCGCTTGCATTGAGAGGAGTACAATACAGACCTATTGGTGCAAGTGCATTGTTGAGAAGGAATTTATTGATCTATGGATTGGGAGGAATTATTGTTCCTTTTATCGGAATAAAACTGATCGACCTATTGTTCGGATTATTTATGTAATGATTAAAACTATTTAGAAATGAAAAAGAACTTATTAATATCTCTGTAAACTGACACTAGTGATGCTTATTCTATGTGCGGTATTATATCCATTGCTGATTGCAGGTATTGGTAAAGCAACACCCGGTGGCGGAAAAGGTGAAACACTTTCTGTTAACGGAAAAGTAGTGGGCTATGAACTGATTGGACAAAAATTTACAGATGATAAATATTTCTGGGGTCGTCCTTCTGCAGTTGATTATAATGCAGCAGGTTCTGCAGGAAGTAATAAAGGTCCATCCAATCCTGATTATTTACAAGTAGTACAAGACAGGATCGATACTTTTCTTGGTTCATAATCCCGGAGTAAAAAAAGAAGAAATACCCTGCTGACCTGGTAACAGCATGCGGTAGCGGTCTTGATCCGACATATTCACCGGCATCGGCTTATGTGCAGGTAAAACGTATTGCAGACTGTACGCAATATGCCGGAAGAAAAAGTAAAAGCATTGGTTGATCAAGCATATTGAAAAACCACTGGCTGGTTTATTCGGCACCTGAAAAAGTAAATGTATTAAAACTGAATATTGCCTTGGATAATTTGAAAATAAAACTCAATTCAGACTATTTACCAAATTTAATGATAAGTTGAAATGTCCTTCCTTGATCAAGGAAGATGCAATTTTATTTGATATTCTAAGAAGTTACAGTGATAACAGTGAAAAGATACGAAAATAATAGTTGGATTAGTAGTTCTTTTGATGAGTATCACTGCAATTCGCAGGATTCAACAAAAAGGGCAACCTGTCATTACGGTTCTGTTGATGCGTATTATCGGTATAATTTCCATAATGCCAAAGATTCAGGTCGTACCAACAACTACACAAGCTTTACCAATTCCCAGAATTCATTTGAATTGGGCATGGCATCACTAAAAGCCGATTATACTATCGGTAAAGTGACAGGCTGTTGCTGATCTGGGTTTTGGAAGAAGAGCAGAAGAATTTTCCTACAATGATCAGGGTACATTGGCTGCCATCAAACAGGCTTATGTTTCCTATGCTCCTTCTGACAAAGTAAAATTTACCATGGGTAAATGGTTTACCCATGTTGGCTATGAAGTGCCTGATGCTTACCTGAACCGCAATTATAGCATGGATTATATGTTCTCCTATGGTCCGTTCTTTCATACAGGATTAAAAATGGATGTAACGCTAAATAGCAATTTCGGATTTATGGTGGGAGTGGCTAATCCAACTGATTTGTCAACTGCCAGTTTTGCAAAGAAAAATTTCATTGGCCAAGTTCATTTAGCAACTTCAAACAGCAAATTAAACGCTTACCTGAATTATGTGGGAGGAAAAGATATGTCTGACGCTTCTGGTCAACCAGGTTGATGTCAGTTATTACCGGAACCATTTCCAGTAAATTCAGCATTGGTTATAATGGTACATTGTAAAATGGTAAAGCCGGATGGTGGTAGCAGCGATTCCTGGTGGGGATCTGCATTGTATCTTAATTATGATCCATGTTCTGTATTTGGATTAACGGCGAGAGGTGAATATTTCGGAGATAAAAATGGAGTAGCCGGATTTGGAACCAATATTTTTGATGTTACCTTATCTGGTAATATCCATATCGACAACCTGACGATTATTCCGGAGTTCCGGTTAGATGGAGCAAAAGATCCGATCTTTTATAAAAACTCTGATAAATTGTTCCCAACAGCCAAAAGTACCGGGACATTTATTCTGGCAGCAGTTTTTCATTTTTGATAAAGGATGCGCTTATTCAACTGATAAGTAAACAGCACAGGAATAATGCCATTATTATCGACGGTTCTATATATTGTAAACTTTAGTAAATCAAGCCACCGATTAACCAGTGGCTTTTTATATTCTCTTTAACCTGAACAATGCCTGACAATCATCATACCGAGTTTCACCGGAAGGTATCGGCAGCCGGCCTGCTGATTGCAATGGGTATTGTATTTGGTGATATCGGCACATCGCCGCTTTATACTTACACTGCCGTATTTCATGAAGGCGAAGTGATCAATGCAACAAAAGCACTGGGTGTATTAAGTGCTGTATTCTGGACACTTTTTTTACTTACTACTGTCAAATATATATTCATCGTACTCCGTGCAGACAACAACGGAGAAGGCGGTATTTTTTCACTGTATGCATTGGTGCGGCGGTATTTTGGTAAATGGCTGGTCATTCCTGCCATTATCGGTGCTGCATTTCTGATTGCAGATGGCATTATTACACCGCCTATCTCTGTTGCATCCGCTATTGAAGGGTTGCAAAAATTCAATCCGCGATCTGAATACCGTACCCTGGGTGATCCTGATACTTGGTTGTTATTATTTCTTTTTCAGCAAACAGGCACCGGCAACATCGGAAAAGTATTTGGACCGGTAATGCTTGATATGGTTTTCTTTCATTGGTATTATGGGGGTGATGGCGATAAATGGAAACTGGCAAATATTAAAAGCATTGAATCCTTCCTATGCATTTTATTTATTGAAAGAATATCCCGGGAGGTTTCTGGTTACTCGGCGGTATTTTTTTATGCACAACAGGTGCTGAAGCATTGTATAGCGATATGGGTCATGTGGGTCGTAATAATATTCGCTGGAGCTGGATGTATATTAAAATTTGTCTTGTGCTTCAGCTATGCAGGACAAACAGCCTGGCTGGTATCTCATAAAGGTGAAACATTAGGTAATATCAGCCCGTTTTACAGCACGATACCTTCCGGCATTTACATCTTTGCTGTAATCATTGCAACGCTGGCTACCATCATCGCCAGCCAGGCACTGATCAGCGGATGTTTTACATTGGTAAATGAAGGCATACGACTAAATATATGGCCAAGACATAAAGTTAATTTTCCCGAGCGAGGTCAAAGGACAGGTCTATATTCCTTTTATCAACTGGTTTTTAATGCTGGCCTGTGTTGGAATGGTCTTGTATTTCCAAAAATCAACCAATATGGAAGCAGCATTCGGATTGAGTGTAACACTGACCATGCTGGTTACAAGTTTTCTTGTAATAATGTACCTGCTGACAAAAAGAATTGCCAAAGCCATTGATAATTTTATTTGGCACTTGTCTTTTTTTCTGATTGAAGGAATGTTCCTGGTTGCCAATCTCAGCAAAGTACAACATGGCGGATGGATAACCCTGGTTATCGGCACATTGCTTTCAATAATTATGTATGTATGGTATAAAGGAGAACAGATACACAAAAAATTCATCGGGTATATTTCACTTGAGGCAACAGGTCCCCTTATTACAGCAAATAAGCAGGAATAAAAAAATTCCGCAATATGCCACCCATCTTATTTATCTCAGCAATGCTGACAATGAAAATATGATTGAAGAGCAATCAATTAATTCCATCTTGAAATCTCCTGAAAAGAAAGCAGATATATACTGGTTTGTTCATATTAATGTTACCGATGAACCCTATACGATGGAATACAAAGTAAAGACCCTGGCGCCTCATGATGTTTACCATCTTACATTTAATCTGGGATTCAGGATAGAACCAAGAGTGGACCTGATGTTCCGCACAGTAGTGAAAGAATTGAGAGCAAAAGGAGAACTAATGCTGGACCGGACACCTGAACAGTAAATATAATCTTGATACAGGAGGCGATCACGTGTTTATGCTGGGAGATTCTTACCTTTCTTATGATAATGATATGTCAGAGGCAAAATATTTTTTTTGAAGTTTTATTATTTGCTGAAAAAAATTGCTGTAAGGGAAGAAAAGAATTTTGGATTGGAGATCAGCAATGTATTAGTGGAAAAATATCCATTGGTAGTATCTCCCGTCAGCAAGATCTGGTTAAAAAGACAAATGAATTAAACAATAATAACAATACTATGCCGGAAAGTGAAGCAGATAAATGGTTGGCAAAAATTCAGCAGGAAAAAAAAGGAAAGCTGAAGATCTATATTGGCATGAGTGCCGGTGTGGGTAAAACCTATCGTATGCTGCAGGAAGCACATACCCTGTTGCGCAATGGTGTAAATGTAAAAATTGGATATATAGAAACGCATGGCAGAAAAGAAACACAGGCACTTGATAGAAGGATTGCCGGTTATTCCAAGAAGAAAAGTTTTTTATAAAGGAAAAGAACTGGATGAACTGGATGTACAGGCTATTTTATTATTGCATCCTGATGTAGTGATTGTTGATGAACTGGCGCATACCAATATTCCCGGCAGTAAAAATGAAAAACGCTGGCAGGATGTACTGGATATTCTTGGATGCAGGTATTGATGTGATCTCTGCCATAAATATTCAGCATATTGAAAGCATCAATGAAGATGTAAAACAAATTACAGGTGTTGAAGTAACGGAAAGGGTGCCGGATAAAATGTTGCAGATGGCAGATGAAGTGGTGAATATTGATCTGACAGCAGATGAACTGATCACACGACTGAAAGAAGGAAAAATTTATGATCATAGCAAAGTGCAGCAGGCCTTGACCAATTTTTTTCAACCTGAAAAAATTTTGCAATTGCGGGAACTGGCTTTAAAAGAAGTAGCAGGACAGGTGGAACGAAAAGTGGATTATGAAGTAACCGCAAAAGAAAAAGCCTGGAGACATGAACATTTCCTGGCCTGTATTTCATCCAATCATGAAATGGCACAGAATATTATTCGTAAAACAGCAAGGCTTGCTTCTTATTATAACAGCAAATGGTATGTATTATATGTACAAACACCAAAAGAAGCAATGGATAAGATACCGCTGGCTGCACAACGGCATCTGATCAATAATTTTAAGAATGCAACGGAACTGGGAGCTGAAGTAATTCAGATAAAGCATGATAATATTGCCAAAGCCATTATGGAAATAGTGGAGGAAAGAACAGATTACAACGGTTTGTATTGGCAAACCTCATTTAAATTTGTTCCAGGTTATTTTGCGAACCAATGTTTTTAACCAGTTATTGAAAACACTTTCGAAAAATGATGTTGACCTTATAATTCTATCCTGATGGCAATTAAATTAAAAACAAAAATTGCCCTTGGGGGTATTTTCCTTTTTGCCCTGCTGATACTGGTTGGTGCAGTAAGTTTTTTTTATCTCAACCGACTGAGCGAAGAAAGTAAAGCCATTGTAAAAGACAATTATGAAACGCTGAACTATTCAAGGGATATGCTGAATGAATTGGATAGTCTTAATAAAAACAAAAGTGCGATTAGAGGAATTTGAAAAAAATCTTCAGTTTCAGGAAAAGAATATTACAGAACCGGGTGAAAAAGAGATGACAGCTTCACTCACGAAAAAATTTTAATGAACTGAAGGAACAAGGGAGTAGCGATTCTCTGCAATTCAATGATCCGCAAAGATATCAGCCAGATCATGCAGATAAACCTGCAGGCAATTGACAAAAAAAACCAGGCAGCACAGAGATCTGCAGAAAGTGCAAAAACGATCATTACAATTATTCTTACTGTTTGTATTCTTGTAGGGTTTACTTTTATTTTTAATTTCCCCTCGTTGGTGGCTTCGCCAATTGCAAAACTCACAGAAGGCATAAAAGCAATTGCAAATAAAAAATATGGTGAACGGATACACCTGAACCGTAAAGATGAATTTGGTGACCTGGCCAATGCTTTTAACAGCATGGCAGAAAGGCTGGATGAATATGAACATAGCAATCTTTCAAAAATCTTATTTGAAAAAAAAAGAGCCGAAGCAGTAATTAACTCACTGAAAGATGCAAGCATTGGTATTGATAATAAAGGGATCGTATTGTTTGCCAATCAGCAGGCACTGCAACTATTAAATTTGAAAAAGCAGGATCTTATAGGGTTGAAACAGGAAGAAGTGCAAAAAAGAAATGATCTGTTTCGTTTTCTTATCAAAGAACAAAATAGTATCCCTTTCAAGATAGTAGTGGACGGAAAGGAAAACTATTTTACCAAAGAAATTATAGAGCTGACAAATGAAAACCAGAAAGCCGGGCAGTGTGATCGTTTTAAAGAACATCACCCCATTCAAAGAACTGGATGTGGCAAAAACAAATTTTATTGCCACCGTTTCTCATGAATTAAAAACACCATTAGCATCTTCAGATTTTAGTTTGAAATTACTGGAAGATGAAAGGGTGGGAACTTTAACTCCTGAACAAAAAGAATTGGTGCAAAGCCTGAAAGATGATAACAAACGATTATTGCGAATACTAAGTGAATTGCTCGATATGTCACAGGTGGAAAGTGGCAAGATACAATTGAACCTTCAGCAGATACAAGCCGATGTATTGATAAGAAGGGCTGTTGAATCAGTGCAAAATGTTGCCAAGGAAAAAAATATCTCAATAAAAAGAAATGAGAAAGATCTTCCTGCTTTTAAAGCAGATGCAGATAAAACTGTTTGGGTGCTCAATAATTTTTTAACAAATGCTATTCGTTATTCATCGAGAGATTCGGAGATTATTATAGAAGTTGAAAAAAAAGATGATGATGCAATTCAGTGTACAGGATTTTGGTAAAGGCATTGCTCCGGAATACAAAGACAAAATATTTGATCGCTATTTCGCATGCCGGGCACAAAAGAAGGAACAGGTCTTGGTCTTGCGATCTGTAAAGAATTTATTGAAGCACAGGGAGGAAAAATTTGGGTTGAATCTGAGATTGGGACAGGAAGCCGCTTGGGTTTTAGTTTTCCTATAGTTTTATAGAAACTAATAAATCTTTAAGTTATACCTCATAGCAAAGTTGTTGTTTCGTACATTTAATGCCCAAAAGAATTGCTATGTCCTATCCTTTTCAAATAAAATCCCAGGAGCAATATGAAAAAGCTTATCGTGAAAGTATAGATAGGCCTGAAGAGTTCTGGGCATCTGTTGCCGAAAATTTTCAATGGCGAAAAAAATGGGACAAGGTTTTAGAATGGAATTTTAAGGAACCAAAAGTGAAATGGTTCCAGGGAGCCAAACTAAACATTACAGAGAATTGTATTGACAGGCATTTAAAAACAATGGGAGAGAAGCCTGCTTTTATTTGGGAACCGAATAATCCTGAAGAAAGAGTGAGAGTGGTTACCTATAATCGTTTGCATAAGCGAGTTTGCCAGGTAGCGCAGATGTTAAAGAATAATGGAGTAAAAAAAGGCGACCGGGTTTGTATTTATATGGGCATGATACCTGAGTTGGTGTATGCAGTTTTGGGCTGTGCCAGAATTGGTGCAATACATAGTGTGATATTTGGTGGGTTCAGTGCACAAAGTATTGCCGACAGGTTGGAAGATGCACAGGCTGAATATATCATTACATGTGATGGGGCATATCGGGGCGGAAAAGATATTCCCTTGAAGAGTGTGATCGATGATGCATTGATCGGAAATAAAAAAATAAAAAATGTAATTGTTTATACAAGAACAAGAACTCCTGTGTCAATGATCAAGGGTCGGGACCTTTGGTGGGAAGATGAAATGGAACATGCGGGAACACAAGTGGAGAAGAATGGAGTAGTTTCTTTTCCCGCAGAAGAAATGGATGCAGAAGATCCGTTATTTATTTTATATACATCAGGCAGCACAGGTAAACCAAAAGGTGTTGTTCATTCCAGTGCCGGCTATATGATCTGGACCACTTACACTTTTGTAAACGTGTTTCAATATCAACCGGGGCAAAATATTTTTTTGTACGGCAGATATTGGATGGATAACCGGACACAGCTATATCGTTTATGGTCCATTATGTGCAGGTGCAACTTCAGTGATGTTTGAAGGTATTCCTACATGGCCCGATGCAGGACGTTTTTGGGATATCATTGATAAACACAAAGTAAATATTCTTTATACAGCCCCAACCGCAATAAGAAGTTTAATGGGATTTGGTTTGGAACCATTAAAAGGAAAAGATCTTTCATCATTAAAAATTTTGGGCACTGTTGGAGAACCCATCAATGAAGAAGCATGGCATTGGTATGATGAGAATATTGGCAAAAAAAAATGCCCCATAGTAGATACATGGTGGCAAACGGAAACAGGTGGAATTATGATCTCAAATTTTGCAGGAGTAACTCCGGCAAAACCAAGCTGGGCAACCTTGCCAATGCCGGGTGTGCAACTAATCCTTGTTGATGATAATGGAAAAGAAGCAACGGAAAAAGATGAGCATGGCTTGCTGAAAGGAAATCTTTGTATCAAAGCTCCCTGGCCGGCAATAATCCGAACAACTTATGGCGATCATGAACGTTGCCGGAAAAATTATTTTGAACATTATCCAAATTTATATTTCACCGGCGATGGTGCATTGAAAGATGAAAATGGTTTTTACAGGATAACCGGAAGAGTAGATGATGTACTGAATGTAAGTGGTCATCGAATTGGAACGGCTGAAGTTGAAAATGCGATCAACATGCATGCTGGTGTTGTCGAAAGCGCCGTAGTGGGTTATCCGCATGATATAAAAGGACAAGGCATTTATGCCTATGTAATTTATAATGGTCACCATGGTGATGAAGCTTCAAGAAGACAGGATATTTTACAAACAGTGACAAGAGTGATCGGTCCAATTGCAAAGCCTGATAAAATTCAATTCGTTTCCGGTTTGCCAAAAACAAGAAGTGGAAAGATCATGCGACGTATTTTAAGAAAGATCGCAGAAGGCGATACGCAAAACCTGGGTGATATTACAACACTGCTTGATCCTGCAGTTGTTGAAGAAATAAAAAATAATAAACTATAAAATTTTCATTTTATCTTTTTTGCCGTCATTGCAAGCGGAGCGAAACAAAAAAAGTAAAGCAGCCGGGTCAGCTGCTTTAAAAGGTTTTTCGAAAATATGTTGAAGGGTTAGTAAGTATTACTGTCGGCGAATTTAGTCTTCAAACATATTCATTCGCTTTTTAAATTTGAAAAGCTATCAAGAAAATATCCACAGTTAATTAAGATTTTCTAAAATGAAAATCTATTTTTGATCCGATAATTATCAGATTGGTTCTGATTCTGCTTCCATTCTATGAAAGACAAAATAGCTGGTAAAAAGACTACACGTATACTTAAATGGATCGGCAATGTATTGCTTGTTCAGTTGTTACTAATAAACATTAGTGCAGCATTTCATGCATACAGATTCACGCATTATTATGATGATGATAAAGTAAGAGATCAACAACCTTCTCAAGGCAAACCATTTCTGCGTACCTGGCGAATGATGACAGGAAAGAAATTAGCGAAGTCACTTATTCAGTATCATCCGACCATCCCTTATGATACGGTTCAATTAACTATGGCCAATGGAAAAAAGCTGGAAGCATGGTACATGAAAGCTGATTCAGCAAAGGGCACCGTGATTTTATTTCATGGATTAGGTTCAAATAAAGGAAATGTATTGGGAGAGGCTTTTGAATTTAATTCCTTTGGTTACAATACAATGCTTGTAGATATAAGGGCTCACGGAAATAGTGAAGGCATCGTTAATAGTCTTGGATACAAAGAATCGGAAGAAGTAAAGCTGGCTTATGATCATATTTTAAAAAAAGGGGAAAAGAATATTGTATTGTGGGGAATGTCTTTAGGTGCTGTTATTATTACCAAAGCGATTGGACAATATGACTTAAAGCCGCAAAAAATAATTCTTGAAATGCCATTTGACAGGTTGCAGGATCATATAAGGGCAAGAGCAAGGATCAGTGGCTTCCCGGGAGAGCCATTTGGTTTTTTTGTTACTTTCTGGACAGGCATCGAACAGGGTTATTGGGGTTATGGTCATAGAACCTCCCGTTATGTAAAAAATATAAACTGTCCTGTATTACTTCAATGGGGCAGTGGTGATGAATATGTGATGAAAGAAGAAACTGAAAGGATCTTTGCTTCGATCAATTCTCCAAAAAAGAAACTGGAAATATATGTGGGAGCAGGGCACGTACCCTTTAATAGCCAGCGATCAATCGAAATGGGATGAAACGGTGACAGAATTTTTTAAATGATAATTAGCGGCGAATAATAATTTTGGTTCCGATCGGTACATATTTATACAGGTCTTCCACGTCCTCATTTTTCATTGAAATGCAACCCATCGTCCAGTTTTTATAGCGATCGATCTGGAAATCTTCATGCGGCCATGTGCCGTGAATACCAATGCCTCCGCCAATTTTTGCAGAACCGGGAATTTCTCCATTTGATTTTCGCTGGTTAAATTTTTCCCAACTCTCTTTAGTTGGATAATCAAGCGCCATAAAACGGTGCCATTTGTCGTGAACACGTTTTGAGGCAATGTGAAAAGTCCCTTCGGGAGTATTTTTATCTCCTTCCATTTTTTTATCGGAAAGAGAACTATTGCCAAATACAACGGGATAAGTGGCGTACCAACCCTTCTCATCATATAAGCTTAGCTCATAATCTGATTTGTCGATTAGGATGTACACCATACCTACCGGTTCAGAATTTTTACTTCGGTTTTTGTCTGGATCGTTGTCAGTATAATTATGCGTAGCGATAACGCTGCTACCTGCGACGAATGATGCGAGCACCCAAAAAGTTTTCATATACGTTTTCCTCCAATAGTCCGGGATGAATTGCAAACGACGTGCCGTAAGCTTTTATTACGGTGGGTGGATATCTCCTGCCTGCCGACAGGCAGGTTTAACGATACGTTTACAAAACAACAGAATTTTCAGCGGGCCTCAAACTGGAAATTACCATGAATTTTTTTTGGAGAAATAGGATAAACGAATGTGAGTAAACAGGAGAACTTACTTATTATTTTTTCTGTGAATAAAAAAACCATCCCGCCTTAGGCGGAATGGTTATATCATGAGAAATTAAAGAACTCTTACCAGTTGCTGAATCTTATACCTGCATTAAATGGTGTGTGATCAAGACCTTTTTCCCACATGCTTTGAAAGGCATAACTGCCATACAGTTTTACAAGTCCCAGGTTTATCTCACCCACATAAGACAGTTTCCAGTCTTCCAGGTCAAAGTCATTATGAACTTTAAATTTATCATCGCTGATCTTTACCTTTTGCCTTGCACTGTACATATATCCTGCACTAACACCAGCACTGAAACCAAAACCATTTCTCTTGTCAGGAGTAAAATTAAAATTTAGCATCAAGGGCACTGTCAGGTAATCAGCGGCCAGTTTATTCTTTTTTGCATCCTTGATATTAGGATCCTGGACCACCAATGTGGGATTCTTCTGAAAACGAATTGATACATCATCAAAGAAATAATTATTCAGCTCAAGACCGATCCCATATTTAAGATTCACTACATGGTTGATCAAATTCAGCCGCTGCATAAGGAACCAAATATTCACATTCCTTGATTTGCCGCTCTTAATATCAAACCAGTCTTCATTGCTTCCGGGAGCAAAAGCCTGTGCTTCTGCGGAGGCATAATCTGTTTTATCATTAAATCCTGAAAAGCCCATGTCAATGATCCACCAATTGGTTGTTAAATTTTGAGGCGTTCTTCTCTTAGGGATATGTACGGAATAATGATCATTGGTTATGATCTCACGATCTTCGCTTCCGGGTTTTTTGATAATGATCATGCCACCGATGCGAATCGTGTCATTTGTTTCTTTTTTTCCGGTTGTATCGTTTTGGGCAAAAGCTGTGCTGAATAGACAAGCTGCTACGCATACGAGTAAAATACTTTTCATGCTAAAATGTTTTTCCTGTTTAAAGTTTATTTTAATGATACTGCAAAAGCTCCAAGCAGCAGTTTGTTGTCATCGGTTGTGGTTTGAATCCTGGTGCGGCGCTCAAATACCCGGGTAGTTTTTCTTAAGAATTCTTTGATGCCGCCTTTTTCTCTTTCTTCCTGTTCTGGTATGTATAACGTAGGATTAGCTTTAAGTGTTACATCTGATTTGTCAAAACCAGTATTGATTGCGTCAGTTTGATTTTTTTCTACAATAGCATCATTTCTTTTTCGATCAGGAAGACTTGCTATAACTTCATCAGGCTCGCTTATTTGCTGTTTAACATTCTTTCTTTCTTCAGGTAAATTATTTTTATTCTCCCGTTGAGCTATCAAACTTTTTGGAGCAACAGTTTCATCAGTCGTTCTTTTAAAATCTTTCTTATTTGTCGTTTGTTCTTTAGTTGATTTTTTATCTGTCTTTGCAAGATCATTTTTTGTGTCTTGCGGAATTTGATTAGCAGGATTACTTATTGACTGATCAGTTGTTTTATCCGAAGGTTGATTCTTTGATTTATCAATAACAACAACTGCCGGAGTATCTCCATTCTTATTATTAATTAATTTGAAAGTAGCAAACCCTGCAATAAGTATAATGGCAGCAGCGACAGCCACTCTAAACCATGTCATACTGATCACACGAACTTTTTCTTCTCTTCTGTATAAAATTGATTTATCGGGGAAAACAACTTCTGCTTCAGGGTGAAGTTTTGTTTTTTGAAGTAAAGTCAATTCCTGTTTAACAATGGAATATTGACCGGCGAAGCGTTCAATTTCTTTTCGTTGATCAGCGGTTACCTCATCATCAATATAATTAAGAAGCTGTTCTTCGTAATTGGTAATGTTTATAAAAGAATTATTGAGCAAAAACTCTTTCTTCTCAAGCTGAATGTTGTTGTCAGGAGCAAAACGTGTTTGACCAAGAAGCGTAAATTCTTCTTCCAGATCGTGGTTTTCTTTTACAAATTTCTCAACCACCTGTTTTTGTGATGCAGAAAGTTCATTATCCCAATAAAGGATAAAGCACTCTTCGTAATTATGGCGATCAATGATCATGTTTATTTTTTTGCTCGAAGCTATTAGCTCGTGGCTCGCAGCTTCTTTATATCACATTTTCCACTTTTACCAAATATTCTTTTAACTGAACCCTGGCCCTGTGTAAATAAACTTTTACCTGGCTTTCGCTCAGGTTAGTTATCTGGCCAATTTCTTCATAGCTATATCCTTCATAATCTTTTAAAAGAACCAATGTTCTTTGCGTTTCACTGAGCCTTGCTAATGCTTCATCTAATATTTTCTTCAAATTATTTGCAGGCCTGTTTTGCACTTTTGCATTTTCGTTGAACTCTTCTTTTAACTGTATCCTTTTCACTTTTCTGATATGATCGATCATTTGCCTGTAGGCAACGGTAAAGAGATATGATTTACTTTTTGAGGCGTCAACTTCATCCCGGTGTATCCACATCTTTTCGAAAGCTGTTTGCACCACATCACGGGCATCTTCTTCATTCCTGAGGTTTTTCAGGATAAATCGATACACATTGTCTGCGTAGGTAGTGACACACTCGTTATACTCTCTTTCGGTCATAAACAGCGGAATAGGAGGCAAAGGTAATTTAACGTCCCTGCTTTAGGTAGTACGGTTGGTGAATAAAAAAGTTACAGCTCTAAAGAGGATTTTTTTGGCATTAAAGCCTAAGGATCATTATTCAATTACGGAAGTGGAAATAAACTGGCGGGAGAAGGTTTCCCATATCATTTCACCCGATTTGTCCCTGTCATCCTTGTTTTTGCAACATTCTTCCATGCTTTCGGAGCAGGCCTCTTTTTGAGAATGGGTCCTTGTTGTGGACCAAAGTACCAGGTAACTGCCTGCTATCAGCAGAAGTATTAAAGCGGCTCTTAATAAATATTTCCTTTGCATAGAAGTCAGTTTCATGATTTGACGAAGGTATTCCTGAAAATGTTACAACAAATTTAATTTATCATTAAGCATTTGGCAATAGCATTCTGATGAAAAGCATCATTTAACCGGCAAAATGCAGAAAAAGCAGGGTGAAGGAAGGTGGCAAAAGGAATTAGGAATGGGGAATTAGGTTGTACGAACCAATAACTAAACCGGCAGCCGGTAACCAGCTACCTTCTTATTATATTTGCCCGCCAAATATGTTCTTATGAACGAAAATTTTGTAAAACGAATTGCAAAAGAAGTTGAGGAGATCAAGACCTCCGGGCTTTATAAAACAGAAAGAATAATCTCAAGCCCTCAGGGTGCCGAGATCACTGTAAATGGTAAGACTGTTTTGAATTTTTGTGCTAATAATTATCTCGGATTGTCTTCGCACCCAAAAGTGATCGAGGCAGCTCATAAAGCTATCGACTCGCATGGCTATGGAATGAGCAGTGTAAGATTTATTTGCGGTACGCAGGATATTCATAAAGAGTTGGAAAAAAAGCTTTCTGAATTTTTGGGAACAGACGATACAATATTGTACGCAGCTGCATTTGATGCAAATGGCGGGGTGTTTGAACCTTTATTTAACGAAGAAGATGCAATTATTTCTGATGCATTGAATCATGCAAGCATTATTGACGGCGTTCGTTTATGTAAAGCTCAACGTTACCGTTACGAGCATAATAATATGGCTGACCTTGAAATGAAACTACAGGAATCAGCAAAACTCAGGAGCAGGATCATTGTAACCGATGGCAGCTTTAGTATGGACGGAACTATTGCACAGTTGGATAAAATTTGCGACCTCGCTGATAAATATAATGCGATCGTCATGATCGATGAATGTCATTCATCTGGTTTCTTAGGAAAAACCGGGAGAGGAACACATGAGTATCGTGGTGTCATGGGTCGGATCGATATCATTACCGGGACACTTGGCAAAGCATTAGGTGGCGCCAGTGGTGGTTTTACCAGCGGCAGAAAAGAGATCATTGATATGCTGCGCCAGAAATCAAGACCATATTTATTCAGTAATACTTTGGCGCCGTCAATTGTTGGTGGTTCCATTGCAGTATTAGATATGCTTACTGAAAAAACAGAGCTAAGAGATAAGCTTGAAAACAATACAAAGTATTTCCGCAAAAAGATGACTGAAGCGGGATTTGATATAAAACCCGGAGATCATCCTATCGTGCCTATTATGTTATATGATGCAGTGCTTGCACAAACGATGGCGGCTAAGCTTTTAGAAGAAGGTATTTATGTTATTGGTTTCTTTTTCCCGGTTGTTGCAAAAGGGCAGGCGAGAATAAGAGTGCAACTAAGTGCTGCACACGAACAACATCATTTGGATAAAGCCATTGCTGCATTCACAAAAATTGGAAAGGAACTTGGAGTGTTAAAAGCGTTAGCAAAATAAAAGAGCCATACTAAATAAGTACAGCTCTTTGCTATAAAGATTTATTGTCTATTTTAAGTTCAGATCTCCACCAATCTGTTTTAACTTGATCAATTCCAACATTTTCTCCTTTAAGTGTAACCATATACCTGTCTTTGCCAAAAAAAGTGAATTCACAATGGCTGCGTTTTTTCTGGCAGGTTTCAATAGCTCTGTCGCCTTTAAAATCTGTTGTTTTAGAATATTCATCCTCATTATCTTTTTCAAAAGACATCATACCAAGAAATGCCATATTGTAATAACCTGCGCCTTCAGTTCCTGCACAATCAAAAATGGTTAACTCAACTTCAGTTGAATCATTCATTTTATATTCAGCTTTTGAAAAATTGGCAAGCCCTCCCATTTTAGTGGCTTCCATATTATCTCTTTTTGCCCCCATTATTTCTTCTGGCAGAGCAGCTTTCAATTCATCTAAAGAAAGCGGGGTAAGTTTTTGCAGCGCTTCACTGCGATCCTTCATCTTGTCTGCATTCTTTCCTATTTCTGAAAGATCAACAGTGGCCTTGCCGCCATTATCGTCTTTAACCGTGATCTTATCTTTGCCACCTTTGCAGGCTGCAATTGTAGTACTAATAACCAGGAAGAAAATAATTGCCCTTTTCATAAGCTGTTATTTATGGTTTAATAAAATTATAAATAGGAAAGTTAGGAGATTTACTATACCCTTCCTTGATTTCAGTCGATTTTTTAATGGAAGGTTAATAATTTTTTACAAATGCTATGAAATACAATGATGGCATAGTATTTTCGTTCTCTCCTCTGAATAGCCGTCTTTCTGATCTCCTCTGAATACCAGTTTTAATTCACCCTTCAAACTTTTAAAAAATAAGTATGAAAAAACTGTTGTTTCTCCTGCTAGCAGGATCAGTAATGGCGATGACCTTGAGCTCGTGTTCAGCGACAAAGAGAGATTGTAACGGAGTAAGACACACAAAGTTGAAAAACGGCATCTACCTTTAAACTATTTCATTTTTCATTTTTATAAAACCCGGCAGACCGGGTTTTTTTGTTTTCCAGCAGTTTGATGGCCTGCACTTAACTTTGCCCACAAATTTTACAAGTGATGAAGGTTAAGTTAATATCAGTTTGTGTTTTTGCTTCCATTTTATATTCCTGCTCACCTAATAATGTAGAAGAAGATAAAAGCCTTGGAAAATATTTTATAGAAAACAAAGTGGTTGGCTGTTTCGGCCTTTACAATAATGCCACCAATGAGTTTATTTTTTATAATAAAAAAAGATTTACAGACAGTAGCTATCTGCCAGCCTCAACATTTAAGATCGTTAATTCGCTGATCGGTTTGCAAACAGGAGTTATCAGCAGCGATAGCATGATCATAAAATGGGATGGCGTAAAAAGAAATGTTGAGGAATGGAACAGAGATCTTTCAATGTATGAAGCTTTCCGTGTTTCAGCCGTTCCTTATTACCAGGAGGTAGCAAGAAGAATTGGAAAAGACAGAATGGAATATTGGATGGACACTGTTAATTATGGCGCAGGCCCAAAAGACACAGCTTTCAGGATCCGCACAGCTATTGATAGTTTCTGGCTTGACAATACACTAAAGATAACCCCCGATGAAGAACTCGGTCTTGTAAAAATGTTATACTTCGATCAGCTTCCTTTTTTTAAAACTTACCAGGAAAAAGTAAAGAAAGCAATGCTTTTTGAGAATACAACAATGTACCGGCTCGCTTATAAAACCGGGTGGGGCAGAAAAGAAAATGGCGATCACGTGGCATGGGCAGTTGGTTGGGTAGAAGAGAATAACCATCCATATTTCTTTGTATTGAACTTTGAATCTCCGGATGCAAATGCAGATATTCCTGCAATAAGAATGAAAATCCTTAAAGGGATACTAAAACAACTCAATTTTTTTCAGGGCAAAATGTAACAGTTGGTTTTAAAATTTATCAAACCTTAGCACTCTTTCTTTGTTAGTTTTGCAGTAATTGATATACTGAAATTTCTATGCAATTCTATTGTGATTCATTAACGGGATACAAACGGTTAAAAACAAAAGAAGTAAAGATCGGCGATCTGTTGCTCGGCAATTTCCATCCTATTCGTGTGCAGACGATGACAACTACAGATACAATGGATACATTGGCAACAGTTGAGCAATCCATTCGTTGTATTGAAGCCGGCTCTGAATTAGTCCGCATCACCGCCCCATCAAAAAACGATGCCGAGAATTTATTGCATATAAAAAATGAGTTAAGAAAAAGAGGTTATCATACTCCGCTGGTTGCAGATATACATTTTACTCCTAACGCTGCTGAAATTGCAGCAAGAATTGTTGAAAAGGTAAGAGTGAACCCCGGCAATTATGTTGACAAGAAAAAATTCGAACTGATAGAATACACGGATGCTGATTATGCAGAAGAGATCGATCGGATCCGCGAACGGTTTACGCCGTTAATAAAAATTTGCAAAGAATATGGAACTGCTATGCGGATCGGAACCAACCATGGTTCATTAAGCGATCGCATTATGAGCCGCTATGGCGATACGCCAATGGGAATGGTGGAAAGTGCCATGGAATTTTTGCGTATAGCAAGAAACGAAAGTTATCACAACATTGTATTGAGCATGAAGAGCAGTAATCCGCAGGTGATGGTGCAGGCTTATCGTTTATTGGTAAAGACAATGTTTGATGAATTTGCTGAATGTTATCCATTGCATCTTGGTGTTACTGAAGCCGGCGATGGTGAAGACGGAAGAATAAAAAGTGCCGTTGGCATTGGTACTTTATTGGAAGATGGAATTGGAGATACAATTCGTGTTTCATTAACGGAAGATCCTGAATTGGAAATTCCTGTTTGTAAAGACCTCGTGAAAAGATATAGCGGTCGACAGATCAACAGACCGATAGATCCACAGGTTGTACCTGCTACTTGATAAACTTTCTTATGATCCATTTAATTATCAAAGAAGAGAGAGTTTTGAAGTTGGAAATATTGGTGGCTAAACATGTGCCGGTTGTGATCGCTGATTTGAGTAAGATCGAAAAGATCTCATACAAGCATTTACAAAGTATAGGTTATACTTATGATGAGGCAACGGATAAATGGAATATCAGTGATGCGGCAGCTGATTATATTTTTACAGCAAATCAATTACTCGGTTTTTCATTGCCAGGGACTTTGAAAGTTATCGTTTATCCGGAAACATGGATAAGAGCTGAAGACAAAACGAAATATTTCCCGATTTTCCAGGATAGTGGTTATGCAGAATCAGAAATAAGAAGTGAACAAATGAATTTTGTGATGGTTGATTGTTTTAATGACGGAGCTGATTCATTTACTTATCTTGATAAGTTAGCAAATGATCCCACAGTTGTTATTTGCTTAAGCAGTACGAATAAAAATGCAATGCAGTCTGTGAGGAGAATGTATGTTGAGTTAATGAACAGGGGAATAAAAAATCCGGTAATTAATATTACTGACAGTAACTGGCAAACTGCTGATGAGCATTTAATTCATTTTGCAACTGAAACCGGTGCATTATTTCTGGAAGGAATGGGAGATGGGATCTGTTTAGGAATGACGAGGAAAGGCTATGAGCTTTTAGCTATGAGCTATGAGCAAATGAATGCAAGTGGAAGAAACTACACCAACAATTTAACCATAGAACAATTTATCAATAGCACTTCATTCGGAATTCTTCAAGCTACACGAACAAGAATATCAAAAACAGAATATATCAGTTGTCCGAGTTGTGGCAGGACTCTTTTTGACCTGCAGGAAACAACCGCAAAGATCCGTTCAAGAACAAATCATTTGAAAGGAGTGAAGATCGCCATCATGGGCTGTATTGTGAATGGTCCCGGTGAAATGGCCGATGCAGATTTTGGTTATGTAGGCAGCGGACCGGGTAAGATCACTCTTTATAGAGGAAAAGAAAT
The DNA here is from genome assembly GCA_963746915.1 of uncultured Bacteroidota bacterium. Lineage (GTDB taxonomy): Bacteria > Bacteroidota > Bacteroidia > Chitinophagales > Chitinophagaceae > VBAS01. The sequence continues at coordinate 44,610 of CAVVDD010000005.1, read as the reverse complement.
TGTAAAAAGAAATGTAAACAGCGAAGTGGCAGTAGATGAGTTGATCGGTCTTTTGAAAGAAAGTGAGGCATGGATAGAGCCAGTGTAGAATTTTAGATTTAAGATTGCAGATTTTAGATTTTCATGAATAAAAGCTCCTGGATAATTCTTTTTATTGTTATTCTTCTTGCTGACTTGTTTGCAGTTTATACAAACAATGAAACACTCCGATATATAACCAAGCCGCTCTTAATACCATTGTTGATCGTCTTTTTTTTTTTCCAAACAAAAGGTTTTGCTTCGTCTTTAAAAAAATGGATATTGCTGGCTCTTGTTATTTTCATGGGCGGGTGATGTATTGTTGATGTTTGAATCCATGAATAGCAAATTTTTTCATTTTTGGATTGGTGGCTTTTCTTATTGCACATATTTTTTATATCCTCTTTTATGAAAATGTTATTCGTAAAGAATGGATTAAGTAAGAACTACTGGTGGTTTCTTCCTGTTATCATTTATTATATCGCGTTAATTTATATTCTGTCGCCAAATCTTGGAGATATGAAATTACCCGTTCGTGTTTATGGAATTGTGATCAGTTATATGCTGATACAGGCATTGCAAACAGGCAGAATAAAAAACATTGGTGCAGCTACCTTAATGATCGTCGGCGCCGTTCTATTTATCACCTCCGATTCAATTCTTGCTATTAATAAATTTTATGAACCATTTGAATATGCAGGGATCGCTATAATGCTTACTTATGGAATAGCGCAATTATTAATTACAGTTGGAGCTGTTAGATACATTACTTCCACCTCAAAACAATAAATTTGCAATTCGTTTTGCCAGTGAGGCAAAGAATAAGGGGAATAGAATTTCTAAAGTTGATGTGGTAGAACAGAAAGACTGGATTTGTAGCGCAGTACCGTCCTTCTCCAACGGAGAAGGATAAGAGGATGTGGCCTGCCGAATAGAATTACTGCAGTACAAGAGTGCGACGCAAGAGAAGCATAATAGTAATTCTAAAGCTGGGTAAATAATTATTAAAACATGCAACAAACAGACTTTCTCGTTATAGGTTCGGGTATTGCCGGTTTAAGCTATGCATTAAAAGTTGCTGAACGGTTTCCTGATAAAAAAGTACTGGTAATGACAAAAGCTGCTGCGGATGAAACCAATACAAAGTATGCACAAGGAGGTATTGCCGTTGTGAACGATCTTGAAAATGACAGCTATGAAAAACATATTGATGATACATTGATCGCCGGCGATGGATTATGTAATGAAAAAGTGGTAGAGATAGTGGTGAAAGAAGGACCGGAAAGAGTGAATGATATTATTGAGTGGGGTGCAAGGTTTGATAAAGAAAAAGATGGCGATTATAAACGTGGACGTGAAGGCGGACATTCTGAATTCCGGATACTGCATCATAAAGATATTACTGGTTGGGAAATGGAAAGAGCTTTGCTGGATGCAGTGAGTAAACAAAAAAATATCGAGGTCATCAAGCATTGTTTTGTCATTGATATTATCACACAGCACCATCTTGGGTTCCTGGTTACAAAAGCAACTCCTGATGTAGAATGTTATGGTGTGTATGTGTTGAATCTTGAAACAAATCAAATAGAAAAAATTCTTTCTAAGATCACATTGATGGCAACCGGCGGCAATGGACAAGTGTACAGAACTACTACGAATCCAACGATCGCTACGGGTGATGGTGTATCGATGGTCTATCGTGCAAAAGGAAGAATTGAAAACATGGAGTTCATCCAGTTTCATCCGACTGCTTTATATGAACCGGGAGTTCGTGGTCATGCATTTTTAATTACGGAAGCTGTTCGTGGTGATGGTGGCATACTTCGAAATAGTAAAGGTGAAGCTTTCATGGCGAAGTATGATGAAAGAAAAGACCTGGCACCGAGAGATATTGTTGCAAGAGCTATCGATAGTGAAATGAAAAAAACCGGTACTGAACATGTGTATCTCGACTGCCGTCATTTCAGCAAAGAAAAATTTGTTGAGCATTTCCCTAACATTTATAAAAAATGTTTATCGATAGGGATTGATATTACACAACAGATGATACCTGTTGCACCGGCTGCACATTATAGTTGCGGCGGAATAAAAACAGATGAATGGGGAAGAAGCAGCATCAATAATTTATATGCTTGCGGCGAATGTGCATCTACCGGTTTGCATGGCGCCAATCGGTTAGCAAGTAATTCGCTGCTTGAAGGATTGGTTTTTGCTCATCGCTGTTCTGTTGAAGCGGCTGAAAAAGTGAAAACAATTTCTTTTCAAAATAATATTCCGGATTGGGATGCCGAAGGCACATCACAACCCGGTGAGATGATCCTTATCACGCAAAGTTTGAAAGAACTTCAGTTGGTGATGAGTGACTATGTTGGTATCGTTCGTAATGATATTCGTTTGCAAAGAGCTTCACGCCGGCTTGATCTGCTTTGGGAAGAAACCGAACAGCTTTATCAAACAAGTACGTTGTCGCCGCAGTTGCTCGAGCTCAGAAATATGATCACCGTTGGTTATTTGATCGTGAAGGGAGCAAGCTTCCGCAAAGAGAGTCGTGGACTTCATTATAACACTGACTATCCGGGTAAGAGTGAATTGGTGCAGAATATTGTCCTTTGAGTTTGTAATTCTGGACAAAGCGAAGAATTTAATTTTTTAATCGGCTTCAGAAATTCTATTCAACTTTTGTTGCGACGCTCCATTCAAGTTTCTGTTCACCATTGAACAATTGCATCGCATTTATCCATCGAAGCTTTAGCGTAGGTGAACACTTCAGGGCTCTTTTCGCTACTCAGCTTTGATTGAACGCTGATTTATTAACCTGCCTGCCGGTAGGCAGGGATGATTATGATATTTTATGATTACATCAGTGTCGATCATAACAATCATAAAATATCTGTGTGCCATCAATGCCACCCTGCGATGAGCAAACCGAAGGGTTCTTATCTTTGCTCACCTATGTATTATATCGTATACGGCTTATTCTATGCCGTTTCTTTATTGCCCTTAAGAGTTCTTTACTTCCTTTCTGATTTTGCATATTTTCTTCTTTATTATGTCTTTGGTTATCGTAAAAATGTGGTAATGGATAATTTGCTGCAGGCATTTCCCGAAAAGACAGACCAGGAAAGAAAGAAAATTGCAAAACAATTCTATCTCAATTTCACTGATAACTTTATTGAAGTAATAAAACTTGTATCTGCATCGCCTTCCTTTATTAATAAACATTTTACCGGCGATTATTCTCTTCCTGATAAACTATTTGATGAAGGTAAAAAATGCCAGTTTTTGCTGGCTCATAATTTCAACTGGGAACTTGGCTGCCTGGCTGTAGCGCAAAATATAAATCATCTTTTTCTCGTAGTATACATGCCCATTGGCAACAAGGCCTTTGACAAAATTTTTATGAAGGTTCGTACAAAAACAGGAGCTGAATTACTTCCTGCTACGGATATGAGAAATGCAATTATTCCTTATCGAAACAAACTTTACGGGTTGGCTTTAGTTGCTGATCAAAATCCTGGTTATCCAAAAAGTGCATACTGGGTGAATTTTTTTGGAAAACCAACTCCCTTTGTAAAAGGTCCGGAGAGTGGAGCAAGAAGAGGAAATACCCCGGTTGTTTTTTGCAAAATTATAAAGCTGAAACGTGGCTATTATAGGATCTTTTTTGAAATGGGCGAAGAGTATCCGGCAACCACTCAACAAGGAGAACTCACTAAAAAGTATGTTGAATTCCTGGGTGATTTTATAAAAGAATATCCTGAAATGTGGCTATGGAGCCATCGTCGCTGGAAATGGGAATGGAAGCCAGAATATGGTGAGATCATAAATTAAAGAGGCCCCCACTGGAAAGCAGGGGCCGTTTTTCATCACTACACAAAACTACTAGCTTTTATTTTTTTTCTTTTTCAACTGGAGATAATCCAGGAAATAGATCACTTTGAGCGAAATATTATTATTCTGATCGGCTTCAATTGTATTGCCTAAGTTTTTGATATAACTCTCTTCAACTATATCGGTATAGTTAAACACTGCGTTTTTCCAAACCACATTTATAAAACTACCGGGAGCAAATTGCCATGTGTACACCATATCCACATTAAAGAAATTTGCATTTTGATCCACATTTTGATTGAAGGAAGAATTTGGTTTCAGTAATCCATCTTGTTGCAACGTGAAAAATTCTTTGTTATAAACGCTGCTGTAATAATGCCTGACCCGTAAAGTAATCCCCATCATGTTATTGAAATTATATTTGGCGCCGAGAATGTTTTCGAAAGTGTTTACTTTTCTTCGTCCAAAAATTATTTGAGTTGGATCTGACCATGCATAACCCACATTATTAAACCGGGGCTGATAATTGATGCGATATGATAAAGAAAATTTATTACTGAAACGATAATTCTGATTGTATAGCAGATCTACCGCAGTTTGATCATAGAAATTAAAATACTTACGGGCAGCTCCTTCAAAGTAGGCGGAATACTTTTTTGCAGAGTTTGTCTCGAACCATGCACCGCCTCCAAGACTTGAACCCCTGCGGAAAAACCATCCATAAGTACGCGGCTCATAAAAATCATTTTGATAAGGCGAATAATTCCAGAAGGATCCAAACCATAATAATTTTTTAGTTTGAACATGACCATTGAAATTAAAATTTGATCGTTGATATTTTTGATCAATGGTTCCGATAGGAGTAAACAAGTAACTTAAGTTAACATTGAAATTTATGCCGATCCTGTTATACCAGTTTCTTGGCTTTGTCCATTTATAACCAACCCATGCACCATGATCCAGGTAATTGTTGTTAGTAAAATAGCCCAGGTCATTGCTTGAAAACTTTGTATCTGTAAGTTCCTGCCATACATTAAAGTTGAACCGGCCACTGGTTTTTCCTAAATATAGTTGTTGACTATACCCTGATTTTGAATCGCCATTTGGTTCATAACCTACCAGGCTACTTACCGCTGCTTTGCCACCTACATTCCACATGTTTTTTTTGTCATTGAAATCAAAAAGACCTGCAGTTACGTTTGCATCATAATCAGCTCCGCTTCTCCATGTGTTGGTATTTACAAGTGATACGCTGGAATTGTGTTTCAAGCTTTGATTCAAAACAAAAATATTGTAGTTGGTAAGCGGGTTAGTTTCGTACTCCCACTGTTCTTTGGTATTTACATTTTCAATGGTAGCATGTTGAGGGCTTGTAATTGCATTCAAAAAACCAATACCCAATCCTTTTTGTGTTCGTCCTGATATTTTTGATGCATTGATGAGTTTTGATTCTGTCGGATTTCTAACTACTGTTTCCTCAGAGCTTACATTATTATACACATCATACAGATGCATAGGCTGGCCGCCAATCCTTCTTGAGTAAAATAAATTTCCTTTATTAAATAACTCTGTTCCTTCAGTAAAGAACGGTCTGTTTTCGTTGTATTTTACTTCAAATGGTGTAAGGTTCAGCACATGGTTATCACTTTGCACCTGTCCAAAATCAGGGATCAATGTAACATCAAGTGTAAAAGCCTGGTTGATGCCATACTTAACATCCATTCCTCCATTAAAGCTGGTTGTGGTGTTTTCAATACCCGGTTTATTATGAGGATAATGATTTACGTAGGTAGAAAAATAAGGAGAGAATTGTAAACGTAATGGCGGTTTGATATTTGTAATACCCGTCCACAAGCCTTCCTGTGTAAGAAAACCATTTACATTTAGATCAATTGGGTTCCAGGTTGATTGTTGTTCAGTTTTTCTGCGACGACGAGTGATATTCAATCCCCAGTTTTGAATATCTTTTTTTCCAAAGCGGATGGCAGAATAAGGAATGAACATTTCAAAACTCCAGCCATCATTATGTATTACAGCGCCGCTTTTCCAAACTGCATTCCAGGAAAAATCTTCACCACCATTATTATCACCACCCGGTGACATTTTTGCATCCCATTGTTCATTCAATGGAGTAACGAAATATTCAAAGCCATTCAGCTTATCATAATATGTATCGAAAATAATCCCGATATAATCATTGGTGCCAAATCCATCACGACCTGATAGTTCTCTTGCAATACTGTCTTTTGTACTTTCATGGCAATAGCCGCCAAAGAAGATCCCTTCATCATTATACATCAGGTAGGCTTCAGTTCTTACTTCATGAGCTTCAACAGCTCCCATCTTTGGACGGAACTCAACAAGATCGGTCATCAACGCTGCATCTTTCCATGCTGCATCAGTGATCAAGCCATCGATCTTTACAGCTTGTGTAGTTCTTTTAGCCTGTAATTCTTTTCGGGATACTGTTTGTGCATTTACAAACAAAGTAAGCAATAGCAGTCCCGCAAGGGACAAGTTGGTTTTGTGGTTCATGGTTATACTGTTATGCCTTACAACGAACTGAAATTGTGATTTGTTACAGCTATACGTTATACATACTAAAGTATTCGTAGGATAAAAATAGCTGCATCCGGAAGAGAAATACTAATGAATTAGTTGAATGGCATTTCCTAATTGACGAGTGGTTAAAAATCAGGGACGTTAACTTTTTATTAGGAAAATAAAAAAGAGCCGATGTGAGTCAGCTCTTCAAAAAATTATAAAGGATAATCTAATTCAATACACTCTTCTCTTTAACTATTTCAACTTTTTCCTGTTGTTTGATCGCATTCCATCCGCCTGCTATGTTGCGAAGATTATGAATACCCTGGCGTTTTAATAATGAACAGGCAATAACACTACGATAGCCACCGGCACAATGTACATAAAGATTATGTCCGTCTTCAATATTGGCCATTGTTCCCGGATCTATCATTTCATTTAAAGGAAGATTCATGGCACCTTGTAAATGACCTTCAGCAAATTCATTTTCTTTTCTTACATCAAGTACGATCAGGTTTTCATCAAACTCCTTATCCATCATAAGTTCATCAGCTTCCACTTCAACGATCATATCTGCTTTTTCTCCGGCTTTCTTCCATGCTTCAAATCCACCTGCCAGGTGACCCTCAATTTTTTCAAAACCAACCCTCGCTAATCGAATGATCGTTTCTTTTTCTTTTCCAGGATCAGTGACAAGAATTATAGATTTATCAAATGGCAAAAGACTACCAGCCCATTCTGCAAAACGTCCATTTAAACCAATATTAATGGAACCCGTAACAAATCCTTTTACAAATTCTGTTTCTGACCTGGTATCAAGAACAAGAGTATCATCATTTATCAAGCTCTTAAATTCCTTAACAGGTAAACCTTTTAAACCTTGCTCAAGCACTTCATCGAGGCTTTCATATCCTTCTTTATTTATTTGTGCATTGATCGGAAAATATTGTGGCGGTGCAGCAATGCCATCTGTAACAACTTTAATAAATTCTTCCTTTGTCTTTGCATCTAAGGCGTAGTTATGTTTCTTTTGTTCACCGATCGTACTGAATGTTTCTTTACCCAAACTTTTACCACAGGCACTACCAGCACCATGAGCAGGATAAACGATCACGTCATCAGCCAGTGGAAATAATTTAGTATGAATGCTGTCATACATCATGCCTGCAAGATCCTGCATGGTAAGGTCAGCGCCTTTTTGGGCAAGATCCGGGCGGCCAACATCACCAACAAATAATGTATCACCCGTAAACACACAATGATCTTTTCCGTTCTCATCTTTTAATAAATAACAGGAAGATTCAAGTGTGTGACCGGGAGTATGTAAAACTTCAATGGTTATTTTACCAATTGAAAATTTTTCGCCATCTTTTGCTACATGTACCGGAAATTTTGTTTCGGTTTTTGGCCCGTAAACGATCGGTGCTCCGGTTACTTTACCAAGATCGATATGACCGCTTACAAAGTCAGCATGAAAATGTGTTTCAAAAATATATTTGATCTTTGTTTTGCGTTCATTGGTAAGATGAAGGTATTCATCAATATCACGTAGTGGATCAATAATTGCAGCCTCACCTTCACTTTCAATATAGTAAGCAGCTTCACTCAGGCAGCCGGTATATAATTGTTCGATAAACATAATCCTTAGTTTAAATGCAAAGATAATTGAGATAAAAGATGCTATGAAAGTAAACGAAAATATTAACAACAATCAATACTATTGCTCTAATAGATTGCTCACAAACACATTGAGATCCAGCAATCTTTGCCTGCTTACTGAATAATAAATGAATTTTCCTTCTCTTTTGGTTTTTACAAAACCCGTTCTTCTTAATATAGCAAGTTGTTGTGATGCCACCGCTTGCTCAAGCAGCAAATGCTCAAAAATTTCCGTTACCGTTACCTGGCCTTTTTCTCCAATATATTTTAAAATTATTTGTCTCAATTTATGATTAACAGCCCGAAGAATGATCGCTGCTTTCTTGATATCAAGCGTATCAATTTTTAATTCGGGTTCCGATTCCGATGCCGGAATAATAGTGTGTGAATAGCTGTTCATGTCAGTTGGTTAGGCGTTAAGAGTAGACTCCAAAGAAGTCCCTCTGACAAAAGTAGCGTTCATTTGGTAAATGGTCATTTTGCCGGTGTATAAAATTCTTTCAGGTATAATGGCTCAGCGTAGGCAAGATCAGCAAATTTTTTTTCAGCAAAACTTTTTTCAGATAAGGAGATCATTGATGAAGCGTCCGTTTTTATATCGCTGAAAAATGCCTGTGAGCTTTTTTCGATCACCTTAAACTTATTGCTGCCGTTTCCAAAAAAACAAATACTGTGATTAGAAAGGAATTCGGTAAAACTATTTTCATTCAATGTAATTGCGGCCGGGTCTTTTACAATTTCTAGTTCTTTTGTATAGATCGCTGTAAATACTTCCATTCTTCTTGCATCGATCATTGGGCAAAGAAGATCCACATTTTCTTGTTTAGCAGCATATGCCATTACCAATAAAGTATTCAGGCTGATTAAAGGTTTATTCAATGCAAAACAGATCCCTTTCGCAGTTGCCATCCCAATTCTTAAACCAGTATATGAACCGGGACCGCCGGTTACCGCAATCGCATCAACCGAATTCAATTCCAAATTATTTTTTTCAAAAATTTCTTTAATAGCAATATGAAGCCAGGAAGCATGATCTTTTTGACTTTCATTCCTGGCAATAGATAAAACCTTTCCATCTTTTGCAAGGCAAATGGATGCGACATCAACTGCAGTATCAATATTTAATATCAATGCCATTATTGTTCTTTAGCTTCTTTTAATAATAGATTTGCTGGCTGGTATCTTTTTTCAAATAGAGATAATTCGGTCAGCAATGCTGCAATATTTTTCAAACCAATTTTTTTACTCCATTCAAAAGGCCCATAAGGATAATTTGTTCCAAGCTTCATTGCAATATCAATGGCTGCTTTTGTACTTACGTTTTCTTCTAATGTAAAATACGCTTCATTAATTATCATGCTTACGATCCTCGGAGAAATAAACCCTTTTACATCAGGCACCCATTCTGCTTTCCTATTCAATAAACTCAAAATTTTTTCTGCCTTATTTTTATTTATCTCATCAGCAATAGATACTTCGGCAATATTTCTTTTTAAAAAGCCCGGCCATGCATTTATACGAATAAAGGGCAGTCCAATTTCAACGATCGTTTTATTCATTGAATTTACAAAAACCGGTTTCGATAAATAATTATTTAAATGGGAAACATTATAATCATTATGTTCAAATAACAGATCAATCACAGCATCTGCGTCTGTATGCGATAAAAGCTCTTTTGGAGAATTGATCCAATCAAGCTTACAATAATCACTTATCCCGTTCGATAAAAGTTCTTCTTTCAATTGTTCATTTGTCAATACCACCAGCCGCATACATTATTTTTTGCAAAGAAAGGGCATAAACTTAAATTCGTTATCCTTAATTAAAATGAATGGAAAAACAAATTATCAATACAACATCAGCACCGGCTCCCATTGGCCCTTATAACCAGGCCATCCTCGCCGGCGATATGCTTTTTATTTCCGGTCAAATTTGCATCGATCCACTTACTGGCGCATTGAAAAACCAGGATATTCAACAGGAAACTCACCAGGTGATGCATAACCTGCGTTCAATACTGACTGCTGCAGATATGGCTTTTCACAACGTAGTAAAGACCACAATTTTTATTACGGACATGAATCGTTTTTCGGAGATCAATGAGGTATATGGAAAATATTTTGACAACAACAGCAGTTTTCCAGCAAGAGAAACTGTACAAGTTTCGGCGTTGCCAAAATTTGTTAATGTGGAGATCAGCATGATCGCTGTAAAATAAACCCCCTGTCCCCCTAAAGGGGTGACTTGGATTTTAACAACAAGTATAAGTCGTATAGTATTTATATTGTGGTATGATTTTATGTAACCAGTTTTTAAACTATTATTGAGCTTCTGTTGCGTCGCATTTATCCACCGGAGCTTTAGCGAAGGTGGACTCTTCAGGGTTCTTATCGCTAATCATCAATTATTGTAAACTCATGCGCCGGTTAGTACAAATAATTTTATTGAAGCCGATCTTGTGGTTCTCAAGAAAATTTACATCACGGCCTGAACGATCCAGAATATTCAAAGCTCTTTCCGAATTGTTCAGAAATATAAAAGAGGAGCCGGGAAAGAAAGGCGTTGTTCTTTCGCTTAAAGAAAATAGCCGCATTATTATTTTTTCCGATCATCATCGTGGTGCAAAAAATGGCGCCGATGATTTTATGAAGGCGGAGACAAGCTATCTCGCTGCACTTGACTATTACTTTGAAAACAAATTTCAATATATAAGCCTTGGCGATAGCGAGGAGCTTTGGGAAAACACATTAAACCAGGTAAAGAAAAATAACACACTAACTTTTGAAGCTGAGAAAAGATTTATATTGAAGGACAAGTTCTTCAAAGTTTTTGGCAATCATGATCTTTATTGGGATAACAGTCCTATAGCATCTCAACAATTAAAGGCGATCTATGGAAAAAAGCTTCGGGTGTTTGAAGGAATTATCCTGGAGAAGGATAACAAAGAAGAATCCACTCAAAAGAAAAAAACCAATAATCCTTTTTCAATTTTTAAAATAAAACCAGCTACTAATAACGAAGCATTACCAATTGCTAATTGCCCCTTGACCATCTTTCTCACTCATGGTCACCAGGGCGATGCAAGCAGCGATGGTAATTGGTTCAGTAAATTTTTTGTAGCAAATATTTGGGCGCCCCTTCAGTCTTATTTAAGAATAAATTTCAATACACCTGCTTATGATGAAGATCTGAAAACGGCTCATAATCTTATTATGTATGAATGGTCGGCAAAATATAAAAGTCTTGTTTTAATTACTGGTCATACTCACCAACCGGTTTTTGAATCACTCACACATCCGGAAAGATTGTATAAACAATTAGGTGATGCCATAAAAGCAAACAAGGCAAATGAAATACAACAAATTGAAGAGGAATTAAAAAGAAGAGGTCGGGATTATAAAACAACACCGGCTCAATATCTTACAATGCAACCATCTTATTTTAATTCTGGCTGTTGTTGTTTTCGCGATGGAGATATTACCGGTATTGAAATAACTTATGAAAAAATTTCATTGGTGAAGTGGAATATTAATAAACAAAGAGAAGTTTTAGAGGAAACCACTTTGAATAAATTGCAAGAAATATTAAAATAATAAAATCAGCATTTCACTGTTTTCTTTTTCTTACCAAGAGATCCTCTTGCTTCTATCTTTTTAATATAATCCACGGCTGAAGGAACTTTGCAGGCAGTTCCTTCCATATCGACATAAACATCCCCAATTTTTTTTGAAATTTCAATGGCATCTTTTGTAAGTTCTTTTATATAGGCGCCAACACCGATCACAAAACCATTCATTGTATAACGAACTCGATTTTGAGCAGAATGAATTTCTTTTACAATTCTCTGCAATAGTTTTTTGATCAGTGCAATGTCCAGCTCATTATCGGGCTTCATAGCAATTACACCTGATAAAGTATTCCAACCAGCAGAAGCAATTAATTCCTTAGGTGAGTCGATCCACTTCATTCCTAACTCCCATCCATAATTACTTTCAGCAGCCACCCATGCAACTGTATATTCACTTACAGCACTGCAGTTAGACCTTTCAGCCCATTGCTGGATATCTTTCTTACTCATTTTTGATTCATCGGCAATAAGCCCCGCGAGATATCTTGCATCATAATTACCTGTTGCAAAAAGATCCATAGCAAGTACATGGTCTCTTTTCACCTTTTTTTGAATCACTTTCAGATCGGCAACTTTTACACCAAACAATGGTTCTTTGATTCTATGATTCAGGAAGATCTTCCTTATTGATTCAGAACCTTTCTTTTCAAGTTCCTTCATTACTTGTTCTGTTGTCATAAAATAAGTTTTAAGAGTTGATGATTGAGTAATGACTGAAGTATTCTAATCGCAAATTATAAAAAAAACCCTCCATTCAGGAGGGTTAAATTATTAAAAAGGTTTTTCTTTCATTTTATTATTGCTGCGATTAAAATCCGGTAATTTTTTATCAGGATCAAGTACAACATCTGTTACATTACTTGTGGTAGCTACATGAAATGTCCATGAAGAGCCACGTTGCCAGATTTCTACAGGAAGCTTAAGATCATGAACTTTTCCATTCTCTTCCTTTATCTGTATAAGGACAGGCATTGCCATTTTTTCCAAATTATCAATGGTGATGTTCACCCCGTTTGCCGGATCATTGCGAATGTATTTTACATCTTTCACTGACTGGTCAAGTTTCCATGTATTCAATACCCATGCACGCCAAAACCAACCAAGATCTTCACCGGAAACATTTTCCATAGAATGAAAGAAATCCCATGGAGTCGGATGTTTAAAAGCCCAGCGACTTACATATTCTCGGAATGCCGCATCAAATCTTTCTTTACCAAGTACCACATCACGCAATGCATTCAGCATGATGGAAGGTTTTTCATAAGCAGCAATACCAAGATCATTTTGCCCGATCACATCAGGTGCATTAAAAAGGCCATCCATATCATCACTAAAAACATAGCTCGTCATATCGCCGGGAAAAAATGTTTCAGAGGCAAATTCACCTTTATTAAATTCTTCAGTTGAAAGACCATTAATAAATGTATTAAAGCCTTCATCCATCCACGCATATTTTCTTTCATTGCTGCCAACGATCATCGGGAACCAGGTATGACCAAACTCATGATCAGTAACTCCCCATAAACCGCCGCCATGCAGAAGTATATCCACAAAAAACAATACCCGGATATTCCATACCGCCAACAATTCCCGCCACATTTGTAGCTGCAGGATAAGGAAACTCAAACCATTTGTTCGAATAATGTTCAATAGAACCTTTTACCATTTCTGTGCTGCGTTGCCAGCCATTTTTCTTTATACTTTCAACAGGATAAGCGCTGATAGCCATTGATTTTTTACCACTTGGTAAATTAATTTTTGCAGCATCGACTACAAAAGCTTTTGATGCTCCCCAGGCCACATCTCTTGCATTGGCAATTTTAAATTTCCACGTACAATTTGGTTTAGCGGGTCTTGAAGCTGCATCTTTTATTTCTTTTTCACCGCGAATAACTACCGTTTTATCACTGTTCTTTGCTTCGGCCCATTTTTTTTGCTGATCTGCAGTATAGCAATCCTGCGGATTCAGTAATTCACCCGAACCAACAACGATCAGATCTGACGGAGCAGTGATCGTATATTCAAGATCGCCATATTCAAGATAAAACTCACCTTGTCCTACATATGGTAACGTATTCCAACCTTGTATATCATCATAAACACATAAGCGGGGAAACCATTGTGCCACTTCATACACTATTCCATTTTTTGTTTTCAATCTTCCCATGCGGTCGGTTCCATATTCAGGAACGGTAAATTCAAATGAGATCTTGATTTTTACTTTATTGCCCGATCCTTTCAAGGCGTCATTTAACCAAACCTGCATACGGGTATCAGTAACAGTATATTTTGGAGTGTACGTTTTACCAGCATCAACACTTATTGATTTTATTACATCACCTTCTGTAAATTTTGTATTTGCCCAACGGCCACCAGCTTGCGTGGTTGTTGCAGAACCGCGGGAATCTTCCCGGTAAATGTTCTGATCAACCTGTAACCATAAAAATTTTAAATTATCCGGACTATTATTCGTGTAGGTAATTTCTACATCTCCAATTACTTTGTGAGAGCCGGTATCAAGAGTTGCATTGATCTTATAATCAGCACGGTTCTGCCAATACTTAGGGCCGGGTTCTCCGCTGGCACTACGATAATCATTTCCGGGATAAGGATAGAACTGAGGATAGAATGATTCCTTGCTATCAAATTTTGTTACCTGCGCATATTGCGTAATGGTAATTAGGGATAGGATAAATCCAATAAATAGTTTCTTCATGTAAATAATTTTTAAATCGGGGTGTAATATAAATTAAATAAGTAAGATCGAATGTACCGCTTATCCATGCCACGGTTACAACCGTGGCATGGATAACATTTTAGCCGATCGTTATAAAAAAACTGATTCAGCAATGACAATACTATCGGGTTTACCAACGTCCACAAACCTGTCGCCGGTATGATCAAAGCCAACAATAAGATGCTCTGCAGCTAGTGCGAGGTATAAATCAATAAGTGAAAATTTTCCTAAGAATCCTTTTTCTTCCATTAACCGGAAAACATCATATTCAAAAACGACTACGCAGCTGTAAGCTTTTTCGACAACAGTGTTTTCTATTCCTTCCCCTTTGGGGAAGGTTAGGATGGGGCCTTTATCCTGGCCGGTTGTTGTATTTCGCCAGCCACATAGCCGGTCGTTTTCATCAAATAAAAGATAACGGGAAGTTTTTCTTTGCGTAACTCCAAAACTGATCAACGCTTTTTTTTCTGTATGAAATGAGATGAGTTTAGAAATGTCGAGTTCAGTAAGAATATCAGCATTGCAGGTTATAAATTTTTCACCGGGAGTAAAAAACTCTTTTGCTTTTAACAATCCTCCACCAGTTTCAAGCAATTCATCTCTTTCATCACTTATTGTGATCTTGCTTCCCCATCCTTTATTTTTTATAATTGCTTCAATAAGCTGATCAGCGAAATGATGAACATTGACAACAACATCGGTAATTCCGTATTGCTGTAAGTATTCAATATTTCTTTGCAGTAATGTTTTACCATTAACAACTGCAAGAGCCTTTGGATGAGCATCTGTCCATGGTTTGAATCTTGTTCCTAAGCCTGCGGAAAATATCATTGCCTTCATATGAATGGATAGTTGATAATTGATAATGGAAAACTTTTCATTATCAATTATCCATTATTTAATTATCAATTTTATTTATCCAATTCTTTTCATCCTGGATAAGATGCTTCAATTCAATTTTTACTTTGAATTTATTTTTTAAATGTCTTGCCAGGGCATCGGCTGCATATACACTGCGATGTTGACCGCCTGTGCAGCCGAAACTGATCATCAAACTTTCAAAATCTCTTTTCAAATAATCTTCAACAGTTATATCAACAATATCAAAAACACTGTTAAGAAAGTCAGGCATTTTTGTTTGTTGTTCCAAAAAATCTTTTACGGATTTATCACGACCGGTTTGTGATTTAAATTCTTCGATCCTGCCCGGGATTTAAAATGCCACGGCAATCAAAAACAAATCCACCACCATTCCCGCTGTTGTCGTCGGGTAATCCTTTTTTATAAGAAAAACTATTGATCTTAACTATGAGCGGAGTTTTTTCAGTTGCCTGCAAAGGAGTGAACTGCTGAATGATCTCATCATCTACGCAAATGTCAAGCACTCTTTTAAATTCAGGCAACTGAAATGCCGATACTTTGATTATTGATAAACCATTTTAAGTTCGTTAATGCTAACGGGATGCTTGTTAAGAAATGTGCTTTACGTTCAAACAATCCACGAAAGCCATAAGCACCGAGAACCTGCAACAAACGGATCATTACATAACCATTGTACTGGCTTTTAAAAGTTCCTTTGTTGATTTTTGAGCCAACTAAATTTTCCAATGCACTGATATAATCATTCAATAATTTTTCCTTCCATTCATCACTCAGGTTTGCTCTTGCCTGCCAAAGCATACTTGCCACATCATATTGCGGGGCGCCTTTCATTCCTCCCTGGTAGTCGATAAAATGTATGGAGTTATCTTTTTTCACCATGATATTCCTGCTTTGAAAATCACGAAACATAAAATACTTGTATTCGGTATGAGTCAGATAATTACTCAGTGCTTCAAAATCATCAATAAGTTTTTGCTTGTCGTATGGCTTTCTTAATGCGTCTAAAAAATAGTATTTGAAATAAAGAAGATCCGCCATGATCGCTTGCCTTCCAAATTCTGTATTAGTAAGACAACGATCATAGTCAAGCCTCTCATCACCTTTTACATGAAGCTTTGCAAGTGTTTGTAAACTTTTTTGAAAGAGGTAATATATTTCTTCAGTATAACCTTCCGATTCTAACCGATCAATCAACGATATATCACCAAAATCTTCCTGCAGATAATACATTCGGTCATCGCTTATAGCAAGGATGTTGGCCACAGGTAATTGTTTGCCAAAAAAGTTTTCAGAAAAATAAAAGAAAGTCTCGTTCTCTTTTATATTGGCACCATAAGTACCAATAATAGTGGAACCATCTTGTTCATGAATACGAAAATATCTTCTCTCACTTCCTGATCGTGGCAGTACATCGATCGAAGCAGCATCTTTGCCACGCCATTTTTTATATAGTTCAAGTGTAGTTTCGATGATATGCTGCATGCAGCAAATGTAATAAACCCCATTCAAACCTTTGAAAGGATCGCTTTTGGAGGAGTTTGAAATCAATAGCTTGCGTCACTAACAGGCATTAGCTTTTTCATCTATTTTTGTAGTGATGGCATATAGTCTAAAAAACAAAGTCAGGATTGTTACAGCTGCTTCAGCTTATTTGATGGGCATGATGCTGCTATTAATATTATGCGCCGCATCATGCAAAGCAAAGGAGCAGAGATCATTCATCTTGGTCATAACCGGTCGGTAAAAGAAATTGTGGAATCGCCATTGAAGAAGATGTGCAGGGAATTGCCATTACCAGTTACCAGGGTGGGCATGTGGAATTTTTTAAATACATGAAAGACCTGCTGGATGAAAATGGTTGCGGACATATAAAAATATTTGGCGGTGGTGGCGGAACTATTTTACCTGAAGAGATTGAAGAACTGCATAAATATGGTATCACAAAAATTTATTCTCCGGATGATGGAAGAAAGATGGGGCTGGAAGGAATGATTGAAGATGTGATCATGCAATGCGATGTTCAATTAAATGGAAAGGCAGATTATAAAACGGCATTGAAATTGGGAGAAGTAAAAGATGTAAGAAAAATTGCAAGAGAAATAACGAATGCTGAGAATGGAGTGACAGTCAGGAGTCAGAAGTCAGGAGTCAGGAGTCAAAACAATACCTGTACTGGGAATTACAGGAACAGGTGGTGCAGGAAAATCTTCTGTAACTGATGAAATTGTTCGTCGCTTTCTAAATAATTTTACCGATAAAACAATTGCAGTTATTTCTGTTGATCCTTCCAAGAAAAAAACAGGTGGTGCATTATTGGGTGACAGGATAAGAATGAATTCCATTTCTCATCCACGAGCTTATATGCGATAGTCTGGCTACAAGAGAAGATAATACAGCATTAAGTGGTGCATGTGCAGGAAGCCATTGATATCTGTAAAGCGGCAGGGTTTGATTTTATTATTTTGGAAAGTGCCGGTGTTGGTCAAAGTGATGCATCCATTCTTGATTATTGTGATGTAAGTATGTATGTAATGACACCGGAATATGGTGCTGCATCGCAATTGGAAAAAATAAATATGCTTGATTATGCAGATATTGTTTGTATAAATAAATTTGATAAAGCAGGTGCATTGGATGCATTGGCATGATGTACGCAAACAATACAAACGCAATCATCAGTTATTTACTGCAAAAGATGAAGACCTGCCGATTATTGGAACGATTGCAAGTAAATTCAATGATGATGGTGTTAATCATTTGTTTGAAATGCTGCTGAAAAAAATTGAAGAGAAAACAGGAGTAAGTTTTGGCAAATATCATTTTGCAGAAACAGCAAAGATCACTCAGGCAATTATTCCTTCTAACAGGGTAAGATATTTAAGTGAAATAAGCGAAAACAACAGGAGCTATGATAAATTGGTAGATGAACAGTCAGCGATTGCATCAAAACTTTATCAATTACAAGGTGTGCTGGATGAAGTAAAGAATTTTTCATTTGCACAAGGGTCACATGGTTATTCTACTGCAGTGCTTGAAAAAATGAAATTGTTTTATGACAGAACAACTTAACACCGGTAGCAAGAAAGCTAATTACAAACTGGCAGTCAAAAATAAAGGCATACGAAAAAGATTTTTATGAATATAAGGTTCGGGATAAAGTGATTAAGCAGCCAATGTTCAGTAAAAGTTTATCGGGAACAAGAATTCCAAAAGTTGTTTTACCAAAGTATAAAGACTGGGGTGATATGTTAAAATGGCAGGCACAGGAAAATGTGCCGGGTCATTTTCCATTTACTGCCGGTGTATTTCCATTAAAAAGAGAAGGAGAAGATCCGACAAGAATGTTTGCAGGTGAAGGTGGACCGGAAAGAACCAACAAACGTTTTCATTATGTAAGTGTTGATCAGCCTGCAAAACGATTATCTACTGCATTTGACAGTGTAACATTTATGGAGAAGATCCTGATCATCGTCCTGATATTTATGGAAAAGTTGGTAACAGCGGTGTAAGCATTGCAACAGTTGATGATGCAAAAAAATTATACAGTGGTTTTGATCTTTGTGATCCGAAGACTTCTGTTAGCTATGACCATCAATGGACCTGCACCTATGTTGCTTGCATTTTTTATGAATGCAGCGATTGATCAGCAATGTGAAAAATATATAAAAGAACTGAGGATTAGAAAAAGGATATTAAAAAAGATTAGCGAGGAAAAATATAAAGGATCAGCCGGAAACCGATATATAACAATACATCATGCACCAGGCAGTTTGCCTGAAGGAAATAATGGCTTGGGATTAAAACTTCTTGGATTAAGCGGTGATGAGGTTTTACCAAAAGAAATTTATGAACAATGAAAAGCAAACAGCTTTGCCAACAGGTGAGAGGAACTGTGCAGGCAGATATTTTAAAAGAAGACCAGGCACAGAATACCTGTATTTTTTCTACTGAATTTGCATTAAAACTAATGGGTGATGTACAGGAATATTTTATTAAGAAAAAGATCAGGAATTTTTATAGTGTAAGTATCAGTGGTTATCATATTGCAGAAGCAGGTGCCAATCCTATTACACAACTGGCATTTACATTGTCAAATGGATTTACTTATGTTGAATATTATTTAAGCCGTGGAATGAACATTGATGATTTTGCACCTAATCTTTCTTTCTTTTTCAGCAATGGAATGGATCCTGAATACAGTGTGATTGGCAGAGTGGCAAGAAGAATTTGGGCAAAGGCAATGAAATATAAATACAAAGCCAATAAACGCAGCCAGATGTTGAAATATCATATTCAAACATCAGGCGAAGTTTGCATGCACAGGAAATTGATTTCAATGATATACGTACCACACTGCAGGCATTGTATGCTATTTATGATAACTGCAATTCACTTCATACAAATGCGTATGATGAAGCAATTACAACACCAACAGAAGAAAGTGTACGAAGAGCAATGGCGATTCAACTGATCATTAACCGTGAATTGGGTTCTGCAAAAAATGAAAATCCTATACAGGGTACTTTTGCTCATTGAAGAATTAACTGACCTGGTTGAAGAAGCTGTGTTATCAGAATTTGACCGTATCACTGAACGAGGTGGAGTATTGGGTGCTATGGAAAGAATGTACCAGCGAAATAAAATACAGGAAGAAAGTTTGTATTATGAACATCAGAAACATACCGGTGAATTTCCGATAGTTGGTGTAAATACATTTTTAAATAAAAAAGGTTCGCCCAACAATTATTCCAAATGAAGTGATAAGAAGTACAAAAGAAGAAAAAGAACAGCAGATAAATAATCTTCATGCCTTTTGGAAACGAAATGAAAACAGGTCAGCAGAAATGCTGAAACGGCTAAAAGCTGTTGCCATTAACAATGGAAATCTTTTTGAAGAATTGATGGAAACAGTAAAATATTGCTCGCTCGGGCAAATAACTCATGCACTTTATGAAGTTGGCGGGCAATACAGAAGAAATATGTAACCAGTTTCAGGATTTTCAACAGGCTTAATTAACTTTCCCGCAAATTATATTTTAGAATGAAAAAAATATTGGCTTTTGTTTTGGTGATCATTTTTTTAGCGGCATGTGCCCATAATAAATATGCTGCAACTAATAAGTCCTATAAGAAGCAGGTAAAAAATTATGCAAAGCTTTTACGTGAATACCCGGTAAAAGATTCGGCAGGTTTACAATATGCAGATAATTGGGTGGGGACTACAAATTTTTCTATGCGTCGTCCCAACTTTGTCATTATACATCATACAGCACAGGATTCATGTGAACAGACTTTACGGACATTTACTCTTCCACGAACTGCCGTAAGTGCTCATTATGTTATTTGTGAGGATGGCACAGTTTATCATATGCTGAATGACCTATTGCGGGCACAACATGCAGGGGTAGGTAAGTGGGGAAGTATTTCTGATATGAACAGTTGCAGCATCGGTATTGAAATTGACAACAACGGAAGCGAGCCTTTCACTGAGCCACAAATGAATAGTTTGCTGCAGCTGCTTGACAGGTTAAAAAAAGCATATAATATTCCGCAAGCAAATTTTATCGGGCATATGGATTGGGCGCCGGGACGCAAAGTTGATCCAAGTCGTTATTTTTCCTGGCAAATACTTGCTGAGAAGGGTTTTGGATTTTGGTATGATACAACTAATGTAAACGTGCCTGTAGATTTTAATGCATTGCAGGCTTTAAGGATCATTGGCTATAATATTAATAAGCCTGAAACAGCTATTCAATCATATAAAATTCATTTTGTGCCGCAGGATACAACACGTATGATCAATGATGCTGATAAAAAGATCTTATTTGATCTTGAAAAAAAATATCAATAAGTAAAAGATAGTAGTCATGGAATTTGGAAGAGTTGAAGAAAACGAATTAAACACCATTGATTTTTCATTACCTGCTGAACCAGCTTCCAATAAAAAAATATTAAATGGCAAACCTGTTAAGCAACCTAAAGTATATCTCGGCTGCGCCAAATGGGGAAGGTTAGAATGGGTCGGAAAAATTTATCCGCCAAAAACAAAAGAAAAAAATTTCCTGCAACATTATGTTGAACATTATAATTGCATTGAGTTAAATGCGACGCATTATAAAATATATGGTGCAGCGGGAATAAGTAAATGGAAAGAAAAAGCAAAAGGAAAAGATTTTCTTTTTTGCCCAAAAATGTACCAGGGAGTTACACATCGTGGAAGTTTGAAAGGGAAAGAATTTTTAACCAGTGAATTTCTTCGCGGTGTCCAGGCATTTGAAGAAAATCTCGGTCCCATCTTCGTGCAGGTAAGTGATACTTTTTCTCCAAACAGGAAGGATGATCTGTTCAAGTTTATGTTATCATTGCCAAAAGAGATACAATTTTTTTTAGAGGTTCGTCACCCTGCATGGTTTAGCAAAGAAAAGGAAAGAGAAGAGTTGTTTGGATTTTTATCCGCTAATAATATTGGAGCAGTGATCACAGATACAGCAGGCAGAAGAGATTGTGCTCACATGCATTTAACTATTCCAAAAGTATTTATCCGTTATGTTGGAAATAGTTTGCATCCTACTGATTATACAAGTTCAGATGTTTGGGTTCAACGAATGAAGTATTGGTTGGATCATGGTTTGCAGGAACTTTATTTTTTTATGCATATGCATGATGAAGCTACTTCACCTGAACTGACAGTTTATTTAGTTGATAAATTAAATAAAGAATGTGGATTGAATTTGACAAAACCGAAGTTTATAGAAGACATACTATCTAAAAAAAATATTCAAAAAGGGTTGTTTGATTAACTCACTTCATATAGCTCATCCCATCTTGTTGTGTATCTCGGGCTGCGTAGTTCTTGCCTCATTTTCCAGTCTCTTGTAGTTCCGCTTGCTGCAAATTTCAATACATCATCACGCTGACTGAAATTGATATTGTCGATCATATCCATCAGTTTTCTTTCACAATTTTTATTTTCTGATACAAATAAATTTCCCTGTATCGACATATCAGGAACAATGCCACTTAACATCACGCCGGCTTTTTTATAAAGCGTCCCTTTCTCATATAGTTTATCAACAAGGGCTACTGCCGGTTTTATTAATTCATTGGTAAATGAAGTGGCTGTTGGCAATGTTATGTAGCTAGAATGAGTAGCTCCCCGAAAATCCACATTATGATTTTCGCCTTTAGCAACGACAAATACATTTATCACCCTGGCAGCGCTGTGTTGTCTTCTTAATTTTTCTGCTGCTCTTGATGTATAAGTAGCCACCGCTTCTTTTATTGACTCAATATCACCAACAGCACTTCCAAACATTCTTGTTGTTGCGATCATTTTTTTAGTTACCAATTCATCTTCCATTTCTTCGGAAGTGATTCCCTTCAATTCACGAACTAATCGAATACCCACTACACCACCAAGATGTGTATGTGCAAATTCGTCGCTGAGATTTCTTAGTTGCCATGCATCATAAATACCCCATACTTCTTTTAGTTTTTTTGCATACTGTCCGCCAACTCCCCAAATATCACTCACCGGTGTTTTATGTAAGGCAGCGCTGATCTTTTCTTCTGTGTCAAGTACCGTTATACAATCAGTAAGATGTTTATTTTTTTTCGCCATGCGATTTGCAAGTTTTGCTAAAACCTTAGTAGGAGCTACGCCAACAGAAACTTTGATACCGGTCCAATCTTCTACGGTTGTCTCTTATTTCTTTTGCTATTTTAGGCAGATCTTCCAATGGAAAAATGCTGAGATCAAGAAAAGATTCATCAACAGAATATACTTCGACATTTTTTTTACCAACCATTATTCGCAATGTTTCCATTACCCGCCAGCTCAGGTCACCATATAAATTATAGTTGGAAGAAAAAACTGCCACATTATGTTTTTCTATC
This sequence comes from uncultured Bacteroidota bacterium, assembly GCA_963746915.1. Classification (GTDB taxonomy): domain Bacteria; phylum Bacteroidota; class Bacteroidia; order Chitinophagales; family Chitinophagaceae; genus VBAS01. The sequence goes on along the minus strand of CAVVDD010000005.1, from coordinate 21,415 downwards.
AATGGCTTCGCCATAAAATAAGGGCCAGCCATTTCCACGCCTAATTTTTTTGCTTCATCACTTCTTGAAACAATGCAGCCATCATTGTTGCTTAGCACAACAACCGGTTTCTTGTCGAGATGTGGTTTAAATAACCTTTCGCAGGAACAATAAAAATTATTACAATCAACAATGGCTTTCATAATAATGAATGAATAGAATAAGCAACAACTCCCCACATTTTAAAATCGCTAAACTCTGCAATATTGATCGGCTTATATCTATTATTATCAGGAATTAAAAATGCCGAAGAAAAATTTTGATGATAACGTCTCACCAATAATTCTCCATTTAATATTGCAACGATAACTTTTCCATTCACCAGTTTCAATGATCGGTCAACAATTAAAATATCACCATCAAAAATGCCGGCTTCCTGCATTGCATCACCTTTCATTCGAAAAAAATAAGTAGCCGGCTTATTATGAACCAGTTGTTCATTCAGATCAATACCCCGTTCCATATAATCATCGGCGGCTGCACCAAAACCTGTTGCATTTGCTGTTTTCACTTCTTTTTGTGTGAATTGTTTTGTGCCTTTATAGGCAGCGCCATAAAATTCTTCTCCTTCCATAAAAATATTTTCTAAATAAAGGTGGTAATTTTTTTTGGATATAAACTAAATATTTTAGTAAATTTATACTAATAAAATTTGTATCGAAAATCAGGAGGATGGGTTATGCAATTACAATCTATTACCACGGTCACGATACCGGGATACCGGATCTTTGAATACCTGCTCGTATTAAATCCGCATGAAGAGTTACGGAGCAAGATCATGAAGGTGAGGCAGGAATTTTATGATCAATATAAAGCGCCAACGGCACTGGCTGGCAAGCCCAATATAATATTGGCGAATTTTCTTCAGTATGAAATGATGGAAGAACGATTAATTAATCGGTTAAAAGTAGTGGCGATGGGTTTTCATCCTATCAAAGTTGAGTTAAGGGATTTTGGAAGTTTCCCCAGTCATACTATATATATAAATGTAGTGAGTAAAGTGCCGGTGCAAACATTGGTAAAAGAAATACGGCATGAAGCGCAACGGCTCATGAAACTGAATGATGATAATAAACCTCACTTCATTCTTGAACCACATTTGACAATTGCAAGAAAATTGCAACCATGGCAATACGAAAAAGGCTGGCTTGAATACAGCAACAAAAATTTCACCGGAAGATTTATCGCCGATGGAATGTTATTATTAAAGAGACCTCTCGATGAAAAAAAATACCAGGTTGTGCAACGCTTCGAGTTTCAGAATTTACCAGTGACGACAAAGCAGGGTGATCTATTTATGTAGAATTAAACCACGGAGGCACAGTGACACAAAGTATCACAGAGAAAAATCACAAGCCATTAACAGAAAGAGAAAAATGGCTGGCATCTCAAATTGTTGAAATAGCAATTACTATTCATAGATTTTTGGGACCCGGATTATTAGAAAGCATTTATGAAAAATGTTTTTGCTATGAATTAACAAAAAGAAAAATTCCTTTTGTAAAACAAAAGTGTACAGAATTAATTTATGATAATGTAATTATAGATGAAGGATTGCGGATCGATATAATGGTTGATGATCTGATCGTAATTGAGTTAAAAGCACAGGAAGTATATCATCCTGTTTGGGAAGCACAACTATTAAGCTATTTAAAACTTACAAATAAACGACTTGGTTATATATTAAATTTCCATGTGCCTTTAATGAAAGAAGGACTAAAAAGAATGATCCTTTAATTAGTTTAAGTAAATATCACTTCAATTTATTTGCTTCTCACCTCTCCGTGTTTCACCGTGTCTCCCTGTCTCCGTGGTTTTAAAAACATTTATTATGGATAAACAACTAAAGCAAGACCATTACAAAGTAAAGGTCAAAGATCAGGAAGAGAACTCTCAGTATTTACAAGGAAGAGGAGCACAGATCAATACAAAAAATAAATTCCTGAAAAATGAAAAAACAAAAGAACATATTGAAGCGATCGATGATTGGGAAGAATCAAATGTGCCTACGCAATATTTAGAACAGGAATCAAAAACGATCGTCAACAAAGTAGAGAGTCCCGATGTAGGAATGATGTACAGCATGAATCCCTATGCCGGTTGTGAACATGGTTGTATCTATTGTTATGCAAGAAATGTACATGAGTACTGGGGTTATAGTGCCGGACTTGATTTTGAAAGAAAGATCATCGTCAAAAAAAATGCACCTCAACTGCTGCGCAAATTTTTAATGCATCCGAAATGGGATGCAACACCGATCATGTTAAGTGGAAACACGGATTGTTATCAACCAGCGGAACAAACTTATCGTTTAACAAGAGGATTGCTGGAAGTGTGTAATGAATTCAATCAACCGGTTGGCATACTTACAAAAAATTCCTGGATACTAAAAGACAAAGATGTGTTGCAGGAAATGGCGAAAAAAGAAAATTGTTTCAGCAATGGTTTCCATTACTTCTTTTAATGAAGATCTGCGAAGAGTAATGGAACCAAGAACAACAACTGCAAAACAAAAATTAAAAGTGATCAATGAATTGAGCAGTGCCGGTGTACGAATGGGCATCATGATGGGACCAATGATACCCGGATTGAATGAACATGAAATGCAACGCATCATGAAAGAAGCAAGAGATAATGGCGCCACTTTCACTGCTTATACTTTTATACGATTGAATGGCGCTATCAAATTTTTATTTCACGACTGGTTGTATAAAAATTTTCCCGATCGTGCCGATAAGGTCTGGCATTTAATAGAACATAGCCATGATGGAAAAGTAAACGATACCCGATGGGGTGTACGTATGCGTGGTGAAGGAGCAATTGCACAAATGGTTGCACAGCAGTATAAAAAGTATGGAAAGCTGTATGGAATGAATGCGGAAGAATGGAGTTTGGATAGAAGTATATTCAGAAGACCTGGAGGACAAATAAAAATGTTTTGAAAAATATTTTTAAAATACTTCTCTAAAAATTTGGCAACAATAAAAAATTAGTTCAATCTTTGCATCCTCAAAACAAAAAACATGTTACGCATAGAACAACATATTGAAACAAGAAATTGGTTTAGTCCCAAAGGAGACTATACTAATTGCGGGGCATGTTCTGAATAAGTTTAAAAGCTAATTCGATATAACCGAGGCCCCGCAAGAGATTGCGGGGTTTTTGTTTATCCTCCGAAGCTTTAGCGAAGGAGGATTTGCCAAGGTTGAATTAAGAAAAATAAGAGATTCTTTTGTGAAATAAAGACACTTAGTGAATCTAACTGGTTAATAAAATAATAATGCTGACGCAATTACGACATAAACGATTTAGAATGATGGATGAAATATTATCACTCAGTTGCCATTGGTATGCGATGGAGCAGGGAAGTATTGTGCCCAAGGGTAATGATTGTGATGATATTCATATACGACCGGATTGTATCTATACATAAACATCTTTACGATGAATGAGTAGAACCCGGTCGCACAACGACCGGGTTTTTTTATTTAATGATCAATAAAACAGGAATTATGTTTTTCAATTTTTTCAAAACAAAAGTATCACAGGTGAATACTTTGTTTTTAGGCCACTATGTTGACCCAAAGGTTTTTTACACTGTTCAATTTAATAAAGTGCCATGTATCAGCTTTATTGGTGAACTGGAAGCAGGTAAAGCATTTGATTTTATTCAAAGCACTTATCGTAACCAGGTAACCGGCATCTATCAGCACAATTATTTTGATCACGATAAAAGAGATTTCTTTTTTAACAACACATTGTTTGTATTGAAGAATAAAAGGCTGATCGAATTGGGAAATAATTATTGCCAGGTATTGCATACAAAAGATCAATACAGTTGGGGGCAAACAATGATAAAAGAATTGTCTGTATTCCATGTAACAGGCGATGTAAATAAAGTGATCGGTTTCGCAAGAAGCAATAACATGAATTGAAGCCATTAGATGCAGAAGGAGGAATAAGCGTTCCCCGTGAGATGCAACGGGGACGCTTTATAGAACCACGATTGATTTGATTAAATAGGATTATGAGGAAATATATGGGAGTATTCCGATTGGTCGGATCTCCCGCCTTGGGCGGGAAGGTTGTCCCGCCTCAGGCGGGATCTCCCATACAAGGTTGGCCCGTTCGTCTAAGGGTTGAGGACTTCACATTTTCATTGTGATGATACGAGTTCGAATCTCGTACGGGCTACAAACGGTTCGTTGGTGTAACGGCTAACATCACAGATTGTCGATCTGTTGCTATGAGTTCGATTCTCATACGAACCGCTGATTGCCGGATGGTGTAATTGGTAACACGCCAGAATTTGAGTCTGGTATTTTCAGTTCGATGCTGAATCCGGTGTCATGATTAATGTTGGCTCTAGCTTATCGGTAAAGCGTCCGTCTGTGCAACGGAGGAACAGGGTTCGAATCCCGGAGTCAACCCCGATATAAAAAATTGGTTGTCGCTTAATTGGTAAAGCACCGGGATGGAGATATGAGTTCGAATCTCATTGATCAATTTAAACCGAAACCAGGAGGATTATGAACCAAACAAGATTGCTACTATTAAGCATCCGTTGCGACGCTCCGTTCAGGTTACTTTTCGCTATTCAACAATTGCGTCGCAGTTTACCCAGAGCGAAGAGAAGGGTCGCACTCTTGTACTGCAACAATTCTATTCGACAATTGTTGCAGTCGCCTGCCCCAAAGCGAAGCGAAGGGTTCGGTAATTCTATTCGACAAGAATTAAACTAATTTTAAAATTGAATTTATGAGTAAATTAAAAATACAAGGAAAAGAAATTAGAGCAATAGGCTATCCGGAAGGACCGGTGATCAGCGTTGCGATGAATGTGATGGAAAAGAATTTCAAACATCATTCAAAAGAAAAAGCATTTGAGATATTGAAAGAAGTTTTGCAATCACCACACGATTATGTTGCTCGATGAAACGTTAGGACAGATCGCAAAGCAGTTGCTTCCAAAAGTCCCGCCTCAGGCGGGATTGGGAGAGGCCGTTTCATTAAATCAAAGTGGAATTCAGTTCAATGTATTCGGACAAGAACATATTGAAGAAGGAGCCATGCATCAAATGTACCAGGCGGCTAAATTACCGATCAGTGTTGCCGGAGCATTAATGCCCGATGCACATAGCGGTTATGGTTTGCCAATAGGTGGAGTATTGGCAACTGAGAATGCAGTTATTCCTTATGGAGTAGGTGTTGATATTGGTTGCAGAATGTGTTTGAGTGTTTTTGATATCGATCCAAAAGAACTGATCCAAAAGGAAAATTATTTTACAAGAGAATTACTGGAAGCAACATTATTCGGAAGCGGACAACAGTTTGACCAGGCAGAAGATCATGAAGTGATGGAGAATGAATTGTTTTATCAAATACCATTGCTGAAAGAATTTGCATGGAAGAGCATGGAAACAATTAGGTTCTTCAGGTTCAGGTAATCACTTTGTAGAATTTGGAACTGTTGAGATCAATGAGAAAGATAATGTGTTGGGTGTTGAATCGGGAAATTATGTTGGTTTGTTATCACACTCCGGCTCAAGAGCATTAGGAGCAAACATTGCTAATCACTATACAAAGATCGCTATCAGTAAAAGACGTTTGCCTGGTGAAGCAAAAAATCTGGCTTGGTTAAGTTTGGATGAAGAGGAAGGGGTTGAATACTGGAATGCTATGAACTTAGCTGGCGATTATGCATCTGCCTGTCATCATGTAATTCATGAAAAGATCGCAAAGCAATTGGGAAGAAAACCAATGAAGATGGTAGAGAATCATCACAACTTTGCATGGAAAGAAAAATGGGAAGGAAAAGATCTGATCGTTCATAGAAAGGGTGCAACACCGGCTGGCAAAGATGTATTGGGAATTATTCCGGGTTCAATGACTGCTCCGGGTTTTATTGTAAAAGGTAAAGGTGAAACGGCATCTGTTAATTCTGCATCACATGGTGCAGGAAGAAAGATGAGCCGTACAAGAGCAATGGAATCGGTAACCGATAAACAGTTCAAAGAAGAATTGGAAAAGCATAGTGTAAAATTACTGGGTGGTGGATTGGATGAATCACCTTTTGCTTATAAAGACATTGAAGTTGTAATGCAATCTCAAAAATCGTTGGTTGATGTCGTCGGTAAGTTCACTCCAAAAATTGTAAAGATGGATGGAGCAAAACATAAGAGCTGGAAAAAGAAGAACCGGGATTTTGGGAATTCTGATGGATTAATGGGAGAATGAATAGTCACTTATAATAAAAGTCTTCGGTTGACGAAGACTTTTTATTTCCTCAAAATTCTTTTAATCATGAAAATCGCGGGTCTACACTTTTATATAAATTTTCTTCTTATCCATAAACCAGCAAATTAACCACATGAAAGTAATAACACAAATTGCATAAGCAAGCGAACCATTCTCTGCTGCACCGGGAATATGAATGAGAACTTTTTTGTAGAGCCAGTTCCACGGATTTACACCATCACCAAGTTTTATCAATCCGAGAGTCCTTGGTAAAAAAGCACTGAGTGCAAAAACAAACAATGCATTTTTTCCAAACACATCAAAAAATTTACTCAGCCAACCTTTTGCATTTTTAAATTCTATCAAATAGATCATGGTGGCAATAGTGATGATAGCAAGGCCTGAGGTATAAACAGTGTAAGAACTTGTCCATATTTTTTTATTTATGGGGAAAATCATATCCCAGCAAAAGCCTGTAACAAGCAGGGCAACACCTGCAACAAATAATCCGCTCAGCATTTCAAAATTCTTTCCTTTCTTTTGAATATAGTCACCAACAAGGTAGCCGAATATTACATTCACAATTGCTGACATCGTACTCATTATTCCTTCGGGATCAAAGGGAATTCCTTCGCCTTTATATATATGCGCTAGTCCAAGTACCGACCTATCAACATTATTTCCAAACCAACCCGTCATGCTATACGGATCGCCTTGTTCACCTAGGAGAAAGCAAAGCATCCAGTATAAAAGCAGTAAAATCAATCCTGCAAAAAATGCAGCTCTTGTTTTCATATAGTATATAATGATAGAAGCAAAAAAATAGCAAAGTGCAATTCGTGCAAGCACACCTAATATTCTTACACCTTGTGGATTTCCCTTATCATCAATATATGCCCAGGGTTTAAAAACCAAAACGCCATCAGCCCATTTTACAAAAGGCCACCAGGTGAGAAAAAGACCAATGCCAAATATCAAGAAACTTCTTTTTAAAACTTTTTTCCAAAACATACCATCACCACCTGTTTCCAGCTTTGGCATTATAAATGCAAGAGCATTGCCCACTGCAAATAAGAAAAATGGGAAAACGAGATCGGTTGGTGTTAATCCATGCCAGGGAGCATGTTCAAGCGGGCTGTAAATATGATCCCAGGTGCCGGGATTATTTACTAATATCATCAGGCACACAGTTGCGCCACGAAATACATCAAGGGAATAAAAACGTTGGTTCAAAGCAATCGGTTTTTCGCTAAAGGTAATTTAAAACCGGTAAGGCTTTAAACTACAATTTTGGGGTTGAATAACCGAATTATAGTTATTAACTCGTGGGAACAAATCATTCAGAATCTGACCGGTTTGCTTTATCCTCAGTCACATTTCACCCTATATTTGCAACCGAATCGTAACTGCCCGTTTCGATTCAAAAGTCATCCCTGAAAACCAGTCATATGAAAACTATCAATGTGACTGAGATGGCGAAGCTGTCAAAAAAAAGTTCTTGTGGGTTTAAGGAAATGGTTAGCCGTATACACCCGGCCACGGTGGGAAAAAAAAGTAAACCAGCTGTTAGCAGAAAAAGGAGTGGAAAGATATTGCCCACTTAATAAAGTAAGAAGAAAATGGAGTGACCGTGTGAAGGTGGTGGAAGAGCCCCTGTTCAAATCTTATGTTTTTGTGAAAGTGAATGATGAGGATCGAACAGAAGTAAGAATGACACCGGGAGTTATCAACTTTGTATACTGGCAGGGAAAACCTGCGGTGATAAAAGAAAAAGAGATCAATGCCATCAAGAGATTTTTGGATGAATATGAAAATGTAGAGGTAAAACCAATTGAGGTAAAAGTGAATCAGCGGGTGAAAATAACAACCGGACCTTTAATGGACCAGGAAGGACAGGTGTTGGAAGTAAAACATAAAAAAGCAACAGTAGCGATCGATAGTCTTGGCTATATGCTGGTAGCAACTGTTGAAAAAACAAAGCTGGCTTCGGTAAAAATAAAATAAAACAAACGTTATATTTGAAAACGGAAATCCACTAAAAACCAATATTGCCTTCATGAAAATCCTTTCTTTCCTTCTTTTCTCCATTTTTGTGGTTATTTTATTTTCCTCCTGTAGATCACAGAAACCACGCGGCTATGTTGAAGATTTTACAGATACATCCGGGAAAGTGCAGGTGAAATATTCAGAGCCATTGATTCAAAAAGGTGATCAGTTGTCAATTGTTGTTTATAGCGATGCAATTGACGGAGGAGCAACTGATGCAATGTATAATCTTGCTAATACGGGAACTGAGTGATGCTTCCACACAAGGGTTCCTGGTAGATTTGGATGGTAACATACAATATCCAAGGATTGGAAAAATAAAAGCAGATGGGCTAACAAAAGCTCAGCTTTCTGAAGAAATTAGAAAAAAACTCACCGGGCCATTGCAAAATCCTTCGGTGCTTGTTCACCTGCTTAATTATAAAATTACAATGCTTGGTCAAGTATCGAGACCCGGACCTATAACTATACCCACCGAAAAAATAACAATATTGGAAGCGATAGGTCTAGCCGGGGATATAACTGATTATGGTAAGAAGGAGGAAGTTGTAATTCTTCGGCCAACGGATTCAACTATTGAACATGGCACCATTGATCTTTCATCCAAAAAAGTTTTTGAATCTCCATATTATTTTCTCCGGCAAAATGATGTGGTGCTTGTGAATCCTAATAAATACGGGGCAAGATTAGGCGAACAGGTATTTAATCAACGTCTGGGTCTGGCTTTCAGCGTTATCAACATGCTGATATTATTGTATGGTATATTCTCAGCCAATTAAAACAAACAACATTAATTAATGGAGGGTCATCAACCTGTTAACAAAGATCTCGGTAATCTTTCCATAAAAGATCTTTTCTTTAAGTACGTCAGGTTTCTCCCGGTATTCCTGGTATCTGTTGCGCTTTGCCTTCTTGGCGCTTATTTATACCTGCGTTATACCACCCCAATTTATAGGGTTACTGGTACGCTAATTTTCAAGCAGGAGAGTCAAAGTAGTGGTGGAAAATTCGATAACATTTTTAATGCAAAAAATGTAAGTGATGTACAATCAGAAATTGAGATCCTGAAATCGCAGGCTTTGATGGAACGAGTGGTTGATTCGGTACAATTGCAGACAAGTTATTTTGCAGTTGGTAAGATCAAAACACTTAATATATATACTGATTGTCCTTTCAGGTTAAATATTATTAAGCTGACCGATTCTTTTAGTTCGTTCAAAATGAATTTTACATTTCCAACTGAAAATGAGTTTAAAGTAAATAAAGAATCAGAGAGGTTCAAGTTCGGCGACGTTTTTGGAAATTCTTATGGACTCTTTTCGCTTACCAGGGTATATAATGGTGTAAAAGGCAAAGAATTTAATGTTGAGTGGAGGTCTACACAGGAACAAGCCTCTATGTATGCACCGATGGTGACGGGTAGCGCCAAAAATTGCTGGTTCAAGTATTTATAATATTCAGATAGATTATACAAATTCAGCATTGGCTGCTGATATTGTAAATAACCTGATGGTGCGGTATAAAGATGCAAGTATTGATGATAAGAATGCTACAATTAAGCAACGTCTTGAATATATCATTGGCCAGCTCATCAGAATTGACCGCGATCTTGATAGCATAGAAGCAAAAAGAATAGTATATATAAATGAAAATAACTTGTCAGGATATGAAGCGCAATTAGCTTCTTTTTTTGAAATACAAACCCGATCGGATGAGCAAATTCAAAACCAAAAACAACAGTTGGTGATCATCGATATAATGACAGCATATCTTAAGGATTCGATGAATAATTTTGAAAAAACGCCTTCATCACTTAGTGTTTCTGATCAGGCATTGAGTGCAATGGTGAGTGGCATATAACCAAATGCAACTTGAGAGAAAAAGGATGACTTGAGCAAAAGATACCGGAAGAAAATCCGCAGATACAGGCCAAAAATGCAGAGTTGGAAAAGCTGCGGAAAAATATTTTGGAATCGCTTAAAAATGTGAAGATAGCTTATAACTCATCCATCGATGATTTTTATAAAAGAGGAACCGCTGCTATATATAAACAAAAAGAAATGCCGGCAAAGATCCAGCGATTGGTGGAAATGGAAAGAGAAAGGGACAGTAAACTTGCTCTTTATAAATTTTTGCAGGAACAGCGTGAAGAAACAGCAATGCAGCAAGCAGCCACAGTATCTAACTCCAAAGTGTTGTCAGTTGCATATCCTACCAATACACCAATAAAACCTAACAAAAGAGCCATACAATTATTAGCGATCATTCTTGGCCTCGGCTTGCCTGCCATGTATATATTCTTCCAGGAAATTATTAATGATAAAGTAAATACCCGCTATGATATTGAGAAATTAACGGATGCTTCTGTTCTTGGTGAAGTTGGTCATTCATACAGCAGTACCTCAATGATCGTAAGTAAAACAAACCGATCAATGGTTTCTGAGCAATTCAGGATCATACGTTCCAATCTTCAATATGTCTTAAATAAAGTAGAGAAGCCCGTGATCATGGTCACCTCTTCCTTTAGTGCAGAAGGAAAATCATTTATTACAACAAACCTGGGAGGTGTGATGGCATTGGCAGGAAAGAAAACGGTGATGCTTGAATTTGATATTCGAAAGCCAAAACTTTTTTCCGGTATGAAATTGAACAGTAAGCAAGGCATCACCAATTTTCTTGTGGGTAAAGCAGAAATGGCGGATCTGCCGGTAAAGATTCCCGGTTATGAAAACCTTTATGGAATAAGTTGCGGACCAGTTCCTCCAAACCCCGCAGAGCTTTTACTTGATTCAAGAGTTGAAGAAATGTTTAAATGGTTAAAAGAAAATTTTGATGTGATACTTATTGATACTGCACCGGTAGGTATGGTAAGTGATGCAATGACACTGGGAAAATTTGCTGATACTACGCTTTATATAGTTCGGCAAGGGTATACCTATAAAAAACAAATTTCATTGATCGATGAATTTTATCATGATAACAGGTTGCCGAAAATCTCCATTATTATCAACGATGTTAAATTAAAACCGGGATATGGCTACTATGGTTATGGCAGATATGGCTATGGTTATGGTTATGGAGGAGGTTATTATGAAACTGAAGAGGGGCAGGACACACCTAAGAGGATTTTTGCCCTAAGCCGATTGAAAAATTTATTCAAAAGAAAATAATCTAAAAGTCAGCGGGGATAATGAAGATATTGGTTACAGGCGGTGCAGGATTTATAGGTTCAAACCTTGTACTTAGATTAATGAATGATGACCGTATTACTGCGGTTAAAGTACTTGACAATCTTGAAACAGGAAGATTTGCCAATATATCAACGTTTAAAGATCATGATAAGTTTGAATTTATAGAAGGTGATATCAGGAACTATGCAATTTGTCTCGGAGCTACCGAAGGGATTGATGTCGTTTCACACCAGGCAGCACTTGGTTCGGTGCCACGTTCGGTTAAAGATCCTATTACCACACATGAAGTAAATGCAACAGGAACATTAAACATTTTTAATGCAGCACGGGAAAATAAAATAAAAAGAGTTGTGTATGCTGCCTCATCATCTACATATGGTGATCATCCCGGTCTTCCAAAAGTAGAAGATAAGATCGGTTCTCCTATTTCACCTTATGGTGTTACCAAACTGGTAAATGAACTTTATGCAAAAGTGTTTGCAGAGTTATATGATATGGAGTTTGTAGGTCTTCGATATTTTAATGTGTATGGCCCGCAACAAAATCCCGCAGGTCCTTATGCAGCAGTGATACCTTTATTTATTAAAGCATTGCTTGACGAAAAATCACCCATAATAAATGGTGCAGGTGATAGCAGCCGTGACTTTACATTTGTAGAAGATGTCGTGCAGGCAAATCTTTTAGCAATGTTCACTGATGATCCCCATGCACTAAACCAGGTATATAATATTGCAAAAGGAGAACAAACGACCTTAAATGAACTGTTTGATATATTAAGAGAAATTTCCGGCAAGAATATAAAACCTGTTCATGGTCCCGAAAGGAATGGCGATATAAAGCACAGTCTTGCAGATGTTTCAAAAGCAAAAAGATTATTGGGATATGATCCGGCCACATCACCGGCTGAAGGATTAAGAAAAACTTTTGATTGGTATAAAAAAAATTCACTCATTTTCGCAGCATGAATTTTGAAAGAAATATTTTAATTACAGGCGGTGCCGGCTTTATCGGCAATCACGTCGTCCGGTTATTTTTAAATAAGTATCCATCCTATCGTATCATTAATCTTGATGCATTGACCTATGCAGGCAATCTTGAGAACCTGCGTGATGTGGAAGACAAGCCGAATTATGTTTTTGAAAAAGCAAATATTTTAGAAGTAAACGACCTGGAAAGGATATTTGGTGAATATAAAATTGATGGCGTTATTCATTTAGCAGCCGAATCGCATGTAGACCGTTCAATTCTTTCGCCGCTTGATTTTGTTTACACCAATATTATTGGCACGGTCAATTTATTAAACACTGCTAAAAAATATTGGAAAGATCTTTCAGGAAAATTATTTTATCATATTTCAACTGATGAAGTATTTGGTAGTCTTGGTGAAGAAGGTTTTTTTACGGAGACAACGGCTTATGCGCCTAATTCACCTTATTCTGCATCGAAAGCATCGTCCGATCATTTTGTAAGAGCTTATGGTGAAACTTTTCATTTACCAGTTATTATTTCAAATTGCTCAAATAATTATGGCCCTTATCATTTCCCTGAAAAGCTGATCCCGCTTTTTATAAATAATATCATTCAAAAAAAACCATTACCAGTTTATGGAGATGGCAAATATACCCGTGACTGGCTCTATGTAAAAGATCATGCAAGAGCAATTGATGTTATTTTTCATAAAGGAAAAATTTCCGATACCTATAATATTGGTGGCTTTAATGAATGGCAGAATATTGAATTAGTGAAGCTGCTTTGCAAAATGATGGATGAAAAATTGGGGAATGCGCCGGGTACAAGTGACGTGCTGATCACTTATGTTAAAGACCGTCCCGGTCATGACAAACGTTATGCAATTGATGCAACCAAACTTAGCAAAGAGCTTGGTTGGAAACCATCTGTTACTTTTGAGCAAGGATTAAGTGAAACGATAGATTGGTATTTGCAAAATACAGGAGTGGCTTAAATAATGTTACTTCCGGAGAATACCAGAAGTATTACGATTTGCAATATCACAAGAGAGATTAAAATTTTATTATAATCTAAAAGCCCCTTTAGGGATTAGGGTTTATGAAAGGAATTATTCTTGCCGGCGGTTCAGGCACACGACTATATCCAATTACAAAAGCTATTTCAAAACAGCTGATGCCGGTTTATGATAAGCCGATGATCTATTATCCGCTTTCAGTTTTAATGCTGGCGGGTATAAAAGATATTCTTATCATCACAACACCAGAGGATAATGCACAATTCAAAAGATTATTAGGTGATGGCAGCCAGGTTGGTTGCAATTTTCAATATGCAATACAGGAAGTGCCAAATGGACTGGCACAGGCTTTTGTGATCGGTGAATCATTTATTGGTAATGATAAAGTGGCATTAATATTAGGTGACAATATTTTTTACAGTGCTGGTTTTTCAGCCCTGTTATCTTCCTTAACAAATATTGAAGGAGGTTGTGTATTTGCGTATCATGTTTCTGATCCGGAACGGTATGGCGTAGTTGAGTTTGATGAAAATAATATGGCAATTTCCATTGAAGAAAAACCAAAACAACCAAAATCAAACTATGCAGTGCCGGGTTTATATTTTTATGACAACTCAGTAGTTAATATTGCAAAAAATTTAAAACCATCTGCAAGAGGAGAATATGAAATCACTGATGTAAATAAAATTTACCTGGAAAAAAATAAATTGAAAGTAGCGATCATGGATCGTGGTACTGCCTGGCTTGATACAGGTACTTTTGATTCACTCAGTGATGCAAGTGAATTTGTAAGAGTGATTGAAAAAAGACAGGGAAATAAAATTGGATGCATTGAAGAAGTAGCTTACCGCATGGGATTTATAACAAAGAACAAATTAACTGGAATATCTGAAGCCTCTGGAAAAAAGTGGATACGGAGAGTATTTGCTTGGATTTGTTAAAAAAATAATAAAATAATCATGATTAGCAGTAACACAAAGATCCTAGTAACAGGTGGAGCAGGATTTATTGGCAGTTCATTAGCGAGTATTTGTTGAATAAAACGGACGCAGAAGTAGTAGTAGTTGATAATTATCTAACTGGTAGGCACAAAACCTGCCAGTTTCAGATCGGTTTCGTTTTATTAAAGCAGATGCAAATGATTTTAATGATATTGCATCAATTTTTCAAACTTTTGGATTTGATTATGTATTTCATTACGCGGCAGTAGTTGGCGTAAAACGTACACTGGATAATCCGGTATTGGTGCTGCATGACCTACAGGGAATAAGAAATGTATCTTACACTATGTAAAAACACAGGAGTTAAAAGAGTTTTTTATGCTTCATCATCTGAAGTGTATGGCGAACCTGTTACATCTTGCCGCAACATGAACATAACACACCGCTTAATTCAAGACTTCCTTATGCTGTAGTAAAAAATGCAGGAGAATCTTTTTGCGTTCCTATTACCAGGAATATCGGTTTGAATATACCATTTTCCGTTTTTTTAATACATATGGCCCAAAACAAAGTCCCGATTTCGTTGTATCAAGATTTATTGAATGCTGCATTGGAAAATAAGCCGATAACAATTTATGGTGATGGTCAGCAAACAAGAACTTTTTGCTATATAGATGATCATCTTGGAAGCTACTGTAAATTGCCTGTTGACAAACAAAAGTATATTGATGATGTAGTAAATATTGGAAATGATCACGAAATATCAGTTTTGGAATTGGCAAGAGCAATTAAAAAGATCACTCAATCAAGATCTGAAATTGTTCATCTTGCCGCCATTAGCAGAGGGAGATATGACACGGCGACAACCTGATATCAAAAAAATGCAAATATCTTATTGAATCGACCTTTTACTTCATTGGAAGAAGGACTGAAAACAATAATTGAGGCGAGAAAAAAAAAGAGCAACCAGCATAAATATTTATGAGTAAAACTGCATTGATCACCGGTGTAACCGGACAGGATGGAGCCTATCTTTCGGCATTTCTGTTGAAGAAAGGGTATATTGTTCATGGTATAAAAAGAAGAGCATCTCTTTTTAATACTGATCGTATCGATCATCTTTACCAGGATCCGCATGTATCAAGCCGCAATTTCATTTTGCATTATGGTGATCTTACTGATAGCACAAATCTTATTCGAATAATACAGGAAGCACAACCGGATGAAATTTATAATCTGGGTGCAATGAGTCATGTGAAAGTAAGTTTTGATACGCCTGAGTATACTGCCAATGCTGATGGCATTGGTACACTTAGAATTTTGGAAGCCAGTACGTTTACTTGGACTTACAAAGAAAACAAAGATCTACCAGGCATCTACTTCTGAATTGTATGGATTAGTACAGGAAATTCCACAATCAGAAAAAACTCCTTTTTATCCACGTTCACCTTATGGTGTTGCAAAACTTATATGCCTACTGGATGACCGTAAATTACCGTGAAGCATATAACATGTTTGCCTGCAACGGAATTTTATTTAATCATGAAAGCCCTTTGCGTGGAGAAACTTTTGTAACAAGAAAAATTACAAGAGCTGCTGCACAGATCGCTTTAGGAATGATGAATAAATTATATGTTGGTAATCTTGATGCAAGCCGTGACTGGGGTCATGCAAAAGATTATGTGGAAGCAATGTGGTTGATGTTGCAGCAGGATGAACCGGAAGATTTTGTTATTGCAACTGGTATTACAACAAAAGTTCGTGATTTTATTCGTATGACATTTAAAGAGCTTGGTGTAGAACTTGAATTTAAAGGAAAAGGAAAAGATGAAAAAGGCTTTATTAGAACATGTGATGATAAATTTCAATTTTAAACCAGGACAGGAAGTTGTTGCAGTAGATCCAAATTATTTCCGTCCTACTGAAGTTGACTTGCTAATTGGCGACGCTACAAAGGCAAAAGAAAAACTTGGATGGCAACCAAAATATACTTTACAGGAGATGGTAAAAGAAATGGTGGCTTATGATCTTGAACTATTCCGAAAGCATAAAATTTTATTGGAAGCAGGATTTCATGTTTTGCCACAGCATGAATGAATGACGACTTATGTTTTGGCATAATAGCACAATCAGCGAACAAAATTTCAGTGGTTCATTTAATAGATAAATAGAATTACAATTGCCCGGCCTCCTCCCTTTTGGGGAGGAGGCCGGGAGGAGAGGCCCATGGAAAAAGATAGCAAAATATATATTGCCGGCCATCGCGGCATGGTTGGCAGCGCTATTCACAGGCGATTAAAAAAAGAAGGGTATGAAAATTTTGTTTTCAGAACTTCAGATGAGCTTGATCTAAGAAACCAGCAAGCAGTTGCTGATTTTTTTGCAAAGGAAAAACCAGCCTATGTTTTTCTTGCTGCCGCAAAAGTGGGAGGTATTCTTGCCAACAACACTTATCGTGCAGAATTTTTGTATGATAACCTAATGATCCAATCCAATGTTATCGAGAATTCTTACAGGCAAGGTGTAAAAAAATTATTATTTCTCGGTTCGTCATGTATTTATCCAAAACTGTGCACCTCAACCTTTGAAAGAAGAATACTTGCTTACAGGATTATTGGAACATACAAATGAACCTTATGCCATTGCAAAAATTGCAGGCATAAAAATGTGTGATGCTTATCGCAGTCAATATGGCTGCAATTTTATTTCAGTAATGCCTACTAATCTTTATGGACCTAATGATAACTATGACCTGAATAATTCACATGTTTTGCCGGCGCTGATCAGAAAATTTCATGAAGCAAAGATCAATAACCAACCTGAAGTAATTGTTTGGGGAAGCGGAACACCGCGCCGTGAATTTCTTACATGCAGATGATATGGCTGATGCATGTGTTTTCCTGATGAAAGAATATAGTGAAGCAGGTTTTATAAACATTGGAGTTGGAGAAGATCTTAGTATTAAAGAACTGGCTGAAATGATCAAAGAAATAACTAGGCTTATAAAGGCAAAATTGTTTTTGATGCATCAAAGCCTGATGGTACGCCGAGAAAATTAATGGATGTTATCAAAACTTTCATCTTTCGGATGGAAATGCATCAATTGAATTAAAAGACGGAATTAGAAAGGTGTACAAAGAAAAATTTATTGCTAATATTAATAACTAACTTTTACTATTTGAA
Organism: uncultured Bacteroidota bacterium; assembly: GCA_963746915.1. GTDB lineage: Bacteria > Bacteroidota > Bacteroidia > Chitinophagales > Chitinophagaceae > VBAS01. The sequence goes on along the minus strand of CAVVDD010000005.1, from coordinate 3,795 downwards.
TGGCATTTGAAGTTTTTATAGAACCTGGACGTGCAGAACGAAACTATTGGAAAGATCTTTGGCGCTACCGTGAATTGTTTTACATACTAAGCTGGCGTGATCTTAAAGTTCGTTATAAGCAAACGGTCATTGGAGTTGTGTGGAGTGTACTTCGTCCATTGCTAACGATGATGATATTTACGTTTGTGTTTGGACAAATTGCAAAATTCACATGCACCACCTGGAGTTGAATATGCTGTTTTGGTATTTGCCGGCCTTTTGCCCTGGCAATTTTTTGCGGCAGGATTAACTGAAGCAAGCAATAGTTTAATAGGGAATGAAAGACTGATCTCCAAAGTTTATTTTCCAAGAATGATCATACCTGCGGCATCCGTTATCACAAGTCTTGTTGATTTTTTTATTTCTCTTGGGTTAATGTTTTTCTTGCTGATATGGTATCGGAACGGTTCCTTCTATCAATCTTGTTTTTCTTCCTTTGTTTATTATAATGGCATTTTTTGCAAGTTTTGGTGTTGGATTATGGCTTACTGCACTTAAATGTAAAATATCGTGACTTCAAACATGTAGTTCCGTTCCTTGTTCAGATCGGTTTGTATTTATCACCGGTTGGTTTTCCTTCTGATAAAGCTGCTCAAAATAATTCCTGAAAAATTCAGGCTGCTTTATTATCTGAATCCGATGGCTGGAGTGATCGATGGTTTTCGCTGGTGTTTTTTTGGAGATAAAACACCGATCTATTGGACAGGCATGTTCCTTTCTCTTGCAGTAATAATTATTTTTTTACTTATTGGTATCCGCACTTTCAGGAAAATGGAAAAAAGTTTTGCCGATTTGATATAAGCTAGGCTGAGATTGAGGTTAACGAACTGTTCCTCTCACCTTGATTAAATGTCAACTTAGCCTTCAATTTGCCATTATCGGTTGCGGAAATATTGCAAAGCGTCATGCTGAACAAATACAAGTTTTTGGAAAACTGGTGGCTGTTTGTGATATCATCAGATCCAAAGCAGAAGAATTAGGAAAAAAATATAATGCTGAGGTATTTTCTTCTATTGAAGAATTGTTTGCCAATAAAAAAGGAATTGATGTTGCTGTTATATGTACACCAAATGGCTTGCATGCTGCTCATTCGATAATTTCATTACAGGCAGGCTGTCATGTATTATGTGAAAAACCAATGGCAATCAATTCTTCCGATTGCCTGGTGATGATACAAGAAGCGGAGAAGGCAGGAAAACATCTTTTTGTTGTAAAACAAAACCGGTTTAATCCGCCGGTTGTTGCAGTAAAAAAATTGCTTGATGAAAAAAAACTCGGGAATATCTATAGTATTCAATTGAATTGTTTTTGGAATCGTGATGCAAAGTATTATGAGAATTCATGGAAGGGAACCATGGCACTGGATGGCGGAACACTATTTACCCAATTCAGTCATTTTATTGATCTTCTGTATTGGATGATCGGCGATGTAAAACAAGTAAAAGCTTTTAAAAAGAATTTTGCACATAAAAATATTATTGAATTTGAAGATACAGGTGTTGTAATTCTTGAATTTGAAAATGGAGTAATTGGAACTATTAATTATACCGTGAATAGTTATCAAAAAAATATGGAAGGATCACTAACGATTTTTGGAGAAAAAGGAACTGTGAAGATCGGCGGACAATACTTAAATGAATTGGAATATCAGCAAATACAGAATCTATGTAATTCATGATTTGCCAGCAGGTAATAAAGCAAATGAATATGGATTTTACCAGGGTTCAATGAGTAATCATGATAAAGTATATCAAAACCTTGTTGATGTAATTCAGAATAATGCGGCTATGGCTGCGAACAGCAACGATGGATTAAAAACGGTGCAGATCATTGAAAAGATTTATGCAGCAGCTGAGAATTCATAGAAATGGGTAAACCAATTATCAAACATATTGAGATAAAAGATGTACAGTTTGGAGAAAATGTAACTGTAGTGGAACCCGTGAATCTCTATGAATGTAAGATTGGCGACAATAGTTTTATCGGTCCATTTGTCGAGATACAAAAAGGAGTTGAAGATTGGAAGCAACTGCAAGATCCAGTCACATAGCTTTATTTGTGAACTGGTAACCATAGGAAATAATTGTTTTATAGGACATGGAGTGATGTTCATAAATGATACAATGAAGAAAGGCCCTGCAAATGGTGATCGGATCTAAATGGAAAAAAACGATTATTGGCGATAATGTTTCGATTGGCTCAAATGCAACAATTTTACCGATAGAAATATGTGATAATGTTGTGATAGGGGCAGGTGCTGTAGTTACAAAAAATATTATTGAAGCCGGAACCTATGCAGGTAACCCGGCAAGAAAAATTTAGATACTAATGTCTGAAACAGTAATCAAAGTAGAAGGACTCGGAAAAAAATATATTATCGGGCACCAGGGAAAAGGAGGTTATAAAACTTTCCGTGATCAAATAGGTGACAACCTTAAAACTGTTTTTTCCAAAACGAAAAAGATGTTGTCGGGGCAGATGGTGGTGGAAGGTGATGAAGTGGAAGACTTCTGGGCATTAAAAGATATCAGTTTTGAAGTAAAGCAGGGAGAAACCTTGGGATCATCGGCCGCAACGGTGCCGGCAAAAGTACATTACTAAAAATTTTAAGCCGCATAACTGAACCTACTACAGGTAAAAGTAACATTAAACCGAGGCGTTCTTCCACCTCACCGCCAACTTCAACTACCCGCTGATGTGCGTGCTGTCGGTGCTGATGGCGCCGTCGATGGTCATCCGCTACAACATGGGCTGGTACGAGATGCTGCTGATCGACGTGCCGCTGTTCTTCGCGGCCACGGCGTCGGTGGCCAATTTCTACATGGTGTGCCAGCGTGAGCTGCACCACGACTGGATCACCCGTGCTCCAAGGGACCTGCCGTTCCTGATGTCGATCGGTATCGGTCTGACCATCAACAACACCAAGGCGGTGTTCGAGGCCGTCTTCAACCAGCAGAGCGAATTCGCCCGCACGCCGAAATACCGGATCCAGCCGGCGGCGACGAGTGGGTTGGGAAGAAATACCGCCAGAGCTTCGTCGTGCAGCCGATCATCGAGCTGGCGCTCGGTCTCTACTTCACGGCCACCGTCTTCTACGTGCTCGCCAACGGCATCTACGGCACCGTGCCGTTCCTCGTGCTCTTCCAGATCGGGTTCCTCTACACCGGGCTGCTGTCGATCATCCAGCAGTACGCGGGCGACGACGCCGTGGAGGAACTGACGCCCGCCACCGGCGATTAGGCACGTAGGGCGGGGCTTCAGCCCCGCCGCGGCATCCGTCCCGACCTGCCTCGATGGGGCCAGCTCGCGCGAAGCGTCGCAGGCCGCTCAGTGACGCCAGCGTGATCACATAAGATCAACCAATGGCGACCGAGAACGTGGCAGAGAAAAGCAAAGCCGGGCTCGCGGACGTCGTCGCGACGTCGTCGGCGATCTGCTTACCTCGACGGCGAGCGTGGCGTGCTCGGCGTACTGCGGCTACGACATTCACGATCTTGCGCGCTCTCAACCTTCGAGGAGGTCTGCTACCTGCTCTGGCACCGGCGATTGCCGACCCGCGCTGAGATCGGCGACCTGCAGTCGCAGCTGGCGGCGGCACGGCCGGTGCCCGAAGCGATGACTCGTCGACAGCGCAGCCTGCCGCCGGTGACGGCATGGACGCGCTGCGGACGCTCACGTCCGCTCTCGCGCATTACGATACCGAGCGTCAACGATGCCTCGCCACAGGCGAACTACCCGCAAGGCGGTCCGGCTGAC